>NZ_VZPL01000013.1 GCF_008801575.1 Xanthomonas cissicola | reverse complement strand
CGGCCTGCTTCAGCGTGGCGATGATCTGTGTCTCGGTGAACTTCGATGTGCGCATGGAACCTCCTGACTTGGGAACGATGCCAGAAAGATCTACTTATGCGGTGTCTGCGGATCGGGGGAGCTTACGCACCCAGCAGAACGCCGCGTTGGTGGAAGAAGCCACCGCCGCGGCACGCTCGATGGAAGAGCAGGCGCAGCAGCTCACCGAAGCGGTGGCGCAGTTCCGCCTCTCGGCCGAGCTGGAAGCGGTAACCCGTGCTACGCCGGTGGTGCGCCACATCGCCGCCAAGCGCCCGGTTGCTGCCAGCATGCCGGCCAGCAAGCCGCATGCTGCGCGCCCGGCGGGCCGTGCCGCAGCAGCAGTGGCACCGTCCAACGAATCCGATTGGTCCGAGTTCTAAGCGGCGAGACGGCTGCGCTCGCCGCCAGGTGGGCGCGACCGGCGCCGGGGCAGCTGTTCGCAGCGTGCCGGCCATTGCGTTGAACATCCCGCACGGCTGAAATAGTCGCCGCCATGCAAGCCGCGCTCTCTGGAGCGCGGCTTTTTTTATTGCGTCGCCAGATCGAATAAACCCATCGGCACGTCAAAATGGATTATCCGGATACATTTTATAAATGTAAAAAATGAATGATCAGTAGAGCTCGCATTATCCATGGGCTATTTTGATGGCTTCGATTCAATAAATCATCGGCTTATTTCACAAACCTGACTTGAGTTATACTTTTTTAGATATCGAGGTATTCAGAGAATATACGTGGGCGCCGTTACAGCACATAGCGACAGGTCAGGCGAGTATCGCTGCCGTCAGCGTATCGCTCTCCCGCTGCTCAACGCGTCCAAGGAACCAGCCATGACTAATCTTCTCCAACGTTATAACGTCGGCCCACGACTGGCCGCCGCCTTCACTATTCTGATCGTGCTGTCGGGGCTGATTGCGTTCATCGGCTATCGTGGCCTGAGCGCGTCGCGTGCGCTAGTGGATCACCTGGTTAATCAGAACATGGTGAAAATTCGCTTGTCCAACACCATGATGAATGCCAACTCCGTCATTGCCACGCAGATCCGCAATGTCGTGTTGCCGACCTCCAACGAGGACAATCTCAAGTTTATCGAAAACATCAAGAATGCCCGTGCAGACTACGTCAAGGCACGCGCGGCCCTGTACGCAACCCCGCCCTCGGAAGAAGGCAAGGAAATTCGTGCAGAAATCGATCGCCGCCGAGAGATCGTCAAGGGCTTGAACGACAAGGTCATCGAGCTGGTGATGACTGGCCATAGCGACGACGCCCTGCCCTTGCTGCTGACCAAGGCTGCACCGGCGATGCAGCAGTGGCAGGACAAGATCGCAGAAAACATCGCATTGCAGAACAAGCTGGCGGGCGACGCCTCTGCTGCTGCGCTGCAGTCCATGGACGAGTCGCGCAAGTTGCTGATCGGCGGTTCGCTGCTGGTCGTGCTGCTGAGCGGCGCCCTGGGCGTGCTGATCACCCGCAGCCTGACCCAGCCGTTGAGCCGCGCGACCCGCGCTGCAGAATCCATCGCCGGCGGCCGGCTGGATAACGATGTCGATACCCAGTTCAACGACGAGGCCGGGCGCCTGCTCAAGGCGATGAGCAAGATGCAACAACAGTTGCGCAATCTGCTGAGCGCGCAGACCGACATGGCCCGGCGCCATGATGAAGGCCAGATCAGCTACCGCATCGATGCCGATGCGTTCCCAGGCGACTACGGCCGCATGGCAAGCGATACCAACAATCTGGTCGCATCGCATATCGCGGTGAACCTGAAGCTTGCGCAGATCATGGGCCGCTACGCCATCGGCGATCTCAGCGAGGACATGGACAAGCTGCCCGGCGAAAAGGCCGTGCTCACCGACACCATGGCGCAGGTCAAATTCAACCTGTCGGCAATGAATACCGAGATCAAGCACCTGGCCACATCGGCGGCCAATGGCGACTTCAGTGCCCGCGGCGATGCCGAGCGTTTCCAGTACGACTTCCGGGTGATGGTGGAAAGCCTCAACACCTTGATGGCCACCGCCGATGGCAACCTGCAATCGCTCTCGGGCTTGTTGCAGTCGATCGCTGCCGGCGACCTCACCGCACGCATGAGTGGCGAGTTCCATGGCGTGTTTGCGCAGATGCGCGACGATGCCAATGCCACCGCCACCCAGCTGGCCGAGATCGTCAGCGGCATCAAGGCCTCGGCCACGTCGATCAGTGGTGCGGCAAGCGAAATCGCCGCCGGCAATCAGGACCTGTCGCAGCGCACCGAACAGCAGGCCGCCAACCTGGAAGAAACCGCGGCCTCGATGGAAGAGCTCACCTCCACCGTCAAGCAGAACGCCGAAAGCGCACGCCAGGCCAACCAGCTCGCCATCGGCGCGGCCAGCGTGGCCACGCAGGGCGGCGAGATCGCCGGCCAGGTGGTCGAGACCATGGCCGGCATCGAGGCCTCGTCGAAGAAGATCGCCGATATCATCTCCGTCATCGACGGCATCGCCTTCCAGACCAACATCCTGGCCTTGAACGCCGCGGTGGAAGCGGCGCGTGCCGGCGAGCAAGGCCGCGGCTTCGCCGTGGTGGCTTCCGAAGTGCGTACGCTGGCACAGCGCTCTTCCGGCGCCGCCAAGGAGATCAAGGACCTGATCGCCGACTCGGTCGAACGTGTGGCCGCCGGTTCGGTGCTGGTCAATACCGCAGGCAGGACCATGAGCGAGCTGGTGACCAGCGTGCAGCGGGTCACCGACATCATGGGCGAGATCTCCGCCGCTTCGCAGGAACAGTCGGCTGGCATCGAACAGGTCAACCAGACCGTCACCCAGATGGACGAAACCACCCAACAGAACGCCGCGCTGGTGGAAGAAGCCACCGCCGCCGCGCGCTCGCTGGAAGAACAGGCGGTCGGATTGACCGAGGCCGTGGCGGTCTTCAAGACCGAACAAGGCACCGCCAGCACTGTCCGCACGGCATCGGTCGCCAAGG
This sequence comes from Xanthomonas cissicola, assembly GCF_008801575.1. Taxonomy (GTDB): domain Bacteria; phylum Pseudomonadota; class Gammaproteobacteria; order Xanthomonadales; family Xanthomonadaceae; genus Xanthomonas; species Xanthomonas cissicola. The sequence continues at coordinate 97,952 of NZ_VZPL01000013.1, read as the reverse complement.
CCGCGCCCGCGGTGCGCGCCAAGCTGACCTCGATCGGCGGCACCGCGGCCGCCAAGCCGCGCGCGGTCGCTGCATCGACGACCGTCGAGACCAACTGGCAGGAGTTCTGACCAACACGCACTGGCATCGGTGGGAAATGGACACCGATGCCATCTGCGCCAGGCGACCGCTCCACACATCGGTCGTTGCAACACGCAGGGCCCGACCAAGCGCATGCCACCCGCACGCGTTTGATCGGGCCCTCATTGCATTGATGGTAGCCGCTGGCGATGGGCCAGCCTGATGCGCCCTGGATGACGTCGAACCGCCAAGTCGAACCTCACGCGGTATGGCCTTGCATCGGCAAGCATCGTTCCCTGCACCAGGGAACGATGCCAGCTATAACAAAAGCTAAATAGCGAGCTCAAGTATACGACCGATTCGCCGCTACCTGCCCTGCAATCGGGACGGAGCCGACGCGGGCGACCAGCGCCAGGCGTCACGCGGCCGTCCCCCGCTTGCAGCGGGTGCCGACCGTGATCGCGAGGCCGCCGCCGTTTGCCTCGAACCGCCTCCTTTTCCTCCTTTCCGGCAGGTATGTTTCATGATCGGCTTTCTCCAACGCTATAACGTCGGCACCCGCCTTTCCGCTGCGTTCGGCTTCCTGATCCTGCTGTCCTGCGGCCTGGTGGCCGCTGGCCTGATGACCCTGGCGCAAGCGCGTGGGCGCATGGAGTCGATCGTCAAGCGCAATATGACCATCCTCGAGTACGTCGGCGAGATGCGCACCGCCAGTGCGGACATTGCCATCAACCTGCGCAACATCGTGCTGCCGACCACGCAGGAAGAGAACATCGGCTTCGCAAAAATCATCGAGCAGCAACGGCAGTACTACAGCGACATCCACGACAAGCTGTACGCCATCCCGCCGTCCGACGCCAATGGTGCAGCAATGCGTCGGCAGATCGATCTTGCTCGCGAAAAAGCGCGTGTTGCCAACCAGCAGGTGTTGGACCTGGGCATGAACTACAAGCCCGACGAGGCGCTCAAGGCACTGATGCAGCAGGCCGTACCGGCGAACCAGCAATGGCAGGACGCGCTCAATGCGTATGCCGCACGCCAGCGCACACGTGGCGCCAGCGCCTACGCCGATGCCAATGCCGCAATGGATCGTGGCCGGGCGTTGCTGATCGCCGGCGGCATTGCGGTTGTCGTGATCAGCAGCCTGCTGGCCTGGCTGATCACCCGCAGCCTGACCCAGCCGTTGAGCCGCGCCACCCGTGCCGCCGAGGCCATCGCCGAGGGCCGCCTGGATAGCAATGTGCACACCACCGCCACCGACGAGCCCGGCCGGCTGCTCAGCGCCATGGCCAAGATGCAGACGCAGTTGCAGCGTTTCTCCGGCGAAACCACGCGAATGATCGAGCTGCACGCCGACAAGGACATCAGCCACCGCATGCCGCAGGACTTCCCCGGCGTGTACGGCGAACTGAGCAAGGGCATCAACACGATGATGTTCGAGCACCTGGACGCCATCGTCGATGCCGTCGAAGTGCTCAACGAATACGCCCGCGGCGATCTGCGCCGCGATGCACGGCGCCTGCCGGGCAGCCGTGCGGTGCTGCACGAGTCGATGGATGCGGCCAAAGCCAGCCTGCTGGCGATCAACACCGAGATCCAGCGCCTGGCCAGCGCGGCGGCTGCCGGCGACTTCAGCGCGCGCGGCGATGCGCAGCGGTTCGAGCACGATTTCCTGCGCATGGTGCAGGATCTCAACGCGATGATGGAGGTCAGCGACACCAGCCTGGGCAGCTTGTCGGCGCTGTTGCAGTCCATCGCCGCCGGCGATCTCACCGCCCGCATGCACGGCAACTTCCACGGTGTGTTCGCCAAGATGCGCGACGACGCCAACGCCACCACCGAACAGCTCACGCGCATCGTGGTGCGGATCCAGGGCGCGGCCGGCAACATCGGCGCGGCCACCGGCGAAATCGCCGCCGGCAACCAGGATCTGTCGCAGCGTACCGAACAACAGGCCGCCAACCTGGAAGAGACCGCTGCCTCGATGGAAGAGCTCACCTCCACCGTCAAGCAGAACGCCGAAAGCGCACGCCAGGCCAACCAGCTCGCCATCGGCGCCGCCCGCGTTGCGTCGCAGGGCGGGGAGATCGCCAGCAAGGTGGTCGAGACCATGAGCGGGATCGAGTCTTCGTCCAAGAAAATCGCCGACATCATCAGCGTCATCGATGGCATCTCGTTCCAGACCAACATCCTGGCGCTCAACGCCGCGGTGGAAGCGGCGCGCGCCGGCGAACAAGGCCGCGGCTTTGCCGTGGTGGCCAGCGAAGTGCGTACGCTTGCGCAGCGCTCCACCGCAGCGGCCAAGGAGATCAAGAGCCTGATCGACGATTCAGTGCAACGCGTCGCCGAAGGCTCGCTGCTGGTGCACAGCGCCGGCACCACCATGGCCGAGATCGTGTCCAGCGTGCAGCGCGTCACCGACATCATGGGCGAGATCTCCGCGGCCTCGCAGGAGCAGTCGGCCGGCATCGAGCAGGTCAACCAGACCGTCACCCAGATGGACGAAACCACCCAGCAGAACGCCGCACTGGTGGAAGAAGCCACCGCCGCCGCCCGCGCACTGGAAGAACAGGCGCTCGGATTGACCGAGGCAGTGGCGGTCTTCAAGACCGACAGCAACGACGCATCGCGTGCAGCATCACGACGCCCGGCAGCAACGCCGGCGCTTGCGGCCAAGGCGGTGGCAGCCGGCCGCGTTCCTGCCCCCAGGCTGCGCGCCGTGGTCGCTGCGCCAGGCAACGACAGCAGCTGGCAGGAGTTCTGAACAGGTCGCCAGCACTGACTGAACTGGACGGATCGGCAGCGCTGCCGATCCATTAAAGGCGTAGACGTCGTTAGCCGATAGTCTGCTTACATCCATGAGACGCATCAATGACCACCTCACCCACGCTGTCGCCGCAGACCGTTCCAGCGTCCCCACGCCGCTGGACCCGCCGTTGGGACGACCTGGCCATCGCCAGGAAACTCGGCATCATCGGCGTGCTTGCGTTGGTGGGGCTGGTCATTCCGGTGCTGCTCTATCGCGGCAAGCTCAACGAAAGCGTCGCCATCAGCAGCAACGAATTGCGCAGCTATGCGCCGCTTGGGCAAATGCTGGGCCTGATCACCGACCTGCACGCAGCCCACGTAGATAGCGGCAGCACCGCCAAAGACGCCGCCCAGCGCGCCGAGCGCGATCTCACCCAACTGCTCGCCACCACGGCCAAGCTTCCCGGCTTCGAACGCAGCCAGAAGCAATTGCTGGCCCTGCAGCAGCGCCATGTTGCCGGTGCCGCCGCGGAGGGCTACGCCGCCGTGAGCGAACAGGCCTTTGCCGCGCTGGATGCATTACGCGACGACAGCCAGCTGGTCTACACCCCGTACATCGAGAGCTATCACCTGGTGGTCTCCACGCTGATCTACAGCCCCGAGACCACCGAATCGCTGACCCGTCTGGACGCCGCCAGCGACCCCTCGCAGGCGGGCGACAGCCGCGCCATGCTGCGCGAGCAGCTCGATCAACTTGCCCGAAACCATGTGCGTTTCCGCCATGAGCTGGACAAGGCGATGGGCCTGCTGGAGCAGCCCGACCCTGCCCTGGCCGATGCCGCCAAGGTCGAAGCCACCCAGTCACGCGCCGCACTGGCCGCACTGGGTACCGCCTTGGAGGGCAGCGATGCCAAGGCCGACGCGCAGTGGAATGCCGCACTCGATGCGCTTGGCCAGAGCATGCGGGACCTCAGCAACGTGTCCCTGCAGGCGCTGCAGCGGCAATCCGAGCGCCACCTGGTCGACGCACGCAACGCGATGTGGCAAGCGATCGCCGGCCTGTCGGTGCTGGCGCTGCTGATCGCCGCCCTGTGCTGGTATACCTTGTCGCGCCTGACCCGCAATGTGCGCCGCGCCGCGACGGTGGCAGCCAATATCGCGCAGGGCCAGCTGGACGATCAGGTCAGTGCCGCCGGCCGCGACGAAACCGGTCAATTGCTCGACACCATGCGCCAGATGCAAGGGCAACTGCAGCGCGTCCTCAGCGCGCAAAGCGAAATGGCGCAGCGCCACGACGCCGGCCAGATCAGCTACCGCATGCAGGCAGACAGTTTCCCCGGTGCCTACGCCACCATGGTGCGCGACACCAACGCGCTGGTGGGCTCGCACATTGCAGTCAAGATGAAACTTGCGCAGATCATGTCGCGCTACGCCATCGGCGACCTGAGCCAGGACATGGAGCGCCTGCCTGGCGAAAAGGCGGTGTTCACCGACACCATGGATACCGTCAAGGCCAACCTGTCGGCGATGAACAGCGAGATCAAGCTGCTTGCGCAGGCCGCAGCCAATGGCGATTTCAGCGTGCGCGGCGACGCACAGCGCTTCCAGTACGATTTCCGCGCGATGGTGGACAGCCTCAATCAATTGATGGCCACCTCCGATGCGAATCTGCACGCGCTCTCGACGGTATTGCAGGCGATCGCGGCGGGCGACCTCACCGCCCGCATGCACGGCGACTTCCACGGCGTGTTCGCGCGCATGCGCGACGATGCCAATACTACCGTGACCCAGCTGGCCAATATCGTCGGGCGCATCCAGCAGTCCACCAATGCCATCAACGACGCCGCCAGCGAAATTGCCACCGGCAATCAGGATTTGTCGCAACGCACCGAACAGCAAGCGGCCAATCTGGAAGAAACCGCTGCCTCGATGAAAGAACTCACCTCCACCGTGCGCAACAACGCCGAGCATGCGCGCCGCGCAAACCAGTTGGTGGTCGATGCGGCCACGGTCGCCTCGCAAGGCGGTGCGGTAGTGGGTGAGGTCGTGGGCACCATGGCCGGCATCCAGGCTGCATCCAAGAAGATCGCCGACATCATCAGCGTGATCGACGGCATCGCCTTCCAGACCAATATCCTGGCCTTGAACGCCGCGGTGGAAGCGGCGCGCGCCGGCGAACAGGGCCGCGGCTTTGCAGTCGTGGCCAGCGAAGTGCGCACGCTGGCGCAGCGCTCGGCCGATGCGGCAAAAGAGATCAAGCAACTGATCGAGGACTCGGTCAGCCGGGTCGAACACGGCAACCAGCTGGTGGGCCAGGCCGGTCGTACCATGCAGGACATCGTCGACTCGGTGCAGAACGTCACCACCATCATGCATGAGATCAGCGAGGCATCGCAGCAGCAGTCGCAAGGCATCGAACAGGTCGGCCAGACCATCGCGCAGATGGATCAGGCCACCCAGCAGAACGCCGCACTGGTGGAAGAAGCCACCGCCGCCGCCCGTTCGATGGAAGAACAGGCGCAGCAATTGCGCGATGCGGTCTCTGTGTTCCAGTTGCAGGCAGGGCCTCCGCGTCGCCGCCTGGGCCACGCTGCCTAGAGCGACCGGCGGTCGATCTGCCCTGGGACGCTGCGCGCACGCATGCGTCCCACCTTAGTGACTGCCCGCTGCCCGCATCGATCAGGCAACGGCGCAACTTTGCACATCACTAACGCGCACGCGTTATGCGCAGTGCGATCAGCAGAGCTCTACGACACGCGCGCAGGCGTCGATCAGCCCTGCGCGATGGTGCAGGTACAAGCCAGACGCCAAGCCGCTTTGGATTTCGAAGGGCTGAGCGACGGTCAGGCGCGTGAGCAAGAAGTGAAAGCACGAGTCTTTGGAATCACCGAGATGCCTCTTTTGACAGGCATTTCCAGGCGGTTGTGCACACCAGCCTCACCTCGGTGACGCCGACCCATACGCGCCTGGCCTAGCGAGTTCAGCAGCACCGACACGGTGCCGTTACCAACCCCAAGCACGCGTACCTGCCCTGCAATCGCCAGCGTTACGACCCTTTGATGTCGCAACGCTCGATGGATCGGTTCGACGCACGCCCGCTTCGGCGCCACCAGCGTACCCAGTACGCCTCCCGCCCAGCGCACCGCCCCCTTTCTGCCCATCGCTCTCGAGATCCCAACCATGATTGCTCTTCTTCAACGCTACAACGTCGGCAAGCGCCTTGGCTTCGCCTTCGGCACGCTGATCCTGCTGTCCTGCGCCCTGGTCGTGGCTGGCCTGTACACGCTGGCGCAGGCGCGCCAGACCCTGGACACGCTCACCAACCGCAACATGGTGATCGTCCAGCGGTTGCAGGAAATGAACAACGCGGTGTCGGTGATTGCCGTGCAGCTACGCAACATCGTGTTGCCGACCAGCGATGCGGAGAATCGTCGCTTCGCTGCGATCATCGAAGACCAGCGCAGCATCTACAAGGATGCACGCGAGAAGCTCTACACCTTCTCGGCAACGCCTGTCGCCCAGGCGCTGCGTGAGAGGATCGATGCCAACAACAAGGCCGCCCGCGCGCTCAACCAGCAGGTGATCGATCTGGGTCTTGCCGGCAAGGCGGACCAAGCCCTGTCCTTGCTATTGCAACGTGCCGCACCCGCCACGCAGGCATGGCAGGACACGCTGCTCGAATATTCGGCGCTGCAGCGCCAGCGCGCCCAGGAGGCCAATGCGCTGGCCACCACCGCGATGGCCCGCGGCCGTGCCATGTTGATTGGTGGCGGCCTGGCGGTGGTGCTGATCAGCAGCGTACTCGCCTGGTTGATCACCCGCAGCCTGGTGGTTCCGCTGACACGCGCCACGCGCGCCGCCGAAGCCATTGCCCAAGGCAATCTGGACAACGACGTCAGCGCGAACTCCAACGACGAGACCGGCCGCCTGTTGCATGCCATGGACAACATGCAGGGCCAGCTGCGCAATCTGATTGCCGCACAGCTGGGCATGGCCAAGCGCCACGAAGAAGGCCAGATCAGCTTCCGCATGGACGCCGACGCATTCCCGGGCGATTTCGGCCGCATGGCCCATGACACCAACGAGCTGGTGGCCGCGCACATCAAGGTCAAGATGCAGACCATCCACCTGATCGAGCGTTATGCCATCGGCGACCTGTCCGAAGACATGCAGCAGCTGCCCGGCGAGAAGGCGGCCATCACCGCGGCAATGAACCAGGTCAAGCACAACCTGTCGACCATGAACACCGAGATCAAGCAGCTGGCGCAGGCCGCGGCCAACGGCGACTTCAGCGCGCGCGGCGATGCCGAGCAGTTCCAGTTCGATTTCCGCATCATGGTGGAAAGCCTCAACACCTTGATGGCCACCGCCGACGGCAACCTGCAATCGCTCTCTGGCTTGTTGCAGTCGATCGCTGCCGGCGACCTTACCGCACGCATGAGCGGCCAGTACCAGGGTGTGTTCGCACAGATGCGCGACGACGCCAATGCCACCGCCGAACAACTGGCCAGCATCGTCGGCCGCATCCAGATCGCGGCCGATGCGATCGGCTTGGCCTCGGGCGAAATCGCCTCCGGCAACCAGGATCTGTCGCAGCGCACCGAACAGCAGGCCGCCAATCTGGAAGAAACCGCTGCCTCGATGGAAGAGCTCACCTCCACCGTCAAGCAGAACGCCGAACACGCCAACCAGGCCAACCAGCTCGCCATTGGCGCTGCTGCGGTCGCCTCGCAAGGCGGCGACGTGGTGGCGAAGGTGGTCACCACCATGTCCGACATCCAGGGCTCGTCCAAGAAGATCGCCGAGATCATCAGCGTCATCGACGGCATCGCGTTCCAGACCAATATCCTGGCCTTGAACGCGGCAGTGGAAGCGGCGCGTGCCGGCGAACAGGGCCGTGGTTTTGCGGTGGTCGCGTCTGAAGTCCGCACGCTGGCGCAGCGTTCGGCCGGTGCCGCCAAGGAGATCAAGCACCTGATCGACGACTCGGTCGAAAAGGTCACGCAAGGCGCAACCCTGGTCGATCAGGCCGGCACCACCATGGCCGAGATTGTCGCCAGCGTGCAGCGCGTCACCAACATCATGGGTGAGATTTCCTCGGCCTCGCAGGAGCAGTACGCGGGTATCGAACAGGTCAACCAGACCGTCACTCAGATGGACGAAGCCACCCAGCAGAACGCCGCCCTGGTGGAAGAAGCCACCGCTGCCGCACGTGCGATGGAAGAACAGGCGCAGCAGCTGACCGAAGCGGTGGCGGTCTTCAAGGTGGCTGCGCACGCACCGGTGGCACGCCAGTTGTCGGCCATTGCCAGCGCACCGGCCAATGCCCGCTTCGCTCCGCGCCCGGCAGCACGCGTCATCCCGGCGGCCGCATCGGCACGTCGCAGCGTTGCGGGCAGCGCAGCATCGAATGCAGATTCGGGCAATTGGCAGGAATTCTAATCGCCTCAGGAGTTCTGATCGCATCGGCAGCATCGCCAAGACAGTCCGTCGCAAACGGCTGTCGTGGCGATGCACGAGTGCCGCGTCAGGCGCGCAGTCGCAGCGCATGACGTGTGCAGAGCATGTGAGCTGTCATGCGACATCGTGAATTATAGGATCACGCGAATCGGCCAGAAACACGGTTTTTCATCGACTAAAACGCGGAATTTTGCCTAATGATGGAATCACGTAGTGCCTGCCAGCACGCGTCCATCACTTGCCTGAGAACCCGCTTTATCAGCTCATCTAGCTCGCTCAATTGACTGCAGGCCGCGCCGTTACCAGCAGGCGTGATGACAAACAGACGCGAGCGCAGCGCACCTTGCAGGACTGTCGACGCACCCGCCCTCCTACCCTTTTGAGTCGAGCGATCTTATGACCTCTCTTTTGCTGCGTTTCAATGTCGGGCCGCGCCTGGCTGCCGCCTTCATCGTGTTGATCCTGCTGTCCGGGTTCATCGCCTTCATCGGGTATCGCGGGCTGAGCTCCGCACGTGCGCTGGTGGATGCCCTGGTGCATCAGAACATGACCAAGATCCGCCTCTCCAACGACATGATGAATGCCAATTACGTCATCGCCTCGGAGCTGCGCAATGTCGTGTTGCCGACCAGCAATGAAGACAATCTGAAATTCATCGAGAAGATCAAGGCCGCGCGTGCCGACTATTCAAAAGCGCGCGAAGCCCTGTACGCCATGCCGGTCTCGCCGCCTGGCCAAGTCATCCGGGACGACATCGATCGCCTCACTCCGCAAGTACGCGAATTGAACAATCAGATCATCGACCTGGTGATGTCCGGCCACAGCGACGAAGCCTTGCCGTTGCTGCTCACCAAAGCCGCGCCCGCGCTGCAAAAGTGGCAGGACAAGATCGGCGAGAACATCGCCCTTCAGGACAAGCTCGCCTCCGAAGCAGCCGGCGTGGCGCTGCAGTCGATGGACGATTCGCGCAAGTTGCTGGTCGGCGGTTCGCTGATGGTGGTATTGCTGAGTGGAACCCTGGGCTTGCTGATCACCCGCAGCCTCACCCGGCCGCTGAGCCGCGCCACCCGCGCTGCCGAAGCGATTGCCGAGGGCAAGCTCGATAACGCCGTGCACAGCGATGCCAGCGACGAAACCGGCCGTCTGTTGCAGGCCATGGACAAGATGCAGTCGCAGGTGCGCAACCTCATTACCGCGCAGCTGGACATGGCCAAGCGCCACGATGCCGGCCAGGTGAGCTTCCGTATGGATGCCGGCGGTTTCCCCGGCGACTACGGCCGCATGGCCGGCGACACCAACGCGCTGGTCGACAGCCACATCCAGGTGACCGCGCGCCTGGCGCAGATCATGGGCCGCTATGCGATCGGCGACCTCAGCGACGACATGGAGGCCCTGCCCGGCGAACAGGCCAAACTCACCCAGACCATGGCGCAGGTCAAACATAACCTGGCCGCGATGAATCAGCAGATCAAGCAGCTGGCGCAAGCCGCTGCGGCCGGCGACTTCAGTGCACGGGGCGACGCAGCGCAGTTCCAGTACGACTTCCGCATCATGGTCGAGAGCCTCAATCAGCTGATGGCCACCGCCGATGGCAGCCTGCAAGCGTTGTCGGGCATGTTGCAGGCGATTGCTGCGGGCGATCTCACTGCGCGTATGGATGGCCAATTCCAGGGTGTGTTTGCGCAGATGCGCGACGATGCCAATGCCACGGTCACGCAACTGGCCGGCATCGTCGGGCACATCCAGACCTCGGCGGTCTCCATCAATGCGGCCGCCAGCGAGATTGCCGCCGGCAACAACGACCTGTCGCAGCGCACCGAACAGCAGGCCGCAAACCTGGAAGAAACCGCTGCCTCGATGGAAGAGCTCACCTCGACCGTCAAGCAGAACGCCGAAGGCGCACGCCAGGCCAATCAACTGGCCATCGGTGCGGCCAGCGTCGCGTCGCGAGGCGGCGAGGTCGTCGGCAAGGTCGTCGACACCATGGCTGGCATCCAGGCCTCGTCGAAGAAGATCGCCGACATCATCAGCGTCATCGACGGCATCGCGTTCCAGACCAATATCCTGGCCCTGAATGCCGCAGTGGAAGCGGCGCGTGCCGGCGAGCAAGGCCGCGGCTTTGCCGTGGTGGCCAGTGAGGTGCGCACGCTGGCGCAGCGTTCGGCGGCCGCCGCCAAGGAGATCAAGGATCTGATCGGCGACTCGGTGCAGCGCGTCACCGACGGCTCGCAGCTGGTGGACCAGGCCGGCCGCACCATGGCCGACATCGTCTCATCGGTGCAGCGCGTCACCGACATCATGGGCGAAATTTCCGCCGCGTCGCAGGAACAATCGGCCGGCATCGAACAGGTCAACCTCACCGTCACGCAGATGGATGAAGCCACCCAACAGAACGCTGCCCTGGTGGAAGAAGCCACTGCCGCCGCGCGCGCGATGGAAGAACAGGCACAGCAACTCACCGAAGCGGTGGCGGTCTTCAAGGTCGATGCGAACGCGCCGGTGGCACGCAGGTTATCGGCCATCGCCGGCGCAGTGGGCCACCAGCGGCCGGCGACGCGCCCGGCTGCACGTGCCCCCGTGGCCGCGGCGACACCGCCGCGCGTGGCGGTCGGTGCAACCGCGTCGACCGTTGGCGGTGTCAATTGGCAGGAGTTTTAAGCGGCAGCGCCAGAGCTCATCGGTCGCCGGCAGTGGCGGGCGACCGGCACAGACACCGGGATCGTTTTTAGTCCCTGTGGCGCAATCGGCTGCCGTCCTCATCGTCACCCAGTCGCAGCTGCCGATGCGCGTTTCACGTAACACCGTTGTCCAGCCACACACACACGTTTCGAGAGCCTTTGATCCGCGCTCCGCAGATCTTGTGGGCCGCTTCCCTTGCGAGGGGAAGCGGCCCTTTTTTTGTGCCGCCCTCCCAGTGCGGCAACCGATAAACCGCATGCGCAATCTCCAGGAGGAGCGATGCATCGGAACCGAGGCATGGGAGCGAATTCCAAGCCCCAGGTCGCAACCGCTCGACGGCTGCGCAGCCATCGGATTGGTTGCCCAAGATGGTGCTCCGATGGCAGCTGCAAGACGTGCTTTTCGCCAGCGATACGCGGCCCCTCGAGTTCTTCAAGAGCATCCTAATTTCACCCGAAATTTACAATTGCCGACGACGAGGCACACGTTATGAAACCGCTTTCAGCCATCGAATACTGAATGGAACGCTCAATTTTGTGCTGATTTCAACGGCAAAAATCAATTTCGAGCATAAACGGCCGCTACCAAGTTCACGTATTCTTAACGCCCTCCCCCGGGCAAGGCCGATTTCTCATGCAATCCTTCAGCCGACTCTCGGTCGGTACGCGGCTCTCCGCACTGCTCACGTTGGTCATTGCCACCTCGCTGGGGCTGTTGGCCCTGACCATCTATCGCCAGTCCGCTGGCGATATCGAATCGCAGGTCAAGGCCGAACTGCGCTCCAGCACCCGGCTGATGCAGCAGTCGGTGGCGATGTACGACGTCACCCTCAGCGAAGGCACCCAGCGTCTGGGCAGCGTGTTCGACGACATGCTCCCCGCCGGCGCGCGCGAACTCGATAGCGCCAGCACGGTGACCATCGGCCAACAGAACACCCCGTCGCTACATGCCGGCAAGCAGGCACTGAATCTCAATGTCGACGCCGTGGACCGCTTCGCGAAGGCGACCGGCGGCGTTGCCACGATCTTCGCCCGTACCGGCGACGACTTCGTGCGCATCACCACCTCGCTGCGCAACAAGCAGGACGAACGCGTCATCGGCACCCTGCTCGATCGCAAGGGCAAGGCCTACGCCGCCCTGTCGCAAGGCAAGAGCTTCACCGGCCAGGCGCAGCTGTTCGGCGAGCAGTACATGACCCATTACCAGCCGCTGCGCGATGCCGCCGGCGAGGTCATTGGTGCGCTGTTCGTCGGGCGTAACTACACCCAGGGCCTGGCCGCGCTCAAGGCCCAGGTCAGCACCACCAAACTGGGCCAGGACGGCTATTTCGTGATCGTCGACATGGCGCCGGGCGATCACCAGGGCCAGGTCATCGCGGCTCCGCCGGGCACCCCGGCCACATTGGCGGCACTGGTGCCGGCCGAACAGCAGGCCCTGTTGCAGGCAGTGCTGGACGGCAAGCAGCCCAGCGCCAGCCTGCAGCTGCGCGATGCCAAGGGCGCCAGCCAGGCGTTCGAAGTCACCGCACAGCGCTATGCGCCGTGGCAGTGGGCGGTGATCGGCGCGCAGCCGCGCAGTGCCATCGACGGCCCGCTGGACGCGCTGATGGGCAGCATGCTGCTGTTCTCGCTGGTGGTGCTGGCACTGTGCATCGCGGTGGTGTTCATCGCCGCGCGCAAGATGGTCACCGGCCCGCTGCTGGCGGTGGAACGCGTGCTCGGCGACGTGGCGGCCGGCCGCCTGGACAACCCGATCGAAATCGACCGGCATGACGAACTCGGCCGCCTGCTGCTCAACGCGCGCACCATGCGCGATGACCTGCGCGCGCGCCTGGAACGCGACCACCTGATCGCCAGCGAAGCACTGCGCGTGCGCACCGCCTTGGACGACGTCAGCACCAATGTGATGATCGCCGACGCCGAGCGCCGCATCATTTACGTCAATCGCCCGCTGCAGCGCATGCTGTCGGAAATGCAGGACGTCCTGCGACACGACCTGCCCAACTTCGATGCCACGGCATTGAGCACGACCCGCATCGACCAGTTCCATCGCAATCCCGAGCAATCACGCCTGCTGGATCAACTCAAGAGCACGCACACCGCACAGATCGAAATCGGCGGCCGCATCGTGCAGGAAGTGGTCAGCCCGGTCGTGGCTGCGACCGGCGAGCGCATGGGCTATGTGGTCGAATGGAGCGACCGTACCCAGCAAGTGCAGGTGGAACAGGAAGTTGCGCTCGTGGTGGAAGCCGCCGCCGCCGGCGACCTCAGCGAGCGGATCGACGTGCGCGGCAAGCATGGCTTCCTGTTGCTGCTGACCCAACAGCTCAACACGCTGCTGGACAATAACGCCGACGGTCTGTCGCGCGTCTCCGGCCTGCTCTCGTCACTGTCGCAAGGCGATTTGACCGCGCGCATGGACGGCGCGCTGCAGGGCGTATTCGCCACTATCCGCGACGACGCCAATGCCACCGCCGACCAGTTGGCCGGTATCGTGCGCCGCATCAAGGACGCTTCGCTGACGATCAATTCGGCCGCCACCGAGATCGCCACCGGCAACGGCGACCTGTCGCGTCGCACCGAACAGCAAGCGGCCGCGTTGGAAGAAACAGCAGCCTCCATGGAAGAACTCACCGCGACCGTCAAGCAGAACGCCGACAACGCCGATCAGGCCAATCGCCTGGTGCTCGATGCTGCCGGTGTGGCGGCAAAGGGCGGCGACGTCGTGAACCGCGTGGTTACGACCATGGCCGATATCGACGCCTCGTCGAAAAAGATTGCCGAGATCATCAGCGTCATCGACGGCATCGCCTTCCAGACCAATATCCTGGCCTTGAACGCGGCGGTGGAAGCGGCGCGTGCCGGCGAACAGGGCCGTGGCTTTGCCGTCGTGGCCTCGGAGGTTCGCACGTTGGCACAGCGCTCGGCCGGCGCGGCCAAGGAGATCAAGCACCTGATCGAAGACTCGGTGACCCGCATCGGCAACGGCGCGGCACTGGCTTCCGAAGCTGGCAGCACCATGCAGCAGGTGGTGACCTCGGTGCAGCGCGTCACCGACATCATGGGCGAAATCACCAGCGCTTCGCGCGAACAGGCCGCGGGCATCACCCAGGTCAACCAGACCGTCACCCAGATGGACGAAACCACCCAGCAGAACGCCGCGCTGGTGGAAGAAGCCACCGCCGCCGCACGCTCGATGGAAGACCAGGCCGCGCAGCTGGTCGATGCGGTCGCAGTGTTCCGCCTGGAGCCGCAGGACCGCCTCAGTACCCTGCTGGCCAATGCACGCCACGCCTATAGCTGAGACGCCAACACGACGACCTGCAGCAACGTCGCAGCGTCGAGTGCGCGGTGCCCTCACCGCTCGCCGGACACGCCGTGAACCCGTCCATGGGGCTCGATGGCGGCATCCATGCCGCCAACGGTCCTGCAATCGGCAAGGACACCGCACCAGACAGTTGGCCAGTGGTTTGTTGACGAGCGAGGGACACCTCGTCGGCGGTTGCTGGCTGGCTTCAAAACTCTGCACACCGACCAACGCGACTGGCCCTTGCCCGCCCACCGTCGCGGACCCTTGGCGGCATGGATGCCGCCACGGCGCTGACAGGGACGTACTTGCAGCGTGTCCTGCGATGGTGGGCGGGCAAGGGCCCCCGCAGCAAGCGAGAAGACGTCGAGGGTTCGGTGCCCTCACCAGATAGTTGTCTGGTGGCGTATTGAAGAACGAAGACTTCGCGCCAGACGCTGATGCTTGCTTGGCTGAACGCTCTGCACACAGACCATCGCGACTGGTCCTTGCCACCGACTGGCATAGAGTTTCGTCAGCCGCCTTAAAGATTTGGCTTTGCCGCCGATATCAAGGCGACGCCGGGACAACCCGCCAGGCGCCTTCCCGCTTCCACTGTGCTTGTGCCCATGTCCCAAGGCGATACCTCAGAGCTGGACCACGACACCGATCACCTCGCCGAAGGTGACGAGCGCTACCTGCTGCGCAACAAGCGGCAGATCCGTGGATTGCTGCGCCAGCTGCTCGATCAACGCGCCATCGTGACCATGCATGTGGCCGGCCGCGACATGGCCGTGCCCACCGCCGTGCTGGAAGTGGACGAAGACGACGACTGCGTGATCCTGGACGGCAGCCATAACGATGCTTCCAACCGCGCCATCGAAGGCGCCAAATACCTGTTGTGCTACGCCCAGTTGGAACGGGTGAACATCCGCTTCCGCCTGGAAAAGGCCGAGCGGATCGATCGCGACATCCACGTCGCCTTCCGCGTCGACCTGCCAGTTGCGATGTACCACATGCAGCGACGCGAATCGTATCGGCTGGAAACGCCGATCACCGATTCGCCCGTCTGCACCATCCGCCAGGATGCCGCGCAGGGAAACGAGTTCAACCTGCAGCTGCGCGTGATCGACATCAGCAGCGGCGGCCTGGCGGTGTCCCTCACCGACGGGATGCCCTTGCTCGAATTGCAACGCACCTACCGCAACTGCATCCTGCAATTGCCCGACACCGCCCCGATCACGCTGCCGCTGACCGTATGCAGCCAGCACAAGCAGGCCCTGCCCAACGGCAGCGAAGGCTTCCGGATCGGCATGCAGTTCAGCGACCTGCCGCGTGGCGCCGACGAAACCATCCAGCGCTACATTTTCCGTGTCGACCGCCAGCGCAATGCGCGCAAGAGCGGCGTGTTCTGAACCCTCGCGTACCACGCGGGGCCGGCACCTAAAGTTGCTGCCTACCCCGCCGATGTTGCTAGGGCATCCCGCATCCGTCTCTGCTGCCGCAGTCCTGCCTCAACCCGACACTTAGCCGCAACGCCCGGAGTTTCCATGAACGATAAAAGCACTGCCACCGGCACCGGTGGTGAATTCCTCAGCTTCGCTTTGGGCGAAGAACACTACGGCGTGGATATCCTGAAGGTGCAGGAAATCCGCGGCTACGATTCGGTCACCCGTCTGCCCGACGCGCCGGATTACATCAAGGGCGTGATCAACCTGCGCGGCACCATCGTGCCGGTGATCGACCTGCGCCTGAAGCTGCGCCTGAAAGAAGCGCGCTACGACGCTTTCACCGTGATGATCGTGCTCAACGTCGAGGACCGCGTGGTGGGCATCGTCGTGGACAGCGTGTCCGACGTGATTCCGCTCAACGACGACCAGATCCGGCCTACCCCCGAATTCGGTGCGTCGGTCGACACCCGTTTCATCTCCGGTATCGGCACCCAGGACGATCGCATGTTGATCCTGCTGGATATCGAAACCCTGCTGGACAGCACCGAGCTGGGTCAGCAACTGGTCGAAGAAGCCGCCTGATTCAAACGGCTGTGTCGCCTCGCCTGCGGTCGCCGGAGAGGTGTAGAGGAATGCAGGAGCCGCCATGTACGACAGGCGGCTACCAAACGACTGCCCAGCCGCCAGAAGGCGCGGTTGGTGCTCGGAATCCCGAGGTAGCACACGTGCGCTCCGGCTTCCGCGCCCCGCCCGCACCCACCCGGTGGCTGATTCGCTCCGTTCGGTAGCCACCGTCAAGGTACAGGCGCCGCCCGGCACCCGCTGCACCGCTCCGGCGGCCGTAACGCTTTGGCGCGACCGCATCTACGACGATCGCGTGTCAGGAAGCTCCCGACACGCGACGCACCACGCGATGGAACTGAGATAAAAATCACGTTTTCTGGATTCAAGTTGAACGGCGGTTAGCCGATAGCTGAATGAAGCCCGCGTCCACACAACGGGTCACCGTTCGACTTTTGATTTCTGGAGAATCCCTATGAAGTTCCTGCTCTCGCTCCTCCCCGTCGCTGCTCTTGTCATCGTTGCTCCCACGCTGTCGGCTCAGTCGCAGGAAATGATTCCGCCGGAAATGGCGACGCGCTTCGTCGGCAAGGACGGCATGGTGTGCGGCAAGGTCGAAAAGGCCAAGTACGCGCAGAGCTCGGAAGGCGAACCTACCTTCCTGTACATGGGCGGCATGTTCCCGCGCCACACCTTCTCCGCACGCATCGACGGTGCCAACCGCGGCAAGTTCAGCTTCGCCCCGGAAACGCTCGAAGGTAAGGACGTCTGCGTCCTCGGCAAGATCCAGCGCGACAGTTCGCGCGCCGAAATCGAAGTCAGCTCCCCGGCCAGCCTGAAGCTCGCCACCATCAAGTAATCGCCTCGCACATCGCCACGCCCTTGCGCGTGGCGATGTGCTGTTGCGGCTATGCGGACTGACTTCTACGGGGAATCGTGTCAATGCAATGGATCAACAATCTGAAACTGATGCCCAAGCTGATGCTGGCGTTCGGCATCGTGCTGCTGATCATGCTCGTCCAGGGCGTCATCGCCTATTCGGGTCTGGCGTCGCTCAATAACGTCACCCGCGACCTGGCCGGCAACACCATGTCCAGCGTGCGCGAGGCAGGCGATCTGCGCGGCATGCTCGGCGAATACCGGAATGCGGCCTACCAGAACCTGGTGCGCGCCAGCGATTCGGTCAAGCAGGAGGCCAAGGTCCGCGCCAAGAAGCTCAATGGCGAGATCGAAGCCACCATCAAGGGCTACCCGCGTCTGATCGAAAGCCCGCAACAGAAGAAGCTGTTCGACGTGTTCATGGCGGACTGGAAGAAGGCGTCGGCCTCCTATGCCAGCGTCGACGAAATGATGGAGCTGAATCTGCCCGACGACGCCATCGACACCTTCGTCGGCGAAACCCGTACCCTGCACAACAAGGCCAAGGATTCGCTGGCCGCCTTGATTGCCGAAGACAACCTGCTCGCGCAGGCTGCCAAGACCAAGGCCGAAAAGGTCCACGCCACTTCCGTCACGCTGACCCTGGTGGTGCTGTTGATCGGCATCGCCGGCGGCCTGGGCCTGGCCTTCCTGTTCGCCCGTTCCATCGTCAAGAGCATGCGCGGCGCGGTCACCACGGCCACCGAAATTGCCGGCGGCAAGCTGGACGGCCAGATCAACGTGCAGGGCCAGGACGAAGTGGGCGAGTTGATGCGCTCCATGCAGCGCATGCAGCGCGACCTGAGGGAACGCATCGAACGCGACCAGGAGATTGCCGACGAAAACCTGCGCATCCGCACCGCGCTGGACAAGTCCTCGACCAGCACCTTCATCACCGATCCCGAACGCGTGATGATCTACGCCAACGATGCCTTCAAGAAGATCGTGGCGCAGTACGAAAGCAGCATCCGCCTGGCATCGCCCGAGTTCGACGCGAGCAAGGTCATCGGCCAGCACATCAGCTACCTGGGTCTGTCGGATGCGACCGTGCGCAAGGCCATTGCCGCGCTGGAACGCGATGGCGTCACCAGCTTCGAAGAGCGTTTCGGCGAAGTGGTGCTGGCGCAGACCGTCACCTCGATCAAGAACGAACAGGGCGAGACCAGCGGCGAAGTCTGCGAATGGCGCGACCGCACCATCGAAGTGCAGGTGGAAGAAGAAGTGGCCCGCATCGTGCGCGCGGCCGCCAGCGGCGACATGAGCGGGCGTGTGGAAACCGACGGCAAGCAGGGTTTCTTCCTGCAGTTGGCGCAGCAGCTCAACGGTTTGCTGGATGCCAATGCCGGCAGCCTGGAACAGATCTCGACCCTGCTGTCCGCGCTGTCGCGTGGTGACCTGACCGTGCGCATGCATGGTGAGTTCAGCGGGGTGTTCGCGCAGATGCGCGACGATGCCAATGCCACCGCCGAGCAGCTGGCCGACATCGTCGGGCGCATCAAGATGTCGTCCATCGCGATCAATTCGGCCGCCGGCGAAATCGCCTCGGGCAATAGCGACCTGTCGCACCGTACCGAGCAGCAGGCCGCCAATCTGGAAGAAACCGCCGCCTCGATGGAGGAGCTCACCTCCACCGTCAAGCAGAATGCCGAAAGCGCCCGTCAGGCCAACCAGCTTGCCATCGGCGCCACCGGCGTGGCCTCGCAAGGCGGTGAAGTGGTGTCGCAAGTGGTCACCACCATGTCCGGCATCGAAGCCTCGTCCAAGAAGATCGCCGACATCATCAGCGTCATCGATGGCATCGCGTTCCAGACCAATATCCTGGCGTTGAATGCAGCGGTGGAAGCGGCGCGTGCCGGCGAACAGGGTCGCGGTTTTGCCGTGGTCGCCTCCGAGGTGCGCACGCTGGCACAGCGTTCGGCCGGTGCGGCAAAGGAGATCAAGGGCCTGATCGACGACTCCGTGCACAAGGTGGCCGAAGGCTCGGCACTGGTGCGCAAGGCCGGCGCCACCATGGCCGACATCGTGGCCAGCGTGCAACGCGTGACCGACATCATGGGCGAGATCTCTGCCGCTTCACAGGAGCAGTCGTCCGGGATCGAGCAGGTCAACCAGACCATCACCCAGATGGACGAAACCACCCAGCAGAACGCCGCGCTGGTGGAAGAAGCCACTGCCGCCGCCCGCTCGATGGAAGAGCAGGCAGGTCATCTGGCCGAAGCGGTGTCGGTGTTCAAGCTGGACGACTCGGCTGCGCAGGCGCCGCAGAGCGCACGCGTACGCCCGATCACCTCGCGCCCGGTTGCAGTGAAAAGCGCCGCCAGGCCGGTAGCGCGCGCAGCAGCGAGCGCCTCACGGCCAGCCACATCCCAGGCCGCGCTGGCCGACGGTAACTGGCAAGAGTTCTGATCCACCGCTGTCACCCACAACGCCCCGGCATTGCCGGGGCGTTGTGCATTTAGGCCAGGCACCGACGCTGGTCCTCGCGCGTACGATGCGGCAGCACGCCGATGGGGCGTCTTTGCCCTCCGAGCATCCCATCAACAGCCGCCGTCCCCATCGGACGAGGTAGCGAACACAACCGCGTCCGATCCACGCATTAGCGCTTCAGTTGCGCGGCTCCGTGGCCGATATCCAGTTATAGCTAACGACGCGTATGGATATGACGACTACGACTTCCGCTTCAGACACACGCGAATTTGATTTCGGCGACCGCGACTTCAAGCGCGTTTGCGACCTGATCTACCAGCGTGTGGGCATCGCATTGGCGCCAGCCAAGCGCGACATGGTGTATGGCCGCCTGTCGCGTCGTCTGCGCGTGCTCGGCCTGCGCTCGTTCCGCGATTACCTCGACCAGCTCGAAGCCGGCAACGATGAAGAAGAATGGCAGGCATTCACCAATGCGCTGACCACCAACCTGACCTCGTTCTTCCGCGAGCCGCACCATTTCGACAAACTGCGCGAAGAACTGCAAAAGCGCGCCTCGCAGGCGCCGTTGAAGATCTGGTCGTGCGCCGCCTCCACCGGCGAGGAGCCCTATTCCATCGCCATTACCGCCTGCGAAGCCTTCGGCACGCTGACCCCGCCAGTGAGCATCGTCGCCACCGACGTCGACACCCAGGTACTGGAAACCGCATCGCGCGGCGTGTATGCCATCGACCGCGTCGCCTCGCTGGATGCCGCGATCAAGCGCAAGTATTTCCAGCGCGGCAGCGGCCCCAATGAAGGCAAATGTCGGGTCATTCCGGCGTTGCGCCAGCTCATCGAATACCGCCAGTTGAATCTGCTGGCGCCGCGTTACGATGTCGGCGGTCCGTATGCGGCACTGTTCTGCCGCAACGTGATGATCTACTTCGACAAGCCCACCCAGCGCGGCATCCTGTCGCGCCTGGTCAGCCACATGGGCGACGACGGCCTGCTCTACACCGGGCACTCGGAGAACTACCTGCACGCGGCCGATCTGATCCAGCCGTGCGGGCGCACGCTGTATCGGCGCGCACCGCGCGCAGGAGCGTGAGCATGAGTACTGCCGTGCAAGTCGACGACGTCATGCGCTACCGCGATTCGCGGTTCCAGACCATTGCCGCCAAACTGCTGCCCACCCAATACCTGGTGGTGGACGACGACACCGCGTTGACGACCACCTTGGGATCGTGCGTTGCAGCCTGTCTGCGCGACCCGGTGCTCAAGATCGGCGGCATGAACCACTTTCTGTTGCCGGAAGGCCAGGTCGGCGATGGCGCACCTACGCGCTACGGCAGTTATGCCATGGAGCTGCTGATCAACGACATGCTCAAGCGCGGCGCCCACCGCAAACGCATCGAAGCCAAGGTCTTCGGTGGCGCCAACGTGTTGAAGGGCTTCACCAGCAACCCGGTCGGCACCCGCAACGCCGAGTTCGTGCGCCAGTACCTGCAGGCCGAACATATTCCCATCATCGCTGAAGACCTGTGTGGCATCCATCCGCGCAAGGTGTGGTTCTTCGCGACGACTGGCCGCGTCGTCGTGCAGCGTTTGCCGCACGCACACGAAGCGGAAGTCGCCGCCACCGAATCGGCCGTGCGCGCCCGTCTGTCCAAAGCACCGGTTACCGGTGGAGTGGAGTTGTTCGAATGACGCTGGAAACTCCTGTGCGTGTATTGATCGTCGACGATTCGGCGGTCGTGCGTCAGATGCTCACCGAAATTTTGTCGCGCGACGCCGGCATCGAAGTGGTCGGCTCGGCCGCCGACCCGTTGCTGGCGCGGGAAAAGATCAAGCGCCTCAATCCAGACGTCATCACGCTGGATGTGGAAATGCCGCGCATGGACGGCCTGGTGTTTCTGGAAAACCTGATGCGCCTGCGCCCTACCCCGGTGGTGATGATTTCATCGCTGACCGAGCGCGGCGCCGACACCACCTTGCAGGCTTTGTCGCTGGGCGCCGTGGACTTCGTGTCCAAGCCCAAGATCGACGTTGCACGCGGGCTGGAAGGCTACGCCGAAGAGATCGTCAGCAAGGTCAAAATGGCCGCCAAGGCCAAGGTCAGCGCACTCAATCGCCCGAGCGCGCCCAAAGTCACGCTGGATATGCAATCGGCACCGGTGGCCGGCAGCGCGCTGCGCTTTCGCACGACCGACCGTTTGATCGCCATCGGCGCCTCCGCCGGTGGTACCGAAGCGCTGCGCGTGGTGCTCGAACACATGCCCGCCGATGCGCCCGCGGTGGTGATGACCCAGCATCTGCCTGCCAGCTTCAGCACCGCATTCGCCGAGCGCCTCAACCGCCATTCGGCCATGTCGGTACGCGAAGCCACCGATGGCGAGGCGATCCTGCCAGGTCATGCGTATCTGCCGCCGGGCGGCCAGCATCTGCGCATCATTCGCGACGGAGCGCGTTGGCGCTGCCGTATCGACGACGGCCCGCCGGTCAATCGCCACAAACCGGCAGTGGACGTGCTGTTTCGTTCCGTTGCCGCCAATGCCGGCCCAAATGCGGTGGGCGCCATCCTCACCGGCATGGGCGACGACGGCGCACGCGGCCTGCTGGAAATGCTGCAGGCCGGCGCGCCGACGCTGGTGCAGGACGAAGCCAGCAGCGTGGTCTGGGGCATGCCCGGTGCGGCGTACAAGCTTGGCGCCGCACAGGAAGTGGTGCCGCTGGACCGCGTAGCCGAGCGCTTGCTCGCATTGTCGGCGCAGGCGCGCTGATCCGGCATGGCCGCGCATCCCTCGCACCCGACCAACCAAACGCTTCCTCCAGCACCGGGAAGCGCGGCGGGCGCTGGCGTGGATGCAGCGATGGACAGCATGCCGCTGACGGCTGAGCCAATCCATGCCAACGCCCCAAGCGCTGGTCTGGTCAGGCCCGGCCCGGTCACCGCCGGCATGGCCAAGGCCGGCGAGCAGCCCGAGCAGCGCCGTTCGCGCCTGCTCGCAGAAGCCCTCGATGGCAGCAGCAGCGCCATTCTCATCTGCGATCTGCAATCGCGCCTGCTGTACGCCAACGACGGCTTCCAGCGCATGTTCGGCTACACCGAAGCCGAGCTGGTCGGTCTGCGTCCCTCCGATGTCTTGACCCGCGCCCAAAGCGACCAAAGCGAGGTCGCCCGCGTTCGCGATCGCGCCGATGCCTTGCAGCACACCCGCGCCGACTTGCTGGTCTATCGCAAGGACGGCACACCGCTGTGGATCTCGCTCAACTTCAACCCGATCTACGACGCCAACCACGCTCCCTCGCATTACGTGGCGGTATTGACCGACATCACCGACACCAAGATGCACGAGGTATTGCAGCACCGAGTGCTGGAAGCCTTGGTGCAGGAACGCCCGTTGATCGAGGTGATGACGCTGATCTGCACCGAGGTCGAACGCATCGCACCGGAAGTGCTGGCCACGGTGATGAGTGCGGACAATCAAGGTCGCCTGCATTCGCTGGCTGCGCCCAGCCTGCCGCCCGAATACGCCGATGCGGTCAACGGCTTGAAGATCGGCCCGGGCACAGGCGCCTGCGGCACCGCGGCCTGGCGCGGTCGCGCGGTGATGGTGGAAGACATCGCCACCGACCCATTGTTCGAGGCGTATCGCGACACCCTCTTGCCTTGGGGCCTGCGCGCCTGCTGGAGCACGCCGATCCGCTCCAACAGCGCGCGCGTGCTTGGCACCTTCGCGCTGTATTACCGCAAGCCGCAACGTGCCGATGCCTGGCATATGCGGCTCACCGATTTGTGCCAGCAGCTGTGCACCTTGGCGCTGGAACGCGAGCAGATCCGCCAGCGCGTGCATCAACTGGCGTTCTACGACACGCTCACGGGCCTGCCCAACCGCATCATGTTCAGCGCGCGTGCCGAGCAGGCGCTGACGCAGGCCGAATACGCAGGCGAACCGGCCGCGTTGATGTTCATCAACATCGATCGCTTCAAGCTCATCAACGATAGCCAGGGACACGCCGCAGGCGATGGGCTGCTGCGCGATATCGCCTTGCGCGTCAACGACCAGGTCGCCGCCACGGCGATGCTGGCGCGACTCTCCGGCGACGAATTCGCGCTTGCGCTGCCGCAATGCAGCGCAGAGCAGGCCAGTGCCGCCGCCGAGCGTTTGTTGGTCAGCATCGCCAGCCCCCTGCCGGTCGGCCATATGACAGTGCATTCGTCGGCCAGTATCGGCGTGGCGATGTTTCCCGAGGATGGCCAAGACATCAACATCCTGCTGCGCCACGCCGATCTGGCGATGAATCGCGCCAAGAAGGAAGGCGGTGGGCGCTTCCGTTTCTTCAGTTCCGACATGAACCGCATGGCGCAAGAACGCGTTGCGCTGGAAGCGGAACTGCGTCAGGCCATCGACCGCGATCAACTGCAATTGCATTACCAACCGCAGATGCACAGCGCCGCGCCGCACACGCTCTATGGCGTGGAAGCGCTGCTGCGCTGGAATCACCCGCAGTTGGGTGCAGTGTCGCCGGCGCGCTTCCTGCCCGTGGCCGAAGAACAAGGCATGATGCCGCAGATCAACGCGTGGGTCCTGCGCAGCGCCTGCCAGCAGGTCGCCGACTGGCGCCAGCGTGGCGTGCCGGTCGCACGCGTGTCGGTGAACCTGTCGGCGAGTGGTTTCGAAAGTCCGCGCATGCTGTCGGATCTGCTCCGGCTCATCGCCGAGATGGGCGTACAGCCCTCCGATCTGACCCTGGAACTGACCGAAAGCGTGATGCTGTCCGGGCAACCGGGCGTATTGGAAAACCTGCATGCCATTCGCGAAGCCGGCATCTCGCTGTCGCTGGACGATTTCGGCACCGGCTATTCCAGCCTGAGCCATCTGCATCGCCTGCCGATCGACGAACTCAAATTGGACATGAGCTTCGTCCGCGATATCGAACACAGCGAAGACGCGCGCGCGCTCACCACCTCGGTATTGCGCATCGGCGAGCACCTGCGCAAGCACGTGGTCGCCGAAGGTGTGGAAAACGAAGCGCAGCGCCTGTTCCTCGCCGACCTGGGCTGTGAGGTGCTGCAAGGCTATCTGTTCTCGCGGCCCCTACCCGCCCCGGCACTGGAAGCCTGGCTGGACGCGCAACCGTAATCGCGCAGCTTCGAACTCCCTTCCAGCCAGGAAAGGCGGGCCATGGCGTGACAAGTAACGAGCCTCCCTCCTGCAGGAGAGCAGCGCTGCAAGCCCTTCCCTACGAAAGAGGGCTTTAAGCCCCTCTCCCCGCGGGAGAGGGGTTGGGGTGAGGGTACGGCCAACCACGCAGCGCGCCGACGCCGTACCCGCATCCGCCCCGCGGGCACCAGGCGAGGTCATCGCCCTCATCCCACACGCATCAGCTCCACCTCGGTCTCACCCACCGTCCGCTTCAGCCATCCCAGCAACTGCGCGTTGACGAAGGCCGGGTTCTCCAGCGAGGCGATATGTCCTGCGTCCGGGATCAGCTCGTAATCGCAGCAGATTGCCTCGGCCATCATCCACACCTCTTCGGGCGGGCGCGGAATATCCTCGGCGCCACCGAGCAGGAAGGTGTTGGCCGGATCCAGTCCAGACAGGGCATCCAGTCGATTGGTTCGGCCGAAGATCAGCCGGCCCAGTGGCACGATGGATGCGCGCAACTGCTCGGCCGACATGGCAGCCAGACGCTGCGCAAAGGCGGCCGGCAGTGCCGATCTCAGATCGATGCCGGGGCGGAAGAAGATCGGAACGATCGCCTCGATCAACGCAGGCGTCACCTGCCCGGCCGTCTCGATCGCATCGAGCAGGCCGAAATAGCGCGCACGCGTGGCGGTTGGCTCGGCGCCCAGGAAGGTGTCCATCAACACCAGGCTGCACACGCGCTCCGGCGCCATCAGGGCAAGCTCGGCGGCCCACATGCCGCCCACCGACAGGCCGACCACCGCGCACTGCGGCAACTTCAGTGCGTCCAGCAGGGCCAGCATGTGCCGGGCAAGATCGCCGATCTGCTGCGTGCCGTGCGGCAACGGACCTGACTGCCCATGCCCCCACAGCTCGGGAACGATGACCTGGTAGTGCTGCGAGAGCGCCTGTATCTGCAGCTCCCACATCGCAGCGTCCCAGAGATAACTGTGGCCAAGCAAGACCGGGAAACCGCGGCCGTGTTGCGTGTAATGCAGGGTTTGACCGGAGATTGTGCAAGTGGGCATGGGCATCAACGGGCAGTGGTAGAGCGGCCGGACTCTAGACCTGCGTACTTCAGATTTTTGTTGCAATGCCACAATCCAGTCAGCTGGTATTTGTTTTAACGCCGGGCATCGTGAGCACAACACGAAGCCATTGCCTGGAAAGCGAAATGCCCGGCAGTGCCGGGCATTTCGGGACGACCAACCTTCTGGATGAATCAGGCGGCGACGGTCTCTGCCACGTTCTGATACTCCTGGATCTGATCGAAGTTCATGTAGCGATAGATCTGCTCGCCACTGGTCTTGATCACGCCCACATCGGCCATGTACTCGTCCTTGGTCGGAATGCGGCCCAGGCGCGAACAAATTGCCGCCAGTTCCGCCGAGCCCAGGTACACATTGGTGTTGCGGCCCAGACGGTTCGGGAAGTTACGCGTGGAGGTGGAGAACACCGTGGCGCCCTCGCGCGCCTGCGCCTGGTTGCCCATGCACAGCGAGCAGCCCGGCATTTCCATACGCGCCCCGGCCGCGCCGAAGGTGCCGTAGTGGCCTTCCTTGGTCAGCTCGGAGGCATCCATCTTGGTCGGCGGAGCCACCCACAACCGGGTCGGGATGTCGCGCTTGCCTTCCAGCAGCTTGGCCGCTGCGCGGAAGTGGCCGATGTTGGTCATGCACGAACCAATGAACACTTCGTCGATGGCCGCACCGGCCACGTCCGACAGCGTCTTGACGTCGTCCGGGTCGTTCGGGCACGCCACGATCGGCTCATGGATATCGGCCAGGTCGATCTCGATGACCGCAGCGTACTCGGCGTCGGCATCGGGCTGCAGCAGCTGCGGATCGGCCAGCCACTCTTCCATCTTCTTGATGCGGCGGCCCAGGGTGCGCGCATCGGCATAGCCTTCGGCAATCATCCAGCGCAGCAGGGTGATGTTGCTGGTCAGGTATTCGATGATCGGCGCCTTGTCCAGGTGCACGGTGCAACCGGCCGCCGAACGCTCGGCCGAGGCATCGGACAGCTCGAACGCCTGCTCCACCTTCAGGTTCGGCAAGCCTTCGATTTCCAGGATGCGGCCGGAGAAGATGTTCTTCTTGCCCTGCTTGGCCACGGTCAGCAGGCCCTGCTTGATCGCGTACAGCGGGATCGCGTTGACCAGGTCGCGCAGGGTCACGCCCGGCTGCATCTGCCCCTTGAACCGCACCAGCACGCTCTCGGGCATGTCCAGCGGCATCACGCCGGTGGCCGCTGCGAACGCCACCAGGCCGGAGCCGGCCGGGAACGAGATGCCGATCGGGAAGCGGGTGTGCGAGTCGCCGCCGGTGCCGACGGTGTCGGGCAGCAGCATGCGGTTGAGCCAGCTGTGGATCACGCCATCGCCCGGACGCAGCGACACGCCGCCGCGGGTGGAGATGAACTCCGGCAGCGTGTGGTGGGTCTTGACGTCCACCGGCTTCGGGTACGCGGCGGTGTGGCAGAACGACTGCATCACCAGATCGGCGGAGAAGCCCAGGCAGGCCAGGTCCTTCAGCTCGTCGCGGGTCATCGGCCCGGTGGTGTCCTGCGAGCCCACCGAAGTCATCTTCGGTTCGCAATAGGTGCCCGGGCGCATGCCCTGGCCTTCCGGCAGGCCGCAGGCGCGGCCGACCATCTTCTGCGCCAGCGAGAAACCCTTGCCGGTGTCCGGCGGGTCCATCGGCAGCCGGAACAGGTCCGAGGCCGGCAGGCCGAGGAACTCGCGCGCCTTGGCGGTGAGGCCGCGGCCGACGATCAACGGGATGCGGCCACCGGCGCGCACTTCGTCGAACAGCACGTCCGACTTCATCGCGAACTCGGCGATCACCTGCCCGTTCTTCAGCGCCTTGCCGTCGTACGGACGCAGCTCGACCACATCGCCATGCTCCATCTGCGACACGTCCAGCTCGATCGGCAAGGCGCCGGCATCTTCCATGGTGTTGTAGAAAATCGGGGCGATCTTGCTGCCCAGGCACACGCCGCCGAAGCGCTTGTTCGGGATGTACGGAATGTCTTCGCCGGTCCACCACAGCACCGAGTTGGTCGCCGACTTGCGCGAGGAACCGGTCCCGACCACATCGCCCACGTAGGCGACCAGATGGCCCTTGTCCTTGAGCTCGGCGATCGCCTGGATCGGGCCGCGCTTGCCGTCTTCCTCCGGCTCGAACGCGGCGCCGTCGCGCTTGTTCTTCAGCATCGCCAGCGCGTGCAACGGGATGTCCGGGCGGGTGGTGGCGTCCGGCGCCGGCGACAGGTCGTCGGTATTGGTCTCGCCCGGCACCTTGAACACGGTGACGGTCAGGCTCTGCGGCACTTCCGGCCTGCTGGTGAACCACTCGGCATCGGCCCAGCTCTCCAGCACGGCCTTGGCATGCGTATTACCGGCTTGCGCCTTTTCCTGCACGTCGTGAAACGCATCGAACACCAGCAAGGTGTGCTTGAGCGCTTCGGCGGCGGTGGCGCCCAGCTCGGCGTTGTCCAGCAGGTCGATCAGCGGCTGGATGTTGTAGCCACCCAGCATGGTGCCGAGCAGTTCGGTGGCGCGCGTGGGGCTGATCAGCGCGGTGGTCTCGGTGCCGAAGGCCACCGCGGCCAGGTACGAGGCCTTGACCTTGGCAGCGTCGTCGACGCCGGCGGGCACGCGCTGGCTGAGCAGTTCGACCAGGAACTCCTCTTCACCGGCAGGCGGCGCCTTGAGCAGCTCGATGACCTCGGCGGTCTGCTGCGCGGTCAGCGGCAACGGCGGGATACCGAGCGCGGCGCGCTCTGCAACGTGGTGGCGATAGGCTTCCAACATGCGGGTTCTCCAAAAAAGCAGCGGTGAAGGTGGTAAAGCGCAAAACGTGGATCAGGGGGCGGGTTTGGGAACGACGATCTTCAAACCCTTGAAGTAATCGCGGAAGAAGCCCTCGTCGCGGGTGATCAACCCGTCGCACTGGAGCATCGCGTGGGCGCCGATCAGAAAGTCGGCCACCACCCGCTCGCGCTTGCCGCCGCGCGCGCGAAAGCGCTTGTTCATATGGCCGGCGCGCACTGCCGCCGCTTCCTGGGTGGCTTCGTAGCGCACGCCGATCGAGGCCAGGGTTTCCATCAGGTCGACCTGGGTGTCGAGCATGGCCAGCACCTCGGCCACCACCGCGTCGCAGACCACCACTTCGTCGCGCGCGAGGGCGTCGCCGATGCAGATCTCCGACACTTCGCCATAGACCGGGTCGCCGATCAGGATGTCCAGCAGGACCGAGGAATCCAGGGCGATCATGGGTCGAACGGGTCTCCGGGGGCGCGGCCACGGATCACGCGCATCGCCGCATCTGTGCTGGTCAGGCCGTCGACCAGCTTGAACTTGCCGCGCACCTTGCGCAGCGCCTCGCTGACGTCCTTGCGCAGGATGATGCGCCCGCCGTCGAGCTCGATCTTCAACGTGGTGCCCTTGGTCAGGCCCAGGGCATCGCGCACTGCCTTTGGCAGCGTGATCTGTCCGCGTTCGGCAACGGTGGCTTCCATGAGCATGCTCCAGAAAGTATGCATGCATCATACGTACTTACGCCGTCCTACTCAAGTTCGCAGATCTGTCTGGACACACCGTACGTACACACTGAATCGCTCAGAATGAGCGCCTACCTAAAGCCTTCGATGCCATAGGAGTGATGCATGAGCGATTCCTTTTCCACTCGCACCTCACTTGAGGTCCACGGCAAGCGCTACGCGTACTACAGCCTGCCGAAGCTGGGCGAACGCTTCGATATCGGCCACCTGCCCTATTCGATGAAGATCCTGCTGGAGAACCTGCTACGCCATGAAGACGGCGGCGTGACCGTTGGCAAGGACCATATCGAAGCGGTTGCCAAGTGGGACCCTAGCGCCGAGCCCGATACCGAAATCGCCTTCATGCCGGCGCGCGTGGTGCTGCAGGATTTCACCGGCGTGCCCTGCGTGGTCGACCTGGCCGCAATGCGCGATGCGGTGGTCAAGCTCGGCGGCAATGCCGACCAGATCAATCCGCAGATTCCCTCCGAACTGGTCATCGACCACTCGGTACAGGTGGATGTATTCGGCAAGCCGGACGCGCTCGACCTCAACGGCAAGATCGAATTCCAGCGTAACCAGGAACGCTACGGCTTCCTGCGCTGGGGCCAGAAGGCGTTCGAGAACTTCAAGGTGGTGCCGCCCAACACCGGCATCGTTCACCAGGTGAACCTGGAAAACCTGGCGCGCGTGGTGATGAGCGCCGACAAGGACGGCACCTTGGTCGCCTACCCCGACACCGTGTTCGGTACCGACAGCCACACCACCATGATCAATGGCATCGGCGTGCTGGGCTGGGGCGTGGGCGGCATCGAGGCCGAAGCGGCCATGCTGGGGCAGCCCTCCTCGATGCTGATTCCGCAGGTCGTGGGCTTCAAGCTCACTGGCAAGTTGCCCGAGGGCGCCACTGCCACCGACCTGGTGCTGACGGTCACCCAGATGCTGCGCAAGCTCGGCGTGGTGGGCAAGTTCGTCGAGTTCTATGGCGACGGCCTGCAGCACCTGCCGCTGGCCGACCGCGCCACCATCGGCAACATGGCGCCCGAATACGGCGCCACCTGCGGCATCTTCCCGGTCGACGAGGAGTCGCTGACCTATCTGCGCCTGTCCGGCCGCAGCGAGGAGCAGATTGCGTTGGTCGAGGCCTATGCCAAGGCGCAGGGCCTGTGGCACGACGCCGCCACCCCACCCGCCCGATACAGCGCCACGCTGGAACTGGACATGGGCCAGGTCAAGCCATCGCTGGCCGGCCCCAAGCGCCCGCAGGACCGCGTGCTGCTGGAAGACATGCAGTCCAACTACCGCGAAAGCCTCAAGCCGTTCTCCGACGCGCGCAGCAAGAAGCTGGCCGATCTCAAGCAGGAAGACCGCCTCAAGAACGAAGGTGGCGGCGGCACCGCCGTCGGTGCGAAGGCGTCACAGGCAGAAAGCGCCAGCGCCAGCGGTGCCGGTTGGCAGCTGCGCGATGGCTCGGTGGTCATCGCCGCGATCACCTCCTGCACCAACACCTCCAACCCGGCGGTGATGCTGGGCGCCGGGCTGCTCGCGCGCAATGCCGCAGCCAAGGGACTGAAGGCGCAGCCGTGGGTCAAGACCTCGCTCGGGCCGGGTTCGCGCGTGGTCACCGACTATCTTGAAAAGGCCGGCGTGCTCGCCGACCTGGAAAAGCTTGGTTTCTACGTGGTCGGCTACGGCTGCACCACCTGCATCGGCAACTCCGGCCCGCTGCCGGAAGACGTGTCTGCAGCCATTGCCAAGGACGATCTGGTGGTGACTTCGGTGTTGTCGGGCAACCGCAACTTCGAAGGCCGCGTGCACCCCGAGGTCAAGATGAATTATCTGGCCTCGCCGCCGCTGGTGGTGGCCTACGCCATCGCCGGCACCACCGATATCGACCTCACCACCGAGCCGCTGGGCACCGGCAGCGATGGGCAGCCGGTGTATCTGCGCGACATCTGGCCGAGCAACAAGGAAATCGGCGACACCATCGCCGCCACCGTCGGCCCGGAGATGTTCAAGCAGAACTACGCCGACGTGTTCAAGGGCGACACGCGCTGGAACACCATTGCCTCGCCCGATGGCGCGCTGTACGAGTGGGACGCAGCCTCGACCTACATCAAGAACCCGCCCTACTTCGACGGCATGACCATGCAGGTGGGCAACGTGGACGACGTGCACGGCGCGCGCATCATGGGCCTGTTCGGCGACTCGATCACCACCGATCACATCTCCCCGGCCGGCAACATCAAGAAAGATTCGCCGGCAGGCCGCTTCCTGCAGGAACGCGGCGTACAGCCGGCAGACTTCAACAGCTACGGCAGCCGCCGCGGCAACGATGACGTGATGGTGCGCGGCACCTTCGCCAACATCCGCATCAAGAACCTGATGTTCGGCGGCGAAGAAGGCGGCAACACGCTGTATTACCCAGCCAACGGCGGCCAGCCGGAAAAGCTGGCCATCTACGATGCCGCGATGAAGTACAAGGCCGATGGCGTGCCGCTGGTGGTGCTGGCGGGCAAGGAATACGGCACCGGGTCCTCACGCGACTGGGCGGCCAAGGGCACCAACCTGCTCGGGGTCAAGGCCGTGATCGCCGAAAGCTTCGAGCGCATCCATCGCTCCAACCTGGTGGGCATGGGCGTGCTGCCGCTGCAGTTCCTGGAAAACGAAAACGCCCAGACGCTCGGCCTGGATGGTTCGGAAGTGCTGGACATCACCGGCCTGCAGGACGGCGCCAGCCGCCGTGCCACCGTCAATGCGAAAAAGCCCGATGGCAGCGTCAAACAGTTCCAGGTCAAGGTGCTGCTGCTGACACCCAAGGAGGTGGAGTACTTCAAGCACGGCGGCCTGCTGCAGTATGTGCTGCGTCAGCTAGCGGCACGCAAGGCCGCCGCCTGACCACAACGCGTATCGCGCTCCAACGATGCAACGCACTCCCGCCGCTCGGCGGGAGCGGCGTTTCAGGCCTTGTGAAACCGGCGATCACGCCGCGGTAAGCAAAGCGCGCGGCCTCCCCGCCGTTGGTGTTGCCCTATGCCATCGCCGGCACCACGGACATCGATCACCGCCGAAATGCTTGGCCGAGAAGATGGCGGCGACACCCTTGGATGACCCAGCTAACGGCGGCCAGCCGGATGAGCCACCTCCGAGCTCAGCGCCACGCGCCGGCATTACCGGGCGACCCGCGCCTGGACCGAATGCCCCACGCGCCCCGCCCGTGCACCGGCACCAGAAATCGGCCGTACCACGCGGCCAGCCACGCCCCCGCTGCGTCGGCGCGTTCAGCGTGCTGCCGGCACCCATTGCGCGTGATACAGCTGCCAGTCGCTGCCCTGCCATCGCCAACCGGTGGTGACCTGGTAGGTCTGCGCCTGATCGGGCACCCAGCGCCCGCTGCCGCCCGTCAACAACGCCGTGAAGCGCACCGTGGCGGTATCACCGGCGAGCGCCACGTCGACCGGTCCCATGGTCACGCCGATCTGTTGGTTGCCCAGCATCTGCACTCGCATCAAGCGCCGTAACCCGTCGGCGTCCAATCCGTTTTCGCCAACAAAATCCTCCGCCACCGGCGCCATCGCATCGCCGATCTCGCGTGCTTCGATTGCCTGATGCATCTGCTCCAGCGTCGCGCGCAGACGTTGTTCCGGCGCAGCACGTGTGCAGCCGAGCAAGACCAGCATGCAAAACCCCACCCACACCACGCGTCACTGCCCTTGAATGCTGCTCTGCATCACGCTTCGCCTTTTCCATGCATGACGGTATGCTGCCAGCTGTTGTAACGCCGTGGAACACACTGCGGCGCGTCGAGAACACCCTGGAGGGGGGCAGATGAATCAGGCACGTCCTTGGTTGCAAAGTTATCCGGCCGGCGTTGCCGCCGAAATCGATCTTGAGCAGTTCCGCACGGTGGCCGAGGTGTTTGCCACCTCCGTGAAACGCTTCGCCGACCGGCCTGCGTACCACAGCTTCGGCAAGACCATCACCTACCGCGAGGCGGATCAGCTGGTCGAGCACTTCGCCGCTTATCTGCTTGGCGAGTTGCAGTTGAAGAAAGGCGACCGCGTCGCCCTGATGATGCCCAACTGCCTGCAATACCCCATCGCGACCTTCGGCGTGCTGCGTGCCGGCCTGACCGTGGTCAACGTCAATCCGCTGTACACCCCCCGCGAACTCAAGCATCAGTTGATCGACTCCGGCGCCAGCGTGCTGGTGGTCATCGACAACTTCGGCACCACCGTGCAGCAGGTCATCGCCGACACGCCGGTCAGGCAAGTCATCACCACCGGCCTGGGCGACATGCTGGGCTTCCCGAAGGCGGCGCTGCTCAACTTCGTGGTCAAGTACGTCAAGAAGCTGGTGCCCGATTACCGCATCAACGGCGCGATTCGCTTCCGCGAGGCGCTGGCGCTGGGCCGCAAGCACCGCGTGCCGACGCTGCAGATCGAACCCGACGAGATCGCCTTCCTGCAGTACACCGGCGGCACCACCGGCGTGGCCAAGGGCGCCATGCTGACCCACCGCAATCTGGTCGCCAACATGCAGCAGGCGCACCAGTGGCTGGCGGGCACCGGCAAGCTGGAAGAAGGCAACGAAGTGGTGATCACCGCGCTGCCGCTGTACCACATCTTCGCATTGACTGCGAACGGCCTGGTCTTCATGAAGATCGGCGGCTGCAATCACCTGATCAGCAACCCGCGCGACATGCCAGGTTTCGTCAAGGAGCTGAAAAAGACCCGCTTCACCGCGTTCACCGGCGTCAACACGCTGTTCAATGGGCTGCTCAATACGCCCGGATTCGATCAGGTGGATTTCTCCTCGCTCAAGATGACCCTTGGCGGCGGCATGGCCGTCCAGCGCTCGGTCGCCGAGCGCTGGAAGAAAGTCACCGGCCTGACCTTGGTCGAAGCCTACGGCCTGACCGAAACCTCGCCGGCCGCATGCATCAACCCGATGGATCTGAAGGACTACAACGGTTCGATCGGCCTGCCGATTCCGTCCACCGATGCCTGCATCAAGGACGACGCCGGCGCGGAACTGCCGTTGGGCGAGATCGGCGAGCTGTGCATCAGGGGCCCGCAGGTCATGAAGGGCTACTGGAAGAAGCCCGATGAAACCGCCA
Organism: Xanthomonas cissicola; assembly: GCF_008801575.1. Classification (GTDB taxonomy): domain Bacteria; phylum Pseudomonadota; class Gammaproteobacteria; order Xanthomonadales; family Xanthomonadaceae; genus Xanthomonas; species Xanthomonas cissicola. Next base: position 63,534 of record NZ_VZPL01000013.1, on the reverse strand, counting down.
AGGTCATGGACGCCGAAGGCTGGCTGCATACCGGCGACATCGCGCGCATGGACGCACAGGGCTTCGTCTACATCGTCGATCGCAAGAAGGACATGATTCTGGTGTCCGGTTTCAACGTGTACCCCAACGAGATCGAGGACGTGATCGCCGAAATGCCCGGCGTGCTGGAAGTGGCAGCCGTCGGCGTGCCGGATGACAAGTCCGGTGAGATCGTCAAGGCGGTCATCGTGAAGAAGGACCCGGCCCTGACGGCCGACGCTGTGAAGGCGCACTGCCGCGCCAACCTCACCGGCTACAAGCAGCCGCGCGTGATCGAATTCCGCAAGGAATTGCCCAAGACCAATGTCGGCAAGATCCTGCGCCGCGAGTTACGGGACGCGCCGAAGGCGTAATACCGCTTATGCCGCAGCCGAAGGCGTTCAGCCTTCTTTGACGCCCGCAACGCCGCAAGGCCTTGCGGGCGTTCGCTTTTGCACGCATAGAATCCGATGTCGGCGCACGCTCACGCGTTCAACCTCATCTCCGTCCGAAAGGCGGCCGGCCGGACGGTCATCACGGAGAACCACCATGTCTGCAGTTCAACCCTTCATTCGCACCAACATCGGCTCGACCCTACGCATCGTTGAAGAACCGCAGCGTGACGTGTACTGGATCCATATGCATGCCGACCTCGCCGTCAACCCGGGGCGTGCCTGCTTTTCGACGCGCCTGGTCGACGACATCACCGGCTACCAGAGCAACCTTGGTCAACGACTGAACAACGCCGGCGTGCTGGCTCCGCACGTGGTGCTGGCATCCGACAGCGACGTGTTCAACCTGGGCGGCGATCTGGCGTTGTTCTGCCAACTCATTCGCGAAGGCGACCGTGCTCGACTGCTTGATTACGCCCAACGCTGTGTACGCGGTGTGCACGCATTCCATGTCGGCCTCGGCGCACGCGCGCACAGCATCGCCCTGGTGCAGGGCAACGCGCTCGGCGGCGGTTTCGAAGCAGCATTGAGTTGCCACACCATCGTCGCCGAGGAAGGCGTGATGATGGGATTGCCCGAGGTGCTGTTCGACCTGTTCCCGGGGATGGGCGCCTACTCTTTCATGTGCCAGCGCGTCAGTGCGCAACTGGCGCAAAAAATCATGCTCGAAGGCAATCTGTACTCCGCCGAAGAGTTGCTCGGCATGGGCCTGGTCGATCGCGTCGTGCCGCGCGGTCAGGGCGTGGCGGCCGTCGAGCAAGTGATCCGCGAAAGCAAGCGCACACCGCATGCCTGGGCGGCGATGCAGCAAGTGCGCGAAATGACCACGGCGGTACCGCTGGAGGAAATGATGCGCATCACCGAAATCTGGGTCGATACGGCAATGCAGTTGGGCGAAAAGTCATTGCGCACCATGGACCGTCTGGTCCGCGCGCAATCGCGCCGCTCAGGGCTCGACGCCGGCTGATGCGTCGGCGGGCTATTCGCTACTCCGGGGGGAGCGCTCGTCGTCGTTGGCGCCTTGTACGCGCGCGGCGAGTGCGTCCTTTCCGGTCTGCAGCTGTTCGCGCAACGCCGACAGCCGCTGTCGCCATTCGGCCTGCAGCTGCCAATCGGCCATGCGCATCAGCTCACCGCCGCTGCCGGCCAGCTGGGCTAGCCCCAGATTGCTGGCAACGCCGCGCAACGCGTGGGCGCTTTCGCGCAGTTGTTCCCAATCCGAGCGCGTACCATCGCGCTCGATCGCGCCCACGCAGTTGTGCGCATCATCCAGACATTGCCGGACGAACTGCCGTTCGAATTCTTCGCCCATGCCCAACGCAGCGAGTTCGTCCAGCACGCTGGCATCGAGCACGCCCTCGAAACTGGTCGATGCCTGCACCACCGGCGCCGGCGTTGCCAGTGCACGTGTGCTGACGGCAAGTTCGGCCAGCGTATCGAGCAGCTTGGCGGCCACGACGGGCTTGGCCAGGAACGCGCGTGCGCCAGCTTGTTCGCAAGCGCGGATCGCTTCTGGCGTGACGTCGGCACTGAGCACCACCACCGGGGTGTAGCGTATGCCGCTGGCCTGCATCACGCGCAACTGCTTGAGCATGTCCAGGCCGCTCATGCCCGGCATGTGCAGATCCACGATCACCGCATCGAAATCTTCGTCGGCCATCACGTCCAGCACCTGCTCGGCGCCGTTGACGCACGTCACATTATGCCCTGCCTTCTCCAGCAATCGCTGCAACACCATGCGATTGGCTTCATGGTCGTCGGCCACCAGCATGCGCATGCTGCGCACGCGCGCGCGATGACGCAGGAACGGGTTGGAAAAGGCGATGACGTTGGAGGCTTCCAGCTCGTCGGGAGTCTCCAGTAGCGCCCCGACCGGCGAGCGAGCCGGCGTCGCCGCGTCCAATACGCCGATCTCCAGCGGCAACTCGAACCAGAACACGCTGCCGCCGGATGGATTGGGCGCAAAGCCAATCGCGCCGCCCATGGCCTCGACCAGGCCCTTGGCGATCGTGGTGCCCAGGCCGGTGCCTTCATAGCGGCGCGACAAACCCACGTCCGCCTGCTCGAACGCCTCGAACAGACGGGAACGCATGTCCATCGGCACGCCGATGCCGCTGTCCTCGACATCGAAACGCAGCCGCACCGTGTCGGCACCATTGCCGGAGATCCGCGCGACCCGCAGCAGCACATGCCCGTGCTCGGTGAACTTGACCGCATTGCCCAGCAGGTTGAGCAACACCTGGCGCAGATGGCCGGTGTCGCCCTTGAGTAGATCCGGCACGTCGGTGGCGACCTCGGTGCCGTAATCCAGTCCGCGCGTCTTGGCCTGCGGCTGCAGAATCATGTTGACCGAGCCGATCATCTCGCGCAGCGAGAAGTCGCGGCGATCGATACGGATCTTGCCCGCCTCGATCGCAGAAATATCGAGCACTTCTTCCACCAGCGACAGCAGGCTGCGCGCCGAAGCCTGGATGGTATTCAGGCATTCCTTCTGCTCTGCATCCAGACGCGTGGTGGCCAGCACTTCTGTCATGCCCGACAACCCGTTCAACGGGGTACGGAATTCGTGACTCATATTGGCCAGGAAGCGGCTCTTGGCCTGGTTGGCATGCCGCGCCTCGCGTACTGCGCGCGTCATCGCACGCAACAGCGAATCGAAGTACAGCGGCACCGCGATCAAACCCAGCAACAAGCCCCAGCTCAGATAGGGGTTGGCCTTCCAGTAAGGCGAAATCAGGATGGCGCTGAGAAAACTCAGGCTGGCCATCGCCGTGGCGGCACGCAGATAGGGACTGCCATAGCGCAAGCCATTGCCGATGGTCACCCACATGCAGACCGCATACAGCGGCGACGCCGGTTCGCCCTGGATTGCCATGATCGCGCCGGTGCAGGTGTAGTCGAGCACCATGCCGATCAGGCGCCGCGTATGCGACACCTGCGGCCGCAGCAGGATCGCCACCATCAGCCCCAGCGACACCACCAGCTCGCCGACCAGGATCAACCAGGTGGCCATCAACGTGTCGCCGTGGGTGTGGTGGTAGCGCCAACCCAGGTAGGAAATGAAAAGCGTGGTGATGATGATGCGGATCAGATTCTGCGCGTGTTCCGAATCCGCCCGCCCCGAAAGACGCCGCTTCAACCATGGCAATGGAGACTTCATAGACGCCTCAGACCTGCGGTCGCTTCGATGAGGATGAAAGTGCGCTGCGCGGTCCTGCAGCATCGGCGCCATGGGCATACGCGGCGATACGCGCAGCGGCATCGGCACCATCGTGCATCGGCCACAGCAACGAGAGGGGAATGACCACCAGCGCCGCCAGCAGGGCGATTCCGAACTCGATCCGCTGTTGCCCATACGGGCTGTTGGCAAACGTCGCCCCGAAACTGAGGACAGCCATGGCCACCGCCGTGTGCAGCGCATGCCTGCCAAAGCGCAAAGCATTGCCGCGCGTGACCCACATCACCATGGCGTAGAAGCAGACCATCGGCGCGGCGAACCAGGTCATCGCCAGACTGAGCAGGCCATCGTCCGACAGCATGCCGAGCGTCCGGCGCAGATGCGAGGGACGCGGCCTCGCAACGATCCACGCAAACAGCAGCAGTGCCCCGCCGTTCCCGATCGCGATCGGGCGCAGCAATCGCTGCAGAGGCCATCGCTCGGTTGCCGATGCGGGGCGCAGACCAGCGTATGGGCCAGGATCAGCCAGAGCATCAACGCGCACCAACGCCTGACCCTGCTCGCTGTCGGAGCGCCGTGCGAGTCGCCTACGCAGCTGGGCAAGCGCCGCCCTCACCTCACACCCCGGGTCGCGCCGATGCGGTGGAGAACTCGCCACAGATCTGGTCCAACTGCGCACGGCCACGCAATAGCGCATCCACGCAGCGCGGGTCGAACAGACGCCCACGTTGGGCATACAGATAGGCCAGCGCGGCGTCCATGGTCCAGGCTTCCTTGTACGGGCGTGGCGACAGCAGCGCATCGAACACGTCGGCCACCGCCACGATGCGCGCTTCCAGCGGAATCGCCTCGCCGACCAGGCCATCCGGATAACCGGTGCCGTCATAACGTTCGTGGTGACGCAGCGCGATCAAGGCGCCGACCTGGATGAAACGGTTCTGGCTGCCGCTGAGCAGCTCGTAGCCGATGCGCGGATGGCGCCGCATCACGCTCATCTCGTCGTCGGTGAGCTTGCCGGGCTTGAGCAGCACCGAATCGGGAATGGCGATCTTGCCCATGTCGTGCAACGGTGCAGCCATCTCGATGATGCGCACCTCTTCTTCCGACAGCCCCAGTTGCTCGGCGATCAGGCCGGCCACGTGCGACATGCGTTCCAGGAACGCGCTGGTGCCCGAATCGCGATACTCGATCGCGCGCGCAAGCCGCGACAAGGTTTCGCGCTCGCGCTCTTCGACCTCGTTCATGCTGGCCAGCAGGCGCTGCTCCAGCGACAACGCGCGTTGCTTGACGCTTTCGCTCTGCTGGCGCAGCTGCAGCAGGTTGGAGCAGCGCGCCCGCAACTCGCGCGGACGGATCGGCTTGACCAGGAAGTCGATCACGCCGGCTTCCAGCGCCGCCTGACGAATCGGTTCGTCGCCCACGATGGTGATCAGGATGATCGGAATATCACGGTGGCTGGGCAGCCGGCGCAGCCGACGTGCGAATTCCAGACCGTCCATGCCCGGCATGCGGTAGTCCAGCAGCAACAGGTCCACGCGCCCGGCTTCGCACCAGGCCAAGGCGTCGAGCGGATCGCCGAAGTCGTAGACCTTGAGCTCCGGCGCAATGTCCTCGATGACATGGCGCAGCATCGTCCGAGCGGACATCTGGTCATCGACAATGACGATGTTCAATCCCAGATCCGCCTTTTCCGCCCAGCTTCCCCATGTATCCGTCGACAATGCGCCGCCCGGACCCCCTAAAACATCCTGCATAGCCGTTGCTCCTCTATCTCGAGAACGGAAAAGCGATGACGCCGGCCCCTGTGCCGACTATCCCCAAACGATACGCTGTTCGGGGCTCCGCCCTAGCATATGCAGTATCTGTGCCGTCGGCACACCGCCGGCACAAAAAAATCAGGCTTCCGGACGCATATACGGGAACAGCAGGACATCGCGGATCGAGGTGCTGCCGGTCAGCAGCATCACCAGACGATCGATACCGATGCCCAGGCCGCCGGTCGGCGCCATGCCGTACTCCAAGGCACGGATGTAATCGGCATCGAAATGCATCGCTTCGTCGTCGCCGCCGTCCTTGGCTTGCACCTGCGCCTGGAAACGTGCGGCCTGGTCTTCGGGGTCGTTGAGCTCGGAAAAGCCGTTGGCCAGCTCCTTACCGTTGATGAACAGCTCGAAGCGGTCGGTGTAACCCGGCTCGGTGTCGCTGGAGCGCGCCAGCGGCGACACTTCGACCGGGTGGTCGGTGATGAAGGTCGGCTGCACCAGGGTGTGCTCCACGGTCGCCTCGAAAATCTCCAGCAGCAGCTTGCCCCAGCCGTAAGACGGCTTCACGCGGATCTTGAGCCGCTCGCAATGGCGCAGCAGCGCCTCGCGGTCGGTGCAGTCGGCCGCGCTGATTTCCGGATTATGGTGACGAACGGCCTCATCCATGCGCCAGCGCCGGAAAGCCGGCGCCAAATCGATGTCGGCACCATCCCAGCTCACCTGCGTGGTGCCCAACACCGACTGCGCAGTGTCGCGGATCACCTGCTCGGTCAGGTCCATGATCTGGTGGTACGTGGCATAAGCCTCGTAGAGCTCGAGCATGGTGAACTCGGGGTTGTGCCGGGTCGACACGCCTTCGTTGCGGAAATTGCGGTTGATCTCGTAGACGCGCTCCAGGCCACCGACCACCAGACGCTTGAGATACAGCTCTGGGGCGACCCGCAGGTACAGGTCCAGGTCCAGCGCATTGTGGTGGGTAGTGAATGGCTTGGCCGTGGCGCCGCCGGGAATGTAATGCATCATCGGCGTTTCCACTTCCAGGAAGCGGCGCGCGTCCAGCCAGGCGCGCATGGCGCGGATGATCTTGGATCGCTTGATGAAGACCTCGCGCGCTTCCGGTGTCACGATCAGGTCGACATAACGCTGGCGGTAACGCTGCTCAACATCCGACAGGCCGTGCCACTTGTCCGGCAACGGGCGCAGCGACTTGGTCAGCAGGCGCAGCGCGCTGGCCTTGACCGACAGCTCGCCGGTCTTGGTGCGGGTGAGCCCTCCCTCCACCGCCACGATGTCGCCCACATCCCAGCCCTTGAACGCGGTATAGGCATCGCCGAGCACATTGCCCTGCAGGAACAGCTGCACACGCCCGGATTCGTCCTGGATCTGCGCAAAGCTGGCCTTGCCCATCACCCGCTTGGCCATCAGGCGGCCGGCCATCCTGACCGTGCGCCCGCTGGCTTCCAGCGCTTCCGGGGTCCAGGTGTCGGCGTCGGCGAATTCTGCCTGCAGATCGCCGGCGAAGTGTTCGCGCACGAAGTCGTTCGGGTAGGCGATGCCCTGCCCGCGCAACGCGCCCAGTTTCGCGCGGCGCTCGGCGATGAGGCTGTTCTCGTCGGCGGGGGTCTGCGGCGCGGGGGTCTGCTCGGTCATGGCGGGGATCGGTCTGCTGTGGGTCGGGCGGGTGCCCGGTGGGGAATGAGGAACCGGCGGTGCCGGCACGCTTATTAGAACGAGGATGTGACGGAGGCAGGCGGTTATCGGGTTACCCGAAAGCCGCAGCGCATGACCACCGCTGCGTCACAGGCACTGCGGCGATGCGCCAGGATGCCGTCGCGACGGTCACCTGGCGCGGCGGTCAGGCATCCAGGCGTTTGGAGCCCGCTGCCAGACCGGCCTTCAGGCTGGCCTCGACGAATTCGTCCAGGTCGCCGTCCAGCACCTTCTGCGTATCGCTGCGCTCGATGCCGGTGCGTAGATCCTTGATGCGGCTCTGGTCGAGCACGTAATTGCGGATCTGGCTGCCCCAGCCGATGTCGGACTTGGTCGCTTCCAAGGCATCCTTCTCGGCGTTGCGCTTTTGCACTTCCAGCTCGTACAACTTGGCGGCCAGCATTTTCATCGCGTTGTCGCGGTTCTGGTGCTGGCTGCGGCCGGTCTGGCAGGCGACCACGGTATTGGTCGGGATGTGCGTGATACGCACCGCCGATTCGGTCTTGTTGACGTGCTGACCACCGGCACCGGACGAGCGATACACGTCGGTACGCAGGTCGGCCGGATTGATGTCGATCTCGATGTTGTCGTCCACTTCCGGCGACACGAACACCGAGGTGAAGCTGGTATGCCGGCGGTTGTCCGAGTCGAACGGCGATTTGCGCACCAGCCGATGCACGCCGATCTCGGTCTTCAGCCAGCCGTAGGCGTATTCGCCCTCGATGCGCACGGTGGCCGACTTGATGCCCGCCACTTCGCCACCGGAGACTTCCATCAACTCGGTTTTCCAGCCGCGCGACTCGGCCCAGCGCAGATACATGCGCAGCAGGATTTCGGCCCAGTCCTGCGCCTCGGTGCCGCCGGCGCCAGCCTGGATGTCGACGAACGCGTTGGCGCTGTCCATCTGGCCGGAGAACATGCGCTGGAATTCCAGCTTTTCGACATGCGCCTGGTAGTTGTCCAGATCGGCGATCACCGCCACCGCAGTGTCTTCGTCCTGTTCGCTCTCGGCCAGCTCCAGCAGGTCGCCCGCATCGGCCAGGCCCGCCAGCACATCGGCAATGCCGATCACGGTCTTTTCCAGCATCGAACGCTCGCGGCCCAGGGCCTGCGCGCGTTCGGCGTCGTTCCACACATCCGGACTCTCGAGCTCCCGGCTGACTTCCTCTAGACGCTCTTTCTTGGCGTCGTAGTCAAAGATACCCCCTGAGCGAGAGCACGCGATCGTTGAGATCGGTGATGCGCTGGCGGATCGGATTGGTTTCGATCATGACGGACTTCCGGCAAACAAGCGGGCTAGTTTAGCAAGCGGGCGGCGGCGGAACGCAATGGAACTGCGGCCGCGCGTGCGGGGACACCTGCGACACCCCAGGCTCCTGGCTGCCGCGCGACCGCAGGCTCGGCTGGTGGCCACCATGGCGTGTCGGTGTCGCAGCAGCTGCGACCTTGGGGCGCCTGGGCCAGGGACGAATCTGGGACCAGAGGCTGGTCACCCCAGGCACCCAGCGGGGGGTTATGCCACCAGTGCGTCGGATCTCGGCGCAGCGGCGCCCCGCCCGGCATGGGTACGCAAACCGGCCAGGTGGCTGCGACTGCACGGCAGCACGCTGGCATCGCGCAGATGCACGCGTGCGTCGCCGGAATCGGACGGCTCGATCGCCTGCACCTGCCCCAGATTGACCAGATAGCTGCGGTGGATGCGCACGAACACGGCCGGGTCCAGCTTCGCCTCGATCGCCGCCATGGTGCTGCGCAGCGGGTAATCGTGACCGCGCACGTGCAGGTTGACGTAGTTGCCCGAGGCCTGGATCCACTCGATATCGGCGGTCGCGACCAGGAAATCGCGTCCCAGCTTGCGCACCAGAAAACGCTCCGGGCGATCCAGCGGCTCCACTGGCGGGCCTTCGTCAGGTGCGGCGAGCAGGTGCGCCTCGCCCTGACGACGCCGTGCGTACCAGGCCAGTGCGTGCTGCACCGCCACCAGCAGTGCAAAGGTGCGCAGGTCCTTGGACAGCTCGTAGACCCACTGCAGCCAGCCGCCGAAGTCGTAGTGTGCGCCGGCCAGGGCAAAGACCAGCATGCGCAGCACCACCATGCCGCCGACATGCAGCAGCCACCAGCCCAGTGCAGCCATCACATACGCCGGCAGGCGTCGCACCCAGACATCGGCATGCAACGGCCAGCGTGCGCAGAGCCACACCACCGCCGGCAACAGCAGCAGCGCTGCGGTGGCGCTGCTCAGCTCCCAGCTCAGCACCTGCCACACCACGATGGGCTGGCCATCGCGGCGCGCGGCAAGCCAGGCGGTCCAGACGTTGCCCAGCGCGCTCACATAGAACACCAGCGACCAGATCACCACCGCCCAGCGTGTCGCAGCGCGGCCAGCGCTGTCGTGGAGGATTGGCGGGCGCGCCCCGATCGATTGCATTGCACACGTCCGCAGTTGGCAGCTGCCGATCATAGAGGCCTGCGCTACAAGGCGAAACCGCCATCCCTGCCGGCCCTATTCGTCCCTGGATGGGCACAACTGGTCACCGCGGGCCGGGCTTTCCGCCCCTGACACCACTGCTGGAGCGGGGCCGCGGGCAGGATGCAGCCACTCCTTCACCAGCCACCGACCATGACCGAGCGCCGCCACGATATCGATGCCTTGCGCGTTTTCGCCTTCGCCCTGCTGATCCTCTACCACGTGGGCATGGCCTATGTGGCCGACTGGGGGTTCCACCTCAAGAGCGTGCACACGGCCGAGTGGTTGCAGTGGCCGATGATCGTGCTCAACCGGTGGCGAATGCCGTTGCTGTTCATGATCTCCGGCATTGCGATCGGATTGTCGCAGCCGCAAGCCGCGCCCTGGCGCTTCGCGCTGCGTCGCTGCGGGCGGTTGCTGCCGCCCTTGCTGTTCGGCATGTTCGTGGTGGTGGCGGTGCAGGCCTACTGCCAGGGCGTGAGCAACGGCAAGGTCGCCACCGGGTTCGGCAGCTTCCTGCTGCGCTACTGGCAGGTGCGCCCGTGGCCGGCCGGCAGTTTCGATGGTTGGGAACACGGCATCACCTGGAATCACCTGTGGTACCTGGCCTACCTGCTGCCCTACACCGTGGCGTTGATGGCGCTGGTGTCGCTGGCCAGGCTGGTGCGGCTGCCGGCCTTACCACCGCTTCCCGCCGCCGTGGCGGTGCCGGCCCTGCTGGTGTTGCCGATCCTGTGGGAGGCGTTCTGCGTGATGTGGGTGATGCCGCGGCATCCGCCGACCCATGCGTTGGTTGGCGACTGGTTCGTGCATGCCGAATCGTTCCCGCTCTTTCTCTTGGGCTATCTGCTGGCACGCAACCAACGCTTCTGGGCCTGGACCGTGCAACTGCGCTGGCCCACCCTGGGCTGCGCCCTGCTGGCGATCGGCACCGAACTATCGATCCGCTACGTCGGCAGGCACCTGCCTCCCGCACAACTCGACGCGCTGCTGGCAAGCCTGCCGTGGGACCGCATCGAACGCATCGCGCGTTCCGCCTATACCTGGCTCGCGCTGCTGACGCTTCTTGGCTGGGCCAGGCACCGCTTGAACCGACCGTACCGCTGGCTGCCGTATTGCACCGAAGCGGTGTTTCCCTGGTACATCCTGCATCAGAGCCTGATCATCGTGGCACTGTACTGGCTGGCCCCGCTACATCTAAATGCCTGGCTGGAACCGGCGCTGGTGATCGCGGCCACTGTGATCGGCTGTCTGGCACTGCATGAGTACGTGATCCGCCGGGTGGGTTGGCTGCGGCCGTTGTTTGGGTTGCGTGGACGCACGCAGGCGGTGAACCGCCAGGTCGGTGTTACGTCAGCTGCGTCGTAACAATCTTGCGGACGCACGCTGCTTGCAACGTGCGATTCATTGGGTGGGCCATCTTTGGACGCGCCATCTGGCGCAATCCAAGCTGCGTGTCGGGATGCGTTCGAAACCACCATGTGCCCCGCCCTGTGCGCGCCGCCGTACTACTCGCCCGATTGCCGCTTCGCCGATCCTGTGGTCGGCATCAGGCGCGCTTGAGGCGAGTGGGCCGATGCCTGATCTGCTCTCAACTTGGGCCAAGCGAGCGCTTTCAGCAGCCCACCAACTGATGTCCATCGAGATGACGCCAAGTGCGACTGTCGCAAACTTCGGGGCGCCAAGACCGCAGATCAGCCAGTGACTGTCGCCGGCTCGCAATGCTCCACGATCAACTGCACTGCCGTGCCGCCGCGATAGTCGTCGGCGACCAACCGATAGGCCAGCCGCACCAAGCGCGCGGGATCGCTGCCACGCCAACCGTTGAAGTGGATGGCATTGAGCGGTTCCGCGCGTCCGGGGCACCGCAGTGTCAACTTGAGGTGGCGTTCCTTGAGCACGCGGTGCTGCAGCACCTCGAACTGACCATCGAACAGCGGCTCGGGAAAGCCCTGCCCCCATGGACCGGCCACGCGCAGCGCTTCGGCGTGCAGGTGATCGAGTTCGTGCGCGGCCAGTTCGCCGTCGCTATGCAATTGGGCATGCAGCAGCGAGGCATCCACCATCGCCGTCACCTGCGCCTGGAAGGCCTGCTCGAACGTGGCCAATGCCGCATGGTCGATACTCAACCCGGCCGCCATCGCATGGCCGCCGAACTTCTGGATCAATCCGGGATGCCGCGCGTCCACCGCCGCCAGCACATCGCGGATATGCAGGCCGGGAATCGAACGCGCCGAACCCCGCAACTGGCTGCTGCCCGGCTCGGCCGGTGCCAGCGCGATCACCGGACGGTGCAGGCGGTCCTTGAGCTTGGAGGCCACCAGACCGATCACGCCCGGGTGCCATTCGGCATCGAACAGGCATGCGGCGATCGGCAATGCACCATCGCCATCCAGCACCACCTTGGTGACGGCGTGCTCGGCATCGTCGGTCATCAACTGCTGCACCGCGCGGCGTTCGGCGTTGATCTCTTCCAGCGTGCCGGCAATCTCGCGGGCCTGGCTCCAGTCTTCGCTGAGCAACAGTTCGATACCCAGCGCCATGTCCTCGAGCCGCCCGGCGGCATTGAGGCGTGGCCCGAGCGCAAACCCGATATCGCTGGCGCTCAGCCGCGCCACATCGCGGCCGCTGGCATCGATCAAGGCACGCAACCCGATGCAGCCCTTGCCCTCGCGCAGGCGACGCAATCCAGCCGACACCAGCGCACGGTTATTGGTGTCCAGCGGTACCAAATCGGCAACGGTGCCGACTGCGACCAGATCCAGCAGCACCGACAGGTCAGGCTCGGCACGCTGGGCGAAGGCGCCGCGTGCGCGCAACACCTGTCGCAATGCTAACAACACGTAAAAGATCACCCCGACCCCGGCCAGGGTCTTGCTGGGGAAGGTGTCTTCGGCCATATTCGGGTCGACGATCGCATCGGCCGGCGGCAGCACCTCGCCCGGCAGATGGTGATCGGTAACCAGCACCGTCCAGCCGCGCGCTTTGGCTGCGGCGACGCCAGCGTGACAGGCGATGCCGTGATCGACGGTGACCAGCACATCCGGCTGCAACCCCGCCAGTTCGTCGACCAACGCAGGCGACAAGCCATAGCCATGCACCATGCGATTGGGCACGGCGTGGTGCACATCCAGCGCACCGAGCATGCGCAGGCCGCGCACACCGACGGCACAGGCGGTGGCGCCATCGCAGTCGAAATCGCCCACCACCAGAATGCGCCGTTGCTGCGCGATCGCGTCGGCCAGTAGCTCGGCGGCCACGCCGCTGTTGTGCAGCAATTCCGGCGACAACAGCTGGCCCAGTCGCGGCTGCGCGCCTTGCGCATCGGTGACACCGCGCGCTGCATAGATGCGGCGCAGCAGCGGCAACATGGTATCGGGCCAACTGCCGGCCTGCCCGGAGGGGCGCCGGACGATCCGCGGACTCGAGGTCATTGCGCCAGCTGTACCCGCGGCTTGCGCCAGAAACGCCAGCGCTGGGCGTGCGTGAGCGACACGCTTTCGCCGTCCTGAAAGTCCAATACCAACCGATCCAGTTCGCCGCGCGCCATCGCCGCCAACAGCGGCGCCACCGCATCGTCGCTGAACTGCTGCAGCGAACGCAGATGACGCAGATCCACCAGCGCATCGACGCGTTGTTCGCCCTGCGCGTCGGCACCTGCCGCCAGCGCCAGCGCGCGCAGCAGCGATTCGCGGCTGCGCACCTGGCGATGCGGCGAACTCACCGCGTGCGGCAGGACGCCGCCACCCCAGAACCACAGCGAATTGATGGCCGGCTTGCCGCTGGCGATGCGGCCTTCATTCCACGGATGTTGATGCAGCAGCACCTGCGCCTCGGTCAGCAAGGCCCGCCAACGGCGGCCGCTATCGCCGGCCGGCAGGTGCTCGAACAAGTCGTCGCCAATGGCGATATCGGGCGGCGCGAAGTCCGGCAATTTCGCATCCGGCGACAGGCGCAGATACCAACGCGATGGCGTGGGCGCGTCCAGCAGAAAACCAGCATCACCGAACATCGGCTTGAGGATGGGCAAGAGCACCGCCAGATCGTCGGCGGTGGGACCGAGCGCCTCGCCGTAGCCCATCAACCGCGCGCCCTGCATATCCGGCACCACATAGGCCGGATCCGCGCGCACCCAGGTGGCGCCGGCGGCATCGCCGGCATCCAGCTGGCGCGTCAACGCGGCCACCGGCCAGTACGCCGGAGTCAGACTGAAATGGCGCTGCAATTGCGCCACTTCGCCCGCATTGGCGGTGTGCTGATCGGCGCGCGCAAGCGCACGCGCCACTGCCGTATCGCCCAGGGTTCCGGGCAGGCGGCGTTTTTCCGGCAGCAGCAATGTGGCGGTGGTCATCGCGCAGTGATGCCGGTCAGTCCAGGTAGGCGACGCTGACGACTTCGTACTCGCGCTGGCCGGCCGGCGCATCGATGGTGACCGAATCGCCTTCCAGCTTGCCGATCAGCGCACGCGCCAACGGCGAGGAGATCGCGATCAGGCCCATCTTGATGTCCGCTTCCAGATCGCCAACGATCTGGTAGCGCTTCTCTTCGTCGGTCTCGGTATCGGCCAGCGTCACCGTGGCGCCGAACACGATCTTGGTGCCGGCCGACAACTTGGTGATGTCGATGATTTCGGCATGCGACAGCTCGCTTTCCAGCTGCTTGATGCGGCCTTCGATAAAGCTCTGTTGCTCGCGCGCCGCATGGTATTCGGCGTTTTCCTTCAGATCGCCATGCGCACGCGCTTCGGCGATCGCATTGATCACCTCCGGGCGCTTGACCGACTTCAGGTGTTCCAGCTCTTCGCGCAGGCGCTGCGCGCCCTTCGATGTCATGGGTGCTCTCATGCTTCCAGCTCCTTGTGCAGTTCCTGCAGCGACCACACGGGGCCGGTGCCGCGGAATTCCAGCGATTGCACCAGCGCCTTGGCGCCGGCGACGGTGGTCGAATAGGTCACGCGATGCTGCAGCGCTTCGCGGCGGATCGAGAACGAATCCGAAATGGCAGCGCGACCTTCAGTGGTGTTGACGATGTAGACGATCTCACCGTTCTTGATCGAATCGACGATGTGCGGGCGGCCTTCGGCCACCTTGTTGACGATTTCGCAGCTCAGCCCGTTCTGCTGCAGCCACGCACCGGTACCGCGCGTGGCCACCAGCGTGAAGCCACGCTCCACCAGCGCCTGCGCCACCGGCAGCACGCGCTGCTTGTCCGGGTCGCGCACCGAGACGAAGGCCTTGCCCAGCGGCGGCGCCTTGATGCCACCGGCTTCCTGCGCGCGTGCGAAGGCGGCGCTGAAGCTGCGGCCCACGCCCATCACCTCACCGGTGGAGCGCATCTCCGGCCCGAGGATCGGGTCCACGCCCTGGAACTTGGCGAACGGGAAGATCGCTTCCTTCACCGAGTAGTAGTCCGGCACGATTTCCTTGGTGGCGCCCTGCTCGGCCAGCGTCTTGCCGGCCATGCAACGCGCGGCGATCTTGGCCAGCGGCATGCCGATCGCCTTGGACACGAACGGCACCGTGCGCGAGGCACGCGGGTTCACTTCCAGCAGGTACACGATGTCGTCGCCCGCCTCGTTGACCTGCACCGCGAACTGGGTGTTCATCAGGCCGACTACGTTCAAGCCTTCGGCCAGCATCACCACCTGGCGACGCAGCTCGGCCTGGGTCTGCGGCGAGAGCGAATACGGCGGCAGCGAGCAGGACGAATCGCCCGAATGCACGCCGGCTTCTTCGATGTGTTCCATCACCCCGCCGATCAGCACGTTACCGTCCTTGTCGGCAATGATGTCCACGTCCACTTCCACCGCGTTGTCGAGGAAGCGGTCCAGCAGCACCGGCGAATCGTTGGAGACCTTGACCGCATCGCGCACGTAGCGCGCCAGGTCGGACTCGCCGTAGACGATTTCCATCGCACGGCCGCCCAGCACGTAGCTCGGGCGCACCACCAGCGGGTAGCCGATTTCGCGTGCCAGCACCAAGGCTTCTTCGGCATTGCGGGCGATGCGATTCGGCGGCTGCTTCAGGCCGAGCTTGTCGACCAGCTGCTGGAAACGCTCACGGTCTTCGGCCAGGTCGATCGAGTCCGGCGAGGTGCCGATCACCGGCACGCCGTTGGCTTCCAGCGCACGCGCCAGCTTCAGCGGAGTCTGGCCGCCGTACTGCACGATCACGCCCTTGGGTTTTTCCAGCTCGACGATTTCCAGCACGTCTTCCAGCGTCAGCGGCTCGAAGTACAGACGGTCGGAGGTGTCGTAATCGGTGGAGACGGTTTCCGGATTGCAGTTGACCATGATGGTTTCGAAGCCATCATCGCGCAGCGCCAGTGCCGCGTGCACGCAGCAGTAATCGAACTCGATGCCCTGGCCGATGCGGTTGGGGCCACCGCCCAGGATCATGATCTTGTCGCGATCGGTCGGCAGCGCCTCGCATTCGTCCTCGTAGGTCGAATACAGATACGCCGTGCTGGTGGCGAATTCGGCAGCGCACGAATCCACGCGCTTGTAGACCGGGCGTACCTTCAGCGCGCGGCGCAGCGTGCGTACCGATTCTTCGTTGCTGCCGATCAGCTGCGCCATGCGCGCATCGGAGAAACCGGCACGCTTGAGCATGCGCAGGCGCGGTGCATCCAGCGCCGCCATGCCGTCGTCGGCCAACTGCTGTTCGTGGCTGACGATTTCTTCGATCTGGTCCAGGAACCAGGGGTCGATGAACGACAGCGCATACACATCGGCCACCGTCATGCCGGCACGGAAGGCATCGGCGACGTAGAACAAGCGCTCCGGGCCCGGTGCCTTCAGTTCGCGCTTGAGCGTGGCGATGTCGTCCTCGCTGCTCAGGTCCAGGCCGGTCGGATCCAGGCCGATCTTGCCGGTTTCCAGGCCACGCAGCGCTTTCTGCAGCGATTCGGAGAAGGTGCGGCCCATCGCCATCACCTCGCCCACCGACTTCATCTGCGTGGTCAGGCGCGCATCGGCCTGCGGGAATTTTTCGAACGCAAAGCGCGGAATCTTGGTGACCACATAGTCGATCGACGGCTCGAACGAGGCCGGGGTCAGACCGCCGGTGATCTCGTTCTTCAATTCGTCCAGCGTGTAGCCCACGGCCAGCTTGGCGGCGACCTTGGCGATCGGGAAGCCGGTGGCCTTGGAGGCCAGCGCCGAGGAACGCGACACGCGCGGATTCATTTCGATGACGACCACGCGGCCGGTGGTCGGGCTGATGCCGAACTGCACATTCGAGCCGCCGGTATCCACGCCGATCTTGCGCAACACCGCGATCGAGGCATCGCGCAGGCGCTGGTATTCCTTGTCGGTGAGCGTCTGCGCCGGCGCAACGGTGATCGAGTCGCCGGTGTGCACACCCATCGGGTCGAGGTTTTCGATGGCGCACACGATGATGCAGTTGTCCGCGGTGTCGCGCACCACTTCCATCTCGAATTCTTTCCAACCCAGCACCGACTCTTCCACCAGCACTTCGGTGGTCGGCGACAGTTCCAGGCCGCGGCCAACGATCTCGATCAGCTCTTCGCGGTTGTAGGCGATGCCGCCACCGCTACCGCCCAGGGTGAAGCTGGGGCGGATGATGGTCGGGTAACCGACGCGGGTCTGGATCTCCAGCGCTTCTTCCAGCGTGTGGGCAACCGCCGCCGTCGGGCAGTCCAGGCCGATCTCGCCCATCGCCACGCGGAACAGCTCGCGGTCTTCGGCCATGCGGATCGCTTCGCGCTTGGCGCCGATCAGCTCGACGTTGTACTTCTCCAGCACCCCGTGGTCGGCCAGGTCCAGCGCGCAGTTCAGCGCGGTCTGGCCGCCCATGGTCGGCAGCAGGGCATCGGGCTTTTCCTTGGCGATGATCTTTTCGACCGTCTGCCAGTTGATCGGCTCGATGTACACGGCGTCGGCCATGTTCGGGTCGGTCATGATGGTGGCCGGATTGCTGTTGACCAGCACCACGCGGTAACCCTCGTCGCGCAGCGCCTTGCACGCCTGCGCGCCGGAGTAGTCAAACTCGCAGGCCTGGCCGATGACGATCGGGCCGGCGCCGATGATCAGGATGGTTTTTAGGTCGGTGCGCTTTGGCATTGGGTTCCTCAGTAAAGTCGGTCCTGCCACGCCGTAGCGGCGAGCCAGGTAATTTGGTCGGGCGATCGGGCATCGATCGCGCCATGGTCGACCGCGGCGCGAACCTCTCGCTGCATCGCGGCCCAGCTGGGAGCGGCGGCGCCGATGCGCGCGCCAATCCCGTTGTTATGCGCATCCATCGCGCGGCTCGGCGTGCCAACGCCACCGCGTTCCATCACGTCAGTCACCCAATCCACGCAACGCGGAGACAAGGTGTAGGCGACGATGGCGCTCGCAAGGCTGTGTCGGTAGGCATCGGCCGGGCCGTTGCGCCCGCCGGGGAGGCCGGAACCCAACCACTGCGAATACACCGCAATCAACACGAACGCCGGATACATCGACAGCGCCGGCATCGCCAACGCAAACACCCGCCAATGGCGTGTGCGCGGCAGCGAGGCCAGCCCTGTTTTCATCAGGTGCGTGCCGCCATCAGATCCACGAACCGATCGAACAACGGCCCCACATCGCGCGGGCCGGGCGAGGCTTCCGGATGGCCCTGGAACGAGAACGCCGGTGCGTCGGTCAGCGCGATGCCCTGGTTGGTGCCATCGAACAGCGACCGATGGGTCACCCGCACATTGGCCGGCAAGGTGCTTTCATCCACTGCAAAACCGTGGTTCTGCGAGGTGATCATCACCCGGCCGCCGTCCAGATCCTGCACGGGGTGGTTGGCGCCGTGATGGCCGGTGGTCATCTTGAGCGTCTTGGCGCCAGCGGCCAGCGCCAGCAGCTGATGGCCCAGGCAGATGCCGAAGGTCGGCACCTTCTGCGCGATCAGTTCCTTGATCGCATCGATCGCGTAGTCGCACGGCTCCGGGTCGCCCGGGCCGTTGGACAGGAACACGCCATCGGGTTGCAGCGCCAACACCTCGGCCACCGGCGTGCGCGCCGGTACCACGGTGACGTCGCAGCCGCGCTCGGCCAGCATGCGCAGGATGTTGAGCTTCACGCCGTAGTCGTAGGCCACGACCTTGAATGCGAGTTCCTCGCCAGAGCCCGCACTTGCATGTGCGGACTTTCCAATATTCAACGCACCCAGACCCAAAAAGCTGTCTGAGTTCAGATCCAGCGAGCCTTCCTTCCAGTTGTACGTGCTCTCGGTCGAGACCACCTTGGCCAGATCCATGCCTTTCAGGCCGGGGAATTTGCGTGCGGCTTCCAGCGCTTTTTCGACGTCGATGTCGCCGGCCATCAGCGCACCGTTCTGGGCGCCCTTCTGCCGCAGCAGGCGGGTCAGCTTGCGGGTGTCGATGCCGGAGATGGCGACCACACCCCGGGCCTGCAGCCATTCCGGCAAGGCCACCTGGCTGCGCCAGTTGCTGGGGCGGCGCGGCACATCGCGCACGATCAGGCCGGCCGCCCAGATCTTGCGGGCTTCGTCGTCCTGATCGGTGAAGCCCGTGTTGCCGATATGCGGATAGGTCAGCGTGACCATCTGGCGGGCGTAGGAGGGATCGGTCAGGACTTCCTGATAGCCGGTCATGGCGGTGTTGAACACCACTTCACCGACGGAAAGCCCGTTGGCGCCTACGGATTCGCCCTCGAACACGGTGCCGTCTTCGAGGACAAGGATTGCGGGTTGGGTCACGTGGGGGTCTCGCTCTGGCTGCCTGGGACTCCGATGCGCTCCCGGCCAAATTCCGGTTGCAGCAAAGCGCGGACGCGGTGCTGGGGACCGGTCCGACGCTGGTTCGGGCAAGCGAGAATTGTAAAGGCAACTGCCCCGCCATGCCAGTCTGAAGAGCATCGGATGCCGTCACGGCATCAACGTTGAGGCATGAATAGGCCGCGACGTGCGGCTACCGTTCATGCATGGCTGCGGCGCGCCTACAGCACCAGATCGCGTACGCGGTAGCTGCCTACCGGCTTGCCGATCAGCCGCTTGGCCGCATGCAAGGCACCGCGCGCGAAGATGTCGCGGTTGGTCGCGCGGTGCACCAGCTCGACCCGCTCGCCCAGCCCGGTGAACTGCACGGTGTGCTCGCCAACGATGTCGCCGGCACGCAGGCTGACATAGCGCGGCTGCGCGCCGCTGCCGGTCGCCGCCTCGCCCAGCGTCAATGCAGTGCCGGAGGGCGCGTCCTGCTTGTGCACGTGATGCGATTCGAGGATGTCGCAGTCCCACCCCGGCAAGGTGCCGGCCGCGCGCTCCACCAGCTCTGTCAGCACCGCAACGCCCAGACTGAAGTTGGACGCCCAGACCAGCGCAATCTGCTGGGCGGCATCGCGCAAGGCCGCACGCTGCGCCTCGTCGAGCCCGGTGGTGCCGGACACCAGCGGCTTGCCGCGCTGCGCGCACAACGCCAGGATCGGTGCGAAGCCCTGCGGCAAACTGAAGTCGATCGCCACATCGAACGCAGGCGCGCCGCCGAGTTCGCTGGCAGCGAAAAACGGCACCCCATCGACCACGCGCTGGGAGGGCGAGCGGCCCACCACGGCGCCGACCACCTGCAAGGTCTGGTCTTCGGCAGCCAATCGCAGCAACGCCTTGCCCATCCGCCCGGAGGCGCCGTGGATCAGAACTTTCACAGCAGAGGTTGTCATGGCGGCAGGCTGGCTTGGCGATGTGGGTGGTACACGATAGCCGGGATTGGGGATCTGGGATTAGCGATTCGTCACTGCGGTGCCCCATTGCGCGCGATGAGGCGTTGCGCAGTGATGCGACCGGTTACTTTCGAGGCGGGCGACGAGGCGTGGCGAACGGTTCCTGGAGATGTACTGCCGAACGGAGAGCCGCAGATGCGACTGGACTCTGCCGATTCCGCAAGCCGGCACGCAGCCAACCCTATGAGGCGATGATGTCGGCCGCTCTCCGCGTGGCTATCGCAACATAGCGCGCAATCGTCATGCAGGCGCGGACTGCGCGGCGCAAGCGCGTGCACGTGCTGTACTGGCCGACGTACGCAGCGACCACATCCGCCTGACACTACGCAGTAGTCTTGTTATCCCTCCTCAGTCGCCAATACCATCCAGCCGCTTGCTCCAGCTTTCCACTTCGCTGCGCTGCAGGCGGCGTTCGAAAAGCGTGCGCCAGGACGGCACGAGCGGCAGCTGCAATACCGCGGTGACGGCTGCAACATCGACCTGGCGCGCGTACAGCACCTGCTGAAGACGCGACAGCGGCCAATCCGGATGCGGCCGCGCCTGCAGGGTCAGCAGGTCGCCGGCCGCGACGCTGCCCGGCTGCAGCACGCGGTAATACCAGCCGGTACGGCCGGTTTCCTGCACCCGCCGCGCCAGCTCGCGCACACCAAAACGGTCCGACAGCTTCCAGCACGGTTGTCGCAACTGCGACACCTCCACCACCGCCGTGCCCAAGGTGAAGCGATCGCCGAGACAGACATCGGCTTCGGTCACGCCCACACTGCTGAGGTTTTCGCCAAACGCACCTGTAGCCTCAAGCAACACGTGCGGACCAAGTTCATCGCGCCAGGCAGCGTAGTGATCGCGCGGGTAATGATGGATGGCCTTGTCCGGCCCGCCATGCACGCGCCGGTCGCCTTGTTCGTCGCCCTCCAGGCCTTCGAGGCCCACCTGCACCACTCCCTGCAGCGCGCGCTTGTCGATCGCGCTGCGGCTGCCAGGGCGAGTGAAGTCGCGCGCACTGCCGATGGCAACATGATCGATCCTGGTCGCGATCGGCGCACTCTGCTCCGCCGTCGCCACCGTCACCCGCCCAACCCTGGCGACTCGGCCAGCGCCTCGCGCAACAGCTCCCCCAGCACCTGGATGCCGGCATCGATCTTCTCGCCGGGCACGGTGACGAACGACAGGCGCAGCGTATTGGTCTGCGGCAAGGTGGCGAAGAACGGCGCGCCGGGAACGAACGCGACATTGCGCGCGATGGCCCGCGCCAGCAACGCGGTCCCGTCCAGACCCGGCGGCAAGGTCACCCACAAGAACATGCCGCCCTCCGGGCGATTCCACTGCACCTGCGGCGGGAAGTGCCGGTCCAGCGCCTCCAGCATCAGGCTGCACTGACGCGCATACAGCGCACGGATCTGCGGAATATGGGTCTGGAGAAAATCGTCCTGCAGCGTCTGGTACACCACGCGCTGCGTGAACGATGGAGTGTGCAGATCGGCCGCCTGCTTGGCCTGGATCAGTTTTCCCAGCACCGTTTCGGGCGCCACCACATAGCCCAGCCGCAGGCCGGGCGCGAGCACCTTGGAAAAGGAGCCCATGTAGATGACGCCTTCCGGGTTCATCGACAACAGACTCGGCAACGGTTGCCCGCTGTAGTACAGCTCGCCATACGGGTCGTCTTCGACGATCGGCACGCTTGCCTCGGCCGCGCGTGCCACCAAGGCCTGGCGACGCGCCAACGGCAAGCGCCGGCCGGTGGGATTCTGGAAATTCGGCAGGCAATACAGAAAGCGCGCATCGGCCAGCAGCGACGGATCCAGCGCATCCACCACCACGCCGCCCTCGTCCGAAGGCATGCCGACGAATGCCGGCTGGAACAACGAAAACGCCTGCAATGCGCCCAGGTAGCTCGGCGTTTCCACCAACACCTTGCTGCCTTCGTCGATGAAGACCTTGCCGAGCAGGTCCAGGCCTTGTTGCGAGCCGGTGGTGATCAGCACCTGGCTGGGCCGGATGCTGGCGCCATCGCGACTCAGCCGCGCGGCCACCCATTCGCGCAGCGGCGCATAACCTTCGGTTGGGCCGTATTGCAGTGCCGCCTGCGGGGCGTCGCGCAGCACCTGGTCGCTGGCTGCGCGCATGCGCTCCACGGGAAAGGTGGCCGGCGACGGCAGGCCGCCGGCGAAGGAAATGACCTCCGGCCGTTCGGTCACCTTGAGGATTTCGCGAAGCGCCGAACTGGTCAGCGCCTGCGCACGTCGGGAGATCTGGAAGGAAGTTGTCATGGCGCAAGCATAGCGAACGCAAGTGGCTGCGGCGCTGTGCAGTGCAGCGATGGATCGCTGGCCGCTTGCCTCGCCCGGCACGGAGTCCAAAGGCCGGCAGCACGTCGCCCGCCATCACCAGGCAACCGTGCAGGGTGCACTGCAGCGCCCTGGCCGCACGACACAAGCCGCACCCAGCGACGATCGCGCCACCGGGCAGCCAGCGCAGTCGTTTGGTCAACTGCGCTTATTGATACGCCGGGCCGATCCAGGCAGTGCCTTCGCTGTGGGCGATGAGCGTCTTCCAGCGCTTGCGGATCACCTTGTCGCGTGTGCTGCGAAAGGTCATGCGCACGCCCGGCAGACCGAGCGTGGCGCGGGTTTCGACTATTGCCGATTGTTCGTCCGCGGCGATGTCGATCTTGGTGATGGACTGCTTGTAGTCGATCAGCTCTTCCGGATCGGCCACGTGGCTCATCTGCCGCAGCACCTGTGCCCATTCGCCGTTGGACTTGCAATATTTTTCGCGGTTGGCGGTCTGCCGCTGCTGATGCGAATCCATGCGGTACAGCACCACCATTTCGAATTCCGGCGCGGTCATCGCGCAGAGCGCTTCGCCGTCCTGGCTCAACATCGCCTTGTCATGCGCAGCATAGAAATCGCGCACCTGCTTCTCGTCGAGCGCGTTGCCGCCATGGTGATAAACACCCGCAACGGCGGCCAGCACCGCCAACAACACCAGCAAACGCATCACCGCCCCCTTGTCTGGCCGCGTCCTGCGGCCGCGCACGTGTAGACCAGACGCCGGGGATCAGTGGCTGCGGGGCGGTGTCGGGCCGCAGCTGTCGCAACCGCCGCAGGCCGAGACGTTTTGGGTGGCAGGCGGCGCCACGCGACGCCCCAGTGCCTGCATCCATGCCGGCCGCCCGCGGCGCAGCAGCCCAAGCGCAAGCGCGCCACGCAGGCGACGCAGCACACCGGGAAACTGTTTCTTCATCACCACCCACAGGCTGACCAGCACTGCGATGGCGATCACCAGGTATTGCAGCGTGAGCGAAAGCGTCATCTCAGCCGGCTCCCAGCAGCACGGCCAGCTGGTAGGTCACCAGCGACGCCAGGTAGGCCAGCGCGAACAGGTACACCGCACTGATGGTCATCTGCTTCCACGAGTTGGTTTCGCGCTTGATCGTGGCCAGCGTGGAGATGCACATCGGCGCGTAGATGTACCAGACCAGCAGCGACAACGCGGTGGCCAGCGACCAACCGTCGCTGATCAGCGGCGACAGCGCCTGGGCTGCCGCGTCGTCGTCGGCAGCGGACAACGCGTACACCGTGGCCAGCGAGGCCACCGCCACTTCGCGCGCAGCCAGGCCGGGAATCAACGCGATGCAGATCTGCCAGTTGAAGCCCAGCGGTGCGAAGAACACTGCCATTGCGTGACCGATACGACCGGCGAAGCTGTAGTCGATTGCCGGCAAGGTGGCATTGGCCGGCGCCTCGGGAAACGACAGCAGGAACCACAGCAGGATGGTCAGCGCCAGGATGATGCCGCCCACGCGCTTGAGGAAGATCCATGCGCGCTCCCACAGCCCCAGCGCCAGATCGCGCACCTGCGGGACGCGATAGGACGGCAGCTCCAGCATCAAGGGGTGCTCGCTCTTGTCGCGCCGCCATTTCTTCATCGTCCACGAGACCAGCAGCGCACTGACGATAGCCGCAGCGTACAGACCGAACAGCACCAGCCCCTGCTGGTTGAAGATGCCCCACACGGTCTTCTGCGGAATGAAGGCGCCGATCAACAACGCATACACCGGCAGCCGCGCCGAACAGGTCATCAGCGGCGCGACCATGATGGTGGCGAGCCGGTCGCGCGGGTCCTGGATGCTGCGCGTGGACATGATGCCCGGCACCGCACATGCAAAACTCGACAACAGCGGAATGAACGAGCGCCCCGACAAACCGGCCACCGACATCATGCGATCGAGCAGAAACGCCGCACGTGGCAGATAGCCGGATTCTTCCAATGCCAGGATGAAGGCGAACAGGATCAGGATCTGCGGCAGGAACACGATCACCCCGCCCAGCCCGGCGATGACGCCATCCTTGAGCAAGCTGTTGAGTGGACCTTCCGGCAGGGTCGCGCCGACCCAATCGCCCAAGGCAGCGGTGCCGCCGTCGATCAGGTCCATGACCGGCGCAGCCCAGGCATAGACCGCCTGGAAGATCAGGAACATCACCACCGCCAGCGTGACCAGGCCCCAGATCGGATGCACCAGCCAGCGGTCCAGCGCATCGTCCACGCGCGAGGTGCGGGTGGGCATGGTCACCGCTGCGCCCAGGATCTGCCGCACCAGCGCGTGATAATTACCGTCGGCCGGCGGATTGGCGGCGGGCGCCGCCAGGCGCGCCGCCTGCGCATCGAGTCGCTCGACCAGCACCTTGGCACCACCGCGCCGCACCGCCACCGTTTCGACCACCGGCACGCCGAGCGCCTGCTCCAGCGCCGGCAGGTCGATGACAATGCCGCGCCGCTGTGCGGCATCCATCATGTTCAGCGCCACGATCATCGGCCGGCCGAGCTCGCGCAGCTCCAACGCAAAGCGCAGATGCAGGCGCAAATTGGTCGCGTCCATCACATAGACCAGCACATCCGGCGCCGGCTCGCCCGGATAAAAGCCACGGCACAGGTCGCGGGTGATGGCCTCGTCCAGGCTCGCCGGTTGCAGGCTGTAGGCGCCGGGCAGATCCAGCACTGCAAAATCGCGCCCGGACGGTGCGCGGAAGTGCCCTTCCTTACGCTCGACGGTGACGCCGGTGTAGTTGGCCACTTTTTGCCGGCTACCGGTGAGCTGGTTGAACAGTGCGGTCTTGCCGCTGTTGGGGTTGCCAACCAGCGCCAGACGCAGCGGAACGCTGGCCGCGCTCATGCCGATCCTCCCGCATGGCGCACCTGCACACGCGCAGCCTCGCTGCGGCGCAGGGCAAAACGCGTGTAGCCCACCTGCACCAACAATGGCTCGCGACCGACCGGCCCGGTGGCCAGCACCGTGACTTCCTCGCCTGCGACAAACCCCAACTCCCGCAAGCGCCGGGCGATCGTGTCGTTGGGGAGACGATCCTCCACGGAATCCACGATGGCGGCGCGATGCAAAGGCATGTCGGACAGCGTCACAAAGACGGCCTGATTGTTAGGAATGGTTCTCAATTCTAGCATCGACGCACCGCGTCATGGCTCCGGCGACCCGGCCCGCTATCATGGTTCGCATCCCATTCATGGACGTACGCAATGCAGGACACCGGCTTGATTGTCGAAGACCACGGAGCGGTCCGCACCTTGCGATTGCATCGCCCCGCAGTCCACAACGCCTTCGATGCGACGCTGATCGCCGCGCTGACCGATGCATTGCGCGAGGCTGGCCGGGCCTCGCAGATCCGCATCGTCGTGCTGACCGGTGATGGCGCGGCCTTTTCGGCCGGCGCAGACCTGAACTGGATGCGCGGCATGGCCAGCGCCAACGAAGCGGAGAACGCCGCCGACGCACTGGCGCTGGCGCAGTTGATGCGCACCCTGGATGAACTGCCCAAGCCCACCATCGCGCGCGTCAACGGGGCCGCCTTCGGCGGTGGTGTCGGCCTGGTGGCGTGTTGCGATATCGCCATCGGTTGTACCGAGGCGCGCTTCGGCCTGACCGAGAGCAAGCTCGGCCTGCTGCCGGCGGTCATTTCGCCTTATGTGGTTGCAGCGATCGGTGCGCGCCAGGCGCGGCGCTGGTTCGCAACCGCCGAGATCTTCGATGCCGGCACCGCGCAGTTGCTGGGTCTGCTGCACCAACTGGTGGCCGCCGATCAGCTGGATATCGCCGTGGAGCGGCAGGTCCGTCTGCTGCTGGCTGCAGCGCCGCTGGCCACCAGCAGCGCCAAGGCGCTGGTGCGCTCGGTGCTGCCACCTGCCGACCGCGATGCCATCGATGCCGCCAATGCGGCGTTGATTGCCCGTCTGCGCGTGTCGCCCGAAGGCCAGGAAGGCCTGGGGGCGTTCCTCGACAAGCGCAGCGCCGCGTGGGTGCCGGAGAGCATGGCGTGATCGACCATATCGGCCTGGCCTGCAGCGATCTGCAAACCAGCACCGCGTTCTACCAGGCCGCGCTCGCGCCCCTGGGCATCGCGCTGCTGGTGGAACTGACGGCCGCGCAGACCGGCGGCCGCGCGCATGCCGGCTTCGGCACCGAACGCCCGTTTCTCTGGCTGGGCTCCCACGCGCAGACGCCGGGCACCACCCATGTCGCGCTGACGGCGACCGACCGCGACAGCGTCGATGCGTTTCATCGTGCTGCGCTGGCCGCCGGCGGCCGCGATCACGGCGCCCCCGGCCTGCGCCCGCATTACCACCCACACTATTACAGCGCCTTCGTGCTCGACCCTGATGGCCACAATTGCGAAGCGGTCTGCCACCTCCCCGCATGAGTATCTTTCCGATGTCCCTGGTTTCCTTATTCGCGCATTCGGCCGCCACCACGCATGCGGTTGTGGCGATGCCTGTACGCGGTCATGCGCGCCGCGATGTGAGCGCATGAGCGACTTCGTCCGCATTGTCGAAGTTGGCCCACGCGATGGCCTGCAAAACGAAGCGCAGCCGATCGCCACTGCCGACAAGATCGCGTTGATCGATCAACTCTCGGCCACCGGGCTGCGCACGATCGAAGCGACCAGCTTCGTCAGCCCACGCTGGGTACCGCAGCTGGCCGACGCCGCCGAGGTGTTTGCCGGCATCGCGCAGGCGCCGGGCATCGCATATCCGGTGCTGGTGCCCAACCTGCAGGGCTACGAACGCGCACGCGCCGCCGGGGCGCAGGAAGTGGCGGTATTCACCGCAGCATCGGAGGCGTTCAATCGCACCAATACCAACGCCGGCATCGACGAATCGATCGAACGGTTTCGGCCAATCCTGCAGCAGGCCGCGCTCGATGGGATACGCGTGCGCGGCTACGTCTCCACCGTGCTGGGCTGCCCGTACCAGGGCGAGGTGCCGGTGACCGACGTGGTGGATGTGGCGCAACGTCTGCACGCGCTCGGCTGCTATGAAATCTCGCTGGGCGACACCATTGGCGTGGGCACGCCGGTCAAGGCGCGTCGGATGCTGGCCGCAGTGGCGCAGGCCGTGCCGATGCCGGCATTGGCGGTGCATTTCCACGATACCTATGGGCAGGCGCTGGCCAATATCGCGGCCTGCCTGGAGCAAGGCGTACGTGTGATCGATGCGGCCGTGTCCGGTACGGGCGGCTGCCCGTATGCCAGGGGCGCCAGCGGCAACGTCGCCAGCGAAGACGTGGTGTACCTGTTGCAGGGGCTGGGCATGCCCACCGGCATCGACCTGCCCGCCCTGGCCCGCACCGGCCGCTGGCTGGCGCGGCTGCTCGGTCGCGACACCGGCAGCAAGGTCGGCAAGGCGCTGGCTGCCGCCGGCTGAGGTCTGCCTGCCCGCGCATCGCGCATCACCTACCACCGCGATCACGCAGGGGCTTGGGCTAGAATGGCCGACCGCTCCGCCGATCGTTCGTTTGCCGCCACCACCGGCCATCAACGCGACTCAGGGAACCACCACATGCAGCCATCTTCTGTCCTTGCCATCGTGACCGGCGGCGTCTCCGGCCTCGGCCTGGCTGTCGCACAGCGTCTCGTGGCCGACGGCGGCAAGGTCGCGCTGTTCGATGTCAACGCCGACAAGGCCGAGGCGGCGCTGGCGCTGCTCGGTGCCGGCAACGCGCATTACCTCGCCACCGATGTCACCGATGAGGCCCAGGTCGCGGCCAATGTGGCGCAAGCCGCGCAGGCGCTGGGCGGATTGAATCTGGTGGTCAATTGCGCAGGCATCCTCGGCGCCGGCCGCGTAATGGGCAAGGAAGCGCCAATGCCGTTGGCCACCTTCCGCAACACCGTGCTGGTGAATCTGGTCGGCAGCTTCAATGTGGCCAAGGCCGCGGCCGATGTCATGCAACACAACACCACCGGCGATGACGGCGAGCGCGGCGTGATCGTCAATACCGCCTCGGTCGCCGCATTCGAGGGCCAGATCGGCCAGGCAGCATATGCGGCGAGCAAAGGCGGCGTGGTCGGCATGACCTTGCCGATGGCGCGCGAACTGGCCCGCTTCGGCATCCGCGTGATGACGATCGCGCCGGGCGTGTTCTGGACCCCGATGGTCGACGGCATGCCCGAGGCCGTGCAGCAATCGCTGACCGCCTCCATCCCGTTCCCCTCGCGCCTCGGCCAGCCCGACGAATACGCCGACACCGTCGCCTTCATCCTGCGCAACCGCTACCTCAATGGCGAAGTGATCCGCCTGGACGGCGGCGTGCGGTTGGCGCCCAAGTAGCGGGGATTGGGGAATCGGGAATGGGGAATCGTAACGGCGCCCTGCTCTCAGCACCCCGGCCCCCGGTTTTTCGATTCCCCATTCCCTACTCCCGATTCCCATGAAAGCCAACGACATCAAGAAAGGCAACGTCGTCGAATACAACGGCGGCATTTACCAGATCCGCGACATCGAACGCAGCTCGCCGCAGGGCCGCGGCGGCAATGTGCGCTTTCGTTTCATCATGTACAGCGTGCCGGGCGGGGTGAAAACCGATGCCAGCTTCGACGCCGACGACAACCTGCCGGAAGTCGAGCTGCTGCGCCGGCAGTCCACGTTCTCGTACAAGGACGGCGAGGCGTTCGTGTTCATGGACGACGAAGACTTCACCCCGTACACGCTGGATGCGGACGTGATCGGCACCGACGCCGGCTACATCACCGATGGTCTGACCGGCATCTATGTGCAAGTGATCGACGAGCAGCCGGTGGCCGTCCAACTGCCGCAGACGGTGACGCTGGAAGTGGTGGAGACTCCGCCGGAATTGAAGGGCGGCACCGCCACCAAGCGGCCCAAGCCGGCCAAGCTCAACACCGGCATGGAAATCATGGTGCCCGAGTACATCACCAACGGCGAACGCGTGCTGGTCAACACCACCACGGGCGAATTTGCCGGTCGCGCCGACTGATGCGTCGCGTGGCTGTTGTCGTGGCCGTAGGTGTGCTGGCGGCCTGCAGCGTGCAGCAAGCACCGACGCAGGCCGCAACGCCTGCGCCGGTGGCCTGCACCGATCCCAAGGTGGAAGAGGAATGGCTGCAGCATCCGGCAGGCCTGTGCGGCATGCCCGAGGAGGTGCGCAAACTGGTCGAGGACTACGACACCTGCGAGCACTTCGCCGGCGAAGAGCCGTATGACGCCGACCGCCGGCATGAGATCGAAGTGGCCGTGGCACAGTTCTGCACCCCGGCACCGGCACGCCTGGCCAAGTTGATGCAGCAGTACCGCAACGATGCGCATGTCAGCCAATGGCTGCGTCAGTATGCAAAGCAAGCGGATCTGCAACCAGCCGGCTGAGATACATCGGCTGAGATGACAGCTGTGTGCTGATTTGGTGGGTTACTCCTGCTAGTGGCAGCGTCGTCAGGACTCACAGCTGCGGACTGCCGCCCTTTCTTTCTCGCCGCGAGAAGATGGCGCGCCGCCCCCTCAATGAGGGCGAGGCAATTCGGGAGACTGCTGGCTGCCCTACCCTCACCCCAACTCTCCTGCGACGGGAGAGGGCCAAGCAGTTCATCCGTTCCAATCAGGGTCGCGATTGCGCATGCGCGGGGGCGAGCACATCGGCGGCGGCCGCATCACCGCCCGCAAGCACGCGCAGGCGCGCACGCAAACGTTCCACATTCGCTTCGCCCTGCTCCAATCCATTGCGCACGTTGGCCGGCAGTTGCTGCCGTCCAGCCGCCTGCAGCTGTTTCCAGCCGCCGACCAACACCGCGCTTTCCTGCGCCACGCGCGCGCTCAGCTGTTGCTGCTCGCCCGCTTGCGGCAAGCCATACCCCGCGCTGCCCAGCAGCACCGCCGGATGACTGAGTTGCGCCTGGCGCGCGAACAGCGCTTGCAGCTGTCCCTGCACCGCGTCGCGCGCGGCCATGCCCGGTTGCAACAGGCGCTTGAGCGCATCGCGCGCCAGTAATTCCTGACGACGCAGGGCCGCCTGTTCCAGCAACAATGCCGCTGCAGTCTCGCGCAGGCCACCGCGTTCGAACCATTGCGCGCGCACCTCGGGCGCGGCATCCAGCCACTGCGCGACAGTTGTTTGCGGCACCGCGATGCCGCGCCGAAGGACATCGAACATGGCCTGGTAATGCGCCGCCGCCGATTCGAAGTAATAGCCCTGACGGAGGGCTTGTGCAGGGTTGTCCAGCACCCGCAGATCGGCGATGCCGGCACGCTGCAATCGCTGCCGCACTCCGCGCGGCGTGATCGAGGACAAGTTCGCTGCAGCCAGGCGCGGCACCCCGTCATGCAGCAACTTGTAGGTCTCCACCGCGCAGTTGTTGCCGATGAAGTAATAGCGCCCGTCGTAACTCCAATGCACCTGCGCGGCGCGCTTGAGCAGGGCCGCGATCTCATCGGGCGCCAGCGTCAGCGGCACCGACGACAGGGCACGCAATTCCACCTTGGTGTATTCGTCGACCACCTGGTTCAACGGCAGCACGAACAGCCGCGACGGATACGAGCCGGTGAGCCCACGCCAGCTGGAAATCTGCACATCGCCCACGAACGCGCGGAACGACAGCACACGGTGGTACTGCAGATCCAGCCGGCATGCTGGGCCCGGTGCGCGCCCGGGTGCACAGATCACCAGGCGCAACATGCTATGGCCCCAGCGGCTCATCGGCTGCTCGTTGCCCTCTGCAAGCAGATAGTCCACCGCGTACACGCGCGCCGGATCCAGCGACAGCAACGACATCGCACCGGCATCGTTGTCGGCCTGCAGGTACGGCAACGCAGTCTCGCAGGGCGTAGCGCCCTGCGGCGTACCCAGGCGCTGCGCAAACCAGGCCGCCAGCGCAGGGCGCCGGCAGGCGTAGTCGCCGTCCAGCACGTAATGCTCGAGATTGACCGCAACGAACTCGGCCGGGCTGCGACGTTCGTACGCATCCGGGCTGCGGTCGCTGAACCGATTTGCGCCGCGCCCTACCCGCCACGGCCGTACCTGCCAGCCGGCAAGATCGCGCAGGCGCGGATCGTGCGACAACGCGCTGCGTGCGCCGCGATCGAGCACATGCGCCAGTTCGTGTATGAGCGCAGCCATCGCCGCGCGCGTGGCAGCCGCGTTGCGATCGGAACGTGCGTCGTCTGATTGCGCGCTCCACGCCTGCAACAGCGCGCGATCGAGCAGGATGCGATTGCCGATTGCACGGCCGTGTACCTGCGCCGGCAGATCGGTGCGCCATTGCAGCTGGATCGGGGCGGTCATCCGCTGCGCCCAGCCTTGCGGCAATCGCTGCCTGACCTGCTGTACCAGCGCGTTACTTGCTTGGATTTCCGCCGCTGGCAAATCCGACGGAACAACCTCGAACAACAGTTCGGCCTGCGCCGGCGGTGCGATCAAGGCGGCCAGCAGCAGCCAACCGCACCACCGGCGCAGACTCACTGGGCCAGAATGGACTGCGCCAGCTCCAGGTCGCTGGCCAGCCGCGCCGCGTCGCTACGGCTACGCAACTGCACCAACGCCGCTTCCAGACGCGCGCCGCGGATGACGCCATCGCTGGCAACAAAGCCGGCCGCATCTTCGCGGGCGTCGGCCACCACCTTGTCGTCGCCGGAACTGCTGCCGGAAGAATTGGACGAGCCAGCCGACGAGGCACCTGCCGAAGTGCCGGCCAGGCTGGATGCGAACGCTGCCAGCGGCAGCAGCGTCAAAGCGCAGAACACGAGGGAGCGCATCATGGGCTGATCGATTCCGTGTGAAGGTGCTGGAAGACTAACCGGCGGGCGTGTTGGCAGGTGCGTCATGCGTCTCGAACAGCTTGCCGGGATTCAGCAAAAGATGAGGATCGAGCACATGTTTGATGCCGCGCATCAAGGCGATTTCCTCGGCAGAGCGCGTGCTCCATAGATAGGCCTTCTTGACCAGACCGATGCCGTGTTCGGCGGAAATGCTGCCGTCGAAACGCTGCAGGGCCTGCGCCAGCAACTTGGTGACCTGATCGCAGGCCGCAACGAAATCGGCCTGGCTGGTGGCATCGGGTTTGAGCACGTTGATGTGCAGGTTGCCATCGCCGATATGCCCGAACCACACCACATCGAAGTCCGGATACGCATCGTGCAGCAACGCCTGGGTTTCGGCCAGGAACGCCGGCATCGCCGAGATGCGCACCGACACGTCGTTCTTGTACGGCGTGTAGCGCGCCAGCGCTTCGGTGATGCCTTCGCGCAGGCGCCACAGTTGGGCGGCCTGCGCATCGCTCTGGCTGATCACGCCATCGCTGACCCAGCCCTGCTCCATGCAGGTCTCGAAGGCCGCCATCGCGGCAGCTTCCTGCGCCTCGTCGCCTGCCGCGAATTCGGTGACCACGTAATACGGGTGAACCTCGGCGAACGGCGCCTGCGCGCCATGCGCAAGCACATGCTCCAGCGCGCGATCGGTAAAAAATTCGAAAGCCTCCAGGCGCAGCTGCGCGCGAAACGCGGCGAACACCTGCATCAATACGTCGAAGGACGGCAATGCCAGCAGCATCACATTGCTGGGCGGCGGCGGGTCGGTCAGCCGCAGCGTGGCCTCGACCACGATGCCCAGCGTGCCCTCGGAGCCGATCATCAGATGCCGGAAGTCGTAGCCGCTGGAATTCTTCACCAGCGCATTGTTGAGTTCCAGCAACTCGCCGCTACCGGTGACCACCTTCAACCCGGCCACCCATTCGCGCGTATTGCCGTAGCGGATCACCCGGATGCCGCCGGCATTGGTGGCGATATTGCCGCCGATCGAACACGAGCCGCGTGCCGCAAAATCCACCGGGTACACCAGCCCATGCTCGCGCGCGGCGTTGTGCACCGCTTCCAGCGGCATGCCGGCCTGCACAGTGAGCGTGCGATCGACTGCGTTGAAATCCAGCGGTTTGTTCAAGCGCTCCAGGCTCAACACCAACTCGCCGTTGGCCGCCACTGCGCCGCCGGACAAGCCGGTGCGCCCGCCCGACGGCACCACCGCCACGGCTTGCGCGTTCGCCCAACGCACGACCGCTTGCACTTCCTCCACCGAGCCGGGCAAGGCGATCGCGAGCGGGTTCGGCGTCCAGCGGCGTGTCCAGTCGCGCCCGTAATGCTCCAGGTCGGCCGGCTCGGTCTTCAAACGCAACGCAGGCACGGCCTGTTGCAACGAAAGGATGCGGGGATCGGTCATGGCACGCGGCGCTGCGGTAGTAACCGCACAGCGTGCCAGCGCCGGCCTGCCTCGTCCAGCCGGCGCACTCCCGGCCGACGCCGCGTTGGATTCAGCTGAAACCGTTGCACCGCAAGGGCTTGGCCGGTGCGAACACTGCGTTGCGGCCACCCAATCGCGCACCCCATCTGGCATAGTTGTCGACCCGATTGCTGCATTGCGTTCCCCCATGTCGCCGAAGAAAACCTCGTTTCCCAAGCAGGACATCCGCGTGCTGTTGCTGGAAGGCATCAGCCCGACCGCCGTGGACGTGTTCCGCGCCGCCGGCTACTCGCAGATCGAACTGCACGCCAAATCGCTGCCGGAAGACGAGTTGATCGCCCGCATCGCCGACGCGCATATCGTCGGTATCCGCTCGCGCACGCAGCTGAGCGCCGACGTGCTGGCGCACGCCAAGCGCCTGATCGCAGTCGGCTGCTTCTGCATCGGCACCAACCAGGTCGACCTGGACGCGGCCGAGCTGGCTGGCATCCCGGTATTCAACGCACCCTACTCCAACACCCGCAGCGTGGCCGAACTGGTCATCGCCGAGGCGATCCTGCTATTGCGCGGCATTCCGCAGAAGAACGCGCAATGCCATCGCGGTGGCTGGTCGAAATCGGCCGCCGGCAGCCACGAAACGCGCGGCAAGGTGCTGGGCATCGTCGGCTACGGGCATATCGGCACCCAAGTCGGCGTGCTGGCCGAATCGCTGGGCATGCAGGTGATCTTCCACGATATCGAAACCAAGCTGTCGTTGGGCAATGCCCGCGCGGCGATCGATCTGGACGACCTGCTGGCACGCGCAGACGTGGTGACCTTGCACGTGCCGGAAACGCCGTCGACCAAGGACATGATCGGCGCGCCGGAGATCACCCGCATGAAACCCGGCGCGCATCTCATCAACGCCTCGCGTGGCACCGTCATCGACATCGACGCGCTGGATGCGGCGCTCATCTCCGGCCAGATCGGCGGCGCGGCGGTGGATGTCTTCCCGATCGAGCCCAAGGGCAATGGCGATGCGTTCGAATCGCCGCTCACTGCGCACGACAACGTGATCCTGACCCCGCACGTGGGCGGCAGCACGCTGGAAGCGCAGGACAACATCGGCATCGAGGTCGCCGCCAAACTGGTGCGCTATAGCGACAACGGCAGCACCTTGTCGGCGGTGAACTTCCCGGAGGTCACCCTGCCCGAGCACGCTGAAAGCCTGCGTCTGCTGCACATCCATCGCAACGTGCCGGGCGTGCTGTCGCAGATCAACGAACTGTTTTCGCGCCATAACGTCAATATCGATGGCCAGTTCCTGCGCACCGACCCCAAGGTGGGCTACGTGGTCATCGATGTCGGCGCCAACGAGGAACTTGCCGGCGTACTGAAGGACGAGCTGGGGCAGATCACCGGCACCTTGCGGACACGGGTCCTTTATTAAGCGGGATTGGGGAATCGGGATTCGGGATTCGCAACAGCGCTGCGCGGCAACCTGTGGGTTCACCGGTCCAATCACGCTGTAGGAGGTAGAACATGGGGGCCGGCTAGGTAGATCGGCGCCGGACCACCGCTTCTGCCAATCCCGAATCCCGAATCGCTAATCCCGGCTTTCCAGCCACTTCTCCGCCATCCGACGCAGCGACGGATCGAGCTCGGGCTCGGCAAGCAGCTCGGCAATCGGGCGCCATGCCAGTGCCAGCGATTCTTCGCTGACCTTGAATGCCTCGTCCGCACCGGCCACCACCACGTATCGCGCATCAAAGTGCCAATGCCCCGCCACGTCGCCGCGCGCCGGAATCCAGTGACGGTCCAGATCGAACAGCTGCCCATCGGCGAGCCGCAGGCCACCGAGCCCGGATTCTTCCTCCGCTTCGCGTAATGCCACCTGGGCCAGATCGCGGTCGCCGTCGGCATGTCCACCCAGTTGCAGCCAGCGCTGCAGCTTGCGGTGATGGGTCAGCAAGGTGCGTGTGCCGTCGGCGCTCACC
Source organism: Xanthomonas cissicola (assembly GCF_008801575.1). Classification (GTDB taxonomy): domain Bacteria; phylum Pseudomonadota; class Gammaproteobacteria; order Xanthomonadales; family Xanthomonadaceae; genus Xanthomonas; species Xanthomonas cissicola. The sequence goes on along the minus strand of NZ_VZPL01000013.1, from coordinate 27,716 downwards.
ACCCACGCCGAGCCGGTGAAATGACCTTCGACACGCTCGCGCACGAACGGATCGGTGGCATCGTCCAGCAGTTGCGCGAACTGCTCGGTCAGCGCGGCTTCCTCCGGCCAACGCAGGCGGTAGACCGCCAATTGCTGCTGCAGGGTTGCATCCACCATCGCTCTTTCTCGGTCGCCCGGTGCGGGCCAGGCGGGCATTATCGCCATTCATGCTGCGTACGCGCTTGTCGTGAGCGTGTAGCTTTGGCAAGGTAGGCCGCTTGCCTGTCCCATCGGGATGCGGCGCACCAATTCGTCCGGGCGCCTGCGCCTGCGCTTTGCCACTTGGGGATGTACCGAATGCTGAAGTCTCTGTTGAGGGTCAAACCGATCGAGCCCGCCGGCCACGTCGATGCGGGCGAACCGGTCGAAGGTAGCCTGCAAGGCGAAGCCACGTTGCAACGGACCCTCACAGCCAAGCACCTGATCATGCTCGGTATCGGCGCGGTGATCGGCGCCGGCATCTTCGTGCTGACCGGCCAGGCCGCAGCCAATCACGCCGGCCCGGCGGTGATGCTGTCGTTCGTGTTCGCTGGTATCGCCTGCGCCTTCGCCGGCCTGTGCTACGCCGAATTCGCCGCGATGATGCCGGTCTCCGGCAGCGCCTATTCGTATTCATACGCCACGCTCGGCGAAGGCATCGCCTGGTTCATCGGCTGGTGTCTGGTGCTGGAATACCTGTTCGCCGGCTCCAGCGTTGCGGTGGGCTGGTCTGCCTACCTGATCAGCTTCATCACCGGGACCCTGGGGTTGCCGTTCCCCGCAGAGTTGGCGGGTGCGCCGCTGGCCTGGGACGGCCACGGCTTTGTCAGCTCCGGCAACCTGGTCAACCTGCCGGCCGTGCTGATCGTCGCCGCAGTGAGCATCCTGTGCTACGTCGGCGTCACTCAGTCGGCGTTCGCCAACGCGATCGTGGTGGCGATCAAGGTCGTGGTGATCTGCCTGTTCGTGGGTTTCGGCATTGCCTATATCGACCCGGCGAACTGGCACCCCTTCATCCCGGAAAATACCGGCCCTGGCCAGTTCGGCTGGGACGGGGTGTTTCGCGCCGCGTCCATCGTGTTCTTCTCCTACATCGGCTTCGACGCGGTTTCCACCTCCGCCGGCGAGACCAAGGATCCGCAGAAGAACATGCCGATCGGCATCCTGGTGTCGCTGGCTATCTGCACCATCATCTACATCATCGTCTGCGCAGTGCTGACCGGCCTGCTGCCCTACACCCAGCTCGGCACCGCCAAGCCGGTGGCCACCGCGCTGGAAGCCCATCCGCAACTGACCTGGCTCAAGACCGCGGTGGAAATCGGTGCCATCGCCGGCCTGTCATCGGTGGTGCTGGTGATGCTGATGGCGCAGCCGCGCATCTTCTACACCATGGCCAAGGATGGGCTGATGCCCAAGCTGTTCGGCAAGGTGCACCCGAAATTCCGCACGCCTTACGTCGGCACGCTCTTCGTGGGCGTGGTCGCCGCGCTGCTGGCCGGGGTGATCCCGTTGAACGTGCTGGGCGAACTCGTCTCGATGGGTACCCTGCTCGCCTTCGCCACGGTCTGCGCTGGCGTGCTGGTGCTGCGCTTCACCAAGCCCGACCTGGCGCGCCCGTTCCGGGTGCCGCTGGCGATGGTGATCTGCCCGCTGGGCGCGTTGGCCTGTCTGTTCCTGTTCTTCCAGGCCTTCCAGGAACACTGGAAGGTGTTCGTGGGCTGGACCGTGATTGGCCTGGCGATCTACTTCGGCTACGGCATCCACCACAGTCGCCTCGCGAAACGGGCCTGACCTTCTCTCAAGACCGGTGCGCGACGCCGGTCTTCTTGTTCAATGATCGCGCGTAGCGCCAAGCCGGAACCGCTTCATGTTCAAACAACTTTGGGCCACCAAACACCCGCACGCCAGCCATGAGGCGGCCGATGGGCTGGGCCTGCAACGCGCGCTTGGCCCCTGGGGGCTGACAGCCCTGGGGATTGGGGCGGTGATCGGCGGCGGCATCTTCGTCATCACCGGCCAAGCGGCGGCCGACCATGCCGGCCCGGCGATCATGCTCTCGTTCGTGCTCGCAGCGGTGTGCTGTGCGTTCTGTGCGATGGCCTACGCCGAATTCGCTGCGATGGTGCCGGTCTCCGGCAGCGCCTACACCTACACCTACGCCACCTTCGGCGAGTTGGCCGCGTGGTTCATCGGCTGGATGCTGGTGCTGGAATACGGCGTGTCCGCCTCGGCAGTGGCGGTCAGCTGGACCGGCTACTTCTTGAGCCTGCTCGAGCATTTCGACATCCACCTGCCGGCCGCATTCGTCAGCGCGCCGCTGGATGGCAAACTGCAACCCACCGGGGCGATCGCCAACCTGCCGGCGGCCGGCATCGTGCTGCTGCTGACCTGGCTGTGCTACGTCGGCATCCGCAAGTCGTCGGCAATGAACATGGCCATGGTGATCCTCAAGACCGGCCTGATCCTGCTGGTGATCGCGGTGGGCTGGAAATACGTGGACACCTCCAACTGGCACCCGTTCATTCCGGCCAACGAAGGCCCGGGCAAATACGGCATGGAAGGCGTGCTGCGCGGCGCAGCGATGGTGTTCTTCGCCTATATCGGCTTCGAAGCGGTGTCGGTGGCAGCGCAGGAATCGCATCGCCCGCAACGCGACCTGCCGATCGGCATGATCCTGTCGCTGGTGATCTGCACCGTGCTCTACATCGCCATGGCGGCGGTCATGACCGGCTTGGTGCCGTACACCTTGCTCGGCACCGACGAGCCGGTGGTGACCGCGGTGGCAGCGCATCCGCAGCTGGCCTGGTTGCGCGTGGTCGTGGAAGTGGGCGCGTTGATCGGGCTGTCGTCGGTGGTGCTGGTGATGATCATCGGGCAGCCGCGCATCTTCATGATCATTGCGCGCGATGGCCTGCTGCCCTCGATCTTCACCCGCATCCACCCCAAGTACCGCACCCCGCATGTCAATACCGTCATCACCGGTGTCGGCATCGCGCTGCTGGCAGCGGTGTTCCCGCTGGATGTGCTGGGCGAACTGACGTCGATGGGCACGCTGATCGCCTTCGCGGCGGTCTGCGCCGGCGTGCTGATCCTGCGTCGCACGCACCCGGAACTGCCGCGTCCGTTCCGCATGCCGGCCGCCTGGCTGATCTGCACCGCCGGCGTGTTGAGCTGCCTTGCGCTGCTGTCGGCAATGACGCTGCACAACTGGATGCTGATGGGCCTGTGGACCCTGGTCGGGCTGGTGATCTACTTCGGCTACGGGTATCGCCACAGCCGTCTGCGCGACGGCCGCTGAGCCCACGCATGATCCGGCGTCGGCGCGGCAGGACGACGCCTGCTGCGCTGCACCTGCCCATGCACCGGGGGCGCAGTAGAATAGGTCCATGAATGCGACCACTGCCCCCCTGCCCTATAGCGCCGCGCGTCTGCACGAGCTGGCGCATCTGCTGATCGCCAATATCCGCGAGCTGGCCCATGCCGGCTGGACACCCGCGACCAGCAGCAATTTCTCCCACCGTCTGGACGAACAGCACGCGGCCATCACCGTCTCCGGCCGCGACAAGGGTCGCCTGGTCGAAGAAGACATCATGGTGGTGGACTTCGATGGCCTGGCCGTCGGCCGCCCGTTGCGCCCGTCTGCCGAAACCCTGCTGCACACCAAGCTGTATCGCCGTTTCCCGGAGATCGGTTGCGTACTGCACACGCACTCGCCGGTGCAGACGATTGCCTCCCGCCTGTATGCAGGCAGCGGCGTGATTCGGCTGGAAGGCTATGAACTGCTCAAGGCCTTCGATGGCAACACCACCCACGAAACCGCGATGGAAGTGCCGGTGTTCGCCAATACCCAGGACATGCAGGTGCTGGCCGCGCAGGTCGATGCCTTGCTGGACAAACAGAGCATGTGGGGGTATCTCATCGAAGGACACGGCCTGTATGCCTGGGGCCGCAACATGGCCGAGGCACGTCGTCATCTGGAAGCGTTCGAATTCCTGCTGCATTGCGAACTCGAACTGCTGAAACTGCGCGGCACGCGCTGAGTAATGCCCGCCCCCCATTCGTGAGCCAGACCGCCATGAGCCGACTGCGTATCTTTGCCGACACCAATCCCGCCACACCCGAGTTCGATAGCCGCGACGGCGATGCGATCGCCGCCGAGCTGGTCAAGATCGGCGTGACCTTCGAACGCTGGCATGCCAGCGCGCCGGTCGAACCGGGCGCAACGCCCGAGCAGGTGATGGATGCCTACCGCGCCGATATCGACCGCATCAGTGCCGAGCGCGGCTTCAAGACCGTGGACGTGGTCAGCATCGCGCCGGACAACCCCAAGCGCGAAGAAATGCGCGCCAAGTTTCTGGACGAACACTTCCACAAGGAAGACGAAGTGCGGTTTTTCGTCGCCGGCTCGGGCCTGTTCACGCTGCACGTCGATGCCAAGGTTTACGAGATCGAATGCGTCAAGGACGACCTGATTGCCGTGCCCGACGGCACCCTGCACTGGTTCGACATGGGACCGGAACCGCACTTCGTGGCGATCCGCTTCTTCACCGAGCCGGACGGCTGGGTCGGGCACTTCACCGGCACCGAAATCGCCAAACAATTCCCCCGCTACGCCCCCGAGAAACCTCACAAGGCCAGCTGACGATGACACGACCGCAAGCGATCCTCACCGATATCGAAGGTACGACCAGCAGCATTTCGTTCGTCAAGGACGTCTTGTTCCCGTATGCGCGCCGTGCCATGCCGGCCTACGTGCGCGACCACGGCAATCATCCGCAGGTGCGCCATTGGCTCAACCAGGTGGCCGATGAAATCGGCGAGGACGTGCCGGACGAGGTGCTGATCACCACGCTGCAGACCTGGATCGACGAGGACCGCAAGCACACCGCGCTCAAGGCCTTGCAGGGCCTGATCTGGGGCGACGGCTACAAGACGGCCGACTTCACTGCGCATATCTACGCCGATGCCGCGATCCAGCTCAAAGCCTGGCACGCAGCGGGCATCCCGCTGTATGTGTATTCGTCCGGCTCGGTGCCGGCGCAGAAATTGTTCTTCGCGCACAGCGACGCGGGCGACCTGAGCGGACTGATCACCGACTGGTTCGATACCGAAGTCGGCCCCAAGCGCGAAAGCGCCAGCTACCGCCGCATCGCCGAGCGCATTGGCGTGCCGGGGCCGGAGATCCTGTTTCTGTCGGATGTGATCGAAGAACTCGATGCCGCCAAGCGTGCCGGCATGCGCACCGCGCTGCTGGATCGCCTGGACGACTACCCCACGCCGCGTTCGGCCGACGAGGTCGGCAGCCACCAGCGCGTGGAGAGTTTCAGCCAGCTGGTGCTGTAAGCACGATCTGCAAGCCGATTGCGCTCCTGGCCGTTTGAGCGCGATCGGGCGTTGGCGCTGCGCAGGCCGCTGAGATGTTCCAGCTGCGACGCGCCGCATGCATCTCTCTGTCGGGGGTGATGGTCTGCACTGCGGGCATCGTGCTCCGCCGCTCCACCCTGTCTTCTCTGGACCTCGGCGCGCCATGTCGCTGCATTCCCCTTTCGCACCACATGCAGTATGGCGTCGACTTTCCGCGCTGATCGTCGTGGTGGCGTTGATGGCCGGCTGCCATCCGGACGCTGGTGCGGCGTTGCAGGCTCAGCCTGCCGAGAACCACGATGAGGTCGATCCGGTCGATCAGGCCGCCTTGGCGCAAGCGCTGAAAGCGTTGCAACAGCAGCGCCCAGGCGTCACCGATCTGTACGTAGTCGGTTTTGCCGGCGATGCCAGCGACGATGTCTTCCGCAACGAGACGCTCTACCTCAAGCAGCTGTTCGAGCAACGCTTCGATGCGCGCGGGCGCGTGGTCACGCTGGTCAACAACCCGGACAACCTGGGCGAACATCCCTACGCCCCACTGGCGACCTACGACAATCTCTACGACACGCTTGCCGCGATCGGCAAGCATATGGATCGCAAGGAAGACGCATTGCTGCTGTTCGTCACCACCCACGGTACCGAAGACCACAGCCTGTACGTGCAGGTGGACGACAAGGAAGAGGATTTCATCAGCCCGCAGGATCTGCGCAAGGCGCTGGACGAAGCCGGCATCGACAATCGCGTCATCGTTCTATCGGCCTGCTATTCGGGAGGTTTCATTCCCGCACTGCGTTCGCCGCAAACGCTGATCCTCACCGCTGCGCGCGCCGACCGGCCCTCGTTCGGTTGCGGCAATACCTCCAACGCCACTTATTTCGGGCAAGCTTGGTTGATCGATGCGATGAACCAGAGCGACGACCCATTGGCCGCATTCGACATCGCCAAAGCCGCCATCACCGCACGCGAAAAGCAGGAAGGCGAGCAGCCCTCGTTGCCGCAGCAGTCGTTGGGCAAGCGCATCGCGCCGGTGCTGGCGCGTTGGCGTGCCGGCGTGCATCTCGGTCCGGCAGTGGCGTATCCGTATCCGCCAGTGGACATGGAGACCGAGTCGGACCAGGGCGTCGAGTCAACCGACTCACCGGACGATGCGCCCGTGGACGCCGCGCCTGGTTCGAAGGCCCCGGCACCCGCGAACCCGCCAACCACGCCGCCAACTGCACCTGCAGCATCCAAGCGATAACCACGGCGATTGCTGAGACTAATTCTCATTTCGGCAGCACTGACCGGGCATCGCTACACTCGCGCAGCCAGCCAGCAACCGCCAGCCAGCACCGATCTTCGCCAGCGCGCCAACGCCTGCCAGCCCGGATCCCAACACGCCTCCCTTGTGGAGGCGTTTGTGTTGGTGGCGATCAGGGAGGCTGCGTCGCAGCTGACGCATGCTTCAACGTCGCGATGTCGCAGCCGCGCTTGTGTCCATGCTGGATCACGCAGACACAGCGCCCTGTCGCTGCATCAAGAGCAAGGTAACAAGCAACCGTTTGGTGCGATTGGATGCTTGGCGCGAGGTGCCGCAGGATTGGGTGATGTCAGGCATTGCGCGCCCCCTCATCCACCCTTCTGAGCGCCTTCTGCCGGTGGGGGAAGGGCATTAGGCGACTGTCACTGTTAGCCGCCTTACGGCTCAGCGGCTTGCAGGCGGTACACCGTGCTCGCGCTGTATTGCCCAGTGGGCAGGGTCGCGCGCACCTGGACGGTGTGTTCGCCCACCGCCAGCGTGGTCGGCAATGCGCCGCGCCAGAGATGCGTGGACGGCGTGGCCTCCGGCGAGCGGTCGTAACCGCGCAACGCGTCCGCCGCATCGTCGCGCACATTCTCTGCCAGCACGCGCGGATCGCCACGCTCTACCCGCTTCATCGGCTGCCATGCGCCGTTATCGATGCGCATCTCGACCACGGTGTCGTCCTGGCCCATGAAGACGTTGGCGTAGATGCCCCACGCCGCATACGCGCCCTTGCGCAGTACCTTGGGCGCGTGCAGCAGCAATTGCGCATCGTCGGCCGCGCGCGCGGCGTGATAAGCCAGCGTGTAGTTGCCGCTGGGGGCAACCTGCAGCACCGCATAGCCATTGGGAGTGCCATCGCTCATCGTCGCATCGGGAATGCCGTCGGCATCCTTGGCGCCCGACCAGAACGCACCGCAGGCAGCGCCGACGTTGTACTCGTGCAGCGGGCGTGCACCTTGCCAACCTTCGTCCACACCGTGATCCACCTGGCGCTGGGTGTGGCTATGGCCGCTGAGCACCAATACATGCGGAAACTCTTTCAACAATGCGAACAGGCGACGGCGATCGGCATGCCGGAAGGTTTCCTGTCCCGGCACTGCATCGAACAGGTGGATGTGCATGCCCAGCACCAATAGCCTGTCGCGTGGCAGCTGCGCCAGATAATTCTGCAGGAACGCGAATTGATCTTCGCGCAGGCCACCGATGTAGGCCTGCTTGTTGCCCGGCGTGTAGATCACATCGTCCAGGAACACGAAGCTGGCATTGGCCTCTTCCACCGCATAGGTGTCCGGACCGTAGACCGCATGCCAACTGTCGAGCGACTGCGCATCGTCGTGCGCGTCCAGGTTGAGATCGTGGTTGCCCGGCACGTGGAACCACGGCACGCTCAGCTGCGTGGTGACCTTGTTCAAAGCCGGATACAAGCTTAGATCGTCGCTGACGATATCTCCCAGCGTGGTGCCCAGCCTGGCGGTGGTCTTGTCGATGATCGGTTGCACGATGTCGCGCTGGTAGTAGCCAACGTCGGCAAGGCTGGCGGTCTGGCTGTCGGCAAACACCAGCATCTGGAAACCATCGGCCGCGGTGTTTGCGCGTGGCGTCAGCGCGAAATCCCAGTTGCGCGTGTTGCGGCCGGTCGCGGCGACACCGCTGTACCGATGCTTGGCAGAACCACGCGGTGCGTAGTGGCGCCAGAATGCAGGCAGACCGTCGGCGGCGGGCAAAAAGCGGCGGTCGCCCGGCTTGATCACGAAGACCGTCTGCCCGTCGCGCACCAGCAGGCGGTAGCGCCCCTGTGCGTCGGTACGTACGATTTGCTCGCCATTGGAAACCGCCACATCGGCGACGCCCGGCTCATCCGCGCTGCGGCCGGCGCGCCCGTCGCGTTCTTCATAGACGATGCCATCGACCGTGGTGCCGCGCGCGTAAGCGCTTGCTGCGAGCAAGCCGATAGCCAACAAAGCGAAGCGAGGTTGCATGCGTTTTCCCGCGCGAAGATCAGCGGAAATTGTACATGCCATCGCGAGGCGCACAGCGCGAAGGACACGCCGACACGTACCCTGTAGGAGCGCACCCGGGCGCGATGGGCGTTACCGATAACGCGCCGCGCCCGGGTGCGCTCCTACGCGACCGCGTTATTGATGCCGCGACTCCAGCAACGCCGCCGCATCGCCAAGCCCCAGTCCACGTGCGCGCAGCAGCACGATCAGGTGATACAGCAGATCGGCCGATTCGCCGAGCAACGCGTCATCGTCCTGCACCACACCGGCCAGCGCGGTTTCAACGCCCTCCTCGCCTACCTTCTGCGCGATGCGACGGATGCCTTGCTCGAACAGCTTGGTGGTGTAGCTACCGTGCGGTCGTTCGCGCTCGCGCTCGGCCACCAGCGCATCCAGGCTGCCCAGAAACTGCCCGGGCGCAGACGGGAAGCAACTGGTGCGGCCCAGGTGACAGGTCGGGCCATGCGGGCGCGCCTGCACCAGCAACGTGTCGGCATCGCAGTCGGTCTGGATCGACACCACGCGCAACACGTTCCCCGAGCTCTCGCCCTTGGTCCACAAGCGCTGCTTGCTGCGGCTGAAGAAGGTGACTTCACCGCGCTGCTGGGTCACGGCCAACGCTTGGGCATTCATGTAGCCCAGCATCAGCACGCGCAGGTTGTCGGCGTCCTGCACGATCACCGGCAACAGGCCCTCGCCCTTGCTCCAATCCAGCGTTGCGAGCGGGTCGCCCGTCGCCACTTCGTTACTGCCCATCGCGTACCTCGATCTGTTGCGCGCGCAAGAATTGCTTGAGTTCCGGAATCGGAATCGCACCACTGTGAAATACGCTGGCCGCCAGTGCGCCATCCACATCGGCCTGGTCGAACACATCGGCGAAGTGCTGCATTTCGCCTGCACCGCCGGAGGCGATCAGCGGCACGCGGCATAACGCGCGCACCTGCCGCAACTGGACGATGTCGTAGCCGCGACGCACGCCGTCGTTGTCCATGCAATTGAGCACGATTTCGCCTGCGCCCAACCGCTGCGCTTCGGCCACCCAATCCAGCGTGCGCATCGGCAGCGCCTGGGTCTTGCTCGGATCGCCGGTGTAGCGGCGCACGCGCCACTGACCATCTTCCTCACGAATCGAGTCGATGCCGACCACGACACATTGCACGCCAAAGGCATCGGCCAGCTCGGAAATCAATTGCGGGCGGCCAAGCGCGGGCGAGTTGATCGATATCTTGTCGGCACCGGCGTGCAGCACCGCGCGCGCTGTTTCCACATCGCCAATACCTCCGGCCACGCAGAACGGAATATCGATCAGCCGCGCCACCCGCTCGACCCAGGTGTAGTCGACCGAGCGTCCTTCCGGGCTGGCACCGATGTCGTAGAACACCAGCTCGTCGGCGCCCTGCGCGCGGTAGCGCAATGCCAGTTCGACGATGTCGCCCATGTCGATGTGATCGCGGAACTTGACGCCCTTGACCACGCGCCCATCGCGCACGTCCAGGCACGGAATGATGCGACGGCTCAGCATGCCAGTGCCTCGTCGAGATTCAGATGCCCTTCGAGCAAGGCCTTGCCCAGCACGATGCCAGCGCAGCCCGCGGCCTTGGCAGCGGCGACATCGGCCAGATTGCGCGCGCCCCCGGAGACCTGCACCTGCAACTGCGGCGTCAGCGCGCGCAAATGCCCGTACAGCGCCATGTTGGGGCCGGACAGCATGCCGTCGCGGGCAATGTCGGTACACAGCAAATGCTGCAGCCCGGCTTGCGCGTAGCGCACGGCCAATTGATCCAGCGTGGCGTCTGCAGCTTCGGTCCAGCCGTGCACCGGCAACTGCCAGACGCCATCGGCGTCCTGGCGCGTGTCCAGCGCAATCGTCAGACGATCGGCGCCGAATTCCTGCAGCCAGCCAACCACCATCTCGCTATCGCGCACTGCCAATGAGCCGATCACCACGCGTGCGGCGCCTGCGTCGAGGATGCGCGCCACATCCTCGCGCGAGCGCACACCGCCGCCGGTCTGCACGCGCAAGCCGGTGGCACGCGCAATCTCGCCGAGTGTGCCGGCCAGGGTGTAGCCGCCCGCCTTGGCCGCATCCAGATCGACCAGATGCATCCACTGCGCACCGGCATCGGCGAATGCCTGCGCACGCGGCAGCACGTCGTCGCCGTACTGCGTTTCGCGCGCGTAATCGCCTTGCAACAGGCGGACCACGCGAGCGTTGCGGATATCCAGCGCCGGGTAAACGGTGAAACTCATGGGAAGCTCATCTCAAGAAAATTGCGCAGGATGCGTGCACCGGTCTCGGCCGAACGCTCAGGGTGGAATTGCGCGCCGCAGCGCAGCCCGTTCTGCACCACGGCGGTGAACAACCCGCCGTGATCGCAGGCGGCCACGGTGTCGGCCGTCACCGGCGCCGCGTAACCATGTACGAAATATGCACTGGCGCGCTCGGGCAGACCGGCCAGCAACGCGGAGTCGCGCATCGGCACCAGCTGGTTCCAGCCCATGTGCGGAATGCGAATGCCAAGCGCAGGCGTCATGTGCCGCACGATGCCCGGCAGCAGACCCAGGCACTCGACATCGCCTTCTTCGGAATGTTCGAACAGCAACTGCATGCCCAGACAGATGCCGATCAACGGCACCTGCAGTTCCCGCAACGGCTCGACCAAGCCCTGCGCGCGCAGACGCGACATCGCCTCTGGCGCCGCCCCGACGCCGGGCAGGATCACCCGCTGCGCGCCCTGCAGGCCAGCCGCATCGCGCACCAAGCGCGCGTCGACGCCCAAGCGCTCCAATGCATAGCGCACCGAGCCCAGGTTGGCGCCACCGGCATCGATCAGCGCAACGTCGGTCATAGCGCGCCCTTGGTGGTCGGCAACGCGGTGCCCTCACGGCGAATCGCCTGACGCAATGCCCGCGCCAAGGCCTTGAAGCAGGCTTCCACCTTGTGGTGATCGTTCTCGCCACGCACGGTCAGATGCAGATTCAAGCCGGACGCATCGCAGATCGAACGGAAGAAATGCGGCACCAGTTCGGTGGGCATGTCGCCGACGCGCTCGCGCTTGAATTCGCCCTCGAAGACGAAATACGGGCGGCCACTGAAATCCAGCGCCGCACTTGCGATGGTTTCGTCCATCGGCAACGTGAAGCCGTGCTGCGGCGTGTCGCCCGCGACACGCCAGGGGCTGCTTTCCGGATCGAAGCCGTAACGGCCGATGCCGCGTTTATCGCCCAGCGCTTCACGCAGCGCTTGGCCCAGCGCAAGGCCGGTGTCTTCGATGGTGTGGTGCTCATCGATATGCAGATCGCCTTCGGCACGGATCTCCAGCGCAAAACCGCCATGCTTGCCGATCTGTTCCAACATGTGGTCGAAGAACGGCAGACCGGTGGCAGTCTTCGGCTCGGCGACACGATCCAGATCCAGTTCGACGCGGATCCTGGTTTCCTTGGTATTGCGCTGGACCAGCGCACGGCGTGGCGCATCGGCCAGCTCGTGGGCGATGCCGGACCAGTCCCACTCGCCGCCGAACTCATCGGTGCGCAGCTGAAACCCGCGGATATTCAGATTCTGCGCGAACTGGATGTCGGTGATGCGGTCGCCCACCATCGCCGAGCGTGCCCAGTCGATGGTGCGGTCCTGCAGATACGGCACCATCAGGCCGATACCGGGCTTGCGCGTGGGCGCATTGTCGGCAGGCCAGCTGCAATCGATCAGCACTTCGCGAAATTCGATGCCCTGGCTGGCGAAGATCTGCAGCATCAGATTGTTCGGGCCGTCGAAGGACGCGCGTGGGTAGCTCTCGCTGCCCAACCCATCCTGGTTGCTGACGATGACGAACTGATAGCCGGCATCGCGCAGCTTGAGCATCGCCGGAATCACGTGATCGACCAAGCGCAATTTTTCGTAGGCGTCGATCTGGTAATCGGCCGGCTCGGCGATCAGCGTGCCGTCGCGGTCGACAAAAAGAATCGGGGTCATGCGGCGGCCTCCTGCGTGCGTTGTAGCGCGCTCAGCACGCGCTGGTTCTGTTCGTGCGTGCCCAGCGTGATCCGCAACGCGTCGGCCAGGCGCGGCACTGCGCGTTGATCGCGCACCACCACCCCGGCCTCCAGGAGCGCCTGGAATGCGCCTTCGGCATCGTCGAAACGCACCAGCAGGAAGTTGCCTTGCGAGGGATAGACCTGACGTACGCCAAGCAGCTGCACCAACGCCTTGTGCATACGTTCGCGTTCGCTACGCACCTCGGCGATGCGGCGGCGGGTAACCTCCAGCGCTGGCGCAGACAAAGCCTGCTCGGCCATGGCTGCACATGGTATAGGCACCGGGTACGGCGCCTGGCAGCGGCGCAGCAAGGCGATCAACTCGGCATTGGCGATCAGCGTGCCGATACGTGCCGCCGCTAATGCATGCGCTTTGGAAAGCGTGCGCAACACGGCGAGATTGTCGTAACGCCCGAGCAGGCCGACCGCCGAAGGCACATCGGAAAATTCGCCGTAGGCCTCGTCCACCACCACCAGCGCCTTGCCTTGCAAGGCCTGCAGCGCTTGTTCGATCTGGTCCAGCGCGATGGCCGAACCAGCAGGATTGGACGGCGAACACAGGAACACCAACTTGGCGTTCGAAGACAATGCCGTTGCCACGATCGCCGGGATATCCGTATGGAAACCGTCGGGCCCATCGACCAGCGGCACGTCCACCAGCGGCGCGTTCTGCAGCCGTGCGCACACGGCGTACATGCCGAACACCGGCGGCGTGACCAGCACCGCATCGCGCTCTGGCACGCACAGGCCACGTACCAGCAGATCGATCGCCTCGTCGCTGCCGCGGCCGATCAACAGCTGCTCGGGTGCGCAACCGTACAGCGCCGCAAGCGCGCTGCGCAGGCCCTTGGGTTGCGGGTCGGGATAGCGCCGTGTGCTGGCGTCGGGATCGGCGGGATTGGCCCAGGCAGACTCGTTGGCGTTGAGCCACACATCGCCCTGCAACGCGCTGGTGCGCGCCGACGAATAGCCCGCGAATGCACGCAGGTCTTCGCGTACCAGATCCAGAATCGACGACGCGCTCATGCCGCCACTCCCATGCGTAGCGCCACCGCGTTGGCATGCGCATCCAGCCCCTCGGCCCGTGCGAGGACCAAAGCGCATGCGCCGATACCGTCGATGCCGGCCTTGCTGGCTGCCTGCACGCTGACCATGTTCTGGAAGCTGGCCACGCTCACGCCGCTGTAGGCGCGCGCCGCACCGCTGGTCGGCAATACATGATTGGTGCCGCTGCAGTAGTCGCCAAGCGCTTCGGGCGTGTAATCGCCGAGAAACACCGATCCGGCCGCTTCGACTTGCGCCAACCATCCGCGCGGTTCGCGCAGCGCAAGAATCAGATGTTCCGGCGCATAGCGATTACTGATCGCAAACGCCTCATCCAGCGTCTGCACCTTGATCAGCCGCGATTGCGCCAGCGCCTGGCGCGCAATGTCGGCACGCGACAGTTGCGCCAGCTGAAGTTCCAGCTGCGCTTGCACCGCATCGATCAACGCGTCGCTGTCGGAGAGCAACAGCACCTGCGAATCGGGGCCGTGTTCGGCCTGCGACAATAGGTCAGCAGCCACGAACGCCGGTTGCGCGCCCGCATCGGCGATCACCAAGACTTCCGAGGGGCCGGCCGGCATGTCGATCGCCGCCGCACCGGACTGGGCCACCTGCTGCTTGGCTTCGGTGACATAGCTGTTGCCCGGGCCGAACAGCTTGTCGCAGCTGGGCAGCGATTCGGTGCCATGCGCCATCGCCGCGATCGCCTGCGCACCGCCGAGCTTGAACACGCGGCGCACGCCGGTGAGCCGCGCGGCCACCAGCACCGCCGGGTCCACGCTGCCGTCCTTGCGCGGCGGCGTGCACAACACCACCTCGCGGCATCCGGCCAGACGCGCAGGCACGCCGAGCATCAATGCCGTCGACGGCAACGGCGCGCTGCCGGCCGGCACGTATAAACCGACACGACCGATCGGACGCACGATCTTTTCGCACACCACACCGGGCGCGGTTTCCACCGCATAGCCCCCGCTCATACCGGCGCGGTGGAAGGTGTCGATGCGTGCAACCGCATCCTGCATGGCCTGGCGCAGCTCCGGTGGGACGGCCGCTTCGGCGGCGGCGAATTCGGCTTCGCTCACTGCGAAGCTGTCCAGCGACACGCCATCGAAATGCGCGGTGATCTCGCGCAATGCGGCATCGCCGCGCGTGCGTACGTCGGCAATCAACGCGGCGACCGCATCGCGCGTGCGTGCGGCCACGGTCTGCGCCGGGCGGGTCAATGCGTCGGTCTGTGCGGCACCGTCGAGTTGGGACCAATCGAGAATCTTCATGCCAGCGAGCGCTCCACCGTCAACACCATCAAGCCTTGCGCACCTGCGCGTTCGAGTTCTTCCAGGCGCTGCCAGGTCACCGCGCCGTGGCACATGGTCTGCAAGCGCAGCGCGCCGTTGCCATCGTCGGGCAACTGCACCAGCGGATCAGCATCGGGCAGCAGGCGGCGCAGCGCATCGACCTTGGTCTGTTCGGCACGGAACATCAGCAGCTTGCTGTCGCGCAGCTTGAGCACGCCGTCCATGCGCCGCAGCAGCATTGCCAGCAGGCCGGCACGCGCATCGGCAGGTTCGCGCACCGCGCCGGCCAGCACCGCTTCGCTTTCCATCACCAGTTCGACCGGCTTGAGCTGGTTGGCGGCCAGGGTGGCGCCGCTGGAGACCAGATCGCAGATCAGATCGGCAGTGCCCAGGCGCGGTGCGATTTCCACCGAACCGGACAACTCCACCACCGTCGCTTCGATGCCCTGCCGCTCCAGCCAATCGGCCAGGATCGCCGGGTAGCTGGTGGCGATACGCTTGCCCGCCAGTTGCGCCACGCCGTGCCAGTCCCATTCTTCCGGCACGGCGAGCATCAGGCGGCACTGGCCGAAGCCGACCCCACGTACCGCGTGATAGGCGGCCGGCAAGCCATGACGGCGGCGCTCGGCGGCCTGCTCTTCCAGCTCGTTCTGGCCGACGATGCCCAAGTCGCAGACGCCATCGGCGATCAGGCCGGGGATATCGTCGTCGCGCACCAGCAGCAGGTCCACCGGCAACGACTCACCGTAGCAGAACAGCTTGTCGCGGCTCTGCCGCCAGCTCAGCCCGCAGGCGGCCAGCAGGCTGCGCGCCGGCTCGGCCAGGCGGCCGCTCTTCTGGATGGCGATACGCAACCGGTCACGTGCCGGCGCTGCCGTGGAAGCACTCATCTTGTTCTCTCAGTGGGAGTCGTCGGGGCGCGACGACTGCTCGCGCAGGGCCGCGGCATAGCCGCCGGCACCGTGGTCCAGGGTGCGCGCAACGCGCCCGATGGTGGTCACGCTGACCTGGGTCAGCTCGTGGATTTCGCGATACGGCACGCCCTTGATCAACAAGGGCACCACCCGCCAGCGGTCGGCCATGGCTTCCAGCTCGGCGGGCGTGCAGAGGTCACGCAGAAACGCTTCGACCGCCTCGGGCGCGCGCAGGCATGCCAGCGCATCGGCCAGTATCGTCAGCGAGGCGGCAACGTCGGTATTTTCGCGGGTGGCGGGTCGTTGTTTCATTGCGTTAATGTAATAGCGTGTTAGTACATTAACGCAAGCAGGCAGCATTGTCACCCCGCCTGGGTCTGGAGAATCGAGAACGTTAAGGCTGATGCATGACGCCGATCATTCGGCCCCCGACAGTCCTAGCGAAATCGAAGCTGCCCGGGTGACGATCACAAACGATGACGTGACCGGGCCGGACGCCTCAACGAGCATCACCACCGCGGCATTGCCCTAGAAGGCGCCATTCCCCTTCGGTGCCGTGGGAGCCCACAACACGTGCCAGGACACCGCCTCACTTTTCAGAGGCGCCAGAGGCGCGTTGTCGATCTCCCATCGGTGACAGATCACCAACAAGGATTCAACCGTCGCGGGATCTACCGGCACGGTCAATTCCAGATGCAACTGACGGCCCCTGCCCTCGACCCCGGCGTAGGCGGGCAAGGCGGCGAGCCAACTGAAAAATTGCTCCTCGTCTTGCCTGGCGAAGAACACCGGCGCGTCCAGCACGATTTCGATCGAGTCACGCATCAGCCGGACCGAACAGCACCGGCACAAGCATCGCCCTGGCCTGCTCCAGCTCCACCTGCAAGGTGCTGGCCAGCTCATCGCGGGCCACATCGAACTGCTGCTCGCGCACCAGGTCTTTCACTGCCACCACGCCGCGGGCCAGTTCGTCGTCGCCGGCCAGCACCACGAAGCGGATGCCGGCACGAGCCGCATACTGGAACTGCTTGCCGATTTTCTTCGGCTCCATCTGCACTTCGGTGTTGATGCCGCCGATGCGCAGCCGGCGCGCGATATCCAGCGCGTCGTCCAGGCGGGTCTCGTCCATCAGCGCCACCATCGCCTGCACGCTGCTTTCGGCGATGCCCTGGATCAGGCCGGCCTCGCGCAGCTGCCAGAACAGGCGGGTCAGGCCGATCGAGATGCCCACGCCGGGCAATTTGGACTTGGTGTAGTGGCTGGCCAGGCTGTCGTAACGGCCGCCCGAGCAGATCGAGCCGATCTGCGGGTGGTCGGTCAGGGTGGTTTCGTAGACGGTGCCGGTGTAGTAGTCCAGCCCGCGCGCGATCGAGAAGTTCAGGCAGTACGCGCTCTCCGGCACGCCCAGCGCCTTGACCAGCTCCAGCACTTCGCGCAACTCGGCGATGCCTTCGCCCAGCGTCGCGCTGGCCCCGACCGAGCCTTCCAGCGCCTGCAACTGCGCCAGCGCATCGGCATGCCCGTTGGAGCGCACCGCCACGAAGGCGAGAATCCTGGCGACCTGCTCGGCAGGAATGCCAAAGCCCTCGCCCACCAGTGTGTCGCGCACGTAATCGGCGCCACGCTTGTCGATCTTGTCGACCTCGCGCAGCACCGCCAGCTGCAACTCGCCTTCGGCCACGCCCAGGCTTTCGAAGAAGCCGCGCAGCAGCTTGCGATTGTTCAACTGCACCTTGAAGTCGCCGATGCCCAGCTCGGCAAACACCGCATGGATCACCGCCAGCACTTCGGCGTCGTAGCGGATGCTCAGCGCATCCTTGCCGATGACGTCGATGTCGCACTGGTAGAACTCGCGGAATCGCCCACGCTGCGCACGCTCGCCGCGATACACGCGCTGCATCTGGTAGCGCCGGAACGGGAAGCTCAAGTCATGCTCGTGCTCGGCGACGTAGCGTGCCAGCGGCACGGTCAGGTCGAAGCGCAGCGCAAGCTCCGGCAAGCCGCCGTTCTCGGCGCCCTCATCGGCCGCAGCGGCGGCATTGGCCAGCGCGCCGGTGGACTGCACGAAATACACCTGGCGCTCGGTTTCGCCGCCGGATTTGGTCAGCAGTACATCGGACAGCTCGAACACCGGCGTTTCGACCGGCAGGAACCCGAACCGCTCGTAGTTGCGGCGGATGACGTCCAGCATGCGCTGGAACGCGATCTGCTCGCGCGGCAGCAATTCCATGATGCCGGGCGGCGTACGGGGCTTGATCACGAGCGAAACTCCTGCAGGACAATGTGGCGAACGCACAATTCTAACGGCTGGGCGGCCGCGCTGACCGCATGGCGTATCATTCAATGCGTCCCAGCAGTGCGTGGCCCATATACCGGCAGCTTTCCGACCCCAGCGCGACCTGCCCGGCGCCCAGCGCGGCATCCGCCAGCGGCACGCCCACCTCAGATTGCGCCCTTTGCGCCGTGCGCGGCCGGGCCATTTGTGCGGCGCTCTCGGCGCAGGAAATGGACGCACTGGACCAGGTCACCCATGCAGCGGCCTATGCGCCCGGCAGCACCCTGGTACGTGCGGGCGAGACCCGGCACAACGTCTATACCGTGACCTCCGGCGCGTTGCGCATGGTGCGCACGCTGGCCGACGGACGTCGCCAGATCACCGGCTTCGTGCTGCCCGGCGACTACGTCGGGCTCACCGAAACCGCGCGGCACCGCCACGATATCGAAGCCATCGTCGACAGCTGGGTGTGCCGCACGCCGATGGCGCACATGCGCCAGCTGCGCGAGCGCTACCCGCAGCTGGAACGCAAGCTGCTGCAACGCGCCAGCATGGAACTGGCCGCCGCGCAGGACACCGGCCTGCTGCTGGCGCGCCTGCAACCCAGCGAACGGCTGGCGCATTTCCTGCTCCGGCTTGCAGCCCGCTCCACCCAGCCTGGCGCCAGCGGCGATACCGTGGCGCTGCCGATGAGCCGCAGCGACATCGCCGACCACTTGGGGCTGACCGTGGAAACGGTGAGCCGCACCTTCACCAAGCTGCGGCAGCAGCAGTTGATCGCGCTACCGCAACTGCAGGTGGTGCAGATCCTGGATTACGCCGCCCTGCGCCGTCTCGCCGGCGATACGGTGTGAGGCTGGTGGGATCGCGTGAGCGCCAGTGTGCGCTTACCCGTGCGACTGGTTGACCGATTGACACGGCGGCGCCCAGTGTCCAGGCGGTCGATCCGGCACAGCCCGCCAATATCACGCATGATTGCACACTCGTCGGCGTCGGTGCCGCTCGGCAGCGCTCGCCTGAGGCGACGCAGTTGCTTGCAGGCAGCCGCTCCAAAATGATGCAAGCCATCCGCATGCTGACAGCCGCGCAGCGACTTACCGACCGATTCGAAAGCGGCGCCGTGCTTCACGCCGAGCGCACACTGGCGTCGGGCACCCGCCTGCGATCACTCAGCGCCCGGCCACTGCACGCGCTGCCGCACCGCCACAGCCACTGCTCAGCAGCCGCGATTGGCGCAGCCAGGCGCGATCCGGGTAGTAGGCGAACACGAACGCACCGTCGCGCAATGTATCGATCAACTGCTTGGCCACCGCTGGCCGCACCGCCGGGCAGCCCAGGCTGCGGCCGAGCCGGCCCTGCGTGCGGATGATGGCTTCGCTGACATAGGGCGCGCCGTGGATCACGATGGCGCGGTCGCGCGCGTGGTCGTTGAACCCCGGCTCCAGACCCTTGAGCCGCAACGAGTAACCGTTGTGCCCGGTGTACGACTCCTGCGCGGTGAATGCGCCCAGGCTGGACTGGAAGCTGCCGTCGTTATTGGAGAACTTCGCCGACAGATTCTCGCCGGTATTGCGCCCGTGCGCGACCCATTCGCGAAACAACAGGCGTTGCTTGTCCAGATCGAACACCCAGAGCCGGCGCTCGGTCGAGGGCCGGCTGTAGTCGATGACGCTGAGCACCCGTTCGGCACCCACCTGCTGGTGCTGGCGGGCGCATTGCAGCGCCTCTGTGGCCAGGGCCAGCACCTGACGGTCCAGCGACGGCGCCTGGCGCGCCAGCGCCTCGACCAGACCCACACGCAGGGCGCCCAGTGGCGGGACCGGCGATCCAGCCAATGCATCGGCCGCACTGGCCGCACCGGCCGCTGCCCACCCGCACAAGACGGCGGCAACGGCAATCATTCGATCAGACATGCAACAACCCACAGCGGACGCGGCGCCACAGCGGGGCCGCACCCCCTAGAAATAGCCGCATATGGGCCACTTTCCAACCCCGGTGGCTGAACGCGTTGGGTCAACTGGCATCGACAAGCAAGCGCTGCCGAAGGGCGGCGTAGTCCGGCGCCAATGCTTCGGCATGCGCTGGGCGCTGCAGCAGTGCGGCCAGTGCCGGCGGAACCTCTACGGAACGGCCAATCAGCGGCTCCACCACGCCCTCGAACTTTGCCGGATGCGCGGTGGCCGCTACCGCCCAGTCGCCAGTGCCGCTCTCCGCGCGTTCGGCACGCAGTTGTTCGAGCACATGCACCGCGGTGGCGGTATGCGGGCAATGCACCTCGCCGTAGCGCGCGAAGCGCTGCTGCACGGTGTTGCGAATCGCCGCATCGTCCACCGACAAGGCCCGGAATTCCTCACGCAAGGCGGCATCGTCGCCGTTGTAGAGCCACCGCAGCCGCTCGAAATTGCTCGGCGCGCCCACGTCCATCGCATTGGCCAGGGTGGACACGCTGGGCTGCGGTGCGTAGGCATCGCCCGCGAAATAGTCCGGCAACACGTGATTGGCGTTGGACGCCAGCGCGATGCGGCCCAACGGCACCCCGAGCGCGCGCGCGATGATCGCCGCCAGCGCGTTGCCCAGGTTACCGGTGGGTATCACCAGATTGAGCACGCTGCCCGACGCTGCATGATGCTGCAGGGCGGCATGCGCGTAGTAACTCATCTGCGGCAGCAGCCGGCCCAGACTGATGCTGTTGGCCGAACTCAGCGGCACCTGCGTCTGCAACGCGGCATCGTTCAAGGCCTGCTTGACCATCGCCTGGCAGTCGTCGAACGAGCCGGCCACGCGCAGGGCCTGGATGTTGTCGCCGAAACACCCCAACTGATGCGCCTGCCGCGGCGACACGCGGCCGTCCGGATACAGCACCACCACGCGCAGGCCGGGCTGGCGATGGAACGCGGCGGCCACGGCGGCGCCGGTGTCGCCGGAGGTGGCGACCAGGATGGTGAGCGGGCGGTCTTCAGCGCGGCGCAAGCGGGTCAGGCAGGCCGCCAGGAAGCGCGCACCGAAATCCTTGAACGCCGCCGTGGGGCCATGAAACAGCTCCAGCGCGTAATCGCCCGGCGTACCCAGCGCCACCAATGGCGCCGGGAAATCGAAGGCTTCGGCACAGATGGCAGGCAGTTCGGCCGCCAGTGCGTCGCCCTCGAAAAATGGCTGCAACAGCGCAGTGGCGGTGTCGGCCAGGCCGGCGCCCGCAACCAGCGTACGGGCAGGTGGAAGGGTCTGCGGCACGTAGAGGCCGCCATCGGGTGCCAGCCCGGCGGCAATGGCTTGGCTCAGGCTTGCGGCGGGGGCACCGCCACGGGTGGAGATAAACATCAGCATGACTCCAGATAAAGCGAAGGCTGGGCGGTGCCCGTGACAAGCGGTGCCGCGTGTGACGTCGCCGGGCGTCGCGTTGCGCCGGCGTTCGGCCGCAGGGTTGCGTACGGTCGATGGCGCGGGGCTATGCTGCGCGCACCCTTCCGTGGAGTCGGCAGATGATCAAGGTCAGTGTGATGTACCCGTACCGCGACGGCGCCCGCTTCGATCACGCCTACTACCGCGACCGGCACATGCCGCTGGTGAGCGCGCGCATGGGCGCGGCCTGTTTGAAATACACCGTGGACAAAGGCATCAGCGGCGGCGACGCCGGCAGCCCGCCGGCGTTCATCGGCATGTGCCACATCTTTTGCGAGTCGGTGGAGACCTTCAACGCCAGCTTCGGGCCGCATGCACAGGAAATCCTCGCCGACATCGCCAACTACACCGACCTGACCCCGGTCATGCAGATCAGCGAAGTCGTCGTCGACTAAATGACGTGTGGCAAGCTGCAGGCCAGACCTGCTACCGGCTGCCTGCGGCGCGTTGTCATTGCGTGCGTCCCGATTCATTCGAGCAACCGCGCCGCAGGACTTGCGATCGGCGAGACCCAGGCCTGGCTATCGAACCCTACGGCCGCAAACCCGGCCTGCACTGCCGGTGCCGCAGCTTCGGCCGCGGCGCGCGATTCGAACCAGGCAAACACGCTCGGCCCGGCGCCGGAAATGCTGGCGCCGAAGGCGTTGTGGTCCAGCGCTGCCTGTTTGGCTTCGGCGAAGCCGGCGATCAATGGGGCGCGACGCGGTTCGATCAGCACATCACGCAAGCCTGCGCGTACCAGGTCTGCATCGTCGCCATGGCAACCGGCCAACACCAACGCCAGATTGGTGCTCTGCGCGACGAATTCGCGCAATTGATAGTTTCCTGCCAAGGCTTCGCGCGCGCGCCGCGTTTCCAGCACTGCATCCGGATGCACCAGCAGGCTATGCCACGCTAGCGGCACCGCGATCGGTACCAGGCGCTCCAGCGTGCACAGCACCAAGCCACCGACAAACAGCGGCCCCAGGTTGTCGCCGTGGCGGCTGCCGCTGGCCACCGCTTCGCCATCGAGCGCGTATTGGTAGAGCTGGTGGTGATCCAACGGCGAGGCCAGCAGCGCGTTTGCCGCCACCAACGCCGCGACGCATGACGCGGCAGACCCGCCCATGCCCGAGCTCAGCGCAATGCCTTTGTCGATCTCGATTTCGAATCCATAAGGCAGTTGCAAGGCGGACCGCAGCGAAATGAGTGCAGCGCCTGCAGTGTTGCGCTCGGCATCCAGTGGCAGCGCCACCGTCGTGCCGCGAATCGCAGCGATGCGCACCACTGGCGCGTCGATACGGCGCACGGTCACTGTGTCGCCGATTCCATCGATCGGATAGCCGAGCAGGTCGAATCCCACCGCGACATTCGCAACCGATGCCGGCGCGAAGGCGCGCGCTTCGTGCAAGCCGTGCTTGCCCAGGGAAGCGTGATCGCTACCCTGCGCCTGCGCCACGGCCGCCTGGCTCACGCCGGCCTGGCTGACAACAGCATGCGTCACAGCCGCGCGCCCTCGCCTGCCGCCACGCGCAGCAGATCGGCGAACACGCCTGCCGCGGTCACTTCCGGACCGGCACCCGGGCCCTGCACCACCAACGGGTTCTCGCAGTAGCGCCGCGTGGTGAACTGCACCACGTTATCGGTCAGACGCAGATTGGCGAACGCGTGATCGGCCGGCAGCTCGACAAGACCCACGCTGGGCGCGCGGTCCGGCGGCAGCTGCGCCACATAGCGAAGCACGTTGCCGCGCGCACGCGCGTCGGCCAGACGCTGCGCAAAGGCGGCATCCACTTCCGGTAAGCGCGCCATGAAATCGTCCACGCTGGCCTGGCGCAGCGCTTCCGGCACCAGGCTTTCAACCTGCACATCTTCCAGGCTGATGGAGCGCCCTGCTTCGCGCGCCAGGATCACCAACTTGCGCGCCACGTCCACGCCGGACAGATCGTCGCGCGGATCCGGTTCGGTATAGCCCATGCCGCGCGCCTGCGTCACCAGTTCGGCGAAGGGCACGCTGCCGTCGTACTTGTTGAACAACCATGCCAACGTGCCGGAGAAGATGCCTTCGATGGACGTGACTGCATCGCCGGTGTCGACCAGGTCGCGCAGTGTGGTGATCACCGGCAAACCGGCGCCCACGGTGGCTTCATAACGGAAGCGCGCACCACTGGCGTCGGCCGCTGCGCGAATCGCCTCATAGCGCGCCAGCGGGCCGGACCCCGCCTGCTTGTTGGGCGTCACCACGTGGATGCCGGCTGCCAGCCAGCCCGCATAACGGTCTGCGACTTCGGCGCTGCCGCTGCAATCGATGATCACCGTATGCGGCAGATGCGCAGACAGCAGATGCGTGGTGAAGCGTTCCAGATCGGTGGGCGTTGCGGACGATGCAAACGCATCGCGCCAGTCGCCGACCAGGCCGCGTTCGTCCAGCAGCATGCGACCGCGTGAGACCACCGCGCGCAGGCGCAGATCAAGATTGGCCTTGCCTAACAACTGCGGTTGCGCGTTGCGCAGTTGGTCCAGCAATGCCGCGCCCACATTGCCCGGGCCGATCACGCCCACAGAAAACGTCTGCGGCGACAACCAGAAACCGGCATGCGCCGCGCGCAACGCCTTGGTGGCGTGCGCCGCATCGATCGCTACCGAGATATTGCGTTCGGAGGAGCCCTGCGCAATTGCCAGGATATTGACCTGGGCTCGCCCCAACGATTCGAACAAGCGCGCCGCCACACCCGGCTGACCGGCCATACCATCGCCTACTGCTGCGAGCACGCTGATGCCGGTGGTCAGCTGCACGCGCTGCACCTGCCCGACCGTGAGTTCATGCGCGAACGCTTGCAACAATGCGTTGCGTGCACGCTCGGACTCGTGCTGCTTGACCACGCAGCAGATTGAATGTTCCGACGAACCCTGCGAGATCATCACCACCGACACCTGCGCGGTGCGCAGCGCGGCGAACACGCGCTCGGCCGTGCCCGGCACACCGATCAGACCGGTGCCTTCCAGATTCAGCACCGCCAGATCCGGGCTCAACGTCAGACCCTTGATCGGCCCGCTCACCGCGCTACTGGCAGTAATGCGCGTGCCGGGATGCTCGGGCTGGAAGGTGTTGCGGATGATGATCGGCAGGCCGCGCTCGATCGCCGGCGACATCGTTTGCGGGTGCACCACCTTCGCACCGAAATATGCCAGCTCGCAGGCCTCGTCGTAGCTCAGTGTTTCCAGTTGCACCGCTTCGGGCACCACGCGCGGGTCGGCCGACAGCACGCCATCCACATCGGTCCAGATATGCAGTTCGTCTGCATCGAACAATGCAGCGAAGATGGCACCCGAATAATCGCTGCCGTTGCGGCCCAGCGTGGTGATGCGGTCGGCACGGTCGCGCGCCACGAATCCGGTCACCACCACGCGCGTCTGCGGATGCGCTTGCCGCCAGGTTGCGAGGCGCTGCGCACTCGCCTCCCAGTCCACATCCACACCGAGTTCGCCGCGATTGACCACCAGCACATCGCGCGCGTCCAGCACTGCGCAGCCTTCGCCGATCGCGCGAAAGTGATCGGCCAGCAACTGCGCCGAATACACCTCGCCCAGTCCTTGCACGCGGTCGAGCACTTCGCGCGGTAATTCCCCGATGACCGCAAGCGCGCCGAGGATCTGCGACAGATGCGCGAAGCGTTCGTCCAGCCACTCCACCGTTGGCCCGGAATGCTCGCCGAGTAAGGCGACCGCCGCACCGCGATGGCGTGCGCGCGTTTCGTGCCACCGCTCGCGCCATTCGGGGCGATTCTTCGCCGCCAGTTCGGCCAGTTCGATCAAGGCATCGGTGACGCCCTTCATCGCCGAGACCACGGTGACCTGCACCGTCTCGTCGCGTGCAAGCAGCAGCTGGGCCACATGCCGATAACGCTCGGCATCTGCCACCGAGGTGCCGCCGAATTTGTGCACGACAGTGCGCGCAGAGGACGCAAGAACAGCAGCGGGTTCGAACGAAACAGCATGCGATGACATCGACAGACCTCGTTGGGGAGGCCCCGTCCGCATCGGATGAGAGAGGGAAGCCCCCGCATCCTGATCCGGGTGCGGGGCCGTTGTTTTCGGAAGTTACGCGAAGACGACGGACCGCACCGGGCGAATGGTGGCGGTAGTAATGATGGTGGTAATGCCAGTCACGCATGCACCGACCCGCAGCAGCGGCTGGCAGAGAAGCGAAGCTATGGCGGAGGCGTTACCCATGCATGCAAAAGACATCACCGGGACGAGGCCTGTCAAGCGTTGCGTGAATGGGCAGGTGCACGCGCCCGGCGCATGGAACAGAAAACCTTGCCGCTCAGGGATTTAAGCACTGAGCGCGCAAGCAATTGATTGCTATGGAAACTTTTGGATCGGCCTTGCAGAGCCGTGCTGCGCAGGTTTCTGACCTTCATTGGTCGAGTCATGTGCTTGGCTGAAGCCATATAGCTAGCTGGATCGGTTGCGCCCGAGGCATCACATCGCTGCAGGCATCAGGTTGCTTCGAGCAACAGGCCACTTCGCATCAAGCAACAGATCGTCGCTATCGGAAACCCGAATCGGTGCGAGCCAAGGTCAGCAGCGAAGATCAGCCAAGCATCTGAGGGTTGAGTTGCCAGACCGAGAAATTAAGCGCCGCCGCAAAGCTCACCCATGCCAGATACGGCACCAACAACCACGCCGCCAGAGCTTGCCTCTTCGCAAACACACCGATGGTCGCCGCCAGCACCAGCCACAGCGCCACGATGTCCGTAAACGCCCACGCCCCCAGATGCCATGCAAAGAACAACCAACTCCACAGCCCATTGAGCGCCAGCTGCACCAAGAAAAGAGTCAGCGCCACACGCGCGCCAGCCCATCCCCCACGGCGCCACACCGACCACACCGACACCGCCATCATCCCGTACAGCACCGTCCACACCGGCCCGAACAACCAACCCGGCGGCGCCCATGCCGGCCGCTGCAGCTGCGCATAAAAGCTGGCCGCCTGGATTGATGCCATTGCGCCCAGCGCGGCGACCGCGTAGCACAGCACCAGCCAGCCGAGAAGACCGAACCATTGCGATGTGTTTAAACGATGTTGCGTCATGACGGTCGAGGTGAGTTGTCAACGTTCGCCAGCCTGCCAGAGCATGTGTGCAAGCCATGACGACGCAACTGAGCAAGTCAAAGCTCTACTAAGGCCGTACGGATTGGTAACGTCATGTCCAAATCTCCGGGCGAGTTGGACTCCAAAACTGAGGTGCTACTTAAAATCGGGGTACGTCGGGTCCACTCCGGGTCCACGCCCAGCTTGTCCAGCAGGAAGTCGCTGCTGATGAAGTTGTCGTAATTGACGAAGCGCGGATCGGTCTCGATCAGGTAGCGACGGCCCGGGCCGTTGCTGCGCCAGGCGTTGATGCCGACCAGGCCGGTTGCCGCGCGGCCCATCGCGGTGCGGTCGGTGGCCGTGCCATTGGACAGGCGATACAGGCCGCCGATGGGCAGATCGATCTGCGTCAGCGAC
Organism: Xanthomonas cissicola; assembly: GCF_008801575.1. Lineage (GTDB taxonomy): Bacteria > Pseudomonadota > Gammaproteobacteria > Xanthomonadales > Xanthomonadaceae > Xanthomonas > Xanthomonas cissicola. Next base: position 591 of record NZ_VZPL01000013.1, on the reverse strand, counting down.
GTCTGGCCGCCGCCAACGATGTTGGTGACGGGAATGGTGGCGGGATCGACACGCGTGCGGGTGTCGTTCGTACCTGCGGTGACACCGGTCCCGGCGGCGCTGGTCTGCACATGCGTCTGATCGACGCTGCTGCGCACCAGGCCGCTGTCGTTGGACATGACCGGTGCGACCGACATCTTGACGATGCCGCCCGAGGTGGCGAGCGTGGCGTCCTGCGTGTCGGCGCCGACCTGCGTGCCGGTGCTGCCGTTGGTGCCTGTCGCAACTCGGATGCTGCCGGCGCTGCCGCTGGCACGACCGGCCACCGCTTGGCCACCGACAGTTGCTGCGGTCTGTCGGGTACCGCCGCTCAAGCCTACCTGTGCGCCGATGCCGTTGAGCGCGCTGCCGCTGATGCTGCGCCTTGCTGCAGGCCAGGCTGGCGGCCAGGGCCGCCGTTTAATTACCTCCGTCCCTGATGCTCTCGTAAGCTCCCCCGATCCGCAGACACCGCATAAGTAGATCTTTCTGGCATCGTTCCCAAGTCAGGAGGTTCCATGCGCACATCGAAGTTCACCGAGACACAGATCATCGCCACGCTGAAGCAGGCCG
>NZ_VZPL01000012.1 GCF_008801575.1 Xanthomonas cissicola | reverse complement strand
CGGCCTGGCCAAAAACACCGCACACGTGCTGACCTTGTTTGCGCTCTCCAATCTGTGGATGAAGCGAAAGCAGTTGCTGCCGGCTATGGGGAGCGTGCGCCTGTAAACCAGGAAATTCCCACGGAAAGCGCCAGAAATGGCGAAATTCCAAAGATTCAAACGCCACTCTTCGGAACGACGCGACATCCCGCACTCTCAGGCCTCGTTATTCAGACCTTCCCTAGGTGTCACTGCGTGACACGTGCGCAAGGGTCTTCGCCCCTTGAACCCCAAGCGCCCAGGGCGCTTGCGAAAATCCAAAGCCGAGGCATAAACCAAGCAAACCCACTGCTTCGGAGTCGCCGCCTCATGGCCATCTACCACGCCCAAGTCAAAACATTCAGCCGTGCCAAGGGGCATTCCTCGATTGCCGCTGCCGCCTACCGCGCCGGCCTGCTGCTGGAGGACGCGCTCACCGGCCTGCGCCACGACTACCGCCGGCGGGACGGCGTGGTCGAAACGCGCTGCATCGCCCCCGAAGGTGCCCCCGACTGGGCTCTGGTCCCCGCTGAGCTCTGGCCGGCCGCAGAAGCCGCCGAGCGTCGCAAAGATTCGACGGTTGCGCGCGAGTTCGAGTTTGCCTTGCCCCATGAACTCGATGACCTCCAGCGGTCTGACTTGGCCGTCGAAGTCACCCGCGCGCTCGTCGGACGTTATGGCTTTGCGGCCCAGGCCAGCATCCACAGCCCCGGCTCCAAGCATGGGCTGAACTGGCACGTCCATGTCCTGGCAACGACGCGGCGCATGGGACCAGACGGTCTCACGGACAAAACCAAGGAACTGGACGGCGGGCCTTCGGGACGTGTTGAAGTGCAATGGGTGCGCGAACTCATCGCCTCCACCATCAACGCCCACCTCGAAAAGGCGGCGCTCGAGATTCGCGTGGACCATCGCAGCCTGGCCGCCCAGGCGGACGACGCGCTGGCGCGCGGCGACCTGGCCGCGGCGGCAGTGCTGTCCCGCGAGCCCACCAAGCACGTCGGCAAGAACGGGACGGCGCTGGCTCGACGGGGTCAGCCGTCTGAGCGTTTGGACGCAAACCGTCGAATCGAAGAAATCAATGAGGAGACCTTCCAAAAACTCATCGCCGTGTTCGAGCAGGAGGGGCGCGTCATGCCGGTGTCCGACGGTCACAGCCAGGCCCAGGCCGAGCGCGAGGTCCGCCGACCTTCTGACGTGCTGTCCTTGCCGCTCAGACGCGGGGCAGGGCACATCGAGGTGTCTCGCAGCATGGCGACCATTGCCCGAGGGCTCGGACTGATGGAGGCCGAGGCGGCCACGCCGTCGCGCGCGCCACGTTCGATCGCCGAACTTGCGGAGGAGGCCAGCGACGAATGGGGAGTGGCTGTTCAAGCGGATCCCCGCTCGGCTCAAACGCTCCAAGCAACCCTGGCCTTGATGCATTGGATCAGGGAGCGCGTGACTGCCTTCGCCGAGGAGGCCCGGCTCCGTCCCGACCTCAACGAGCTACTGCGGCGGTTGCGGCGCTTCAAGGCAACGGCCATGAAGTTCGCCCGGCGGCTACTGGCGGTGCGCCGAGCCGAGAAGCTGCACCACATGGCCGAGAACGCGTGGCACGACTTCCTGGCGAACAATCCCGAGCCCGGAGTGGCGTGGATGCAGGGGGACTGGGCGCAGCGGCGTGGCCGCCGACTCAGCACGCTTGAAAGCCGGACCACAGAACTGGCCGATGCAAGGGCCAGGGTGACCCCGGAGGAACAAGCGCTCTGCGAGAAAGACGCGTCAGCCAGCGCGGCGCACCTTGAGGTGTGGAGCCGGGACATGCTCCAGCGCTATCCCCTCCAGCTCGACATGGCGGCCAAACCGGATGAGCAGCGCCCAAGCCCTGCCATTTCCGCTCCTCCTGAGCCTGCCCATGTTCCCAAGCCGCCGCGCTTCCACTGAAACCAAAGAGCCCCGCAGTGCGGGGCTCAATCGTTATCGCGCTCTCTGGCTCAGTGCAGGGTCGGGCGCTTCTTGCTGCGGACTGGGTCCAGGTGTGCGTCCTTGTTCTTCCGGCCCGCTCGCCATTCCTCCAGTGACGGAAGCTCCCGAACGATGACGGCTTCCCGTGTGCGCACCGGTTGGAAGGGATGCGGAGGGGCATGCTCCAAGGATTGGGCGGCGTTGCCTCCCTCAGGTGGCTTCTTCCGGCTGTAGACGATCAGTTCGCCGGCGGAAGCCCATGCGTTGCAGACATTGCGTTGGCGCACCAGCGGCTCGTCAGAAAGGGTTTGGCTCATCAGCCCGGCGAGCAGATGGCTGGCGATTTCGAGTTGTTGGGGATGGGTGGTCATGAAAACTCCTGCGTGTGGGGAAGTCCTCATCCAACCAAGAATCGCCGTTTCCGCAAGAGCTCGCTTCGCGCGCGATTTCACAAATTTGAATGCGGGCAAGGGTCTCATGCTAGGTATGCGCTTTAATCATATTTGCAGCTGAATGTCTCGACCCATGCCCGGCATGTGCCGACCCTGCTTCGGCGCAGTGACGCGTTCGGGATCGGGGTTGCCGTTCTTTCGGGGTGTTTGGTTTCCAATAACCCGGACTCAGCACATGAGCCTTGAGTCGCCGGCGCCCGCTTAGCTATGATCGGGCATCACGCGGGGTATCACGAAAGGTATCATTTTGGATCACCCGCCCCGGGGATAAGCTAGGAAAATCAATTGGTTGGCGTGCAAGGATTCTGTTCCCATCGCCCGCTCCACATCTGGCACGTCTTCTGGCCGAGCGCGTCGCTCCCCAGTTCACTTTCGATTGCATGCAACCGGTGATCAAGTGATCGGATGCGCCGCGATTGCGCATCACTCTGAGCCGCAGCGCGTTGAAATCCAACATCGGGCGCTCGGTGTTGGCAGCGCACCGCGCTGTACATGACGCATCGTGCTCAGTGAGCAGTGCAATGGACATGCTGAAGAAATCTGCGCCGGCACCAGTTCGGTCATTGCTTCGGCTGAATATTCTCCAGCGAATTTTCGCGTGCCATCAATAGCGACAGAGTGCGCTTATCTGCATGCACGCCATCCAACACAGTGCGTGCTCGCCCCGCGCATGGAAGACATCTGAAGCCCGCACAAAGAACGAAGAAAAAGGATAGGCATCGCGGATGGATTGGCATACAGTGCCCGCCGCTACGCTGGCAGTGGTTGCTGGCGCAGATGTCAGGTTCGATGGAACGCTTGACCAGGCCGACCGGCTGTAGTGGCAACAAGGCAAGACTCGCGGAGCGCAGTCTGCCGATTGGAAAGGAAGTGGCTGTTGAGGTTGTTGAAACGCTGGATGTTGTTGCTGGTGGTTTTGGTTTTACCTGTAAGTGCTGCAGAGCTGGTCGGTCGTGCGACGGTGACCGATGGTGACACCATCACCGTTGCCCATCAGCGCATCCGCCTGTGGGGCATCGATACGCCGGAGAGCGCACAACAGTGCAGCGCACACGATGGCAACGCCTGGCCGTGCGGCCGCCGCGCTGCAGCGGCATTGGATGGCTATCTGCTGGACAAGACCGTGCGCTGCCAGCCAAAAGATACCGATCGTTATGGCCGCACGGTCGCCGAATGCTTCGTGCAGGGGCAGTCCGTCAATGCCTGGATGGTGCGCTCTGGCTGGGCGGTCGCCTATCGTCAATACGCTACCGCGTTCGAGGTAGACGAGCGCCTCGCGCAGCAGCAGCGCCGCAATCTCTGGCAGGGCGCGTTTCAGATGCCGGCAGACTACCGCCGCGACAAGAAGGCGCGGACAGCAACCACGCGCCAGGTTGCAGCATCGGCGCCAATCAACTGCAGGATCAAGGGCAATATCTCCAGTGACGGCAAGAAGATCTTTCATATGCCGGGCCAGCGCGATTATGCAAAGACGCGCATCTCGCCGGCGAAGGGCGAGCGCTTCTTCTGTTCGGTGAATGAAGCGGCCGCTGCGGGGTGGAGACCGGCGCGGCGGTGATGGCGCTGCGGCGCACCGAGGCCCGCCGGCCTCCCGGCTTCTGAATTTTCTTGCGCAGAGTCGGGGAGATCCCGATTGAGCCGGCTCTAGCGCCGCCGCATAGTGCAGGCATGACCACCCATTCCCAACTCGTCGGCGCGCTGATCAAGGGGATGCGCCGTGCCGAGTCTGCGTGGGTGGCGTCGATCGCCTACGGCGCCGGGCTGGCAAGGCACGTGCGCACCGGCCATGTCACGCCGGACAATGCGGGCAAGGTCCTGGACATGTTCGCGCTCGATCCCGAACAGATCCGCGAACTCGGGCTGATTGGCGTGGAGGAGCTGGGCGAGGCGGTCTACCACGCCTGGTCGATCAATGCCGGCGAATTGGATCGGGTGGTGCAGTGGTTTCGCACGCCGCGGGTGGAATTCGTCGGCAAGCACTGCAGCGAACTGATCCGCGCCGGGCGAATCGGCCCGGTCCTGACCATGGCCCGCGAGCACGCCCTGCTGCGCCATCGCTGAGCGCCAGCAGACCCGCACGGGCCCGGGCGCTTTACGCTGGGCGGCCCAGCGGCAATACTCGTTGACCCGCCCATACCTCATGTTTTGCCAATGCGCCAGGATTCGCCCGCTTCACCCACCGCCGCCGCCCGGGCTCAACTGCTGGAAGAGCTGCGCAAGCTTGAGCAGGAAGAAGCGCAGCTGAAATACGCCCAGACGCTGGAAGCCTTCGACCAGGTGATCGAGGTGCTTACCCAGTTCGGCAACCGTTTCAATGCCAAGCAAAAATCCCAGATCGCCTCGCTGGCGATGACCGGCAAGACCAAGGGGCCGCTGTCTTCCACCGGCGAAGTGGTCGCCAAGTACTGGATTCCGCATTCCGGCGAAACCTGGTCCGGCCGTGGTCGTACGCCGCGCGCCTTCAAGGCCTGGGAAGGCACCAGCTCTTATAAAGAGTGGAAAGCCAATCATCCGGACAAGCGCTTCCCGCTGTATCCGGGTTGAGTCACCCCACAAGGGATGTCGAAGGCCCGCAATGGGCAAGGCGTTGCTTTTGGCCTTCGATCTTTTGGTGAATGTCTGGCGCACAGCGCCCTGCTTTGCGCGTGTTATTCCAAGACACTTGGCTGATTTCGGTGGTCTGCGGAGCCATGCCGGACTTTTGATGATCTGGCAGCGATAGATGTTGTGGTGTTTGCACGCTTCAAGTCCGGTTGGCCGCAGATTTTTTGGTGGCATCTGCTGGCTTTTGGCCGTGCAATGAACGCTCGAGTGCCGCAAGCCGCGTGTCTTCAAACCACACATTCAATTCCCGATTTCAAGCAAAACCCACGCGCTCAATCATTGCGAGAAAGCATTCGCCGTTCCCGCGCAAATCCCAGCGATGGATGCTGACCTACTGATTCCTGGTCCAGGGAGCAGGCAATGAGGACGTGGCCCAACGTGAGAGGTCGCACAGACTCGCTGGGGTGTTGCCATCGGCACCATTACCCTGGCCACGCGCAACCCGCGTAGCGCACGCAAGACCCCTCCGTCATTCCATCGTCGGAAACAAAAACGCTTGCTGCCTCTCCGATGCCGGTAGGCAGCAAGCATCGCTCCTGAGTGTGCGTTGCTGGGACGGCTTTACTGGTCGCTCTTGCACTCGAAGACCGAGACGCTGCGCGGCGGGGCCAGGAATTCGCTGGCACCGGCCGGCATCATGTCCACTTCCAGCGCTTCGTCGGTGGAGAGCACCAGCTTCCAGTGCACCGGCTCATCGGAGGAGGGCAGGGTGAAGGTCACGCCCTCGTGATAAGCATTGAGGACGATGAGCAAGGTGTCGTCATTGGCCAGTTCCTTGACCCCCGAGGTCTGCGCCTTGCCTTCCAGCAGCAGGCCCACCGAACGTGCGGCGGGGTCGGTCCAATGCGCATCGTCCATTTCGATGCCGCCCGGATTGAGCCAGGTGAGATCGCGCAGACCGGCTTCTTCGTTGTATTGGCCGTTGAGAAAGCGGCCCCGCGACAGGATCGGGTATCGCTTGCGCAGACGGGTCAGTGATTTCACGAACTCGGTCAGGCGGCCGTCGGTGGGATCGTTTTCCCAATCCAGCCAGGTGATCTCGTTGTCCTGGCAATAGGTATTGTTGTTGCCTCCCTGGGTCTGCGCGCGCTCGTCGCCGCTGAGCATCATCGGCGTGCCTTGCGATAGCAGCAGCGTGGCAAGCAGGTTCTTCATCTGCCGCTCGCGGATCTGCAACACCTCGGCGTTATCGGTGTCGCCTTCTTCGCCGTAGTTGCATGAGCCATCGTTGGACGAACCGTCGCGATTGTCCTCGCCGTTATCGATGTTGTGCTTTTCGTTGTAGCTGACCAGATCGCGCAGGGTGAAGCCATCGTGTGCGGTGATGAAGTTCACCGATGCCCACGGGCGCCGGCCGCGGCGATCGAACAGATCGGCCGAACCGGTGAAGCGGGTCGCAAATTCCGCCAGCTTGCCGTCTTCGCCTTTCCAGAACTCGCGCGCATTGTCGCGGAACTTGTCGTTCCACTCCGACCAACCCGGCGGGAAGTGACCCACCTGATAACCACCCGGGCCGCAGTCCCACGGCTCGGCGATCAGCTTGACCTCCGACAGCAGCGGGTCCTGGTTGCAGGCATCCAGGAAGCCGCCACGTTGATCGAAGCCGCTCGGCTCGCGGCCAAGAATGGTGGCCAGATCGAAGCGGAAGCCATCCACATGCATCTCGCCGGCCCAGTAGCGCAGCGAATCGTTGACGAACTGGATCACCCGCGAATTGCTCAGATTCAGCGTATTTCCGGTGCCGGTATCGTTGATGTAGTAGCGCTTGTCGTCGGCCAGGCGGTAATAGCTGGCGTTGTCGATGCCCTTGAACGACAAGGTTGGCCCCAGCTCGCTGCCTTCGGCGGTGTGGTTGTAGACCACGTCCAGAATCACTTCCAGCCCCTGCTTGTGCATGGCCTTGACCATGTCGCGGAATTCATCGCGATGGCCGCTGGACAGGTAACGCGACTTCAGCGCAAAAAAGCCGATGGTGTTGTAGCCCCAGTAATTACGTAGCCCCTTGTCGAGCAGATGCTGGTCGTCCAGGTAGGCGTGTACCGGCAACAGCTCCACCGCAGTGATGCCCAGGTCCTTGATGTACTGGAGTACCTGCGGCTGGGCCAGGCCGGCGAAGGTGCCGCGCACTGCCTCGGGTACCTGCGGATTGCGCATCGTGTAGCCGCGCACATGGGTTTCGTAGATGACCGTCTCATTCCACGGCTTGAGCAGGCGCGTGTCGTCTCCCCAGTCGTAGGTGTCTTCGACCACCACGCACTTGGGCATGAAGGGTGCGCTATCGCGCTCGTCGAAGCTCAGGTCGCCATCGGGATGACCCACGGTGTAGCCGTAGAGCTCGTCGGACCAGATCAGGTCGCCATCCAGCTCGCGCGCATACGGGTCCAGCAACAGCTTGTTGTGATTGAAGCGATGACCTTCGGTCGGCGCATAGGGACCATGTACGCGATAGCCATAGCGCTGGCCCGGCTTGGCATCGGGAAGATACCCGTGCCAGATTTCGTTGGTGTACTCCGGCAGGTCGACGCGGGTTTCGTTGCCCTGTTCGTCGAACAGGCACAGCTCGACACGCGTGGCATGCGCGGAAAACAGCGCGAAGTTGGTGCCCTTGCCGTCGAAGACGGCACCGCGTGGGAACGGGCGCCCCTGACGGATGCGGGAGGGATTGGCATAGGCCGCGCTTGCTGGACGTCGCATGGAGAGTCTCGGATGCGCCGGCACGCCGGCATTGAGGGGCCTCAAGCATTGCGTCTACAGCTGTGCAAAACGCGTTACGGCAACAGGGGTGTGGCGTGAGGGCGGCCGTCGGAACCGTTGACGTGGCGTGCCCTCGCAACGTCCCGTCGGCGCGCACGCGCGCCACAGTGCGGCCATGCGCAAGCAATCGGGCAAGGCCACCGACGGGTTGCGATCTGGATAAGGCACGCGCGAAGTGCGTTGCGCGACACGCGTCTGCGTTGCTTGAGCGACGCGCCAATGCCCTGCTAGCATCGATCCGGTTGAGGCCGTGCAGCCACAGCGTTGTTGGACTTGTCGCGGTACTTCGCTCTTTCATTCTCGGGGCCGTCGCAGTCGGCCTGATCGCAGCGTACATCGCGGGCCTGCCGCGAACGCGCAATCGGCCTGCACTGTACGGACTTGGGTCACTTCGTCATCAGACTCTGCCCATGTCCAAGCCGCGCCGCGTACCCGCCGCGATGAAAATCGCCATCCTTTCCCGCAACAGCAAGCTGTATTCGACCCGGCGGCTGATCGAAGCCGGACGCAAGCGTGGTCATACCGTGCGCATCCTCGACCCGTTGCGCTGCTACATGCGCATCGCCGCCGACGGCTTCAGCCTGCACTACAAGGGCAAGCCGATCACCGGCTTCGATGCGGTGATCCCGCGCATCGGCGCCTCGGTCACCCGCTATGCCACCGCAGTGCTGCGCCAGCTCGAGTTCATGGGCACCTACACGCCCAACCCGTCGGACGCCATCCTGCGCTCGCGCGACAAACTGCGCGCGCACCAATTGTTGGCCGCGCAGGGCATCGACATGCCGGTCACCGTCTTCGGCGACAACCCCGACGACACCCAGGACCTGCTCTCCATGCTCGGCCCGCCGCCGCATGTGGTGAAGTTGAACGAGGGGGCGCAAGGCGCCGGGGTGATCCTGACCGAAAAGGCCAGCGCTTCGCGCGGGGTGGTCGAAGCGCTGCGCGGGCTGTACGCCAACTTCATCGTGCAGGAGTTCATCGGTGAAGCCGAAGGGGCCGACCTGCGCTGCTTCGTGGTCGGCGACAAGGTCGTCGCAGCAATGCGCCGCCAGGCGGCCGAAGGCGATTTCCGGTCCAATCTGCACCTGGGTGGCACTGCAGCCGTGACCGAGGCAACCGAGCAGGAGCAGGAGGTGGCGGTGCGCTCGGCACGCGCCTTGGGCCTGACAGTGGCAGGGGTCGACCTGATCCGGTCAAAACGCGGCCCACTGGTGCTGGAGGTCAACTCCACCCCAGGTTTGGAAGGCGTGGAAGGCGTGTGCGGCGTGGATGTGGCCGCGGCGATTGTCCAGCACCTGGAGCAGTCCGTCCGCCGATCGGCCGGCTAACGGCTTTATCAAAAAATTAACGAAAATCTAATTACGGCCTCGCTAGCCTCTCCCGACCGTAGCTCCGCTCTCGGCAGTGACGGTGATCGGGATGAACTTTTGGCCCAAGTGCGGTGTCGCACTTGGGCCTTTTTATGGACGGCTTGCCGCTGTAGGGGTTCGCGTCTACATTCGCCAATGTTAAATCGGTCGGGCAAGGAGGCGTCGCATGGCAAAACGGTGGAGTGTTACGGGACTGCTGCTCGCGACGGGCCTGATGAGCGGTCATGCATTGGCGGTGGTGCTCGATCTGGACAAGCCGTTCAAGCCTCAGGCGGCGCAGGTCCGCACCGACCTTGCCGACGGCGAGAAGTACTCCGAGATCAGTCAGGATGAGCGCGCTAAGGTGAACGCTGCGCTGGATCGGATCGAAGCAGCATTCCAGACGCAGCCAGATATCCAGGCACTGCAGCCAGAGCAATTGGCAGCGGTTCGCAACGATCAGGAGCTCGTCACCCGAATTTTGACCAAGGCACGCGAAGATAGCCGGCTGATTTGTCGGCGCGAGCGCGCGACTGGGTCGCAGATGAGTACGAAACAGTGCATGACGGCTGCCCAGCGGCGCCGTCAGACCACGGTGAGTCAAGACGAAATTTCTCGGCGCCAGCGCTAAAAACAGCTTAACGAACGAGGTTCCAGTGCGAATTCTAGTAATTGAAGACAACAGCGATATCGCCGCAAATCTCGGCGATTACCTCGAAGACCGGGGTCATACGGTGGACTTCGCCGCCGACGGGGTGACTGGCCTCCACCTTGCCGTGGTGCACGAGTTCGACGCCATCGTGCTCGACCTCAACCTGCCTGGCATGGATGGCATCGAAGTCTGCCGCAAGCTGCGTAACGAGGCGCGCAAGCAGACCCCGGTGTTGATGCTGACCGCGCGCGACTCGCTGGACAACAAGCTGGCCGGCTTCGACTCCGGCGCCGACGACTATCTGATCAAGCCGTTCGCGCTGCAGGAAGTGGAGGTACGCCTCAACGCGCTGTCGCGTCGCGGCAAGGGTGTGCACACCCGCGTGCTGGAAACCGGCGATCTGGAATACAACCTGGATACGCTGGAAGTGCGTCGCCGCGGCAAGCTGCTGCAACTCAACCCGACTGCGCTGAAGATCCTGCAGGCGCTGATGGAAGCCTCGCCGGCGGTGGTCACGCGCCAGGAACTGGAAACCCGCGTGTGGGGCGAAGAACTGCCCGATTCGGATTCGTTGCGCGTGCATATCCACGGCCTGCGCGCCGTGGTCGACAAGCCGTTCGATGTGCCGATGATCCAGACCCGCCACGGCATCGGCTACCGCATCGCCTCGCCCGATGCCTGAAAGTACGAGCGAGACGCGGCCGGCGCGCAGGCGCGGCCGCTATCGGCGGCGCCTGCGCAGCCGCATCATTCTGTCGTTCGTGTTGTTGGGCTTCTGCCTGACAACGCTGTTCGCCTTCGCCACCAACTGGGCGCGCTCGCGCGTGGAAAACCAGTTGGTGGAAGACGTGATGAACCGCAACATCGACGCCTTCGCGCAACGCTTTTACTCCGATCCGATGCGCAATCCCGATCTGCCCCTGCAGCAGATGCGCGGGCGCGTGGTCAAAAGCGACAAGTTCGAAGCGCTGCGCCGCGAACAACCGGAGTGGTATCAGCTGCCCGACGGCATCCACACCATCACCGGCGTTGACGAAAGCGGCAATACCTATTCGTACAAGCTGGCGGTGCGCAAAACGCCGAGCGAATGGTTCTTCCTCGCCTACGACATGACCCAGGCGTTGAAGGGCGAAATCCAGCTCAAGCGCACCCTGATCTTGTCGGTATTGGTGTTCAGCGGGTTTTCGCTGCTGATCGGCTGGTGGTCTGCGTCCAAGGTGATGCGCCCGGTCTCCGATCTGGCTGCGCGCCTGCGGGCCTATCGTGGCGGCACCAGCCAACCCAAACCGCTGGCGGCGCATTTTCCGGACGACGAAGTCGGCCAGCTGGCCGAAGCGCTGGACGACTACTCGGCGCGTCTGACCGAAGTGGTGCAGCGCGACCGCGAATTCAACGCCGACGTGAGCCACGAACTGCGCACGCCGCTGGCGGTGATCCGCGGCGCTACCGAGCTGCTGCTGACCAAACCGAACCTGGACGAAAAGGTGTTGCAGCGGCTGCAACGCATCCAGCGCGCCGAGCAGCAATGCAGCGATTTGATCGGTTCGTTGCTGTTGCTCTCGCGCAACGAGCGCGGGCAGGGCAATAGCAACGTCGCCAAGGTAGCCGAACAACTGATCGACTCGCACCGCGCGCAGCTCGGTGGAAAACCTCTGGAGCTCTTGCTGGAAGGCGTGCGTGACCTGGTCATCGATGCCCCGGAATCGGCCCTGTCGGTCGCGCTCGGCAACCTGATCGGCAACGCCGTCAAATACACCCAGGATGGCCAGGTGCGCGTGCGCGTGCTGGGCGATGCAGTGGAAGTGATCGATTCGGGCCCCGGCCTGAGCGAAGAAGACGCCGCCAAACTGTTCCAGCGCGGCTACCGCGGGACCCACGCCGGCCACTCGCAAGGCGGCGGCATCGGCTTGTCGATCGTCAGTCGTCTTTGTGATCTGTACGGCTGGCGGGTCAGCGTACGGCCAGGGCAGGAGCGGGGCGTGATTGCGACATTGGCGTTTCATCGCTAGGTCGGCATTGCGACCTGTCATGTTTTGTGCTCCCGTCGGTGGGTGCGCGGAATTACAGGAAGGACGCGCTAATTCGTACGCTGGCGATAGCGCGCGTCGAGCTCGTGCGCCGCTCGAATCAGATGTGCCGGCTGGCCATCGTTGACCACGACATCGTCCGCCAGCGCAAGACGCTGCTCGCGGGACGCCTGCGCAGCGATCATCTGATCCGCCAATTCCGGCGTGCTTCCATCGCGGCGCATCAATCTTGCATGTTGCAGTTCGACTGGCGCATCGATCACCAGCACGCGATTTAACCAGGGATAGGCTGCGCGGCCACCCGCCTCGGTGAGCAAAGGGATCGCGACGATGGCATAAGGACCTTCAGCCGCCTGTGCCGCGCGCTGCAACTCTGCACGGATAGCCGGATGCGTAATTGCTTCGAGCGCTTTGCGTTGCGTCAGATCTGCGAAAACAATTTTGCGCAGCGCGGAGCGGTCCAGCGTGCCATCCGGCAGCAGGATGCCTGGTCCAAAGTAGTCGATGATGCAATCGAGAACAGGACCCGGCATGACGACCTGCCGCGCAATCACATCGGCATCGATCACCGGTACACCCAGCTTCTCGAACTCCGCTGCCAGCGCGCTCTTGCCTGACGCGATGCCGCCCGTAAGGCCGACGATGAAATCGCTCATCGTCGTGCCAGGGTCAACGCAGGCCTGCGAAGTGCAGGTAGCCGTCCACCAGGTCGTTGCCCCAGAAGAACACCACCCAGCCGGCAATGGCCAGGTAGGGGCCAAACGGGATGGGGGTGGCGCGGTCGCGGCCCTTGGCGACCAGCCAGATCGAGCCGAGGATGGCGCCGACGAGCGAGGAGATCAGGATGATGGGCAGGATGCCTTTCAGGCCGCACCAGGCACCGAGCGCGGCCAGCAGCTTGAAGTCGCCATGGCCCATGCCTTCCTTGCCGGTGAGCTGCTTGAACAACCACCACACCGTCCATAGCGACACATAGCCGACCGCCGCGCCCAGCAGGGCAGGCTTGGCCGGCATGTACAGGTTGTCCATCGACCCGACCAGACCCAACCACATCAGCGGCAGAGTCAACTGGTCGGGCAGCAGCTTGTGCCGTAGGTCGATGCCCGACATCGCCACAAGAAAGCAGCTCAGCACGATCGCGCCGAAGCCCTGCCAGCCAAAGCCGAAGCGCCACACGCTGGCGACGCACAGGATCGAGGTAAGCAACTCGACCAATGGATACTGAATCGAGATCGGCTTGCCGCTGTAGCGCGACTTGCCGCGCAGCATGACCCAGCTCAGGACCGGAATGTTTTCCCACCACTTGAGCTTGTCGCCTGTCACCGGGTCGTGCGAGGGCTCCACCACGATCCCGGGCGGCGGCGGCTCGTAGATATCCGGCAGTTCCAAAATCTCGCGCGCATCCCTCCGCCATTGCCACTCCATACGCTTGGGCAAGCGCAGGATCACCACGTTCAGGAAGCTGCCGATCAGCAGTCCCAGTCCGGCCGCGGCAGGAAAGCCGAGACCGGGATGCTGGTCGAGAAATGCCATGCTTCTTTATACCACCGAGCCAAGTTTGAAAATTGGGAGATACATGCCGATCACCATACCGCCAACAATTGTACCGATGAATACCATGATCAACGGCTCCAACAGGCTGCTCAGCGCGTCCACGGCGTTATTCACTTCCTGCTCAAAATACTCGGCTACTTTAAATAGCATGGCATCAAGAGCGCCCGCTTCCTCGCCAATGGATGTCATTTGAACCACCATATGCGGAAACAGGTTTACTTGCTTCATAGCCATGTTCACGGGGTATCCCACAGAGACGTCGTCGCGCATCCGCAGTACAGCTTCCTCATAGACCTTGTTGCCAGTCGCGCCGGCAACAATGCTTAGGGCTTCTACAAGGGGTACGCCAGCTTTAAATGTGACCGCCGTGGTTCGGGCAAATCGAGCAATGGAGCTGTTGTGCATAATTTGCCCGATCACTGGAAACTTCAAGACAAGCCTGTCCATTCCATGGCGCATGCGCGGCGAGCGTTTGTAGGCAAAGATGAAACCGGCTATCGCTGCGACACTCACTAGTAGCATGAACCACCAATAAGACACCATGAAACGAGATGCTGCTACAATCATTTGCGTAAAAGCGGGAAGCTCTGCTCCAAATCCCTTGAACACATCTTCAAATTGAGGGACCACGAAAACTAGGAGGATGCCGCTGACAATAATTGCGACGGCCATTACCATGGCGGGATAAAATAGGGCTTTTTTGATTTTGCCTTTAAGGGCTTCGATATTTTCTTTATAGTTCGCAACTGTATCTAGAACAGTTTCCAATACGCCAGCGCCTTCGCCCGCGCGAACCAGGTTTCGATACAAGTCGTCAAACTGGACTGGATGTCGAGAAATAGCTTCGTAAAGTGAAGAGCCTCCTTCGATATCAGCTCGAATCTGACCAACCATCTTTTTCATGCGAGGGTTTTTGTGCCCCTCACCGATAATTTCAAGTGCGCCAACTATGGGGACTCCGGACTTCATCATCGTTGCCATCTGACGGCTGAAGAATGCGATGTCCTTTGGCGAAATTTTTTTGCCCGCAGCGCCGAAAAGTGGTTTTGGTTTAGTCTTTACAACTGTGGGCGTGATTCCCTGACGACGAAGCTCTGCGCGCAGCATGTTTGCATTGCGGGCCTGCTGCTCCCCTTTCATCTTGACGCCACGCTTGTCTGTGCCTTCCCAGACAAACGGGATCATTTCACTGACGTTTCGGTCTACCGGTTGCTTCTTGATGCTGCTGCGAGCGACTGACATATGCGTTCCCCACGACCATCCCCAGGCCGGTACAAGTCAATGGTAGCCTGTTTGCAGGAGTTCGGCATGCTCTGTGGCGGGTCGACTGCGGACCTTGCTCAGGGCGATAAGTGACCCTTAGCGTCACTTGCGTGAGCTCTTCCCAATTCTGTCATCGTGCGCTTCCACGTAGACCCCGTCTCTGCAAACATAGCTACAGGCCGCACCTATGACGCCGCGACTTGGCACAAAACGTGCTTGCAGCTACAGGCGGTCGCTGTAGATGCGCTTTTACAGGCAACTCCGGTTGTTAACTGAATCATTCAACTCTCTAGGGGATGTAGAAAATGAAGAAGCAAAACGGTTTTACTTTGATCGAACTCATGATCGTGGTCGCGATCATTGCGATCCTGGCTGCCATTGCTCTGCCGGCTTATCAGGACTACCTCGCGCGTTCGCAGGTCTCTGAAGGTCTGTCGCTGGCGTCGGGTGCAAAGACCGCCGTTGCTGAGACCTATGCCAATACTGGTGCATTCCCGGCCAACAACGCAGCTGCTGGCCTTGAGGCTGCTGCAAACATCAAAGGTAAGTACATCACCTCGGTGACCGTTAGCTCTGGCGGCGTCATCACTGCGCTGTTTAATAACTCCAATGCAAAGCTGAGTGGTAAGAACCTTGTCCTGACTCCGACGGACAACAACGGCTCGATCAGCTGGGGTTGCAGCAATGGCACCACCATCGATCAGAAGTATCTGCCTACCTCTTGCCGTACTGCGGCTACCCCGTAATAGGGATGGCTTTAAAAAGCCCCGGCTTGCCGGGGCTTTTTTGATTCAATCGTAGGCTAAGGCCTTTAGGGGGCAAAGTGAAAGCACGTGGATTCACTTTGATTGAGTTGATGATTGTAGTTGCGATCATTGCAATTCTTGCTGCAATTGCATTGCCCGCGTATCAGGATTACCTGGTGAGAGCCCAGGTGGCAGAAGGGTTAAGTCTTGCCTCGGGTGCAAAGGTGGCAGTAGAGGAGTTTCACTGGGCTCAAAGCGTCTCTCCGACATCAAACGCTCAGGCTGGATTGGGTAACGCCGATAGCATTAAAGGTCGATATGTTTCGTCCGTTACGGTTGGCGCGGATGGCGTCATAACTGTCGCGTTCGCTACTAACGGCGCGAACGAGTCTATTCGAGGGTCGCAGTTGCAGCTGGTGCCTGACTGGTCTGGCGCAGGCTCGACAGTGTGGCGATGTGATGGAGCCGGCACGACGCTTCAGGCAAAATATCTACCGAAAGCTTGCAGGTGACGTAGTACACCGGAATATGCTGCGGTTGATTTTATCCGCGCCGTTCAGAAGTTGGGGGTAAGCATGAGCGTTTTATCGACCGCAAATCTCGTTGGAATCACCGGAATTGCCCGCAGGCTGGTGCAGGATGGCGCATTGGAGGAAAGCGCGGCTCGAAGCGCGATGGATCAGGCTGCTCTTGCGAAAGTTCCACTGCCTCAGTGGTTCTCGGAGAAAAAGCTTGTTGCTGCCTCGCAGCTGGCGGCGGCCAATGCAGTCGAGTTCGGCATGCCACTACTGGACGTATCGGCATTCGACGCCAGCCAGAACGCAGTAAAGCTCGTCAGTGAGGAGCTGCTCCAGAAGCACCAGGTGCTGCCGCTGTTCAAGCGCGGCAACCGGTTGTTCGTGGGGGTGAGCAACCCGACCCAGACCCGTGCGCTGGACGACATCAAGTTCCATACGAACCTGGTGGTCGAGGCGATCCTCGTTGACGAGGATCAGATCCGCCGGACGCTCGAACAGTGGCAGGCCAGCAACGCGTCGTTGGGTTCGTCGCTTGGCAACGACGACGAGGAAATGGGGGATCTGGACGTCTCGGCCGGCGACGAGGACATGGGCGCCGGCGGGGATTCCGGGGTCGATGCCAAGGGCGACGACACGCCGGTGGTGAAGTTCGTCAACAAGGTGCTGGTGGATGCGATCAGGCGGGGAGCCTCGGACATCCATTTCGAGCCGTATGAAGACGACTACCGGGTGCGCTTGCGCATCGACGGCTTGTTGAAGAACGTGGCGAAGGCGCCGGTGAAGCTGAACCAGCGCATCGCAGCGCGCTTGAAGGTGATGTCGCAGCTGGATATCGCCGAGAAGCGGGTGCCGCAGGACGGGCGCATCAAGCTCAATCTGTCCAAGACCAAGCAGATCGACTTCCGTGTCAGCACCTTGCCGACCCTGTTCGGTGAAAAAGTGGTGCTGCGTATCCTGGACGGCAGCGCGGCCAAGCTGGGCATCGACAAGCTGGGCTATGAGGCGGACCAGCAGAAGCTGTTCCTGGAGGCGATCCACAAGCCGTACGGGATGGTGCTGGTGACCGGGCCGACCGGCTCGGGCAAGACGGTGTCGTTGTACACCGCGCTGGGCATCCTCAACGACGAGACACGCAATATCTCCACCGCGGAGGACCCGGTTGAAATCCGCTTGCCTGGCGTCAATCAGGTGCAGCAGAACAACAAGCGTGGCATGACCTTTGCCGCAGCGTTGCGCTCGTTCCTACGCCAGGACCCAGACATCATCATGGTCGGCGAAATCCGTGACCTGGAGACGGCCGAGATTGCGATCAAGGCGGCGCAGACCGGTCACATGGTGTTGTCGACGTTGCACACCAACGATGCGCCGCAGACCATCGCACGCTTGATGAACATGGGCATCGCGCCCTACAACATTACCTCGTCGGTGACCTTGGTGATCGCGCAGCGTCTGGCGCGGCGGTTGTGCAACAACTGCAAGCGCAAGTCGACGCTGCCTGACAACGCCTTGCTGGCCGAAGGATTCACGCCCGCACAGCTTGCCGCCGGGATCGAGCTGTATGAGGCGGTCGGTTGCGACGAGTGCACCGAAGGCTACAAGGGGCGTACCGGTATCTACCAGGTCATGCCGATGACCGACGAGATCGGCGCGATCGTGCTGGAGGGCGGCAATGCGATGCAGATTGCCGAGGCCGCGCAGGCGATCGGTATCCGCGATTTGCGGCAGTCGGCCTTGATGAAGGCTGCCCACGGGGTGACCAGCCTGGCCGAGATCAATCGTGTGACGAAGGACTAAGCGCCCTCATCCGCCCTTCGGGCACCTTCTCCCGCAGGCGGGAGAAGAAAGCTGCAACGCGATCTCCCGCAAGCGGGAGAAGAGGGCGGCACGGCGATGCAGATCGCCGAGGCCGCACAGGCGATCGGTATCCGCGATTTGCGGCAGTCGGCGTTGATGAAGGCTGCGCACGGGGTGACCAGCCTGGCCGAGATCAATCGTGTGACGAAGGACTAAGCGCCCTCATCCGCCCTTCGGGCACCTTCTCCCGCACGCGGGAGAAGAAAGCTGCATCGCGATCTCCCGCAAGCGGGAGAAGAAAGCTGCAACGCGATCTCCGGCAAGCGGGAGAAGAGGGCGGCACCGCTAGGCAGATCGCCGAGGCCGCGCAGGCGATCGGTATCCGCGATTTGCGGCAGTCGGCGTTGATGAAGGCTGCGCACGGGGTGACCAGCCTGGCGGAAATCAATCGAGTAACCAAGGACGAAGGGCTGGGAATCGGGGAGTCGGATCAGGGAATCGGAACAGCTTGGTGACCCGGAACAGCTTGGGGACCCATACGTTCCAGGCTGTTTTGTCTGGACAACAGCGTCTAGCATTGCAGCCGACTACCGGGAGCTGACGCATGAGCCAGTCCATCGCAGTGTTTCCCACACAGGCCATCGAGACCGGCAACTGCGCTTTTACGATTCCCGATTCCCCACTCCCGATTTCCTGCTCTGCTACTCCATCCCCAGCTTCTTCAGCTTGTAACGCAGCGCCCGAAACGTGATGCCCAACTGCGCAGCAGTCTTGGTCTTGTTCCAGCGGTTTTCTTCCAGCGCCTTCTGGATCGCGGCGCGTTCCAGTTGCTCGATGTAGGACGGCAGCGCGGCCGAGGCGGGGTCGATGTCGACGACGGCTTCGCGCGGTTCGGCCGCGGCGCCTCCTGGGGGGGCGGCCAACCGGTGGCCGCCGTGCGCGGGCAGGCGCAGGTCGGTGGCGCTGATCTGGTCGTCTTCGGCCAGGGCCAGGGCGCGTTCGAGGATGTTTTCCAGTTCGCGTACGTTGCCTGGGAAGCCGTAGTGATTCAATGCGTCGAGCGCCGACTGGGTCAGCAGCGGAATGGGGCGGCCATGGCTGTGCGCCAGGCGCGCGATGATGGCAGCGGCCAGCTGCGGCAGGTCGCCACCGCGTTCGCGCAGCGGCGGCACACGCAGCTCAATTACGTTGATGCGGTAGTACAGGTCATGCCGAAAGCGGCCGTCGGAGACCAGGTCGCCCAGGTCCTTGTGGGTGGCCGAAAGGATGCGCACATCCACCAGCGATTCGCTGGATGCGCCGACCGGTCGCACCGACTTTTCCTGGATGGCGCGCAGCAGCTTGACCTGCATCTGCAACGGCAATTCGGCCACTTCGTCCAGGAACAAGGTGCCGCCGTGCGCGGCCTGGAACAGGCCGGGCTTGTCGGCATGCGCGCCGGTGAAGCTGCCCTTCTTGTGGCCGAAGAATTCGCTTTCCATCAATTCGGCGGGAATGGCGCCGCAGTTGACCGGCACGAACGGGCCGGCGGCGCGTGCGCCTTGTTCGTGGATGGTGCGTGCGACCAGTTCCTTGCCCACGCCGGATTCGCCGACGATGTAGACCGGCGCCTGGCTGCGCGCAACCTTGCCGATGGTGGCGCGCAGGCTTTCCATGGCACTGGAGTCCCCGAGCAGGCGGCTGGCCTGTTCCGGTGGCGGCGGTGGCGGAGCGGGACGATCGCGATTGTTCAATTCCAGCGCGTGCTTGACCAGGCCGCGCAGCACGCCGATGTCGACCGGCTTGCTGACGAAATCGAAGGCGCCGGCTTTCAGCGCTTCCACGGCCAGGTCCATGCTGCCGAAGGCGGTGATCATCGCCACCGGTGTCTGCGGGTAGTGTTTTGCGATTTCGGTGACCAGTTCGATGCCGTTGCCGTCCGGCAACCGCATGTCGGTCAGGCACAGATCGTAGGGGTTGTTGGCCAGCAACTCGCGCGCCTCGGCCAGGTTCGCCGCGGTGCTGATGCGCAAGCCCATGCGGCCCAGGGTGAGAACAAGCAACTCGCGGATATCACGCTCGTCATCGACAACCAGGGCGCTTTTGGGTTCGTTCATGGGACGCACGATAGCCCAGCGTGATGATGGTCGACAATTGTCGAGCAGGTGGCGGCCCAACGATTCACCTGCTGCGCGGGCGCGTCACTGCGGCTTTCAGCGCGTTTGCAAGCTGCCGATGCCAGTCGGCGATGGCTGTCGATGCGCTGCGTTGCCAAACGCATCTGCCTACGAAAGCCTTGCTTGCGTAAGCCCGCAAGACCTGCAGGCCAGGTACCGCATGGCGTTTGCGTCTTCGCCAATGCGATGTTCTGCGATCGAACAAGTCGCTGCTCTGCTGGGTATCGCCACATCAGGCATCCCGCTCAGCCGACAGCGGAGCACTCACTTGCCGAGCAATCCGTTGGGGCCTTGCAACGAAATCCGGAAGCACGCGCCGCCGCCCGGGACCGAGACGTAGTCCAGTTGCGCCTGGTTGGCGCGGCAGAGTTCCTGGGCGATGTACAGGCCCAGGCCGGTGCCGTGCTCGGAGGTGGTGTAGAACGGGCGGAACAGTTGTGCCGCCACGGCGTCGGGGATGCCTGGGCCGCGGTCGATCACGTCGATCACTGCCTTGCGCTCGAGGCGTTCGACGTGCAGCTTGACGCGTGCCGGTTCGTCCATCACCCGGCCGTACTTGAGTGCGTTGTGCACCAGCGCGGTGAGGATCTGATGCAGGTGCTTGGGGTCGACCAACGCATGCACGGAGCTCCCCTGGATGCTGGCCTCCAGGATGTCGGTTTCCATCGACAAGGTCTGGCGGTATTCGACCACGAAGCGGCGCACGAATGCGGCCAGGTCCAGATTGTCCGGGGTGGCGCGTTCCCGGCGCGCCAGCGCGAGGACGCTCTCGACGATGCCGTTGGTGCGCTGGCATTGCTGGTGGATGATCTGCAGCAGGCGGCGGTCGGCATCGCCGATGTCCGGCGATTCTTCCAGCAACTGCGAGGCGTAGCTGATTGCGGCCAGCGGGTTGCGGATCTCGTGCGCCAGGCTGGCCGAAAAGCGCCCCATGGCCGACAGGGTCAGCGATTCGGCACGTCGCGACACCACCGTGGCGTCGTCCAGGAACACCAGTGCCAGGTCGCTGTCGGCGAGCAGGCGCACGAAGCGCGGTTGCACTTCCGGGCGGTCGGCGCCGAGTTGCAGCGGCGCCTCTTCCTCGCGCCAGCCGCTACGCCAGCGCTGCAGCCGGCGCGCCAGTTCCGGGGTGAGCGCCACCAGCGACAGGTCGGTGGACGGGGTGCGTTGGTCGCCATCGCCCAGCAAGCTCAGCGCCGCTTCGTTGGCCAACGAGATATGGTTGTGGGTATCCACCACAAGCACGCCGGTGCGCATGCGCCGGATGATCAGCTCGTTGATCTCGTACAGATTGGCGACCTGGGCGCCGCGTTCTTCGGCCAGCATCTGGTTGCGACGGGCGCGGGCGGCGATTTGTTCGCAGATGAAGGCCACCGCGACGTAGCTGGTGGCAAACATCGCAAGTTCGGCCACCGGGCGGGTGGCGCCGCCGCCTTCGAGCAGGGTCCACAGGTATTCCAGCAGGATGGCGGCGCTGGCGAGTACCGCGATGCTCATGCCGTAGCGCAGTCGCAGCAGGATGGAGGCGGCCGCCACGTTGAACAGCAGCATCATCGCAATGCCGGCGCTGGCGCCGGGCAGGGCGTGCGTGGCCAGGGTGGCGGCAAGGATGTCGGCCACTACCGCGCACAGCACGGTGGGGGTAAGGCGACGTTCGCCGCGGCCCCAGAACAGCAGCGGGATCGCCATGCACAGGTAGCCGATCGCCACGCCGGCGGCCAGGCGGGGGTAGCGCGGCTCGGGGATGGCGTCGGACAAGGGGCTGAACACCAGCGCGGCGATCAGGCCGGCCACCAGTACCCGGTACAGCGAGAAAAAGTACAGCTCGCGCTGCGGCGCGGACTGGATCCGGGCGATGAGCGATGCGATGGATGCCAAGCCGATTCCCCGCTGGAGCGAGCCGCGAGTATAGGCAGGTGCGCGGTCTGCGCAGCGCCTGCGCACAGAGTCGGCCTGCGCGCAAGCACTGCGATCGGGCAGCCAATCCCGGGCAATTTTGCGCCGCACGGCGCGGTCGGCCACAATAGGCGGCCCGTTCGCGTCCCATGACGTGCCGCCCCGGCGGTCTGCGTTGCACGCAGCGGTCGTTTCCTTTTCCCACGGTGACGCATGAATTTCCACGAATACCAGTCAAAACAGCTGCTTGCCGAGTACGGCATCCCCGTTCCGGCCGGCAAGGTCGCGGCGACCCCGGACGAAGCGGTTGAAGTCGCCAATTCCCTGGGCAATGGCCCCTGGATGGTGAAAGCGCAGATCCACGCGGGCGGCCGCGGTAAGGCTGGCGGCGTCAAGTTCTGCAAGACCACCGACGATGTGAAGGCCGCAGCCGCCAAGATGCTCGGCACCAAGATGTCCACCTACCAGACCGCCGGCGTCGAGCTGCCGATCAACCTGGTGCTGGTCACCACCGCCGGTGAGATCGTCAAGGAGCTGTACCTGTCGATCCTGGTCGACCGCGGTACCAAGACCATCACCTACATCGCCTCCAGCGAGGGTGGCGTGGAGATCGAGCAGGTGGCGGCCGAAACCCCGGAGCTGATCCACGCGCTCAATGTCGATTTCGTCGAAGGCGTGCAGGGCTACCACGGCCGCGATTTCGGCTTCAAGCTCGGCCTGAACGCCAAGCAGGCCGGACAGTTCGCCAGCATCATGGTGAACCTGTACAAGCTGTTCAACGAAAAGGACCTGGCGCTGGTTGAAATCAACCCGCTGGCGATCCTGGACGACGGCAACCTGTACGCGCTGGACGGCAAGTTCGACAGCGACGACAACGCCGCGTTCCGTCAGAAGCAGCTGATCGCCATGCGCGACAAGACGCAGGAAGACGAAACCGAAGTGACCGCTTCGGAGCTGGACATCAACTACGTCACCATGGACGGCAACATCGGGTGCATGGTCAACGGCGCAGGCCTCGCCATGGCCACCATGGACGTCATCAAGCTCAATGGCGGCGAGCCGGCGAACTTCCTGGACGTGGGCGGCGGCGCGAACAAGCAGCGCGTCATCGAAGCGTTCAAGCTGATCCTGTCCTCGGACAAGGTCGAAGGCATCTTCGTCAACATCTTCGGCGGCATCGTCCGCTGCGACATGATCGCCGAAGGCATCATCGCCGCAGTCAAGGAAGTGGGCGTCAAGGTTCCGGTCGTGGTGCGCCTGGAAGGCACCAACGTGGAAGAAGGCAAGCAGCTGCTGCGCGACAGCGGCATGGCCATCATCCCGGCCGACAACATCAACGACGGTGCGAAGAAAGTCGTTGAAGCTGTCAAGAACGCCGCCTGATCCACGCCACCGAAGGAACTATCCATGTCCGTTTTGATTAACAAGAACACCAAGGTGATCGTGCAGGGCTTTACCGGCCAGCAGGGCACCTTCCACGCCACTCAGATGGTCGAGTACGGCACCCAGGTCGTCGGCGGCGTGACGCCCGGCAAGGGCGGCACCACCCACATCAATCTGCCGGTGTTCAACACCGTCGCCGATGCGGTCGAGGCCACCGGCGCCGACGCCTCGGTGATCTACGTGCCGCCGCCGTATGCGGCCGATGCGATCCTGGAAGCGGCTGCGGCCGGCATCAAGGTCATCGTGTGCATCACCGAAGGCATTCCGGTGCTGGACATGCTGCGCGTCAAGAACGTGCTGACCCGTTCGCATCCGGACACCGTGCTGATCGGGCCGAACTGCCCCGGCGTGATCACCCCGGGCGAGTGCAAGATCGGCATCATGCCGGGCCACATCCACAAGCCGGGCAAGATCGGCATCGTCTCGCGTTCGGGCACGCTGACCTATGAAGCGGTCAAGCAGACCACCGAAGTGGGCCTGGGCCAGAGCACCTGCATCGGCATCGGTGGCGACCCGATCAACGGCCTGAACTTCGTCGACTGCCTCAAGCTGTTCAATGAAGACCCGCAGACCGAAGGCATCATCATGGTCGGCGAAATCGGTGGCGACGCCGAGGAAGCCGGTGCCGAGTACATCAAGAACCACGTCAAGAAGCCGGTCGTCGGCTTCATCGCCGGTGCTTCGGCGCCGGCCGGCAAGCGCATGGGCCATGCTGGTGCGATCGCATCCGGCGGCAAGGGCACGGCCGAAGGCAAGTTCGCGGCGATGGAAGCTGCTGGCGTCAAAACCGTCCGTTCGCCGGGCGATCTGGGTGCGGCGATCGCTGCGCTGGTGAAGTAAGCACGCCCCACGCGCAAGTGTGTGAGCGTCAGAAAGGCCGCCTTCGGGCGGCCTTTCTTGTTGTTGGGGCGTGGCAGCTTGCCCTCATCCGCCCTTCGGGCACCTTCTCCCGCAGGCGGGAGAAGGGAGTGGCGAGCGCAGGTGTGAGTGTTGTGGTGATAGGAGCTACGACTGTGCAGCATCAGCAGAAGCAGAAGCAGAAGCAGAAGTAGCAGTAGCAGTAGCAGTAGTAGCAGTAGCAGTAGCAGTAGCAGTAGCAGAAGGTTAGACGCAGACCGATCCACCGACTGCCTTCGCCCTGGATTTCCCCTCTCCCGCGTGCGGGAGAGGGGCAGGGGTGAGGGCGCTTTCCTTACACCCGCCAACGGCCGCAGCCGATAGCGAGCAGTGGCGCTCTACACCAAGCTGTGAGCTCTCCAGACCTGGGAGCTTCCGATGCGCACCGGTGAAAAGATCCGCTTTGCAAAAACCTTGCGGCGCGAGATGACCGCTGCCGAGCGTTTGCTTTGGTACCGCCTGCGTGATCGGCGTCTGTTGGGATTCAAGTTCCGCAGGCAGTGTCCGGTCGGCCCGTATGTCGCCGATTTCGCCTGCCTGGAACGTGCGCTCATCGTAGAACTTGACGGCAGCCAACATCTGGATGCGCCCTCCGATGCCGCGCGCGAGCCCTTCCTGCACCGAAAAGGCTTCCAGTTGCTGCGCTTCTGGAATAATGAAGTGCTGGTGCGCACCGATGCTGTCTGCGACGCGATTGCGCAACGGCTGTGCGTTGCCCGCTTCTCTCTTCCTCCTTCCGGCGTTCGGTAGGAATCTGCAAAAGGCTGCCGATATGTCCCAGACCCTCCGCATCGCCATGGCCCAGTTCGACTTCCCGGTCGGCGGCGTGACGCAGAACACCGATCGCATCATCGACTACATCGCAGCGGCGCGCGACGAGTTCGAGGCCGACATCGTGCTGTTTCCCGAGTTGGCGATCAGCGGGTATCCACCGGAAGACTTGCTGTTAAGGCCGGGATTCCTCGCTCATTGCGAACAGGCGCTGGCACGGATTGCGGCGGCCACGCGCGGCATCGTGGCAGTGGTCGGCTGGCCGCAAAGCGCGGGCAGCGTGGTCTACAACGCCGCCAGCGTGTTGCGCGACGGGCGGATCGAAGCCACCTACCGCAAGCGCGAATTGCCCAACTATGCGGTGTTCGACGAGCGTCGTTATTTCGACGTGGACCCGGATGGCGAGAACTGCGTGGTCACGGTCAAGGGCGTGCGGGTGGGCGTGGTGATCTGCGAAGACCTCTGGTTCGCCGAGCCGTTGGCCAACACGGTACGGGCGGGCGCGGAGTTGGTGCTGGTGCCTAACGCCTCGCCCTACGAGCGCGGCAAGCATGCGCAACGCGATGCATTGCTGGCCGAACGCACCCGCGAGAGCGGGGCGGCGATTGCCTATCTCAACGTCGTGGGGGGGCAGGATGCACTGGTGTTCGATGGCGCCTCGGTGGTGGCCGATGGCGACGGCACCGTGCATCCGGCCGCTGCAGCCTTCGTGGACCAGTGGCTGGTGGTGGACTACGCGGCCGGCGAGCGCAGCTTCACTCCGGTGGTGTGGGTGGATGACGGCGACGAGAGCATGGACGCGCTGGCCTGGCGCGCGGTGGTGCGCGGGCTGCAGGACTATTGCCGCAAGAACGGCTTCAGCAAGGTCTGGCTGGGCTTGTCCGGCGGCATCGACTCGGCACTGGTATTGGCGATGGCGGTGGATGCGCTGGGCGGCGACAACGTGACCGCCGTGCGGTTGCCGTCGCGCTACACCGCCAATCTGTCCAACGACCTGGCCGACGAGCAATGTCGCGCGCTGGACGTGAAGCTGGAGACCATCGCGATCGAGCCGGCTTTCGAAGGCCTGCTCGGCGCGCTGGGGCCGATGTTCGAAGGCACACAGCCGGACATCACCGAAGAAAACCTGCAGTCGCGCAGCCGTGGCGTGATCCTGATGGCGCTGTCGAACAAGTTCGGCGGACTGGTGCTGACCACCGGTAACAAGAGCGAATACGCAGTGGGTTACGCCACCATCTATGGCGACATGTGCGGTGGCTATGCGCCGCTCAAGGACCTGTACAAGACAGAGGTGTTCGGCCTGGCCAAATGGCGCAACACCGTCGGCGGTGCGCCGGTGATTCCGCCGGCGGTGATCTCGCGCCCGCCGTCGGCCGAGTTGCGCGACAACCAGACCGACCAGGATTCGCTGCCGCCGTACGATGTGCTCGACGGCATCCTGTATCGCTACGTCGATCAGGAGCAGTCGCGCGACGACATCGTTGCGGCAGGCTATGCGGCCGATACCGTCGAGCATGTGCTGCGCCTGGTACGGCTCAACGAGTGGAAGCGCCATCAGTCCGCGCCCGGGCCCAAGGTGTCGCGGCGTGCATTCGGTCGCGAACGGCGCTATCCGATCACCAACGGATATCGCGGGCAGTAGTGCGAACGGCTAATCCGGTCACTCGGCTGACGCAGTGGCTGCCGCTGCGGTGGCCGGCGGCTGGGCGAACCGCGTGAGCAGATCCAGGGGCGGTTTTGGTCGGGCCAGGTCGTACATCAGGCCAAAATGGCCTTCAGGCCCCTGGATGGTGGCCTGGTCCAGTAATTCATAGACATTCACCTCGGCCACCACGTCGGCGTAGTTGTCACGCACGTTGCGCAACAGCTGCGCCAGGCTGTCGTAACAGCCCCGATCACCTGCGGTGCCCCCAGTGGTGCTGCCTGTATAAATCTCCGCACAGTTCAGCTCGTTGAAGAACACCGGGGTGTTGTAGGTGCGTGCGGCAGTGCGCAGCTGGCCCAGATACAAGTCCGTCCAGTAGCCGGCATCCTGGTAGAACGCGTAGTAGTGGAAGCTGATGTGGTCGAAGTTGAAGCCGGCCGCCTTGGCTTTTGCCAGAAACCACAACGAGCCGTTGCGATCGCCCGGGCAGCGCGCGTTGGCGCTGCGATCGTCGCTATTGCAGGCGGTGATGTTGATGGTGAAGCGCAGGCCTGCGCCCAGTTCGTCGGAAGCCTGGCGCATGCCCAGATACATCGTGGTCATTGCGGCGATGCGGGTATCGGCTTCGGCGCGCACCAGATCCTGTTCGTTGCCGATTTCCCAGATCTTGATGTCTGCCGCATAGCGGCGTGCCAGCTGGTAGCCGATCTCGTGCGACATCGGGTAGACCATCGGGCGCAGGGTGATGCCGTACTTGCGCGCCAAGGGAACTAGCGCATCCAGCGTTGCGTAGTCGCGCGGGTCGACATCGAACCGATAGCTGCGCAGGTTGCGCGCTGCCAGCAGTTTGAAGCGTGCCTCGGCCTGGGTCATGGCGTAGCCGGGACGGCTGTCGTGCGCGTTGACGCCGTAGACGATGGGGGCTGCGGTGGCGCTGACGGTCACGGCAGCCAGCGAGAGCATGAGCAGCAAAGCGATGATGGTACGAGACATGCGGCTTCCTTGGCTGGCGCTCGCAGGAGTCGGAGCTGGTTGGGGATGAGTATAGACAGGGGACCCGGAGGCATTTGGTGACCTGGGACCGGTTCCAGGATGCACGCGCGCGACTCCGGCAATGCGTCTGCGCGCAGGGGAAGCGACTGAAGGCTGCAGGTGCGTTGGCGGCGGCAATCGCCGCCGTGTCGTCGTCGGTACTGCACTTGCCGTGCTGCCGTCATCGTCGCCGCAACAAAAAAGAGGCCTTGCGGCCTCTCTTCGGTCATGCGCTGCGCCTGATATCTCAGTCGCGATTCATCTGCGAATTGCTTTGTCCGGTCGCGGCGGATTTTTCGCCGGCAAACGGGTTGAGCTTGCGGATGGCCCACGGGTATTTCGGCCAGTTGCCGGTCAGCCACGGGTGCTGCGGGTCGTTGAGCTCCAGCACGCGGCGTGCGTCGGCTGCCAAGGTCTTGTTGCCCAGGTGCGTGTAGGCCTCTGCCAGTACCGCGACCGCGTCGTACTGGAAGGCGCTCTGCGGATAGGTTTCGAGCAGGTAGTTGGCACGACCGGCGGCCGACACCCAGGCATCGCGGCGCAGGTAGTACAGCGCGTTGTCCAATTCATGCTGGGCGAAGATGTCGCGCAACTCGATCATGCGCTTGCGTGCGTCGGCGGCGTAACGGCTGTTCGGGTAGCGATCGGTGACGGTATTGAAATCGTTGTAGGCCTGCTGCGGCGAAGACAGGTCGCGGCGGCTCGGGTCCAGCGACCATACGCGGCGCAGGAACACCGTGTCGCGGTTGCTGTTGGCCAGCCCGCGCAGGTAGTACAGATAGGAGATGTTGCGGTGGGTCGGGTAGGTACGGATGAAGCGGTCGACGCTGGAGACGGCGTCGTCGTGCTTGCCGGCCTTGTACTGGGCGTAGGCGGTTTCGATCATCGCCTGCTCGGTGTACGGGCCATAGGGGTACTGGGCGATCAGGCGCTTGTAGCTGGCTTCGGCGCCGGCCCAGTTGCCTTTCTCCATCAGGTTATGACCCTTGCCGTAGAGCTGCTCGACCGGCATGCCCTCGTCGGGATTCTTGTCCTTGGCGCCGCGGTGGCAGCCGGTGACGACGAACGCCATGACCAGCATGAGGGCAATCAGGCGCGCAGGCGCGGAAAACGTGGACCGTCGGATCATGGGTCTGGGCAGGACGCATCAGGAAAACGAGAGCGCGATGATAGCCTAGTGGCCTGTCCGGCGACTGACTCCCGCCGCCCGGACCCCCAAATTCCCGCTTTTGCCCGAGTGCCCGTGTCCATGTCCGACCCATCTGCCGAACCCCTCGACCCGTCCATCCGCCAGGCGATCGTGCCCGACAACGCCGCCGGACGCCGTTTCGACGCAGTGCTGGCCGAGCTGTTCCCAGAATTTTCGCGCTCGCGGCTGTCGGAATGGATCAAGTCCGGCGACGCGCTGCTGGACGGCGAAATGGCGCGCCCGCGCGATACCTTGCGCGGCGGCGAGAGCGTGCAGGTGCAGGTGGTGCTGGAAACCCAGACTCACGCTGCGCCGCAGGACATTCCGCTGAGCGTGCTGTACGAAGACGAGCAGGTGCTGGTGATCGACAAGCCGGCCGGCCTGGTGGTGCATCCGGGCGCCGGCAATCCGGACCGGACCCTGGTCAATGCGCTGCTGTTCCGCGACCCGGCGCTGGCCTCGGTGCCGCGCGCCGGGGTGGTGCATCGCCTGGACAAGGACACCAGCGGCGTGATGGTGGTGGCGCGCACCGTGCAGGCGCAGACCGCGCTGGTGGAGCAGCTGTCCGCGCGCGAGGTGCATCGCCAGTATCTGGCCGTGGTGGTGGGCGCGCTGGTCTCCGGCGGCACCGCCAATGCTCCGATCGATCGCCACCCGCGCGACCGCCTGAAGATGGCGGTGCGCGACGATGGCCGCGATGCGGTCACGCATTACCGCCTGCGCGAGCGCTTCCGTGCGCACACCGCGCTGGAATGTCGGCTCGAAACCGGGCGTACCCATCAGATCCGCGTGCACATGGCGCACCTGAAATCGCCGATCGTCGGCGACCCGCTGTACGGCGGCGCGCTCAAGCTGCCCAAGGGCGCCACCGATGAGCTGGTGCACGAACTGCGCACCTTCAAGCGCCAGGCGCTGCACGCTGAAACCCTGGAATTCCTGCATCCGGTCAGCGGCGAGCCGGTCCGCGCCAGCGCGCCGGTGCCGGCTGATCTGCAGCGCCTGATGACCGTGCTGCGCGAAGACAGTGCACGCGCCGCCGAGCTGGCACGCCGCTGAGATGTCCATGGCTGCGCCCTTCATCCTGCCAGCCGACTGGCCGGTGCCGCCGCGCATCCGTGCGCTGACCACGCTGCGTCACGGTCTGGGCGGCTCGCTGCCGCCGTTCGACACGCTCAACCTTGGCAACCGCAACAGCGCCGAAGGCGATGTGCCCGAGCAGGTGGAGCGCAACCGAGCGCTGCTGGCCGCGGCACTGCAGCTGCCGAGCACGCCGCATTGGCTGCGGCAGGTCCATGGCGTGGACGTGGTGCGGCTGGATGCACCGTCCGCTGCGCCCGATTCCACCGACCGCGCGGCGGACCAGCGACCAGGCGCACACGAACCGGTCGCCGATGCTGCAGTGACGTCGGTGCCTGGCGTGGTACTGGCAATCCTCACGGCCGATTGCCTGCCGGTTGTGTTCGCCGCCGTCGATGGCAGCGAAGTTGCTGCTGCGCATGCCGGTTGGCGCGGGCTGGCCGACGGCGTGCTGGAGCGCAGCGTGGCCGCAATGCGGACGCCACCGCAGCGACTGGTGGCCTGGCTGGGGCCGGCCGCGGGACCGCAGGTGTATGAAATCGGCGAGGACGTGTTCGACGCCTTCGTTGCGCACGATGCACAGGCGCAACGCGCGTTTGTCGCCACGCGCCCGGGGCACTGGCGGGTGGATCTGTATGCGCTGGCACGCCAGCGGCTGCAGCAGGCCGGCGTGCCGGCCGATGCGGTGCATGGCGGCGGGTTGTGCACCATTTCCGATCCACAACGTTTTTTCTCGCTCCGTCGCGATCGCCGCAGCGGACGCATGGCCACACTGGCCTGGATTGTCCCCTGAACACGCCACTGTTTGCACAGGTGCTGGGGCAGGACGCGTTCGCGCAACTGCCTGCGCCAGTGCGCGCGCTGCACTCGGTGCGGCAGCGGCAGCGCTTTGCCGGGCGCGCCCAGATTCAGCGTGGTGGACATGGGCTGGTGCCGTTGCTGGCGCTGTTGAGCCGTCTGCCGCGTAGCGGCGAGGTGGCGGTGGAAGTGGACTTTCTGGCCGACACGCACGGCGAGCGCTGGCATCGGCGCTTTGACGGCATGCCGATGCATTCGCGGCTATGGCGCCATGGCGAAAACTTGCGCGAACACCTGGGTGCGGTGCGCTTTGAATTTTCGCTGCAGGCCGATGCGCAATCGTTGTATTGGCAGGCTACTCGCGTGTGGGCGTTCGGGATGATTCGCTTGCCTGCACGCTGGTTCCGGCAGGTGCGCTGCCGCGAGCATGCCGACGGCGGCCGTTACGGGTTTCTGGTGGACGTGCAGTTGCCGCTGGTAGGACCGTTCATTCGTTACGAGGGCTGGCTTGAACCGCGCTGATCAATCGCCTGTTGCGCCGCCTGCGGCGCGCGCCATCATCGTCTTCGACGGCGTGTGCCTGCTCTGCAATGGCTGAGTCAAATTCCTGCTGCGCCACGATCGGCATGGGCGCTATCGCTTTGCTGCCATGCAAGGGCAAGCCGGGCGCGCACTGTTGCAGCAGCACGGTCTGGACCCGGACGACCCCCTGTCGTTTCTACTGATGGGCGCCACCGGTGCCTGGACCGACAGCGACGCGATCATGCGCGTGCTTGCGGGATTGGGCGGACTCTGGCGGCTGAGTGGGGTGCTGCGCCTGGTCCCACGTCGCGTGCGCGATCTTGGCTACCGGCTGATCGCACGCAATCGTTATCGCTGGTTCGGCCGCAGCGATCACTGCATGCTGCCCACGCCCGAGCAACACGCGCGGTTTCTGGACTGAGGCACTACACGTGCGTCGTGCGCGGCGATTGGTTGGCGCACCCGGCGATCCCGACCAATGGCGCGTAGGAGCGCGCCTGAGCGCAAGGAGCATTCCGGGGAACGCCCGGTCGCGCCCGGGCGCGCTTCCTACGAATGGCTGCGCATGCCGGGCTTATGCCGCGTTGTGGAAGCTGGCGCGCGCGATGTTGGAGGCGCCGGGGCGGGCGTCGGACTGCAGGCGGAAGATCGAGACCGCATCGGCCAGTTCCACCGCCTGTTCTTCCAGGCTGCGCGCAGCGGCGGTGGCTTCTTCCACTAGCGCGGCGTTGCGTTGGGTCACTTCATCCAACTGCGCGACCGTGCGGTTGACCTGCTCGATCCCGCTGGACTGCTCGGCGCTGGCCGAGGTGATCTCGCTCATGATGTCGGTGACGTGTTTGACCGAGCCGACGATCTCGCGCATGGTCGCGCCGGCGCGGTGCACCAGGCCCGAACCCAGCTCCACCTTGTCGGTGGAGTCGGCGATGAGCGTCTTGATCTCCTTGGCCGCATCGGCAGAGCGCCGCGCCAGTGCGCGCACTTCCGAGGCAACCACCGCAAAGCCTCGGCCCTGTTCGCCGGCACGCGCGGCTTCCACCGCGGCGTTGAGCGCCAGGATGTTGGTCTGGAACGCGATGCCGTCGATCACACCGATGATCTCGCCGATCTTGCGCGAGGCGGTGCTGATCTGGCTCATGGTGGCGACCACCTCGTCCATCACCTGCCCGCCGCTCTGCGCCACGTCGCCGGTGCCGACGACCAGGCGATTGGCCTGCAGCGCGCTCTCGGCGTTCTGCTTCACGGTGGAGGTGAGCTCTTCCATCGAGCTTGCGGTTTCTTCCAGATTGGCCGCCTGTTGCTCGGTGCGCTCGGAAAGATCCATGTTGCCGGCGGCGATTTCCACCGCGGCCTGGCGGATGGTGTCCGATGCGGCCTGGATGCCGCCGATGATCTCGGTGAGGCGGGTAACGGTCTGGTTGGTGTCGTCGCGCAAGCGCGCGAAGATACCGTGCGCATCGCCGTCCACGCGCTGGGTGAGGTCGCCTTCGGCCAGCGCACCGATCACGCGCGCCAATGCGGCCAGATGGGTTTCCACCGAGTCGTAGATGCGGTTGATGCCTTGCGCCAGGGTCAGCAGCACACCGTCCATGCCGTCGATCTGCATGCGGCGGCTGAAATCGCCGGCGGAGGCGGCGTCGATGATCTGGATCAGTGCCTGCTCGGCGTTGACCTGCGCGGTGACGTCCATCCACTGCGCGATGGTGCCGAGCTTGGTGCCGTCGGCGGCGATGATCGGGCTGTAGACGAAGTCGATCTGGCGGCCGAAGAACGGCGCACGCACGGCCTTGGAGGCATTCAACGCGCGCATGCGGTCGATCGCGGCCTGGCTGTCGGGATAGATGTCGCCGATGCTGCCGCCGACGAAGCCTTCGGCATGGAAGCTGGGACGGAAGCTCTGCACATCCGGCTCGATCAGCTTGAGCATGGCGAGCAATTTGCGGTTGGCGAACAGCACCTGGCCATCGTCGTCGGCGATGCGGATCATGGTGTCCAGATCGTCCAGCGCCTTGATCACGAACTGGCCATGGCGCAGGCCTTGCTCCATCACATCGATGCGGATGGCGAGCTTGTCCTGGGCATCCTGCAGCGCGTGCAGCAACGGTGCGAGGTCGCCGGAGGCGTTGCGCAGGTCCAGACGCTGGGTGCGTCCGTCGCCGATCGCCACCACCGCACGCATTGCCTGCTGCAACTGCGTGTCGTGACGACGGCGCGACCACCACCAGAGCCCGGCGCTTGCCGCGCCCAGCACCAACAGGGCGGGCAGCAGGCGTCCGAGCCCGCTCAGGAAGCCGCAGGGTACCAGCGTGGCGGCGTAGCAGGCGAGCAATGCCAGTACCCCGATATGCGCAGCAGCGGGCAGCCATGCAGTCCAGGTGGCGCGCGCAACGTGCCGACCGGTGGGCGGTTGGACGACGGGGGCGGCATCGTGTGCAAGCGACATAGGCTGAGTCCAGCTGGGTGATCTGAGAAGGGGGAGCGGCATCGGCAGTCCATGGCCTGCAATTGGGGTATCGGCGGCTGAGTCCGAATCATGATGATGTGAAGACGCCGTTCGTCGGAATATGGCAACCAGGTCGCGAAATAGCCTGATGTCATTGATACGAAAGCGATTCCAGTGCACCGGGTAAGCGCGCCGGGTGCGATCAAACGACCCACCACGACGACTCGATTGTAAATTTCGCGTGAAAAATGCCTGCGCGCATGCCCGGCAATGTCAGCGACCTGCAATTTGGAACGGACACATCCATCCGAGCGTGGGGCTGGTTCGGTTGTCGGCAGGGTGCGCTCTGGATTTGTAGTCGCGCAGGCTTTGGACTGTTGCGTGGGATCGCCGGCTTCGGAGCTCGGCCTGGGTCCGGACGTCTGAAACTCAGCTTTGAGAGCCAGTGCGCCTCGGCCGCGCGTCATACGCTCGGCTGACATCGCCGGCTTCGACCTGATGTGCCTTCGCCGCCCCGTGAAGCGCGCGCATAAAAAAACCGGCCGTCTCGCGACGACCGGTTTTGACTGGTGCATCCGTCGGCCCTGGACCGACGGCAGGTAGCCCATGCGCCAGAGCGCTGCCAGGCGGGTGAGGCGCAGCGGCCGATGCAGTGCAGACTGCATGCGCTTGTGCGCATCAGCGCACCGCCTGGCCGCATGAGGCTTCCAGCACTGCCGTTACTTGGCAGGCGCGGCCTGCGCATCGTCGGGCAGGGCCCAGGCAATGACGCTGTCGCCCGACTTGGTTTCCATGCGGTCGTGTCCACCGACAGCGGCCACGATGTATTGCTTGCCGTTGATGGTGTAGCTCATCGGCGCTGCCTGCGGCCCGGCGGGGACGCGGGTTTCCCAGACCTGCTTGCCGGTACGGGTGTCGAAGCCGCGCATGAAGTCGTCCAGGGTCGCGCCGATGAAGGTCACCCCGCCAGCGGTGGCCAGCGAGCCGCTGTTGTTGGGCGTGCCGATCTCGAACTTGGTCTTGGACGGGATGCCCATCGGACCCTGGTCGTAACCGGTGCCCAGCGGACGACGCCAGATCACCTGCTGCGTGCGCAGGTCCACACCGGCGATGTAGCCCCACGGCGGTGCCACGCACGGGGTGTTGAGCGGCGACATCCACGGCTCCTTGCGGGCGCCGTAGGCCAGGCCCTTCTGCGCCATGTAGCCGGGGGTCTTGCTCTTGCCGTCGAACACCGACACCACGCCCAGCTCGTCCATCTTCTGGCGGGTATACACCTGCAAGGTGTAGGGCAGGCGATTGCTGTTCATCACCATGATGCCGCGCTGCAGGTCCACCGAAACGCCGCCCCAGTTGATGCCGCCGTGGTTGCCGGTGAAGGCCAGCGACCCCTGCAGGGTGGGCGGGGTGAACATGCCTTCGTAGCGCAGCTGCTTGAACTGGATACGGCAGACCAACTGGTCGAACGGGGTCATGCCCCAGGCATCGGATTCGATGATCTTTTCGAACTCACGGCTCGGCGCGCCCACGGTGTTGGGCATGCCCGGCGAGATCGGTTGCGTGGCGGCGGTCCAGTCGCCGTGGTCGGTTCCCTGCGGTACCGGAATCTGCTTGACCGGCATGATCGGCTCGCCGGTGGCGCGGTCCAGCACGAACACCTGGCCGGACTTGGTGGCCTGGATCACCGCAGCACGCGTGCCGCCGCCAGCGACCGGCCAATCGACCAGGTTCGGCTGCGGGCCGATGTCGTAGTCCCACAGGTCGTGGTTGACGGTACGGAAGTGCCAGCGTTCCTTGCCGGTGGCGGCCTCCACCGCAACCAGCGAGGCGGTGTATTCCTCGTCCTGCGGGGTGCGGCCCTTGCCGAAGAAGTCGCCGGATGCATTGCCGGTGGGCAGATAGACCAGGCCCAGCTCGTCGTCGGCGGCCATCAGCGACCATACGTTCGGGGTTGAGCGCGTGTAGGTCTGGCCGGCCGGCGGCTCGGCGGTGATCGCCGGGTTGCCCAGGTCCCAGGCCCAGCGCAGCTGGCCGGTGAGCGCATCGAAGCCACGCACCACGCCGGACGGCGCATCGCCTTCCTGACGATCGCGGACCTGGCCGGTCGGCTGGATCACCACACCACGCATCACCACCGGCGGCGAGGTGGGGCCGACGAAGCCCGGCTTGGTGTTGCCGGTGCCCGCATTCAGATCGACATAGCCGTTGTTGCCGAAGCTGGTGCACAGCTTGCCGGTCTGCGCATCCAGCGCGCCGAGGCGGCCATCGACCATCGGCCAGAAGATCCGGGTCGGGCACTCGGCGGTGCCTTCGGGCGCCTGGTAGTACGACACGCCACGGCAGGTGGTGGCAGCCACACCCGCCATCGCCTTTGGGTTGGTCTGCGGATCGAAGCGCCAGCGCTCCTTGCCGTTGGCCGCTTCCACCGCGATCACTTTCTGGGTGGGGGTACAGATGTAGAGCAGGTCGCCGACCTTGAGCGGGGTGTTCTGGAAGGCGTAGCCCAGCTTGGAGTCCTTGGGCTTGAGGTCGCCGGTGTGGAATTCCCAGGCCACCTTGAGATTCTTCACATTGCCCGGGGTGATCTGCGCGCCGGGCGTGTAGTGGTTGGACAGGTTGGAACCCGCATAGGAGGTCCAGTTGCTGGCGTCATGATTGGCCGCGACGTTGCCGTCGGGGCTGGGCACGGTGCCGCGGCTGAAGGCCGTGGCGCTGTCGGCCGGCAGCTTGGAGGCATCGGCCAGCTCGACATTGCGCGGCATCAGCAGCGGCCACAGGATCAGCGCGGCGCCCAGGATTGGCAGCACGCCGGTCACCAGCGCATAGCTCAGGCCGGACAACGGCTGCATGCGACGACGCGCCACCCCCAGAACGGCAGCAGCACCAGCCCCAGCACCGACATCATGGCCAGGCGCGGCACCAAGCCCCAGCCATCCAGGCCCACTTCCCACAGCGCCCAGGCGATGGTACCGGCCAGCGTGGCGCCAAACAGCCAGAGCCCGGCGCGCTTGCCCAGCGCGAGCAGGACGCCCGCCAGGAACAGGGCAATACCCGCGATCAGGTAATACCAGGAGCCGCCCACGGCCACCAGGCGGCCGCCCTGGTAGGCGAGCACCGCGCCAAGCACGGCGATCACCACGGCATAGGCCACCAGCAACCAGGTGCCTAGCCCACGTTTTGAGGATTGATCAGTCATTTTGAGATGTCAGGAAGGACTCAGGCACCAGCGAGCGGTGGCGAGTCGTGGAGGGAGAGCGATCGCAGGCGCCATCACGCGGCCCGGATCTAGATACGCACGTCGAACGCTATGAACGCGCAGCCCCTCCCAGGGTCCTCAGCGCTAATCATGTGAATATTTTAGACCCCGGGACGCCCTTTGTCCGTGACGGAATAGGAACCAGCGTTCCAACCTGCACGTTTGGCACACTGGAAACATGCGGATGTTGAACGCTTTGCAGTGTGCGCGGCGGCCCGCAGACCTGAGTTGATATGCGCTTGCGCTGAGCGCGCCCGCGATTGCAGGGCAGAGCGTTGCGGCGCACGTGCTGTGGCCGGTTACTGCCGCGTCGATCGCACCTGCACAGCACCTGCACACTGTCGACCTCCGACGTCTTTTCCCACTGCAATCAGGGTTCGCATGGTCAGGGGGCGCAGCTGCTCAATGCGTCGGCGTCGGGCAGCCAAACGCCCTGGAAATCGCAGGCTTCACGCTGATGGCGGCCATGTCGTCCTCTGCCTGTTGTGGACCTTGTCCGCCTGAAGGAGGACAAGTCCCGGTAGGAGACGGGTCGTCGCTCTACACCTCAGAGAGCGCTTGCAGATAGCGCTGGCGCCAGTGGTTGATGTTGTTCTTGCGCAGGTGATCCATCATCGCGTGCCAGCGTTCGATGCGGCTTGCCAGCGGCATGCTTGCCGCTGTGGCGATCGCGTCAGCCACGCCATCCAGATCGTGCGGGTTGACCAGCAACGCTTCCTTCATTTCGTCGGCTGCACCTGCAAACAGCGACAACACCAGCACACCCGGGTCTGCCGGGTCCTGCGCGGCCACGAATTCCTTGGCAACCAGGTTCATGCCGTCGCGCAATGGCGTGACCAGACACACCGAGGCCGCACGATAGAAGCCTGTCAGCGTGGCATGGCTGAAGTTCTGGTTGACGTAGCGCAGCGGCGTCCAGTCTGGCTCTGCATGTCCGCCGTTGATGTGGCCGGCGATTTGTTCGAGCTGGCTGCGCAATTGACGGTATTCGGTGACATCGCCGCGCGAAACCGGCGCAATTTGCAGGTAGGTCAGGCTGCCGGATTGATCCGGATACCGCTCCAGGTAGCGCTCGAAACCCTGAAAGCGCTCCGGCAATCCCTTGGAATAATCCAGGCGGTCCACACCGATGGCCAACTGACGGCCACGCAGGCTTTCGCGCAGATCACGCACCGCCTGCTTGCCGGCAGAGGCCTTGGCCTGGTGGGCAATCAGGTCGGTATCGATCCCGATCGGGAACGAAGAGGCGGTGAAGCGGCGCCCACCCGGGCCTTCCACCAGATCGCCTTCCAGAATGCGGCCACCGCCGAATAGGCGCACATAGGCCTTGAAACGTTCGGCATCGCGCTGGGTCTGGAAGCCGACCAGGTCGTATGCGTAGAAGGTACTGAACAAACGCGCATGATCGGGCATGGCCTGCACCAGATCGGCCGACGGCATCGGCACGTGCAGGAAGAAGCCCATCTTGCAGCCCACGCCCAGCTCGCGCAGCATCGCGCCGAGCGGAATCATGTGGTAGTCGTGGATCCACAGCGTGTCGCTGTCTTTCAGCAGCGGCGCGAGTTTTTCGGCAAACAGCCGATTGACGCGCATGTAGCCTTCGCGCGTGGCGCGGTCGTAATCGACCAGGTCCAGGCGGAAGTGCAGTAATGGCCACAGCGTGCGATTGGCGAAGCCGTTGTAGTACGAATCGATGTCGCGCTTGTTGAGGTCCATGGTGACGAAGGTGATGTCGCCTTCGGTCTGCTCGTGCATGCCGCCGCTGTCGCCGCGCACGGTCTTGCCGCTCCAGCCAAACCACACACCGCCGCGCTCCTTGAGCGCTGCCAACAAGCCAACCGCCAAGCCACCGGCGCGGTTCTCGCCGGGCACCGCAACGCGGTTGGATACCACCACCAAACGACTCATGACGCCTCCTGCCAGCTCCGCGACAAGCGCATCGCTGCGATGATCAAGCCAACATGCGAATAGGTCTGAGGGAAATTGCCCCAGGCTTCGCCGTCCTCGAACGATAGATCTTCCGACAGCAAGCCCAGGTGATTGCGGCGCGAAAGGATGCGCTCGAACAATTCGCGTGCCTCGTCCTTGCGCCCGATCGCGGCCAGTGCGTCGATGTACCAGAAGGTGCAGATGGTGAAGCTGGTTTCCGGCTCACCGAAGTCATCCGGTGCGATGTAGCGGTACAGCGCATCGCCGTGCTTGAGCACGCGACCGACCGCCTCGACCGTGCGCACGAAGCGGCTGTCGTCATTGGCCACGATGCCGATATCGGCCAGCAGCAACAGCGAGGCATCCAGCCGGTGGCCGCCGAGGGTGTCGGTGAAATGACCGCGCTCCTCGCTCCAGGCCTCGTTCAACACGCGCTCGCGGATGCCGTCGGCACGTTCGCGCCAGTAGGTGCTGCGCTCGGGCAGCACCAGACGGTCGGCGATCTTGGACAGGCGATCGCATGCCGCCCAGCACATCGCGGCGGTGTAGGTATGCACTTCGGCGCGGCCGCGAAATTCCCACAGGCCGGCATCGGGCACGTTATGCAATGCATAGGCGCGCTCGCCCAGCGGCTCAAGCCGGCGGAAGGTATCCGCATCGCCTTGATCCTTCAGGCGCAGATCGAAGAACAGCTGCGTGGACGCCAGCACCACGCTGCCATAGACATCGTGCTGCTGCTGGATCCACGCCAGGTTGCCGCGCCGCACCGGGCCCATGCCGCGGTAACCGGCCATGGTGTCCACTTCGTGTTCTTCCAGCTGCGATTCGAAGCCGATGCCGTATAGCGGCTGCATGGTGCCGTCGGTGGTGGCGATATTGAAGATGTAGCCGATGAACTGCTCCATCGTGCGGGTTGCGCCGAGCCGGTTGAGCGCACGCACCACGAAGGCGGCATCGCGCAGCCAGCAATAGCGGTAGTCCCAGTTGCGCGGCGTGTTGGGCGCTTCCGGAATCGAGGTGGTCATCGCCGCGATGATCGCGCCGCTGTCTTCGTACTGGCACAACTTCAGCGTGATCGCGCTGCGAATCACCGCCTCCTGCCAGTCCAGTGGAATGGACAGGTAGCGCACCCATTCGCGCCAGTATTCTTCGGTGCGTTCCTGCGCTTCCTGCACGTAACCGGTGAGCGAGCGGGTCAGCGATTCGTCCACGCCCAGCACCAGACTCACCGGATGGCTGAGCACGAACGGCAAGCCGTCGCGGACGAAGCGCACCGGCACATCGGTGGTCAGGCGCAAGGTGAATTCCGGCAACACCCAACGGATGTGATTGCTGCCCCAGGTGGTGTCCGGCGTGCGGCCGCCCCAGTCGGCCAGCGGGCGCGCGCGCACGATGATGCGCGGGTTGCCGCTCAATGGCCGGATCTGGCGGATGATGCTGACCGGCCGATAGAAGCGCCCGTTGTTGCGCCAGCGCGGCGCGAAGTCGATGACTTCCAGCTCGCCACCGTGGCGATCGCGCAATACCGTGCGCAGCACAGCGGTATTGGGCAGGTAGTGCTGCTCGCTGCTGGCGAAATCTTCCAGTTCCACGGCGAAATCGCCGCCTTCGGTCTTGGGCGAAAGCAGCGTGCAAAAGGCCGGGTCGCCGTCGAATGCCGGCAGGCAACTCCACACCACGCGCGCCTGACGATCGACCAATGCACCGAAACTGCAGTTGCCGATGACGCCCAGATCCAGGTTTGGCTCGGTCATGGAGTGCAAACGATCCTGTTGAAGTGAATGAGAGCAGGTGCGCTGTGCTCAGCGGCTGCGTGCGTTGCGTTGCAACCACGCATGTACGTCGGGGGTGCCGCCGACGCGAAAGCGCGCGCTGGTCTGCGCGCGATCGCCGACGAGCACGCTCCAGCCGCCGAGCCGGTTGGCGGCGTCGAAGCCGAATTCGTCGGTAAGGTCGTCGCCGACGAACACCGGCGTGCGACCGGCGAAGGTGCCGTGCTGCATCAGCTGCTCGACCGCCAGACCCTTGTTGCTGCCTTCGGGAACGAATTCCACCACGTGGTCGCCAGGCTGCAGGCGATAGCCGGAAAGCTGTGCGATTTCCTGCTGCGCGAAGGCGAGCACTTCGGGGCCGGCCTGCGGCCGGGCGCGCCAGTGCAGCGCCACGCTGGCGCCCTTGTCTTCGACCAGCACGCCGGGGTGGCGGTGGGTCAGCGCCGCGGCGCGTTGATGCAGGCCGTGCAGCCACTGGGACGTGTCTTGGGGCATTGCCGCGCGTGCCGCGAGATCGCTGCGCAGCTCATGCCCGTGCAGACCGGCGGCCGGCAGCAGCAAGGGAGCGAACAGGGCATCCAGCTGGGCGAGTGGCCGGCCGCTGACCAGTGCGACGGCGCCCTTGAGGCGCTCGCTCAGCAGGCCGATGGCCTCGCGCACGTCGGGCAATAGCTGCACCGCCTCGGGGCGGTCGGCAAAGTCGATGAGGGTGCCGTCCACGTCCAGAAACAATGCACAGGCATCGTCCAGCAATGGCGGCGACGGTAGGGGGGATTGCGCGTCTGCCATTGCGCTAGTGTGCGCAATGGGGTGTGAGATTCAGGTTATGGAACGGCGGGGATTGCTCCTTCTCCCGCTGGGGCATTGTCCTCCTTCATGGGAGAGAAGGTGCCCCGCAGGGGAGGATGAGGGTACGGGCGAAGCCTCCTGTAGTGACTTATGACGCGAGGCTTCGCCCGTACCCTCACCCCAACCCCTCTCCCGAGGGGAGAGGGGCTCAACGCTGTTGCTCAGAACGAGTACCGCACCCGCCCATACCAATACGCGCCGTTGCTGCCGATCGGCGAGAGCACGTCGTAGGGCAGGTTGCCGAAGTAGGCGATGTCATCGATGGAACGGTCCGAGTAGTTGTCCAGAATGTTCTGCCCGCCGATGGCCAGCGTCCATTGCGTGCCCAGGTGGTATTCGGCTTCCAGGTCCAGTTGCCACTCGGCGCCGTAGGTCTGGCGCGGCACGAAGCCGCCACCGAAATCGAATACGCGGGTGGCGCTGCCGTAGCGGTTGACGCGTGTCTGCAGGTTCCAGTGCTCGTTGCTCCAGTTCGCGGCAAGCGAGGCGCGGGTGCGCGGTGCGGCGTCGGTGAGCGTGTTGCTTTCTTCCACGCCGAACAGCACGTACTCCGGGTTCAATGCAAGCAACTGGGCCGGGGTGGCAATGATGTTTTCCAGCTCGGTCTTGGCGTAGCTGTAGGTGCCGGTCAGCAGCAGGTCGCCGCCGAAGGCGTACTGGCGCCAGTTGGCGACCAGCTCGGCACCGCGGGTGCGGGTGTCGGCGGCGTTGAGGAAATAGCTGGCGCTCTGCACGCCGGTGACGCCGTAGTTCTGCTGCACGAAGCTGGTCAGCGCATCGCCGGTGATGTCTTCGGACAGCGCGATGCGGTCGTCGATATCGATCTGGAAAAAGTCCAGCGACACGTCGAAGTGATCGCCCACCTTGCTGGTGAAGCCCAGGCTGTAATTGACCGACTTTTCCGGCTTCAGATCGGTGGCGCCGAGTCCGCGCGCGATGGGGTTGTTGACCGACAGCAGGCGACCCTGGGTCAGGCGGCCGGCGGCGTCGTAACCGGTGGACGTGGCTTCATACCCGATCTGGCTGAGCGAAGGCGCGCGCACGTTGTTGGAGATGGCGCCACGCAGCGCAAAGGCCGGTGCGAACGCATAGCGCGCGGCCAGTTTGCCGGTCCATTGGCTGCCGAAATCCTGGTAATGCTCGTAGCGGCCGGCCAGGTCGGTCGAAAACTTGTCGCCGAACTGGCTGGAGACGTTGGCGTAGGCGCTGGCCACGTTGCGCGACAGGTCGGCTTCGTCCTGCGGAGTGAGCCCGCCGCCGGCCTGCGAGCCGGTGGGGCGATCGGTGAACGGGCCGGCCGCGTAGCTGGCAGGGTCGCCGGCGTGGGTGCGGTATTGCTCGCGGCGGAACTCGGCGCCGGTACCGAAGGTATGGGTAGCGCCGGCGGCGTCGAACACGCGAGTCAGGTCGAAATTGCCCACGGTTTGCGCGAAGGCGAAGTCGCCGGTCTTGAAGCGTGTGGTGCTGCCGGGCCCCAGCGATGCATTGAGCGAGTTGCGTAGCCGGTAGGTGAAGTCGTTGCGGCCGTAGTTGACGCTGGCGTCGTAATCCCAATTGCCCCATTGCCCGCGCGCACCGGCCACGAGTTGCAGGTCGCGATTCTCGCCTTCGGAAATCGGGCGGTAGCCGTTGGGATAGATCTCGCGCCAGTTGGCGCTGCTGTCCGGGTAACGGAAGTAATTGGCGCCTTCGGTATCGCGCTGGTTGTAGGTGCCGAAAGCGTAGAACTCGCCGTTGGCGCTGAACGGAACCTTGCTGTTGAGCCAGGCATTCAGGCCCTTGGTGGCGCCATCGCCGAGCACGTAATTGCGCTGGCCCCGCAGCGCCAGATTGGCCGGGGTCTGTTCTTCGAACGAGGGAATTTGGTCGAAGCCGGC
This sequence comes from Xanthomonas cissicola, assembly GCF_008801575.1. Taxonomy (GTDB): domain Bacteria; phylum Pseudomonadota; class Gammaproteobacteria; order Xanthomonadales; family Xanthomonadaceae; genus Xanthomonas; species Xanthomonas cissicola. The sequence continues at coordinate 60,292 of NZ_VZPL01000012.1, read as the reverse complement.
GCGGTTGGTCGCCTCGCGGTTTTTCAGCTCCAGGCCGACCTTGAAGAAGCCGCCGTCGTCTCCCAGCAGCGTGCCCACCTTGGCGCTGGCATAGCTGGTCTGGCCGTCGGTGACGCGGCGGTCGATCGGCGCGACATCGGTGTTATAGGCGCCGAAGCTGGCTTCCAGTTCGCCGCGCTCGGGGTTGTCGTCCAGGATCACGTTGATGACGCCGGCAATCGCATCCGAGCCGTATTGCGCGCCGGCACCGTCGCGCAGCACTTCGATGCGCTTGATCGCGTTGATCGGGATGGAATTGAAATCCACCGGCGTGGTGCCCTTGCCGATCTTGCTGTCGGTGTTGACCAGCGCCGAGGTGTGGCGGCGTTTGCCATTGACCAGTACCAGCACCTGGTCGGGTGAGAGCCCGCGTAGCTGCGCGGCGCGGATATGGTCGGCGCCACCGGAGTTGGACTGACGCGGGAAGTTGAAGGAGGGCAGCAGCGCCTGCAGCGCGCTGCCAAGCTCGCCGTTGACCACGCCGGCCTTGCGAATGTCTTCGGCGGTGAGCACGTCCACCGGTACGGTGGATTCCAGCACGGTGCGGTCGCTGGCACGGGTGCCGGTGACGATCACGGTGTCCAGGGTGGTGGCGCCGGCATCGGCCTGCTGGGCTTGCGCGTTGGCGCTGAGCACGGCGGCGATAGCCATGCCAATCACCGAAAGGGTGGGGCGGGTCATGCTGTTCTCTCTCCTGCAACTGCAACGCGCCGCGCGGTCGGCATCCGGCCGGGCTGGGCGCAAGGGGGCGGATTGTCCACATTCATCCGGATGGAAAAATGTTATCGCGTTGTTCAGGGCGGTGCGAGATGGCACAGTGCGTGCGCGACAGCATGAGCTGATATCGGACTTGCATGAGTCTGCCCCCCAATCCTGCGCCCGCCCCCCGATCTTTTGTGGAGAAGTCGATGAAGTTGCTGCCGTCTTGCCTGCTTGCCGCCATGTTGGCGCTGACCGCTTGCGCCACCACGCCCGGCGTCACGCCGACCGCGACCACTGCCAGCCTGCAGGGCGATGCGGCGCGGCCAGCGGCGGCACGGGGTTGGGTGCGCAGCGAGTTGTATTTCGGCGTGGGCGAAGAATCCGGCCCGGCCGACCGCCCACAGACTCGCACCATCGACGAAACCCAGTGGCGCGCGTTTCTGGACAAGGCAGTGACACCGCGCTTTCCGGATGGCCTGACCGTGTTCGACGCCTACGGCCAATGGTTGTTCCGCGGCGCCAAGGAGCCGAACCGGCTGGGGACCAAGGTACTGGTGATCCTGCACGAAGACACCCCGCAACGGCGCAACGACATCGAAGCGATCCGGCTGGCCTGGAAGCAGGCCACCGGGCACCAGTCGGTGCTGTGGTCGCGGCAGCCGGTGGAGGTCTCGTTCTGAGTCGGCTGGCTGGCTTGCGCACTGCCAGGTCCGTGCGGTTGCCGGCCGCCACGCTCACCAGCGTCGATCGGCGTCTGTCGCGCGTCCTTCGGCATTGGCGCCCATCGCGTGCGCAGCCGGGGTGCGAGTGTTTGCCCACTGTTCCGAACCAGCTGCGCATGTGCTTCACCTCGTTGCATTTGCCTTCCATCCGCGCCGCTCGCGCATTGTTGATTGCGATGGCAGGCGGGCTGGCGTTCGGCGCTGCGGCAGACGACACACGCCTTCGCTTAACGCTGGATGCGCAGACCCATGCGACCGCCGCCTTGGTCGGCCAGCGCCTGCATGTGGTGCTGTCTCCCGGCGATGCCGAACAGTGGTTCGACGCGAATGTGGACGCTGGCGAAGGCGGCGTGCAGTTGCGCAGCGACGACTACAACTTCGACGGGCATCCGGATCTTGCGGTGTCGGCAATGCTGGGCCAGGTCAACGAGGCGGTCTGGGTCTTTGTGTTCGATCCTGCACGGCGCCGCTTTCGTGCGCTCGCTGCACCGACGCGCCCGGCGGTGCAGTGCGAAGGATTCTTCAATCTGGTTGCGGATCAACAGCAGCGCAGCCTGACCAGTTCCTGCCGCGGCGGGCCGATGTGGTATGCCGATGTCTACCGCTACGACGCTGGCGGGCGGTTGTACGTTTGGCGGACGCAGCAGCGGATCGAGTCGCCGCAGATCCAGACCTTGCTGGAGTCGGGAAGCGAGGATGGCATGCCGTTGTCGGTGTGGCCGATGTACGACCCGCGTGGCGTCAAGGTGGCAAGCGAAATCGGCACCACGCTCGAGGAACCCATGCCGGTGCAACTGCACGTACAGGTGACGCGTTTGCCGCTGTACGCCACGCCGACGGCCACCGCCACCAAACGCTATCTGGTGCGCGGCGATCAGGCCGATGCGCTGGACGTCAGCGCCGATGGCGCGCGGCTGCAGGTGCGTTATCGCAGTGCCGGCCGCAGCGACAGCGTGGGTTGGATCGATGTGGATGCGGCGATGCAGTAGCGGGCGATGGCGCCGGGCTGCCTGCTCGCGGACAGCCCGATGGCCTCTGGCCACGACACGCTCTGATCCACCGCGCCGCTGTCGCCCCTGCAGTGCAGCGGCTAACATCGGCCGACCCCCACGCTTCCTTGGTTCTCATGTCGGCTCCTTCTTCGCGTCCTGCGGCCCCGCCGCGCTGGTTCGTCGCTGGCGATCTCAATGGCTTCTTCGGCCTGGTGGTCGACAACCTGTCCATCCTCGGCTTCATCGCGATGGCCTTGGTCGGCATCTTCCAGTTCCCGGCCGAGGTGGTATTCGCGCGCATGTTCCCCGGCACCGCATTCGGTGTGCTGGTGGGCAACCTGCTGTACACCTTGATGGCGCGGCGGCTGGCCGCGCGCACCGGGCGCGACGACGTCACCGCCATGCCGCTGGGCCTGGACGCGCCCACCAGCATCGGCATGGCGCTGCTGGTGCTCGGCCCGGCATTTGCCGGTTTCAAGGCGCAGGGGCTGGACCCGCAGGCCGCCGCGATCGCCACCTGGAAACTCGGCATGGCCGCGTTGGTGGTGATAGGCCTGCTCAAGCTGGTGCTGTCGTTCGCAGGCGAAGCGGTGACGCGCGCGCTGCCGCGTGCGGCCTTGCTCGGTTCCATCGCCGGTATCGCGCTGGTGCTGATGGGCTTGTTGCCGTTGCTGGAAACGCTACGTTCGCCGGTGGCCGGCTTCGTCACCCTGGGCCTGCTGCTGTACGTGCTGCTCGCCAAGGGCCGCCTCCCGACCAAATTGCCCGGCGTGCTGGTGGCGTTCGTGATCGGCACCGCGTTGTATTACGGGCTTGGCCTGGCGGGATGGGGTGCCCCTGGCTTCGCCTTGCCGGCGTGGAATCCGCCGCAGATCGTGCTGCCGCTGCCGACGCTGGGCTTTATCGACGGCCTGCCGGCCACGGTGGCGTACCTGCCGTTGCTGTTGCCGTTCGGCTTGTTGATGGTGGTGGGCGGCATCAACGTCAGCGAGAGCGCGCGCGCGGCAGGCGACGATTACCGCACCCGCGACATCCTGCTGGTGGAAGCCTTGGCCACGCTGGTGGCCGGCGTCTGCGGCGGCGTCGCGCAGACCACGCCGTACATCGGCCAGCCCGCGTACAAACACATGGGCGCGCGCTCCGGTTATACGCTGCTGACCGGGGTGTTCGTCGGGATCGGTGGCATGCTTGGCGTGATCAGCGGCCTGGTGCAATGGCTGCCGCTGGCCGTGCTGGCGCCGATCATCGTGTATGTCTCCATCGATATCACCACCCAGGCATTTCAGGCCACGCCCAAGCAGCACGCCGGCGCGATGGTGCTGGGCTTTCTGCCGTCGGTCGCGTACCTGCTGACCATCAAGGCGCCGGGCTGGATTGCGCCGGATCAGCTGGTCGCGCTGACCACCAAGGTCGATGGCCACGGCCTGCCGGAGCTGGCAGTCATTTTCGCGCTGGGCAATGGCTTCATCATCACCGCGATGCTGTGGATCGCCACGGTGGCGGCGATGATCGATGGCCGCTTGCGACGCGGCGCGGTCTTCCTGCTGGTGGCTGCCGGGCTGACCCTGTTCGGCCTGATCCATTCGGTGGACCCGCGCGGCGGCATCTATCTGCCGTGGTCGCTGCAAGGCCTGGCGCGGGTGATCAGCTGGCAGTTCGTCGGTGCCTATGTGACCCTGGCGGCGACGCTGCTGTTGCTGTCGCTGCTGCCAGCGCGCAAGGAGGCGTTGCAGTGATTGGTCGGATGCGGGTTGTGCGGTGCATTGTGGGTAGTGCGTTAGTGCTGAGCGCTGGCGCCGCATGGTCGGCATCGTTCGACTGCAAACAGGCGGGTACGCCGGTGGAACGGCGGCTGTGCGCCGTGCCTGCGCTCGGTCAACTGGACGATCAACTGGATGAGGCGTATCGCGGCGTGCTGGATACCGCGCCGCGTGACTCGCTCACCGCAGTACGCGATCAGCAACGCGCCTGGTTGCGCCAGCGCAATGCCTGCGCGCAGGACGCCAAGGTGGATGACTGCCTGCAACGCAGTTTGAAGGCCAGGGTCGATGCGCTGGGCAAGACACTCGACGCCCAGCAGCAAACGCTGGACCGCATCATCGCCAGCATCCCGAAAACGCCAGCGGACGCTGCGCGCCAATTGCAGGGCTACGACGCGCCGCTGGCATCGGCATGGCTGGCGTATCTGCATCACTTCGTGCCTGCCGCAGGCGTGGATGCGGCGTTGGCGAACGTGCGTTTTGAAAGCGCACGCAAGGCGCTACGCAAGACCGACGATTTCGCGGCGTCCTTGCTCGACGATGTGGATGGCGCGCCTGCCATGCAACAGCAACAGCGTGTGCTGACCCTGTTGCGCATGTGGATCGAGCGCGAGGATCGTTCGGAGCGGCCGTATGTGCATTGCTTCATCTTCGCTGCAGTGGGCGAGCCGGCCTATGACGCGTTCGGTCCGCTCTATGGCTCGATACGCGACAGTTTCGCGCCGATCTGCGAGCCGCCTGGTGGGCTGTTCGCGCGACCGAGCTGGAAACAGCTGGATGCCGGGTTCGCAGGGCTGATCGAAGCCTTGAGCAAGGACGCGGGCACCATTCGCTACGCCAGCTACGCGGAGTGGCAAATCATCGCGCTGCGCGCTGCCGTGTCGCCGGCATTGTATCTGCAGCCGGAATTGCGCAAGCGCTACGGCAACGATCCGGATCAGGTGATTGCTGCGTGGTCCGGCGAGGACAGCGACTGGCCGGTAGCCGAGCGCAACGCCGTGCGCGCGCTGTTGCCCAAGGTGCGCGCAGAGACAGCCGCCTGGCTGGCAAGCGAAAAGCGCATGCCGGCCAGGCAGGCCGAACAGGTTGCCGCTGCCATTGTCGCGGCCTGGGTGAATGCGCGGTTGGATTTCGCGGGCTAAGTGGAGTGGATCGCGCAGCGGAGGTTCTTCCGGTTCGCTGTCGGGCCCTGGCCCGCCCACCATCGCAGGACACGCTGCAAGTCCGTCCCTGTAGCTCCTTGGCGGCATCCATGCTGCATAAGGTGCCGCGATAGCGGGCAGGCAAGGACCAATTGAACTGGTCGAACTGTAGGACTTCCCACACACAGCGGCGAGCCGGCCGCTGCGTTTTCCGGAAATCGCGAGCGTATCGCGCTACGCCCCAACTCAAGCGGCTAAACGAGCGACACCGTAAATCGATGGAACCACCGCAGCATCCCACGGTCACACCTTGGGATGTTGTCGATGTCAGGAGTTCCACGATGCAAAGCAAATCCTCGCGCTGGCCGTGGTTGTTGGCGGTCCCATTGATCGCTGGCGCCGCGTGGTGGTTGTTCAGCGGCCCGCCCGATCCGCAGGGCACCTTGCCTGCACCCATCAGCCGTACCGCCAGTGCTGTGGCCGCCGCGGTCAGCCCGCAGCCGACGCCCGTAAATAGCGAGCCACGTCACCCGGTGCCGGCAGCGTCGGCCGACGCTGCGGATGCTGCAGTTCCTGCGTTGGCGCAAAGCGACGCTGCCGCGTGGCAAGCGCTGCTGGCGTTGGTGCAGGACGATGACGCGTTGTCGATCGTGTTGCGCAAGCACCTGATCGAACGCGTGGTGGTGATGATCGACAATCTCACCCAGCCCAGTATCAGCCGCCGTGCCTCGGTGTTGCAGCCGGTGCCTGGCGAGTTGCAGGTCTCTGGCAGCGGCGATCATCAGGTGCTCGATCAGGCCAATGCGGCGCGCTATGCACCTTACGTGGCCGCGTTCACCGGCGTGGACGCGCAAGCCATGGCGCGCAGCTATGTGCGCTTTTATCCACTGTTTCAGCAGGCGTACGCGGATCTGGGCGCGCCGGATCGTTACTTCAACGACCGCGTCGTCGATGTGATCGACCACCTGCTGCGCACGCCCGAGCCGACGCAGCCGATCGCCGTGCAACGCGACGAACGTGGCCGCTACCGATTCGTCGCCCCATCGCTGGAGTCGCTGTCGGTGGGGCAGAAGGCGCTGCTGCGGCTGGGACCGACGCAGGCGACAGCAGTCAAAACGCAACTGCAGCGGATTCGCACGGCCCTGCTGCAGGGGCGCTGAGGCCGCTGGCGTCCCACTCCTCTGACGCCAAAGCCCGCAGGCCAGACTGCCGTGCGGCTTTCGCACATAAGTGAGTACGTGGGTACATCGACTCATGCTGCACAGCGCGATCGACGGCGGGCGGTTTTACTGCATGATCGGAAGCAGCAATCAGCAATCAGCAATACGGCCCGCGGCACACCCTCATGTGGCGCTCGCGTACTACCATCGACCGAGGCGACCGGCGCCGCTGCCTATGCCGCATCCAGCTCCGGGTAATGACGGAAGATGCCATCGGTGTTGAAAGCCACACGTCGTTCGGACGCCAGATAGGCCGCAACACGCGGCCGTTGGGCCACGCGCTGCTGCAGCGCCTTCAGCCCTGGAACGTTTTTTGCCAGCGTCGCCATGCGCTTGGGGAACATGTACTCCAGGCCGCTGACCAGCTGGAATAGCGATAGGTCTACGTACGAATACGTGCCGAGCACATGCGTGCCCCCGGCGTGTTGCAGTACCTGCTCGAAATAGCCCAGGAACTTGGGCAGGCGGTTCTCACGCAGGTCCTTCGCACGCTTGGCCGCCTCGGCTTGCTGGTCTTCGTAATACAGGCCAGTCGCAATCGGGTGGTGCGTGTCGTGCACCTCGGCCACCAGGTCGGCAATGGTCAGCTGCAATTGCAGCGCCTGTAGGCGCTGCGGCTCCGAATCGCGCACCAATTGCAGCTGCGGCCCGATGAAGTGCAGGATCGCCGCGACCTGCGCCACCACGATGTCACCCGCTTTTAGAAAAGGCGGTGCGAACGGCTGCGCACCTGCGTGTTCCCCTTCCAGAAACGCATTCATGACCTCGTCGCCTTGCACCCGCGCCACATCGGTGTAGGCGGCGCCAGCATCTTCCAGGGCCAAACGCACGAACTCGCCGCGGCCCTGCAGGCCGGTCCAGTAGTACAGTTGATAGTGCATGCGCGGCTCCGCGATCGAGGGCAGCGCAGCGTAGGAAACTCCCGGCTAGACGCGCGTGATCGACGCGTCAGCAGGTTGTGACTCGTGGACGGTGCGCGGCTGCGCCTGCAGCCAGGCCAGTTTGCGCGCACGCGGCAGGCGTTTGAGTGCGCACTCTGCGCGTGATGCGCTGGCGCGGTCCGGGTAGGGGTGGCTGGCGAGCATCTGCACGGGCGGATTGGCGCGCGTGTAGCGTGCGCCGGTGCCACGCAGATGCGCCTGGAAGCGCCGCTCCAGATCGTTGGTAATGCCGGCGTAGTAGCTGCCGTTGCGACACAGCAGCAGGTAGAGGTGCCAGGGCTTGAGTGCATCCATCCGCGCATTATCGCCACTCGCCTGGGCTTGCGCAGCGTGGCTGCGCGACGGGCTATCCGGCTGCCGGCCAGGCGCGATCCGCCGCGGGGGTGAATAACCACCTAAACATTGGTTATTTGACGCTCGCGACGCCGGCAAACAGCATGCCGTATTGCATTGCGCGGTCGAGACCGGCTTGGCTGCCGGTACGTAAACCACGCGGCGCGGCGACCCTACGGCGCATGCCGGCCGCAGCGACGCTGCGCACCAACCAGCCCCTACAAAAGGACGTCAATGATTGCGCGACACCGGAGCCCGGCGGGCATCGTTTCTGCTTCCAGATGGTGGGGCACACCGCAGTTGCTGGCATGGAGCCTGGCATGCGCCTGCATGCCGGCCGTTGCCGACGAAGCGGGCGATGCCGACGCAGCGCCGGAGCGCACGGCGCAGACCCTGGGGGCGGTGACCGTCACCGCCACGCGCCGCGAAACCACCTTGCAACAAGTGCCGCTGGCGGTGTCCGTGGTGCAGGGCGAAACGCTGGAGCGCGAGAACCGCAACAACGTGGCCGACCTGCCGGCGCTGGTGCCCAGCCTGACCTTCCGCACCGGTGCTTCCAACAAGGACACCTCGTTGTTCCTGCGCGGCGTGGGCACCATTTCGACCTCGCCGGGCGTGGAGCCCAGCGTGGCCACCGTGATCGATGGCGTGGTGCTGGGCCGGCCGGGCCAGGCCACGCTGGATCTGCTCGATGTCGAGCGCATCGAAGTACTGCGCGGGCCGCAGGGCACCTTGTTCGGCAAGAACGCTTCCGCCGGCGTACTCAATATCGTCAGCAAGCCGGCGCCGGAGGTATTCGGCGGGTATGTGGATTATTCGCACTTCGGTGGCGGCGACGAAGACCGCCTGCGTGCCAGCGTCGGCGGCACGCTGGTGCCGGAGCTGCTCAAGGCCAGCGTGTCGGCATTGTGGGCCGAGTACGGCGGCAACGTGCGCAATGTGGCCGACGGCCAGACCGTCAACGGCTACCGCCGCGCCGGCGCGCGCTTGCGGCTGGACCTGAGCTCGAACCCTGGCTTGAACGCGACGCTGCTGGCCGACTACCTGCAATCGCACAGCGACGCGCCCAGCGGTGTGGTGGTGGACAGCACGCGTGCCGACTTCGCCGCGGCGCTGGCACCGGTCATCGCCAGGGACGACAACCGGCAGATCAACAGCGATTACCGCACGTACCTGGACGACATCAACAAGGGCGCCTCGCTGCAGCTGGACCAGCAGCTCGGCGATGCGCTGCTGACCTCGATCAGCGCCTGGCGGCAGTGGGACAACACCCAATTCCAGGATGGCGACCGCACCGCGCAACGCAGCGCAACGTTTCCGTCCTCGCACGACCGTGGCGATCTGGGGTATACGCAATACTCGCAGGAAGTGCGCATCGAGACGCCGCGCGACCGTGCGGTGGAAGCGGTGGCCGGCCTGTACTACCTGCACGCGCGCAGCGACGAAACCTACCAGCGCACGGTGACCTCGCCGACCGCAAGCAACGTGGGCGTGGCCGATTACGATACCCGGGCCGAAACCTATGCAGCGTTCGGCGAGGCCACCTGGCATTGGCGTCCGGATCTGCGCGCCTTGCTCGGCGCGCGCTTCACCCGCGACACGCTCGACTATCAACACCAGCGCGTGTCCACATCTGCAAGCGCGGTCACCGGTATCCAGCCCGCCACCGCCAGCAGCGGGAGCACCGCAGACAACGGCGTCTCCGGCCGTGCCGGGCTGCAGTACGACGTCGATGCGCGAACCACCGGCTACCTCACGTATTCGCGCGGCTACAAGGGCCCGGCCTACAACGTGTTCTTCAACATGCAGCCGCGCGATACGCCGGCGCTGAAGCCGGAAACCTCCAACGCGTGGGAGCTGGGCCTGAAGGCGCGCGCCCTGGACGATCGCCTCAGTGCGAACGTGGCGTTGTTCCATACCGAATACGCCAATTACCAGGCCAACTTCTTCGACACCGTGGCCGGGCAGGTGGTGACGCGCCTGATCAACGCCGGGCAGGTGCGCACGCAGGATGTGGAGCTGGATCTGGAGTATCGGCCCACCGAGCGGCTTAGCCTGGCGGCGTCGCTGGCCTATACGCAGGCACGCATCCAGCGCTTCGCCTGCCCGGCAGCTGCGGCAGCCAATTGCAACGTGGATGGCAAGCCGTTGCCGTTCTCGCCGGACTGGAAGGGCAACCTGCGCGCGGCCTATCGCGTGCCGTTGCGCGGCAGTCTGGCGCTGGAATTCAACGGCGATGTGAGCTGGCAGGACAGCGTGCAGTACGACCTCAGCCAGACCGCACAAACCATTCAGGGCCCTTACGCAATCTGGAATGCCAGCATTGCGTTGGCCGACGATCTGCATGGCTGGCGGGTGGCGGTGCTGGGTCGCAATCTCGGCGACCGCGCGTATGCACCGTTGCTGGCCAATGCGACCGGCAACGTCTATCGATTGGTGCCACGCGACGATCAGCGTTATGTCGGGCTGCAAGTGCATAAGGATTTTTGACGAATGGGTGTGATGTTTCTTGATGTTGCTGTGAGCAGTGACATGGCTGCCGTCCGCGGTCCGCTGCGATGAGCGCGCCACGTCAGCTGTCGCTGGGCGCATTCCTGATGGCCACCGGCCATCATGTGGCGGCGTGGCGGCATCCGCAGGCCAGTGCCGACACGCTGGTGTTCGACCATTACCGCGAGATGGTGCGCATTGCCGAAGCCGCGAAGTTCGATGCGGTGTTCGTTGCCGATAGTTTGGCTGCGGCCGGTGGGCCGGTGGCCTCGCGCATGGCGCGTTCCAGCCTGTTCGAGCCGCTCACCCTGCTCAGCGCGTTGGCAGTGGTGAGCGAGCGCATCGGTCTGATCGCCACCGTGACCACCAGCTATAACGAGCCGTATCACGTGGCGCGCAAGTTCGCCTCGCTGGATCATCTCTCCGGCGGGCGTGCCGGCTGGAATCTGGTGACCTCCGACGCCGCCGATGAAGCGCTGAATTTCAACCGCGATGCGCATTACGTGCACGCCGAGCGCTATGCGCGTGCGCGCGAATTCCAGCAGGTGGTGGCCGGGCTGTGGGACAGTTGGGACGACGATGCGTTCATTGCGGATAAGGCCGCCGGCCTGCATCACGACCCGGCGCGGGCGCATGTGCTGGATCACCGCGGCACGCATTTCCAGGTGCGTGGCCCGCTCAATATTGCGCGCGCCCCACAAGGGCATCCGGTGCTGGTGCAGGCCGGTTCGTCCGAGCCTGGGCGTGCGCTGGCCGCCGAGACTGCCGAGGTGGTCTTCACCGCGCAGTCGTCATTGGCCAAGGCACAGGCGTTCTATGCCGACCTCAAGGGCCGGCTGGACCAGTTCGGTCGCTCACGCGATGCGTTGAAGGTGTTGCCCGGTGTGTTCATCGTGGTGGGCCAGAGCCAGGCCGAAGCGCAGGAAAAATTCGAGCAGTTTCAGGACCTGGTGGAACCGGCGGTGGGCATCGCATTGCTGTCGCGCATGTTGGGCAATTTCGATCTGTCGGCCTATCCGCCGGATGGCCCGCTGCCGGATTTACCGCTCACCGAAACCGGCCAGCGCAGCCGCCAGCAGTTGTTCACCGAACTGGCGGGACAGGAGCAGTTGAGCATCGCCCAGCTCGGCCGGCGTATCGCGGGCGGGCGCGGCCATTACAGCCTGATCGGCACCCCCACGCAGATCGCCGACGAGCTGCAGGCCTGGTTCGAACAGGGCGCTGCCGATGGCTTCAACGTGTTGGTGCCGCATCTGCCCGGTGGCCTGGCCGATGTGGCCGCGCATGTCGTGCCGGAGCTGCAGCGACGTGGCGTGTTCCGGCGTGAATATGCCGGGCGCACGCTGCGCGATCATCTGGGGCTGCAACGCCCCGTCAATCGCTTCAGCGCACGCTGATCAACCGGACACACTCATGAGCTATCTCGCACATCCCGATCGTTACGACCGTATCGCCTACCGCCGCGTTGGCCGCAGCGGCCTTGTGTTGCCTGCGTTATCGCTGGGCCTGTGGCACAACTTCGGCGACAGCACGCCGATCGAGACGCAACGCGCACTGCTGCGTACCGCGTTCGATCTGGGCATCACCCATTTCGACCTGGCCAACAACTACGGCCCCCCCTACGGCAGCGCCGAGATCAATTTCGGCCGACTGTTGCGTGAAGATTTCAAGCCGTATCGCGATGAGTTGATCATCTCCACCAAGGCCGGCTGGGACATGTGGCCGGGCCCGTACGGGCAGGGCGGCAGTTCGCGCAAATACCTGTTGTCCAGCCTGGATCAGAGCCTGCAACGCCTGGGCGTGGACTACGTGGACATCTTCTACTCGCACCGCTTCGATGCTGATACCCCGCTGGAGGAGACTGCCGGTGCATTGGCCAGCGCGGTGCAGCAGGGCAAGGCGCTGTATGTGGGCATATCGTCGTATTCGGCCGGGCGTACACGCGAGATCGCCGCACTGCTGCGCGAGTGGAAGGTACCGCTGCTGATTCATCAACCCGCCTACAACCTGTTCAATCGTTGGGCCGAACATGAGCTGTTCGATGCCACTGCGGAGGTTGGCGCTGGTGTGATCGCATTCACGCCGCTCGCGCAGGGCTTGTTGACCGGCAAATATCTCAATGGCGTGCCCAGTGATGCGCGCGTCAACCGCCCCGGTGGTCAGTCGCTGCGGCCGGAACATCTGTCCGATGACAACCTGCAACGCGCACGTGGGCTGGATGCGATTGCGCGCGGGCGTGGGCAGAGCCTGGCGTAGCTTGCATTGGCCTGGGTGCTGCGCGACCCACGCGTGAGCTCGGCGTTGCTGGGCGCCAGCCGCCCGGAGCAATTGGTCGAGAACGTGGCGGCATTGCAGGCGCCGCCGTTCAGTCCAGAAGAGTTGGCCGAGATCGATCGCCATGCGGTCGAAGGCGGCATCAACCTCTGGGAAAAACCCTCCACCGATTGGCAATGAGGAAGCCGCAGATGCGCTACCGCGTGACAGCTACCACCATCGAAGCGGCGATGCAGCCATCGGGCTGGCGCGGCCGTGGCGTGCAACCGGCAACCGCGATGCGGGCAACGGGCAGGCAGCAGACGGTGTGCCGCTCGCTGATGGCCGCGCGTGCGGCCGCGTACGCCGTGTTGGCAAGTGCCTTGCTGTTGGCGAGTCTTGTGTGGGCGCAGCCTGCGCTGGCGACCGAGCTGGCGCAGTTGCGGATCGGTTATCAAAAGGCGGTCTCCAGTTTGGTGTTGGCCAAGCAGCATCGTTTGCTGGAGCAGCGCTTTGCGCAGACCAAGATTACCTGGGTGGAATTTCCGGCCGGCCCGCAACTGCTGGAAGCATTGAATGTGGGCAGCATCGACCTGGGTGGCGCCGGCGATATTCCACCGCTGTTTGCGCAGGCTGCCGGTGCCGATCTGCTCTACGTGGGCTGGGTGCCGCCCACGCCCAAGGCCGAGACCATTCTGGTACCGAGCAAAAGCGCGCTGCGTACGGTGGCCGACCTCAAGGGCAAGCGTATCGCCTTTCAGAAAGGCTCGAGTGCGCACAATCTGCTGCTGCGGGTGTTGGCCAAATCAGGTCTGAGCATGCGCGATATCACGCCGCTGTATCTGTCGCCAGCCAATGCGCGTGCGGCGTTCGCAGCCGGGCAGGTGGACGCATGGGCGATCTGGGACCCGTGGTATTCGGCGTTGACGCTGGATGGCAGCGCACGCCTGCTCGCCAATGGCGAAGGCCTGGGGCTCACCGGTGGGTTTTTCCTGTCGTCGCGTCGCTATGCCACGGCGTGGGGGCCGTTCGTGCAGCAGGTGATGGGCACGCTCAATCAGGCCGATGGCCTGCTGGAGCGCGACCGTGCCGGCAGCATCAAGATATTGGCGCAGGTGAGTGGGCTGCCGCCCGCAGTGGTGGAGCGCACGCTGGCGCATCGCCCACCGGCCAGCGTGCAACCGCTCAGCGCGCAGGTCATCAAGGCACAGCAGGCCACTGCCGATCTGTTCTATGCGCAGCGCCTGTTGCCCAAACGCGTGCTGGTGGCACCGGCGGTCTGGCGTGCGCCGGATGCTGGCACAGCGCAGGCGGTGAGCAAATGATGCGTTGGAGTGCAAGCAGATGCAGGAGCCGCGGCCATGGCGCTGCGCGTGGCCGGGCCTGTGCAGCCGTTTCGATCCTACGCGACACGCTGCAGCGCGCCACGACCGAGGTGTCGCGATGAGCGCCGCCTCGCGCCGCCTGGGCAACGCATTGTTGCCCTGGCTGCTGCCGCTGGGCTTGCTGGCGGGCTGGCAGATTGCAGCGTCCAGCGGTTGGTTGCCGCAGCGCATCCTGCCCGCGCCGGATGCGGTGCTGCGTGCGGCAGCCACGTTGGTGCGCAGCGGCGAGTTGTGGCAACACCTGGCCGTCAGCAGCTGGCGCGCGGCGGTCGGCCTGGCGATTGGCGGCAGCATCGGATTTGCGCTCGGCCTGTTGATCGGCGTCTGCCGCGTGGCCGAGCGCCTGCTCGACAGCGCCCTGCAGATGCTGCGCAACGTGCCGCATCTGGCGCTGATTCCGCTGGTGATCCTGTGGTTCGGTATCGATGAGGGCGCCAAACTGTTTCTGGTCGCCTTGGGCACCTTTTTTCCGATCTATCTCAACACCTACCACGGCATCCGTAGCGTGGACCCGGCCTTGATCGAGATGGCGCGCAACTATGGCCTGCGCGGTCCGCAGCTGTTCCGGGACGTGCTGTTGCCAGGTGCGTTACCGTCGATTCTGGTGGGCTTGCGGTTCGCGTTGGGCCTGATGTGGCTGACCCTGATCGTGGCCGAGACCATCTCTGCCAGTTCCGGCATCGGCTATCTGGCAACGAACGCGCGCGAATTCTTGCAGACCGATATCGTGGTGGTCGCCATCGTGCTGTACGCGCTGCTCGGCAAGCTGGCCGATCTGGCCGCGCGCGGGCTGGAAGCCTGGTGGCTGGGCTGGCATCCGGCGCAACAACAGCGTGCGGAGCTACGCCGATGAGCGCTGCCACCACCTGGCTGCCGCTGCGCGTACGCGGCATCGCGAAACGTTATGGTGACAGCGACGTGTTGCGCGGCATCGACCTGGAGATCGCGCCCGGTGCGTGCGTGGCGATCGTGGGGCGTAGCGGCTGCGGCAAGAGCACATTGCTGCGCGTGATCGCGGGGCTGGAAACGGCCGATGTCGGCACGGTCGACAGCGGGCGCGCGCCATTGGCAGCGCAGCGCGATGCGGTGCGGCTGATGTTTCAGGACGCCCGCCTGCTGCCGTGGAAGCGGGTGATCGACAACGTGGCGCTTGGCCTGGGCCGGGCCGGCCGTGCGCAGGCGCAGCAAGCGCTGGACGCGGTCGGCCTCGGCACACGCGGCAATGAGTGGCCGGCGGCGCTATCGGGCGGTCAGCGTCAGCGTGTGGCGTTGGCGCGCGCGTTGGTACATCGGCCGCGGCTGTTGCTGCTCGACGAACCGCTGGGAGCGCTGGATGCGCTGACGCGCATCGAGATGCAGCAGTTGATCGTGCAATTGTGGCGGCAGCACGGTTTCACCCTGGTGCTGGTCACCCACGATGTGGCCGAGGCGAGCGCGCTGGCCGACCGCATTGTGGTGATCGAACACGGCAAGGTCGGTCTGGATCTGGCCGTGCCGGTGCCGCATCCGCGCGCGCCCGGGCTGCCTGCGCTGGCAACGCTGCAGACCCAGGTGCTGTCGCGTCTGCTGGGAACGGCGCCGCTGCCGGAGCCGGGTGCTGCGGCGAAGGTCGAGGCTTGGCGGGGCACGACGCACGAGGCGGCGGCGCGCGGTGAATCGCCGTTGCAGCGGATCGTCTAGCGCCGGGCGCTGCGCCCACTTTCCGCGCCCAGGCGGGGAGCCTGGGCCACGCGTGCACCGCTAGCCAGCCGCCGCGAAGCTGCCGCAGGGGCCGCTGTCATCCCCACACAAGACCGTCAGCGCGCACCGCCTTCGCAAGCCCGCTTGGGCTGCACTGGCCCCTCCGCTGCCTGCCTCCAGCACCGGCACACCTTGAAACCCCGCGCGGCAACCGCATCTGCACGGTATCGCCGGCGGTGCCGGCCACCTGTTCAGAGGATCTCTCCATGCGGATGGACAAGCTCACCTCGCGGTTCCAGCAGGCGCTGGCCGACGCGCAGTCGTTGGCTGTGGGCCGCGACCACAACATCATCGAGCCGGTGCACGTGCTGGCCGCGCTGCTCGACCAGAGCGGCGGCAGCACCCGACCGCTGCTGTCGCAGGCCGGCGTCAACGTGCCGCTGCTGCGCGAGCGCCTCGGCGAGGCGCTGGACACGCTGCCCAAGGTGTCCGGGCAGGAAGGCAATCTGTCGATCGGCAACGATCTCAATCGCCTGCTCAACCAGACCGACAAGCTTGCCCAGCAACATGGCGACGCGTTCATCGCCAGCGAATGGTTCGTGCTGGCCGCCGCCGACGATGCCAGCCCGCTGGGCGTGGCGTTGCGCGCTGCCGGCGGTGACAAGAAGAAGATCGAAGCGGCCATCGACAAGCTGCGTGGTGGCGAAACCGTGCAGTCGGAAAACGCCGAAGAACAGCGCCAGGCGCTGGAGAAATACACCATCGATCTGACCGCACGCGCCGAGAGCGGCAAGCTCGATCCGGTGATCGGCCGCGACGAAGAAATCCGCCGCACCATCCAGGTGCTGCAGCGCCGCACCAAGAACAACCCGGTGCTGATCGGCGAACCTGGCGTGGGCAAGACCGCCATCGTCGAGGGCCTGGCCCAGCGCATCATCAACGGCGAAGTGCCCGAAGGCCTGCGGGGCAAGCGCGTGCTGTCGCTGGACATGGGCGCGCTGATTGCCGGTGCCAAGTTTCGCGGCGAGTTCGAAGAACGCCTGAAGGCGGTGCTCAGCGACCTGTCCAAGAACGAAGGCCAGATCATCCTGTTCATCGATGAGCTGCACACCATGGTCGGCGCCGGCAAGGCCGACGGCGCGATGGATGCCGGCAATATGCTAAAGCCGGCGCTGGCGCGCGGCGAGCTGCATTGCATCGGCGCCACCACGCTGGACGAATACCGCAAGTACATCGAAAAAGATGCGGCATTGGAGCGCCGCTTCCAGAAAGTGTTCGTGGGCGAGCCGACGGTGGAAGACACCATTGCGATCCTGCGTGGGCTGAAGGAGCGCTACGCCGTGCATCACGGCGTGGAGATCACCGACCCGGCCATCGTGGCCGCGGCGACGTTGTCCAATCGCTACATCACCGACCGCCAGTTGCCGGACAAGGCCATCGATTTGATGGACGAAGCGGCATCGCGCATCCGTATGGAGATCGACTCCAAGCCGGAAGAGCTCGACCGGCTGGAGCGCCGCCTGATCCAGCTCAAGATCCAGCGCGAGATGCTCAAGAAGGAAAAGGACGAGGCCTCGCGGCAGCGCCTGGCCGATCTGGAAAGCGATATCGACAAGCTCGAACGCGAGTTCTCCGATCTCAATGAAGTGTGGAAGTCGGAAAAGGCGGCGCTGCAGGGCACCACCAAGATCAAGGAGCAGATCGAGCACGCCAAGCTGGAACTGGAGGCCGCGCAGCGCCGCCAGGACTACGCCAAGATGAGCGAGATTCAGTACGGCGTGCTGCCGCAACTGGAAAAGCAGATGCTGCTCGCCAACGAGGTGGAACACCACGATTTCAAGCTGGTGCAGGACCGCGTGACCGCCGAGGAAATCGCCGAAGTGGTGTCGCGCTGGACCGGCATTCCGGTCAACAAGATGCTCGAAGGCGAGCGCGACAAGCTGTTGCGCATGGAAGACGAACTGCATCATCGCGTGGTCGGGCAGAACGAGGCGATCAAGGTGGTGTCCGATGCGGTGCGCCGCTCGCGCGCCGGCCTGTCCGACCCGAACCGCCCCAGTGGCTCGTTCCTGTTCTTAGGTCCCACCGGCGTGGGTAAGACCGAGCTGTGCAAGGCGCTGGCGGATTTCCTGTTCGACAGCGCCGAAGCGATGATTCGCATCGACATGAGCGAGTTCATGGAGAAGCATTCGGTCGCGCGCCTGATCGGTGCACCTCCTGGCTATGTGGGCTATGAAGAAGGCGGTTATCTCACCGAGGCCGTGCGTCGTCGTCCGTATTCGCTGATCCTGCTGGACGAAGTGGAAAAGGCGCATCCGGATGTCTTCAACATCCTGCTGCAGGTGCTCGACGATGGCCGCCTGACCGATGGCCAGGGCCGCACCGTGGACTTCCGCAATACCGTCATCGTGATGACCTCCAACCTGGGCTCGCACCAGATCCAGGAGCTGTCCGGCGACGATAGCGCCGAGGCGTACACGCAGATGAAGGCCGCGGTAATGGGGGTGGTGCAGGCCCACTTCCGCCCGGAGTTCATCAACCGGCTGGACGACATCGTGGTGTTCCATCCGCTGGACAAGGCGCAGATCAAGTCGATTGCGCGCATCCAGTTGCAAGGCCTGGAAAAACGCCTGGCCGAGCGCGGCCTCAAGTTGGACCTGGACGATGCGGCGCTGGAGGTGCTGGGCAGTGTCGGCTTCGACCCGGTGTACGGCGCGCGTCCGCTCAAACGCGCGATCCAATCGCAGGTGGAGAACCCGCTGGCGCAGCAGATCCTGTCGGGCCAGTATCTCAGCGGCGATAGCGTGCGCGTGCGTGCCGACGGCGGACGGCTGGTGTTTACCAAGGACTGAGCGCGAGGCCCGCACGGCGTAGGAGTGCACTGGGCGCGATGGCTTTACAGGGAACGCCCATCGCGCCCAGGTGCGCTCCTACGTCGAGCTGGAACGTGCGGCTGGCCGGCCGCCGCAGATCTCGGCGGCGCGGTCCGCCAATCCTGCTACCATGCGCGCCCCTGAGGTGACTGCCGGTTGGCCGGTGGTTTAAACGGGAATCCGGTGCGCGGATCGCTTTGGCGAGCTGCAATTCCGGAGCTGCCCCCGCAACGGTGGGCGAGGTCAGATGCCGCACTACGCCACTGTGCAGTCGCATGGGAAGGCGCGGCATCGGAAGCGCCAGCTTCCACTCGCAAGCCCGGAGACCGGCCTGAGGGATTGACCCGGCACGCGGTGGGCGTGGCCTTGCTCGTCTGACGCTGCGCGCCGGACGCTTGGCCCGTTGCTGCCTGCCGCCCGATTGCCCACGCGCGGGTTGGCGCGGTTCCAGGAGCAGCAGTTGATGTCCCTTTCTTCCGTTTCGCCGCGTCGTGCCGTGCTCGCCGTGGGGCTGTCGCTGTGCATTGCCACTGTGGCCCAGGCCAAGGCCGCCATCGATCTGGACCAAGTCGTGGTCACCGCCTCGCGTACCGCACAGACCCAGGACCAGACGCTGGCGCCGGTCACGGTGATCGACCGCGCGCAGATCGAGCGTCGTCAGGTCAATTCGCTGCAGGACCTGTTGCGTGGCGAAGCGGGCGTGTCGCTGGCCAACAATGGCGGGCCTGGCAAGGCGACCTCGCTGTTCCTGCGCGGCACCGAGGCAGACCATGTGGTGGTGCTGATCGATGGCGTGCGCATCGGCTCGGCCACCGCTGGCGGCGCGGCGTTGCAGGATCTGCCGATCGAGCAGATCGAACGCATCGAAATCGTGCGTGGCCCGTTTTCCAGCCTGTATGGCTCCGAAGCGCTGGGCGGGGTGGTCCAGATCTTTACCCGGCGTCCGCAAGGCGGTTTGGTGCCGACCTTGAGCGTGGCGGCCGGCAGCGACAACGCGCGACGCTACGGCGCGGGCATTGCGGGGCGCAGCCCGGGCGATCTGAGCGACGCCGGTGGTTGGTATTCGGTGAACGCCGTGCACGACGAAACCGACGGTATCAACGCGTATCTGGATACCGGCTCCAGCGCCTACGACCCGGACCGCGACGGCTATCGCAACGATTCGTTGAGCGCGCAGGGCGGCTGGCGTTTCAATCGCCAGTGGGATGCCGATGTGCATGTATTGCGCGCGCAGAGCCGTAACGAATACGACGGTTCGGCATTCGGCGGCAATCTGAGCAAGGGCGTGCAGCAGGCCATCGGCGGCCGCGTGCGTTACGCCCCGAGCGATGCGCTCAAGCTCACTGCCAGCGTGGGCAGCAGCGCCGATCTGAGCGATGCGTACTACCAAGGCGCCTATCTGTCGACCTACGACACCCGCCGCAAGCAGGGTGCGTTGCAGGCCGATCTCGACACCGGCCCCGGTCTGCTCACGGTCGGCTTCGATTGGCAGCGCGACGCCATCGCCAGCAGCGATACCTACGATGCCGACAGCCGCATCGACCGCGCCGCATTTGCGCAATGGCAGCAGACGTTTGGCAGCCAATCGCTGCAGGCCAGCCTGCGTCGCAACGACAACAGCCAGTTCGGCGGCAAGACCACCGGCAGCCTGCTGTGGGGTTGGGATGTCGCCGAGCATCTGCGCCTGACCGCCAGCTACGGCACTGCGTTCAAGGCGCCCACCTTCAATGAGTTGTATTACCCCGAATACGGAAACCCGCTGCTCGGCCCGGAAACCTCCAAGAGTGCCGAGCTCGGCCTGCGCGGTCGCTACGACTGGGGCACCTGGACGCTCAGCGCGTTCCAGACCCGTATCGACGACCTCATCGCCTACGATGCGTCGTTGGTGGATGCGACGCATCCGTTCGGGCAGCCGAACAATATCGATCGGGCGCGCATTCGCGGCGCGGAAGCCGGCTACGACACCGAGCTGGCCGGCTGGACCCTGCGCAGCGCGTTGACCTGGCTTGCGCCGCAGGCCGATGGCGAGGTCAATCATGGCAACTGGTTGCCGCGGCGTGCGCGCCAGAGCGGGCGCATCGATGCCGACCGCAGCATCGGTGCATTCGGCATCGGCGCAAGCCTGTTCGGATCGGGTGCACGCTACGACGATCTGGCCAATACCGATCGCCTGGCCGGCTACGGCTTGCTGGATCTGCGCGTGAGTTATGCAGTGAATGCGGACTGGAAGGTGCAACTGGCCGCCAACAATGTATTCGACCGCCACTACGAAACCGCACGTTGGTACGCCCAGCCAGGCCGCAATTATCTGCTGACCTTGCGCTACCAACCGGCGCACTGAGAGCAGCCGACGACACGACTGCGCAGCCAACGGATGGGCGCGCGCGGTGCCCGGATCCGCATGGACCAGGCGGACACCGCGGTTGCTCGCGCTGTCCGCGTTTCACCTGGCGATTGCCCGCGACATTTTGTTAGCCGCTCTAAGCCGCGCAGTCGGCGCTTGCTGCTGGATGCAAGGATCGTTACGGTTTGCAGGGGGCGATCATTTGCCTGATGTCTGTTGCGCCATCCGGGTGGCGATCGAAAATCTGAAGGAGACCATCGATGCCGCCGTTATCCCGCTCTTCCGAACGCCTGTTGTTCATCGCTTCGATGCTGCTGATGACCGCGACCCGCTTCCATCATGTCAGTGACTGGCTGCACCTACCGGATGCATCCATGGCCGTGTTCTTTCTCGGCGGCCTGGCCTTGCGGCGGCACGGCTACTTCATCGCCTTGCTGGGGTTGTCGGTGGCGATCGATTGGACTGCGGTGCGCCTTGCCGGCGTCAGCGACTTCTGCATCACGGCGGCCTACGCGGCATTGCCGGTGGCCTATGGCGTGCTCTGGTACGCCGGGCGCGCGACTCACGCACGTCTGCGGCCAGGCGCTGCGTCGCTGAGCATCGCCTGGGGCCTAGGCACCTTGGCCGCTGTGCTGTCGTTCTTGATCTCCAATGGCGCGTTCTACTGGTGGGGCGGGCGCTACACCGACCCGCACTGGGCGCAGTATCTGCAGCGCGCCTGGCAGTGGGGACCGCTGTTCGTGCGCACGACAGCGCTGTATCTGGCGGTGGTGCTGGCAGCCGCATGGTGCGCGCTGCGCTGGCGCGCCGCAACGTCGTTCTCCACGCCATCGGAAGTGTCATGATGGCGCCGCCGCGCGCAGCTGCGACGCCGTTGCCGTTGCACGGCACAGCGGCCAGAGCGTGCGGCATCGCACTTGCCGTCTTGATGGTCTGTGCGCGCGGCGAGCATTTTGCGAATGTGGATGCCTTGCCCACGGCCTCATGGGCGGTGTTTTTTCTGGCCGGCGCGTTGTTACGCCCGCTGTGGATGTTGCCGCTGCTGTTCGGGATCGTATCGCTGCTGGATCTGATCGGCCTGGCCTCGGGCAGCAGCAGCGACTGGTGCCTGTCGCCGGCGTACTGGGCGTTGGCGTTGGCGTACGCCGCGTTGTGGTGGGGCGGCCTGCTGTCTGCGTTGCAACTGCAGCGCCAGGGCTGGCGTCGTGTCGTCGGGCCGCTGTTGGCCTTGCTGATCAGCGGCAGCGCCGCCTATCTGCTCTCCAAAGCCGGCTTCTATTTCCTGTCTGGTCGCTACCCGCATGCCACGCCGGGCGGGTTCATTGCGCGCGTGCCGGCGGACTATCCACACGCCCTTGCAACCCTGGCCGGCTATGTCGGCCTGGCCTTCGCGCTGTTGGCTGCACGACGCTCCGCTGGTGCACGTCCACCCCTTGGAGCGCGCGCATGACCAGCCCCGAGCACGATCAAGCGCATTATCGCGAACGTGCGCAGCGCAAGAAGGAATTGGTCGACCGGCGCATCGCACGTGCGGTGATCGACCGCGGTGTGCTGCTGGTCAATACCGGCAATGGCAAGGGCAAGAGCTCGTCCGGCTTCGGCATGCTGGCGCGTTCGCTTGGGCATGGCCTGTATTGCGGCGTCGTGCAATTCATCAAGGGCACATTTTCGACCGGCGAAGAAGCGTTTTTCCGTCGCTTTCCGGATCTGCTCGATTATCACGTCATGGGCGAAGGCTTCACCTGGGAAACCCAGGACCGCGCACGCGACATCGCCGCCGCGCAGGCCGCCTGGCAGCTCGCGCGCGGCATGCTGGCCGATGCGCGCTACGACTTCGTGCTGCTGGACGAACTCAACATCGCGCTGGTGAAAGACTACATCGCGCTGGATGAGGTGCTTGCTGCCGTGGCCGCGCGACCGCCCGGCCAGCACGTGGTGATCACCGGGCGCGGCGCGCCGGACGGGTTGATCGAAGTCGCCGACACCGTGACCGAGATGCGCCTGGTCAAGCACGCCTTCAATGCCGGCATCAAGGCGCAACTCGGCATCGAGCTGTAGCCGTGAGCGTGCGCGCGCAACGCCTCGTATGGCTCGGCATGCTGGCTGGCATGCGCCGGGACTGCACGCCATGCTGCTGGTGATTGCCACCTCTGCCGTGCTCCTGGATCTGCTGCTCGGCGAGCCGCGGCGCGGACATCCGCTGGTGCTGTTCGGGAACTGGGCCCAACGTGTCGAAGCGCGTCTGCACCGCGACCGTCGCAGCGCCGGCATCCTGGCGTGGTGCGTGAGCGTGTTGCCGTTGACCTGTGTCGCTGCAGTGGTGCAATGGGGGCTGTGGTGCGTGTCGCCCTGGGCGGCGGCGGGGTTTGCCGCGATCACGCTGTATTTGGCGCTGGGCCTGCGTAGCCTGGGTGAACACGCGCAAGCGGTGATCGATGCGCTGCAGGTCGCTGATCTGCCTGCCGCCCGCGCTGCAGTGGGCCGTATCGTCAGTCGCGATACGGCCGCACTGGACGCGACCCAGGTCGCTGCCGCAGCGACCGAGTCGGTACTGGAGAACGGCAGCGATGCCGTCTTCGCCGCGCTGGTCTGGGGCGTCGTGCTGGGCGCGCCGGGAGCGGTGTTGTATCGGCTATCCAATACGCTGGATGCGATGTGGGGCTACCGCACGCCGCGCTATGTCAACTTCGGCTGGGCTGCGGCGCGCATCGACGATGCGTTGAACTGGCTGCCGGCGCGGCTGACCGCAGCGACCTATGCGGTGCTGGGTCGCACCTGCGCGGGCATGCGCTGCGCCTGGCGGCAGGGACGTGGCTGGAAAAGCCCCAATGCCGGTCCCGTGATGGCAGCGGGTGCAGGCGCGCTGCATGTCCAACTGGGCGGGCCTGCGCCGTACCACGGCCATTGGCAGGCACGCCCCGCGCTGGGCGAGGGCGCGGCGGCAAGCGCAAATAGCGTGCAACGTGCGTTGCGGCTGGTGCGCGCCGGTGTCGCGTCCTGGCTGCTGCTGGGCGTGCTGGCAACTGCGCTGGCGATGCGATGATCGGCACGCGGATGGTCTGGTGCTTCACCAACATGCACCGGCGCACCGTGCACGACGGCGCAGGTAGCGCCGCGCCGCCACCGGGAGTGCGCAATGCTTGAACACGGCGGACGTCTGCGCCGCGCTGCGCAGGCCTACAACATTCCGCTCGCGCAGTGGCTGGACCTGTCCACCGGCGTGAGCCCGTTTGCATGGCCAGTGCCCGCCATCCCGGAGCATGTGTGGCAGCGCTTGCCCGAAGACGACGATGGCCTGGCCGAACGCGCGGCTGCATATTACGGCGCGCCGCGGGTACTGCCGGTGGCCGGCTCGCAGGCGGCGATTCAGGCCTTGCCGCTGCTACGCGCACCCAGCCGCGTCGGCGTGCTCACGCCTGGCTACGCCGAGCATGCGCAGGCATGGCAGTGTGCCGGACATCAGGTCGTGCCGATGAGCGCTGCGCAGTTGCTGCAAGCCGGTGAGACGTTGGATGTGATCGTGCTGATCCACCCCAATAACCCATGCGCCGACCGCTTCGATCCCGACACGCTGCTGCAGCTGCATGCGCGGCTTGCAGCACGCGGTGGGTGGCTGGTGATCGACGAGGCCTTCATGGATGCGACCCCGCAACATAGCGTATGCGCCTTCACCCAACGGCCCGGTCTGGTCGTGCTGCGCTCGGTGGGCAAGTTCTTCGGCATGGCAGGCGCACGTGCGGGATTTGTCTGCGCAGATCGCGCATTGCTGGATGCAGTGCGCGAACGCTTGGGGCCGTGGACGCTCGGCGGCCCGGCACGCTGGGCCGTGCAACAGGCATTGGCCGATACGCCGTGGCAGTTGCAGGCATGTGCGCGCCTGCACGCGGCATCGCAGCGGCTTGCGCAGCTGTTGCATGCGCATTCGATCGTACCTACCGCAAGCACTGCGTTCTTTCAGTGGTGTCGGCGCGAGGACGCCGCCACCTTGCACGTCGCGTTGGCGCAACGCGGCATTTTGACGCGGCTATTCGACACACCGTCCAGTCTGCGCTTCGGCCTTCCCCCCGATGCCGCGGGCGAAGCGCGTCTGGATGCGGCCCTGCGGCAGGTGCTGGCATGAGCGCACGCGTGCTGATGGTGCAGGGCTGCACCTCCGATGCGGGCAAGAGCACGCTGGTGGCCGCGCTGTGCCGGTGGCTGCATCGCCAGGGCATTGCGGTGGCGCCATTCAAGCCGCAGAACATGGCGTTGAATTCGGCAGTGACGGTGGACGGTGGCGAAATCGGCCGCGCGCAGGCATTGCAGGCACAGGCATGCGGGCTGGAGCCGCAGACCGATTTCAATCCGGTATTGCTCAAGCCCAACAGCGATACCGGTGCGCAGGTGATCGTGCACGGGCAGCCGGTCGCCACGCTGGATGCGGTGGGCTATCACGCCTACAAGACGACTGCATTCAACGCCGTGTTGGCCTCGCATGAGCGCCTGGTCGAGCGCTTCGATGTGGTGCTGGTGGAAGGTGCCGGCAGCCCAGCCGAGATCAATCTGCGCGCCAACGACATCGCCAACATGGGGTATGCCGAAGCGGTGGATTGTGCCGTCATTCTGGTGGCCGACATCGACCGCGGCGGCGTGTTCGCCCATCTGGTCGGCACGCTGGCGTTGCTCTCGGCCAGCGAGCGCGCACGCGTTGCAGGTGTTGTGATCAATCGGTTTCGCGGCGATCTTGCGCTGCTTCAGCCCGGCCTGGAATGGCTGGAGCGCGAAACGGGCAAGCCGGTGCTCGGCGTCTTGCCGTATCTGCACGGCCTGCAGCTGGATGCCGAAGATGCGGTGCCGCGCAACGCGCTGCAGAAACCGCAGTCGCAATTGCGCGTGGTGGTGCCGGTGCTGCCGCGCATCAGCAATCACACCGACATCGACGCGTTGCTGGCGCATCCGCAAGTGGATGTGCGCTTGATCGGTCCTGGGCAGACGCCACCGCCGTGCGATCTGATCCTGCTGCCGGGCAGCAAATCCACCCGGCACGATCTGCAGTGGCTGCGCACGCATGGGTGGGACGCCGCCATCGCCCGTCACCTGCGCTATGGCGGAAAACTGCTTGGCATCTGCGGCGGACTGCAGATGCTGGGCACCCATCTCCACGACCCGGATGGGATCGAAGGCGCAGCGGGCAGCAGCCCCGGTCTTGGGTGGCTACCGCTGCAAACCACGCTGCAGCCGCACAAGCAATTGCATCGCGTGCACGGGCGCCTGCTGCTGGGCGATGCCGGTGTCAGCGGCTATGAAATCCACTGCGGCATCAGCAGCGGCGCTGCGCTGGCACGGCCATTGCTGCAGCTGGACGATGGGCGTACCGATGGCGCCATCTCCGACGATGGCCAGGTGCTCGGCACCTATGTGCATGGTGTGTTCGACCACCCGCAGGCACTGGCTGCATTGCTGGCGTGGGCCGGTCTGGCGCAGGCCGCGCCACTGGATCTTGCCGCGCTACGCGAAGCCAGCCTGGAACGTCTGGCCGATGCGGTGCACACGCATCTGGATACCGCCGCACTGACACGCCTCATCAGCAGGGAGGCGGCATGCAGCACCTGATTCTTGGCGGCGCCCGTTCGGGCAAGAGCGCACTGGCCGAGCGCATCGCGGCAGCGTCCGGGCGCGCAGTGACCTACCTGGCTACAGCGCAAGCCTTCGATGAGGAAATGCATCGGCGCATTGCCCATCACCGCAGCCAACGCCCAGCGCATTGGCAGTGCGTGGAAGAGCCCATCGCGCTGGCGGCAAGCCTGCAGGCGCATGCCGCGCCGGATCGCTGCGTGCTGGTGGATTGCCTGACCCTGTGGCTGAGCAACCTGCTTGGTCACCCGGATGCGGACGTATTCGCGCGCGAGCGCGACGCACTGCTGGCAACGCTGCCGCAGTTGCCGGGGCAGATCCTGCTGGTCAGCAACGAAGTGGGGCAGGGCATCGTGCCGTTGGGTGAACTCACGCGTCGGTTTGTGGACGAGGCTGGCTGGCTGCATCAGGCATTGGCGCTACAGTGCGAGCGTGTGGTGTTGGTGGTGGCAGGGTTGCCGATGGTGTTGAAAGGAGAGCGCGTGTGAGGAGCGATTGGATCTTTGGTGCCTGCGCAGTGCCGGACGCGCGCATGCGCTCTGCCGCGCTTGCCCGGCAGGAACAGCTGACCAAGCCGCCCGGCGCGCTGGGCCGGCTGGAACACCTGGCGGTGCAGCTGGCAGCCTGGCAACGCACCGAACGGCCAGGAGCGCAGCGGGTCTGGATCGCGGTGTATGCCGCCGACCATGGCGTAGCGGCCGAAGGGGTCTCGGCATTTCCGCAGGCGGTCACCGGCGAGATGGTGCGCAATTTCGCACGCGGTGGCGCCGCCATTGCGGTACTGGCGCGCGAGCTGGGCGCGCGGTTGGAAGTGGTGAATCTGGGCGTGGTCAACGACCCCGGCGACCTGCCGCGGGTGCGGCGTGCCTGGATTGCGCCTAGCAGCGCCAATATCTGCGAACAGCCGGCGATGACGGCCACCCAATTGCGCGATGCGCTCGCCGCCGGTGCCGACAGCATCGCGCAGGCCAGGAGCTGCGATACCCAGCTATTTGTCGGTGGCGAGATGGGCATCGGCAACACCACCTCTGCCGCGGCGCTGGCTTGCGCCTTGCTGTCGCAGTTCCCGCAGGCGATGGCCGGTGCAGGCACCGGCCTGGATGCCGAAGGCATCGCGCACAAGGCCACCGTGATCACGCGTGCGCTGGCCTTGCATGCCGATGCATCGAGCCCGCTGGAGCGTCTGCGTCGGCTGGGCGGATTCGAAATCGCTGCCCTCGTCGGCGCCTATATCGCCGCCGCGCAGGCCGGCATCCCGGTGCTGGTGGATGGCTTCATCACCACGGCGGCGGCACTGGTGGCCACGCGCCTGAATCCCGGCGTGCGCGAGTGGTTGTTGTTCGGGCATCGCTCGCAGGAGCGTGGGCATGCGGCACTGCTGCGTGCGCTGGATGCCGAGCCCTTGCTGCAACTGGATCTGCGTCTGGGCGAAGCCAGCGGCGCGGCGGTGGCGATTCCGCTACTGCGCAGCGCCTGCGCCTTGCACAACGGCATGGCGACCTTCGCCGAAGCCGGGGTGTCGGACGCATGAGCGCGCAGATCACCTTGTTGCGGCATGGCGACACGGGGCAACGCAGTTATCGCGGCCAGCTCGACGACCCGCTCACCGAGCTGGGCTGGCAGCAATTACGTGCGGCCACTGCCGATGGCGTGTGGGACGCAGTCGTGACATCCACGTTGCAGCGCTGCGCTTTGTTCGCCACCGAGCTCGCCCAAGCGCGTGCCATGCCGCTGCAGCTGGACCCGCGCCTGCGCGAATATCACTTTGGCCGCTGGCAGGGCGTGCCGGTGGCGGATATCGACCGCGACGACGGCGAGGCGCTCGGCCGGTTCTGGGCCGATCCGGTAGGCCATCCGCCACCGCAAGCCGAACCGTTCGCAGACTTCTGTGCACGCTTGTCTGCGGCACTGGACGACATCGTGGCGCGCTATCCGGCGCAACGCGTGCTGGTGGTCACCCATGGCGGCGCCATCCGCGCCTTGCAGTGCCTGGTTGCCGGTAATGGTTTCAGCCGAATGACCGAACTGGCAGTGCCGCATGCGTCCCTGCATCCGCTGGCCTGGCCGCCAACCGACGCGGCTGGCGCCTTTGGGTCGCCGGTTTCATCCACGGCATTGCCACCGGCGCACGACACCGAATGATCGACGGGTTGCTGGCGGCGATCGGGTTTCTGACCCGTATTCCGGTGCCCGCCCGGGTGTTCACGCGCGCAGGCGCGCAGGCGCGCTCGCTGTGCTGGTACCCGCTGGTGGGCGTGTTGCTCGGTGGGGTGGTGTGCGGGTTGGCCTGGTGCCTGCGCGAGGTAGCGCCGTTGCTCGGCGCAGCGCTGCTGTTGAGCGCCTGGGTGTGGCTGACTGGCGCGTTGCATCTGGATGGCCTGGCCGACACGACCGATGCCTGGGTTGGCGGCATGGGCGAGCGCGCACGCACACTGGCGATCATGAAGGACCCCACCAGCGGCCCGATGGCAGTCACCGCAGTGGTGCTAGTGTTGCTGCTCAAATGCGCCGCATTGGCCAGCCTGCTGGCGCAGGCGCCGACCACGCTATGGCTGGCGCCGCTACTGGCGCGCAGCGCGCTGGTTGCCGCGTTCCTGAGCACCTCGTATGTGCGCGCTGTCGGGCTGGGCAGCGCGCTGTCGGGCGCCCCGCGGGCAGGCCTGTGGCTGGCGCTGAGCGCCGGCATCGCGGCGTGCAGCGTTGCCGGGCTGGCGACCGCGGCGTTGTGCGTCGGCATCGCCGCACTGGTGTTCGCACTCTGGTGCCGCGCCTGCCTGCAGCGCCTGGGCGGCATGACCGGCGATACCTGCGGCGCATTGGTAGAACTGACCGAAACGGCCGTGCTGGTGACGCTGGCGCTGTGGTCGGCTTGACCAGGCAGGCGCTGCAGCTGACGCAATCGTCCTCCCGACTGATGACCCCAGCCCGCGCATCGTCTGTGCCTGCGTAGCGCCCGTGGGCGCTGCGACCAACGGCATCCGTCAGCGTGCGTCATCTGCTGAGTTCTCCGGCGCAGGTGCAACGCCAGCGTCGCTCGTGGCTTCCCGGCACTCAGAGAAGTCCCTCGCTTGGTCTACAAGCCTAACGAGGGCGTTCCGCAACAAGGCTTAGCATTTCTGATGTCGCTGCAGCACAATCGACCTGGAAGCGCCAGGTTACGGCAGAAGCTTCAAAATTGCGTACTCAAATTTTGAGAACGTCTTGATATCAGTAACATACGTGCGCGGTAGAGCGCGAGTTTGTAAAACGGGTGAGGAAGCGCTCATGACACGACAAATCACAAAACTCGTAATCGGTGCGGGCATGGTGGTCATCGCAACGCAAGTCGGGGCCAGCGAGTTTCTGATCGATATGCAAGGTGCAGCCGGAAATCGTGTCAACGTCTACGCCAGTGACGCAATTATGGACCACACACCGATCAATGATGATCTCGCAAATCCTGACTCAAACCGGGTCATTCAGATTGATTTGACGATGGTCTATGAAGCGGTCGACCAACCCCTATGGTTGGAATATCAACTTCAGTTCAAGTGCCCCAAGTCGATTCGGCGCGGCCGTGGCGCACCCAAGCACAAGGCTGATTCAACCGGCATGTTGGACACGCCGGATTCCGTGGAATTCCGGGTGGCCAGTGGCGCAAAGACCATGAAACAGGATCCGGCGATCATTGATCTCCAGCCCACCGTTTGGCAAAGCACGACCAGCTACACGATGCGACAGGCATGGAATGTAGCCTGCAACAGTGGGGTTCTACCCCGTTTTCACAGACACTGACAAGAAGGTCGATCCAGACCATGATGCGTATGCATGTCAAAGCCTAGGAAGTTCAGTGCCGAGTTCAAGCGCGGTGCGGTTGAGCAACGGTTCCGAGCGTGCAGCTTCCAGCATTCGGTGCCATTCCCTACGCTTGGCAGGCGGTGAGCGACAGCCAGGCCAAATCTTCCGGGAGCAGCTC
The DNA here is from genome assembly GCF_008801575.1 of Xanthomonas cissicola. Taxonomy (GTDB): domain Bacteria; phylum Pseudomonadota; class Gammaproteobacteria; order Xanthomonadales; family Xanthomonadaceae; genus Xanthomonas; species Xanthomonas cissicola. The sequence goes on along the minus strand of NZ_VZPL01000012.1, from coordinate 29,848 downwards.
GCGACCTTCCGGGAGTGACCAGGCGATCACCGAGGAATTAGGACCGGACCGAGCGCCGGTCAGATCTCGAGTCGAACTCAATCATGCCGCGATCTCATCCTTGGCCGGGGTCCGAGGGCGCAGGCAATAGCCGAGCCAGAAGCCAACTGATGGATGGTGCGCCGGCAATTGCTGCCGGCCCGGGGGTAATGCTGCCTGGCGGCAGCTAAAACCGCTAGAAAGTTGTAGAAATCGCACCAAACGCGACATGTTGCTCGTCATTGACATGCAAGAAGCTGGAATTTGAGAGGCCTGGTGGGTCATTCAGACCATCCCTAGGAGAATTGCCACTGGGCAACGGTCCGCTTGGCTAACTTCCACGAAATTTCTGCACAGCTACTTCGAGTCAACGCAGGAAATTGCGGTAACAGCACATCTGCCTGTGAGCCTGCTGACGTAGGCCCAAGCGTTGTTCGTCCGCAATCGGTGAGTCAATGCCCCTCCGTTAGAAACACCATCTGCGGCGGCGGATGCATCAGAAAGCGTTGGTGCGAAATATTCCACGCATAGGCGCCCGCTAGCGGGAAGGCCAGGCAATCGCCAGGCGCCAGCGCGGCGACATGCTGATCGCGTGCCAGCACATCCTTGGGCGTGCATAACTGGCCGACCAGGGTCACCGGGGTATCGCGCAACACTGGCGCACGCTCACCGCGCAATACACGGAACGGATGATCGTGGCCTTGCGCGGCCGGCGTACGAAAGTGATGCGTGCCACCGCGGGCGATCGCAAACCAGGCGCCGTGGCTGCGTTTGAGATCGAGCACCTCCATCAGGTACCAGCCGCAGCTGGCGCTGACGTAACGGCCCGGCTCCAGACGCAGGCGCAGGTCCGTACCGTGTTCGCGCAGCAAGGCAGGCAGCCCGGCGCAGAAGCCGGCCCAGTCGAACGACGCTTCCGGTGCCAGATAATCCACACCGAAGCCGCCACCGGTGTTTACCCGCAGTGGACCAAGCGCATAGGTCTGCCGCCATTGCTGCACGGTGCGCAGGTAGGCGGCGACCAGATGCAGCTGCGCGGTGGCGTCGCGTTGATGCGACATCAGATGGAAATGAAAGCCTGCCAGGCGCAGCGATGGGCTCGCCTGCAGTCGCTGCATCGCTGCATGCAGATCGCACGGATCCAGACCGAACGGCGAGGGTTGCCCGCCCATCATCAAGCGCGTGCTTTGCGCGCCGGGCACGGCGATATTCATGCGCAGAAACACCGGCACGCAGCGGCCGGCGCGCGAAGCGACCTCCGCCAGCCGTTCGAGTTCGCTCAGGCTTTCCACATGCACGGTGCAGTCGGGCAGGGCGGCTGCCTGGGCGAGCTCGGTGTCGAGTTTTCCCGGGCCGCCAAACAGCAAGGGCGCCTGTGGTTGCTGCGCATGCAGCCAGGCCAGCTCGCCACGGGAGGCGGCCTCGAAGCCGTCCACATGGGGTGCCAGCGTGCGCAGGATCGGTGGCTCTGCATTGGCCTTGGCCGCATAGAACAGTTCGCACTGCGCCGGCAACTGCGCACGCATCCAGGCCGCGTGCGTGTCCAATGCGGCCAGATCGTAGACATACGCGCAGATCGGACCATCGCAGCGTTCGCGCACCCGCGGCAAGGCAGCAAGCATTGCCGCGGTATCGATCTGCAGGCTCACGCCGCCACCTGCCGCTGCGCCGCGGTGCGAGGGATGGGATTGGGCAGCGCGGTGTAGTCGGATTGGCGATCGGCACGCTGCCATAGACGGGTACCCAGATTGTTCTTGCCCGGCAGTGGTGCGCCGTCGAGCAGGCCTTGCAGCGCCGCTTGCGCGCCATGGCGTTGTTGCCAGCGCAGTGCGATCTCGCCCACGCATTGCCATAGCCGCGCTTGGAGTGCGGCATCGCCTTCGCCGAGATGAAAGATCGCCTCGGCCAGATTGTTGACCAGCGCGCAATACGCTACCCGGTTCCAGCCCTGTTCTGGCGTGTAGTACAGCGATTGGCGTGCGCGTTCGCCGACGCCGCGCAGGCGCGCGGCCGGCCAGTGATGGGCGAGCAGCTTGGTGCCTTCCAGGTCGCGGACCCACACCCGCGTCGGCCAGCCGTCGGCAAAACCGATCACGGTGTTTTGCAGATGCGGCTCCAGCGCGATGCCGTGCTGGAACAGCGCGCTCCACACTCCGTCCAGCAGTAGTCCGGCATAGGCGCGGAACCACAGCAGCGTTGCGGTTCGGTGGTCCATCTGCGCACTTCCAAGCGCCCGCAGACGCGCGGCGCACACGCTATCGCCCTGCGCATCACAGGTGAACAAGGCCGCAGCCACCTGCGGTTGCCAGCGTGCACGTTGCGCGGCGGGAATGCCTTGCCGGTACAGAATGCCGAAGCTCTCCGACAAGGCACGCGCAGCCAGCGGGTCGGCGGCATGCAATGCGGGATCGACCGAGGCCACATCCAATGAAGTCGCCGCCGGCTCCAGCATCACATCGAAACCCGGCACCTGTGTGGCCAAGGCACGCCAGCTCGGTGCCAGCAGTTCGGTGAGCGCAACCGCACTCTCCAGTTCGTACCATGCGTTCTTGCGCACGCAGTTGGTGAGCCGCACATGCACCGAACACTTGAGGAAATACGCGAGTTCCGGGTGATACAGCGTGCGGACCGACGAGGTCGGCCGCAGTGCATCGCCCAACGGGCCGACCGGCGCGATCAGGCCGCGCGCCTGCAAGCTGCGCAGCAAGGGGGCGTCGAGCAGCCGCTGCGCTTCCCAGGGGTGGCAGGGGTAAAGATCGTCGCTGCCGCAGAGCTGCCTCAGTGTCGCGCGCACGTCGCGTCCCTGTGTGCGTAGCAGGCGCGGGTCGATGCGGAACCAGAACAGCTGGAACGCCGCGCGCGCTTCCGGTGCGCAGGCCAGCACCTGATCCAGATCCACGCCCTCGCGGCTCTTGGGCGTGGGGTGCAACGCATGCCCCCAGAGCATCGATTGTTCGGCGTCGATCATCGCCTCGCCGGTGGCGGCGGTGACCTGCGCCTGGCGCAATAACGCGGCGGTGACGGCCACGCTGTTGGCGCTTTGCGCCAGCAGCTCCGGGTTGATGGCCTGCGCGCTGCCCAAGGCCTGCAGCAGGCAGCGCGCCAGCGCTTGCGCATCCAGGCTATGCCACGGTTTGCCGGCGCTCTTGAGAAACGGCGCGGAGGCGAAACGGCAGCGGCCCAGGCGATCGGCATAGGCGATACGCACGCACAGCGCACCGCTCTCGCCCAGGTCGATGCGCAGCCAGCGTTGTTCTGCCACGCGTGGGCCGGGCCGATCCAGTCCGCGATAGTCGAACTGCACCGCATGCTGCGGAATCGCGAATTCGCGCAGATAGCAGTTCAACCAGCAGCTGCAGGCCTGCGCGTCGGCCATGCTGTCGTACCAGGGGTCATGCATCGTGTGCGGCGACATCGGCAGTTCTCCTCGAAGGGAAGCGCACCAGGACGGTGAGTGCAGCAGCGGCCGCGGCCAGCGCGGCAGCCAGGAAAGGGGTGGCGGGGCCGGACGCCTGTGCCAATGCGCCGGCAGCGGCACCGGCGAACACACCGGCCCATTTGCCGCAGGCATCGAAGCGGCCGAACAGGCGCCCGGCGCTATGCCCGCTGGCGATGTGCGCCAAGCTGCGGTTGAGCCCACGCAGCCCGAACAGCATGCCGAAGCCGAACAACAGCCGCGCTGCTGCCAGTGCGAGCGCATCGTGCAACAGCGCCTGCCACACGCAGGCCGCCGCGAACAACGCCAGGCCCGGTACCAGCCACGCCTCGCCATCGCCGCGTCGCCACCACGGCAACACCACCAGATACACCAGATGCGGCAGGCTGTAGAGCAGGCCGGCAAGCGCATCGTGGCCGGCGCCGCGCGCGAGCGCGTACGGGATGAAATACGGGAACGTCACCACCATCGCGAAGCAGAACAAGAACAGGGCGAGCAGCAGGGCTGGCCACGAGGTCGCGGCAATGGTGCGCGGCGATGCAGGCGATGAAGCGGCGTGCTTCAAGGACGTAGCAGGTGTGCCGGCAGCGGGTTCTCGCGCAGCAGGCTGATCGGCCGGCAGTCGCCACGTCAACGCAAACGCCATCAATGGCAGCAACGCTAGTGCGCGATACAGCGATTGCGCAGGGCCCAGCGCCAGTGCCAGGCCCAGCAGTGCAGGTGCACTCACCATGGCAAGCCGAGCCGAATACTGTGTCCAGTCCAACGCACGCGCCAACGGGCCGGCCTGCGGCTGGCTGGCCAGATACGCATTTGCCGCCGCCAGCGAACCGCCACAGGTGCCCTGTACGATCAGGCCGATCACCAGCCAGGTCAGCGACGGCGCGAAGCCGGCAATCGCAAAGCCCAGCGCCAGGCCCAGTTGTGCGCGCAGCAGCGAACGCTTGCGTCCATTGCGGTCCGCCCAACGCCCCCAGGTGCTTGCCGTCAGCGCGGTGCAAAGCGTGGGCAATACATACAGCACGCCGCTCCAGCCCACGGCGGCGGACGGTGCGAGTTCTACCAAGACCTGCGGCAGAAACAGCGGCATGCCCAGCGCCGTGAATGCCGCCAGATAATGCGCAGCCAGTACCGGAACCAGGATGCGCCTCATCGCGGCGCGCCCGCTTGCCTGCGCGGCGGATGTCGCGCATCGGCGAACGCATCGCCGAACGGATTGGGCGCGCTGTCGCCGTAGAACTTGTTGATGTCGGTGGCGCCGGTGAGCTGCTTGCTGAGCAGGCTGCCGGCGCTGAGCAGGTACTTCACCGGCAGCCGTGGCCTGGCCAACAGGCGGCGTGCGGGGCCGATATCGATGCCGTCGCCTTCCAGTTGCGCCAGCGTTGCAGCGACCTGGGCCTGCAACTGCGCGTACAGCGGCGCGCGGAGCGCGGGCTGCCATTCGGCCAGGCCTTCCAGCACCGCCTGCAGATCCAGCTGCAGCACGATCGTGCAGAACATCTGCGCCAATGCCTGTGGATCGTCTACCGCAATACGCGCATCCTGCAGCGAGCCCAGTGCATCCACCTCCGGCAGTGCTTCCCGCAATTGCGGCAGCGCAATCCGCGCAGCGTCGTTGTCCTTCATCAACAGGCGCGTGGCTTGGCCATCGGCATACACCATCACGCTGTTCTGCTGATTGGCTTCCAGTGCAACGCCATAACGCAGCCACAGGCGCAGATGCACGGCAAGCAGCAGCTCGGTGTAGTCGCGCCACCAGCGCAGCACGTCGCCATGCGCAAAACGTTCGGCAAGATGGATCGCCATCGGGCGGCCATCGGGCATGGGCGCGCATAACGCAGCCACCGGGACCAATGTGGCATCGTCCAGCGCTGGGTAACGCCGCACCAGATAGGCAAGATGCCGCGTCTGCCCGACATGCCCCCCGTGCGACTCGTCGACGAACACGCAACGGTCTTGCAGTGCAGGGTCGACCGCATCGATGTGCCGCAATGCGCGCTCCATCCAGTGCCCGTCATACAACGTGGACGGCTTGATCAGACGCAGGTTGAGCGCGCCCAGCGTGCGCATCGGAATGGGCAATTTGAGATGCAGGTGCGGATGCTGCAGCGGCACCAGCGTGCGCACCGACAGCGTTGGGCGCACGTTCAGCCAGGCGCTCGGCGCTCGATGCACGCCCTCGGGCAGCGCGAAGCCTTCCTGCTCCAAGCGCTCCCAGACCAGCGGATGCACCGGCCAGGCGAGATGCGTGGCGGTCAGTTCCGGCGGTAGACCCAGGTTTTCGAACTGCGGCCATAGCGCGGCCGGCGGGGTGCTGGTGCATTGCGCCAACGCCTGTGGAATCGCCAGCCAACGCAACGCAAAGGTCGGTGCGAATTCCGGCGCGTAATGGCGCAGTTCGGCTGCATCCAGCCCGGCCTTGGCACGCGCGGTGGGATAGAACGGATGGTCGCGGTAGCTGGCCAGCTGATCGCAGCGGTAGGCACGCTCGGCGGCATCGGGGTGATGCAGCGCATTACGCAACGCCGGTGCCTGCGCGTGGTAGGCCTGCCGCGCCAGCCCGCGGTGCGCAGCGGCGCAGTCGGCTTCGTCGGCGTAGGCACGATGCAGCTGTTGCGTTTCGCTATCGAGCTCTGCACTCAGGCGTTGCAACCAGGCGTGTGCACCACGTTCGACGTGCACGCCGTCGCTGTTGCGCACAATCCAGCTGTCGCCGCAGGCCCCGATGTCTTGCAGCGCGCCTTGACGATGGATCGGCAGCCAGATCGTGCCGCCGGGCAGGTGGGCGATGCGCCACCAGCCCTGCACCGGGATGGGGTCGGTCCACTGCGCCAACACCTCGGCGTCCGGTACCGCCGCACTGCCGCGGGTCGCAATCCCGCGCAGGTCTTCGCGCAGGCAGGCATCGATGATGCGGGTGGCGATGTAGCGTTGGTCGGCCATGCTGCTCATGCGCGCAATTCCGCGCCATCGATGCGCCACTGCAGCCCCGCTTCGGCCTGCACCACTGCGTGTTGCAGTGTCTGCGCATCGCGTGCCAACGCGCTCAGCACGCCCAGATAATCCTTGTTGGAATGGCTCAGGCGGATGCGCTCGCCCGGTGTGCGCATCCGCCGGTACTGCACGTCGCTGTGCGCATCGTGCTGGCGGTGGTCTTCGCTGGCGGCGACCAGTTCGCCGTCGTGTTCGGCCACGTAGTAGCGCAGCAAGGCATGTGCATGGGCACTGCGTAGCGGTGGCAACGGCAGGCCCAGATGCGGTGCCAGCGCCGCGTTGAACCATTGTTTGGCAAACATCTCGTCAAGCAGGAATTCGCGGCGGTCGCCGATGCTGCGGTAATTGATCTCCACCAGCACCGGTCCGTCGCCGGTAAGAATGAATTCGCTATGGCACAGCCCGAAGCCGACACCGAACGCGCGCAGTTGTTGCAGCGCCTGCGCGATCACCGGTGTGTCCACGTCGGCATCCCACTGCGCTTCGCATTCGACGAAATGCGGTGGCGGCGACAACCGCACCTTGAAGCCGCCGACGGCTTGCAGGCGCTTGCCGTCGCCCAGCGTTTCCAGCGTAAACAGCGCACCTTCCAGCATACTTTCCAGCAGCACGGTGCGCTGCGGATGGCGCTGCCATACATCGTCCAGGTAGGCCTGCAGTTGCGCCGCATCGGCGCAGTAGCGCACATCCAGGCTCGCGACGCCCTCGCGAGGTTTGGCCACCACAGGCCATGGAATCTGTGCCGGCAACGCCGCACCCGGCGCCAGCGTGCAAAACCATGGGCAGGGCAGCCCATGCGCACGCAAGCGTTGGCGCATCGCGGCCTTGTTCTTGGCGGCGTAGCACACCTGCCAGTCCTTGCCCGGCAGGCCAAGCGCTGCGGCCACCAGCGCGGTGCTGGTCTGCAGGTGGTCGCTATTGCTGAACACCGCGCGCGGGGCGATGTCTGCATCGTGCAATACGTCGAGGACGCCAAGCGGATTGAACACGTCGCATTCGATCACCCGCTGCGGTGCATGGCTCGGATGCTCGCGGAAATAAGCCAGGTGGTCGAACCGGTGGTCGGTCAGCAACCACACCGGCAGGTCCAGCGCGTGCGCGGCCGGCAGGAAACCTTCGGTGATGGCCGGATGGCAGACATGGGTGAGGATCACCAACGGTGCAGCGGGTGTCGCAATCATGGCAGCTCTCGTTCGACAGGACGGTGGGGAAAACCGGTACTGAAACGGGCTGCCTGGCGCCATGGCGGCGGTGGGTGGCCTGCGATACGTCGATCGCATGCCGCGTGCTGCGGCAATGATGCGTGCCTCATGCACGCCGTGTTGTCTTGGCGCTCGTCAGTACGACCGCCGTCGCTTCACGCGCAACCTACGCCTGTGCATTGGTCGTGTGCAGCGCTTGCCACGTGATGCAGGTTTAAAACGTGTACTCCAGTCCGGCAGTGACGGTGCGCGCAGGCGCGGCCTGACGCCCCCAGGGGCTGGTGTCCACGCCACGGAACCAGTAGTGCCGGTCGAACAGGTTGTTGATCGCCAACGATGCACTGAACTTCTGTCCATCGCGTTCGAACAAGGTATGGCTCACTTGCGTGTTCCAGACCATGTAGGCCGGCAACTGACCCACCGACGCGATGGCGTTCTCTTGCACGGTGTTGGCCGCGTCGCTGAAGGCCTTGCTGAAGTAATAACCGGAAAGCGCGACAGTGGTGTGACCGAGCGCGTACGTGCCGCCCAGCGTGATCTGGTTGCGCGAGGTGTAAGGCACGCGCAAGCCACGGAATGCGCCCGATTCCTGGCTGGCATCCAGATAGGCATAACTGGCGTTGAGGGTGAGCGCACGCAGTTGCTCAGGGCTCCACTGCAGTTCCAGCTCGCCACCTTGATGGCGGGTCCTGCCCAGGTTGCGAAACACGCGCGTGGTGTTGTCGAGTTGAATCTGTTTGTCGAAATCGATGAGATACCCACCCAACTGGATGCGTGTGCGCTCGTTGGGTTGATAGCGCGCGCCGGTCTCGTAATTCCATGCCAGCTCGGCATCCAGGTTGTTGCCGAAGATGATCTGTGTGACCTGCGGCGCGCGCATCGAGCGCTGCCCGTCGGCGTAGAAGAACCACTGCTCAGTTGCCTGGAAGCCCAACGTCAGCCCGGGCAAGACATCGCGCGTTTGGTTGAGCGTGCTGACGCCAGTGGCGCGATTGAAATAACGCGAATCCAGCCGCTCGTAGCGCAGGCCTGGCGTGATCGTCACGCGCTCGTCCGGTAGGGTGATGGCGTTGCTGATGTATGCGGCCAACGCACGGTCTTCGAACTGCCAATCGCGCACGGTGGTGAATAGCCCGTCGCGCAGACGCAGATTGCCCACCAGAAAATCGATGTCCTCGCGCACTGCACGCACCCCGGCAGTCCATTGCTGACGCAGGCCACCGGCATCGCCCATGCTCCAGCTCAGCCGTGGCTCGCTGCCGACCACGCGGAAGTCGCGCGGTGCGGTCTGGCGCAGTTGCGGCGGCAAGTCCGAGCGCCAGGTCTCGGTGGAGGCCTGGCGCATGCCGAAAATGAAATTGCGACTGCTGCGTGCACTGAAGTTGCTCCAATCCAGGCGCACGTCCTGCATCGGTCCCCAATCGCCCAGCAGCTGTTCGTAGCTCAGCGACGCACGTGTGGTGCGGCCGTTGAAGCTGTCCAGCGGGCGGGTGGACTGGCGCGGGTCGCGCCGATAATCATCCGGGCTCAGCGCGCCGGCCAGATCCATGCCGACCAGATACCGCTGCACGCTGGCCTTGAGCAGCTTGGTGTCGTCCAGCCACCATTCGGCACGTACGCGCAGATTGCTGATGTCGGTGTCGCTATGCGCGCGCCAGTACTCGCCATAGGTGCGATTGGCATCGATCTGCATCCCGAAATGATCGGTGAGATATCCACCGCTGCTGAGCGCATTGTCCTGCAGGAACTGGCCCTGGCCGCCGGCGGTGACCTTGTACGCCAGCGTGGTGCTCCACGCGCTCGGGATCTCCTTGCTGACCAGGTTGATCACCCCGCCCACGTTGTTCGGTCCGTATTGCACGGCCGCACCGCCACGCACGATGTCGATGCGGTCGATCTGGTTCAACCCCACCGGGAACAATGACAGGCTGGTTTGCCCATACGGGGCCAACGCCAATGGAATGCCGTCTTCGAGCACCTGCACGCGACCGCTACGGCTTTCGTACAGGCCGCGCAGCATCAGCTGCGGCAGCGCGCCGGTGCCGGTTTCGTCGAAGATCTTGATGCCCGGCACGCGTTGCAAAGCATCGTCCAGCGAACGGTTGCCGCCATTGCGCAACTGCTCGCGGTCGATCACCTGGCGGCTGCCGGCGTAACGCTGCACATCGTCGGGCTTGGAGCGCCCGAGCAGGCTGCCCTGCACCTGGATCGCATCCAGCGCGCGAATCGGCGTGCCGCCACCGCTCGCATCGAGCGCATCGGTCGTCGGCGTATCGCTTGCGCGCGTCAGCTGCGGCAGCGTCAGCGTGCTCGCCGCGATCGCGATGGCCAGGGCGTGGAAACGGAACGTCGACATCTACGGCGTGCTCCTGCAGGCGGGAGGTGAGTGGGGGACGGCAAGGCTGGCCAAATGGCCGCGCAAGGCGCGTTGGATCAGCGCGCGGTCTTCGCCGGCCAGCAGCCAGCGCAGCTCCGGCTGTTGCAGCCAGTGCGCACGTTGCGCGTCGGTGCGCGGGTTGGGGCAGAACGGGACGTTTGCAGCAAGGCACTGCGCATGCAATTGCAGCAGCAATTCCCACACCTGCGCGTGGGTGGGCTGCGGGCCCAGACCAAGATCCAGCGCCAGATCCAGCGCACCTTCCATCACCAGGGCCACGCCGGGGGTGGCAAGAATCTCCGGCAGGGCAGCCACGCCGGCGGCGCTTTCGATCATCGGCACGAGACGGATGTTCGCATTGGCCTGCGCGATGTAGGTGGGCAGATCGACAGTGCCGAAGCCGGTGACACGGCCGCCGGTGATGCCGCGTCGGCCCAGCGGCGGGAAGCGTGCCGCGGCGATGGCGTCGCCGATCTGCGCCGCAGACTCGGTACGCGGAATCACGATCCCGCGCGCGCCGGCATCCAGCACCCGGCCAATCAGTTTTTCGTCCACTTCCGGCACGCGCACCCAGGCCTCGCAACCCGACAACTCGCAGGCGCGGATCGCATGTTCCAGCGTGTCGGGCGCACGCAACACATGCTCCAGATCGAGCACCACAAAGCCATAGCCGATGCGACCCAGCAATTCGCAGAGCTGCGCGCTTGGCACTGCATTGAGGATGCCGACTGCAACCGCCATGGAAGAGGCCGCCAAGGAAACGGGTGCTCATCCTGCGCTTAATGGGAATGATTATCAAGTGTGTCTGGCGGTCTTTTTGGGTAACCACTGCGGCTTGATTCCGATGGGTTAGCTTGGAGCCTGTAGACAGTCATCCCACACACCCGGAGCGTTGCTGCGCACTTTGGAACCGTTCAACAGCACGTGTCTTACGCCGAACCCAATGTTGTTGCTGCCCAGGAAACGCCGTAGCCTTGAGAAACAAGGCGTTTATCGGCCAACCACTATGTACCGCACTTCAGCCGCGCTGCTATACATCTCTCTGACGATTTCGCTGTGCGCATGCGGAGCAAAGGAGACCACGATGCAATCCAGGGACGCGCAGGCGTGCGACGAAGACGGCGATCCGATCTATCGGAAGAACCCGCATCCGAAGCAAGCCTATCGGATCACGATGACGATTGAGAATGCGCCAGGGCCGTTTGGTTTCGTGGACGGTGCTACTTTTTATCAGATGTCTGATCATCAGCAATGCACTCCGATCGAGCCGATTGCCGGGGTTTGGTCCAAGCAGAAAGAAGACAGTGTTCCCGCAGTCTTCAAAAAAATCGACGAGACGACCTACGTAGCGACAATTTTTGCAGATGGCATGATTGATGCGGATTATTACGGAAAGGGAGTTTGCCACTGGGAGTTGACTGGTGTCGGCATGTCGCTAAAAGCGACTGGAAAACATGAGGAGACTGACTTTGCGCCTAGTTTGGAGAAAGAGCAGGTTCTGCAGTCGGCCTCAAAGAAAACTTACTTTTGGAGAGGCGGGTATCCAAAAAGTGGCATCGAGGACTTCCCGGATACAGGGAAACCATCTGCCGAGAATTACGCTGAGCCAAACCGAAGAAATCTGTTTGTTGTGACTCTCAAAGCAGAGAAGGTTTCTCCATGAGCCTAACCAGTCAGCAATACGCAGCGCTTGCGTATGACGCATACCAGAAGCCAGATCGGGTGGGACCGAGAAGCCCCATCGTAGATATTGGTGGTGTTCCTTGCAGGCACCTGGACTATATAGACAGGCCTTCAGGTTATCAGGGTGTAATCTATGAGAGGGCCGACACAGGTGAAATGGTAGTTGTCCACCGAGGAAGCGAGTTTGATCGCCAGCCCTTACTGGACGGTGTACTGGCCGATGGTGGGATGGTCGCGACTCGCCACAATGCGCAGGTAGCAGACGCCATCACGTTTACGCAGCGCGCCTTGAAATATGCAGAGCAGAAGCATCTCAGTACCGGTCTACCAATCCCCGATGTGACGGTTTCAGGCCACTCGCTCGGTGGCAATTTGGCACAAGTTACTGCGCATCACTTCGGCCTTAAGGGGCAGACCTTCGACGCCTACGGCGCGGTCAGTCTGGATCGGCGGATGCCGGAAGGCGGCAGCGATGTGATCAATCACGTCATGGCCGGCGATGCAGTCAGTGCCGCGAGCCGGCATTACGGCCAAGTCAAGGTCAATGCCACACCGCACGAGATTGCTGTCTTAAAGGCCGCTGATTACGCCAACGACCCCGATGCCTTGGATGCGCGTGATCCAGTGTCTGCGGCTGTCAAGCTGGGTGAATCGCATCGCATGCATAACTTCCTGCCAGTCGATGGGGCAGGCAAAGCGGATACCTCCGTCTTGGAAGACCCTTCAACGCAGCAGCTCGCTCGGCAGTACGCGCCGATGATCGAGAAGTATCGCGGCGACATCGAGACGCTACGGTCCGGCTTGACGGTGTACTCGCGTGGAATCCCTGGGCTGGCCCGCGATGGGTTCGATCACCTGCGCGGTCCGTTGGAACCGGGAGCAGGGCGTCGGGAGATGGATGCGCCGACCTGGCAGCAGCAGATGCAGCAACTTCAGCAAGACCGCGAGCGCAGCCATGCGCCACAGACCTGGTAGGTGCCGCTTAAGCAGGATGCGCAGGAAGTGCGTGCGGCATCGCCGACACACGGCGGCAAGCCGTCCTCATTGCAGGAGGACCACAGCGCATTTCTGGACCGCATGTTGGCCGCCGCGCAGAACGGTGAGCGTGATCAGTTCCGTCAGATGACACAGGCCCTGGCCAACGAGCCGCCTGGCCGCGCCTTGCGCGCCGAGGCTGTCGAGGCGGTGAATCAGCAGGAACAGCAGGCGGCCCAGCAGGCGATGCAAGCGCAGCGGCAACAGGCCGAGCTGCAACAGCAAGAAACCATGCGCACCGGCGCGCGCAGTCTGTAGTGTTATCACCAGCAGGGCAGGACGCACGATGAACACACAAGACCCGATGGAGCTGGTCAGCAAGGCCGCTGCCTTGATGGAGCAGTTCGAGCGTCGCTGCGCCGAATTGGAACAACTGCAACGCCGGCTTGCGCAGCAGTTGGAGCAAGTGGCCCAGTCGCTGCCAACCGTGGTCACCCGTTCGGCCGAGCAGACACTGCAGCGCGTGCCCGACACCTTGATTCGAAGCATCCAGCAGGGAATGGACCAACCCGTCGCCGGCTTCGAGAAGCGGCTACAGCAAGCCGGCGGTTTGATCGGCGAGGGCGCGCAGTCGCTGGCTGATCAACTCAAGCGTATCGAACGTGGGCAGCGCCTGCTGCTATGGAAAGGCGCTGCGGTTGTCCTGGGAAGCTTGCTGCTGTTGCTGGGCGGTGGTGGATGGTTGTTGGGCCAGTACCGCCAGCAGATCCGCGACACTCAGTTGCGTGCGGAGTTGCTGCGCGCCTACAACGCTGCGGACGTGACGTTGTGTGGCGGGCAGTTATGCGCCAATGTGGACACCAAGGGCGCGGCCTATGGTGATCGTCGCCAGTATCGGCTCGTCAAGCCACGCTGAGGTCGGCGGCAACTCGGTATGCATCGCCCGTGACAACCACGATGCGGCTACGACCCGGGGAAAATCACCCTGAAATGCGTAGAGCGGCATGCGTATGCGTCTTGCCACCGGGCGGTGGTGGCGTGGACGGTCACCGGCATCACGACGCCGGCACGTTCAACGCGCGGTACGGCGGGGTGGACATGACCATTTCGGCCAGCGAATAAGCCAGTTCGCGCTCGGCCAGGACCGCGCCGTCGGCGCCATGTTCGAGCAGATGCTTGACCTCGGCGTCGCTGTGGGCGCGCGCCAGCAGTGTCAGCGAGGGGTTGATGACGCGCAGCTTGGCCAGTGCTTCGCCGGCTTCCAGCGGCTGCGGAATGGCCAGGATCGCGATCTTGGCGTGCTCCGGGCGCGCCTCGGCCAGCACGCGGTCCGCTGCCGCGCTGCCCCGGATGCCGGGAATACCGGCCGCATGCGCCTTGGCGACGTGGTCGCCGTTGTCGTCGATCACCAGCACCGGCACGCCACGGCTGCGCAGCAATTGCGCCAGCGAACTTCCGACGCGGCCGTAGCCGATCACGATGGCATGCCCATCGGCCGGCAACGCTGGGCCGGGCGGCAGTTCCGGTTCCACGGCGGCGGGCGCGTCCTGCGCCTGCTTGGCCTGCCAGCGGTCCAGCCACGAGAACAGGAACGGGTTGGCCACGATCGACAGCAGCGCGCCGGCCAGGATCAGGTCACGGCCGGTTTCCGGCAGGATCGCCAGTTGCACGCCCAGGCCGGCCAGGATGAAGGAAAACTCGCCAATCTGCGCCAGGCTGGTGGAAATGGTGAGCGCCGTGCCGGTGGGGTGGCCGAACGCGCGCACGATCAGAAATGCCGCCAGCGACTTGCCCACGGTGATGGTCAGGAAGGTCGCCAGGACCTGCCACGGGTGCGCGATCAGGATCATCGGGTCGAACAACATGCCCACCGAGACGAAGAACAACACCGCAAATGCATCGCGCAGTGGCAGCGAATCGTTGGCGGCCTTATGGCTGAGTTCCGATTCCTTGAGCAGCATGCCGGCGAAGAACGCGCCGAGCGCGAACGACACGCCAAACAACGTGGCCGACACGAATGCCACGCCCAGCGCGATGCCGAGCACGGCCAGGGTGAACAGTTCGCGCGAGCCGGTTGCCGCCACTTTTTCCAACGACCAGGGAATCACGCGCCGGCCGATGACCAGCATCGCCGCGACGAACGCCACCATCTTGAGCAAGGTCACGCCCAGCGCGGCCAGCAGCGAGGGCGATTGCGCATCGTGCGCCGCCGCTGGTGCGCCGGTACCGAGCACATCCGCCAGCGCCGGAAGCAACACCAATGCCAGCACCATCACCAGGTCTTCGACGATCAGCCAGCCCACCGCGATGCGGCCGCGCTGGGTGTCCAGCAAACGGCGTTCTTCCAGGGCGCGCAACAGCACCACCGTACTGGCCACCGACAACGCCAGGCCGAACACCAAGCCGTGAATCAGCGACCAGCCCATGCTCCACGCCAGCGCCCAGCCGAGCAAAGTGGCCACCACGATTTGCGCCAATGCGCCGGGTACCGCGATCCACTTCACTTCCATCAAATCGTCGAGCGAAAAATGCAGCCCCACGCCGAACATCAGCAACATCACACCCAGTTCGGACAGCTGGTTGGCGATGGTCTGGTCGGCCACGAATCCCGGCGTAAACGGCCCCACGCACACGCCGGCCAGCAGATAACCGACCAGCGGCGAGAGCTTCACCTTCTGCGCGAGCGTGCCAAGGATGAAGGCGACCGCGAGGCCGACGGCGATGATGTCGATGAGGCTGGTGTCGTGATGCATTCCAATCCGTTGTGAGAGTGTCCGGGAGATCGTCGAAGTCGACCAGCCAACGGCACTGCGCCGGGCGTCGCCTGCGGGCATTGCGTGGTCATGGCTGGAGTCCGGCAGGGGGAACTGGACCGCAAGACAGGTCCGGTTGGCCGGATGCCCATAGTACACAGCGCATGATTAACGCGATGCGACACGTGGCGCATGCGCGCAAACAGAGACATGCATCAGGCGCCGCGCGTAAACCGCCGTGGCCCATGCCTACGTCTGCGAGCCGAGACGCACGGCGCAAGTCCGGCACGCCGACTCAACATTGACGACACCGCTTCGCGCTTGCGCAAGGCCGGGGAGCGACGCGTGCAGATAATCCGGGCATCCCGTAGAGCACCTGCGTCCTTCGGCAGGTGCACGCATGCATCGCCCCCATTTCGGCGGTGATGCCACATGAGCCAGGCCATGCTTCTCAGCGATTTGGCAACACCCCAGTTCCGCCACGATCCCTATCCGACCTACGCACGCCTGCGCGAAGAAGGCCCACTGGTGCAGGTGGCGGACGGGCGGCTGATGTCCGGCCGCTACGCCGTGGTCGATCGCCTGCTCAGCGACCGACGGGTCGGCCGCGACTATCTGCAGAGCGTTCGTCTGCGCTACGGCGAGGCGGCGGTGCACCTGCCGCTGTTCCAGGGCATGAGCCGCATGTTCCTGCTGCTCAATCCGCCGCTGCACACGCAGTTGCGCGGACTGATGACGCAGGCCTTCGGTGCGCGGCAGATGGAGTCCATGCGTGAGGTAGCCAGCGATATCGCCGCCGGGTTGATCGACGCTTTCCAGGCCAACGGCCACTGCGATCTGCTGACCGAGTTCGCGTTCCCGCTGCCGATCGCCATCATCTGCCGGATGCTGGATATCGCTGCAGCCGATGTCACCGCGCTGAGTCACGCGACCAGCGCGCTGGCGAAAGTCTTCGATCCGATGATGACGGCGGAAGAACTGCAGGCCACCAGCGTTGCGTACGACCAGCTGGCAACATATTTCCACGGCGTGATCGCGCAACGTCGCAGCGCTGGTGGCGATGATCTGATCGCGCGCTTCATCCAGGCCGAGGATAACGGCCGCCGCCTGAGCGAGGAGGAGATCGTCTCCAACGTGATCCTGCTGTTCTTTGCCGGTCACGAAACCACCTCCAACATGATCTGCAATGCGCTGGTCGCGCTGCATCGGCATCCGCAGCAATTGCGCCTGCTGCAGGAAACCCCGGGCCTGCTGCCCAATGCAGTGCTCGAATGCATGCGCTACGACAGCTCGGTGCAGATGGCCACGCGCACCGCCTTGCAGGATTTCGAGATCGAGGGCGTGGCGGTTCCCCGGGGCACCATGCTGTATCTGATGCTGGGTGCGGCCAATCACGACACGCTGCAGTTCACCGACCCGCAGGTGCTGGATATCCGCCGCCAGCAGGGCCGCGCGCTGTCGCTCGGTGGCGGCATCCACCACTGCCTGGGCAACCGGCTGGCCCTGATCGAAGTGGAAGCCGCGCTGGCCTGCCTGCTTGCGCGTCTGCCAGCGCTTCGGCTGGAGGGGCTGGACACGCTGAGCTGGAACGATCGCGCCAACCTGCGCGGTGTCGACGCGCTGCTGGCCTCCTGGTGAGCTGCGGCCAGGCGGTGCAGCGACGTGACGTGCCGGGATGGAATCGCAACGGCAATCACCGCGCCGGCAATCGCCGTGGCAGATGAGGCACGGCCGCTGCACCCGAATCGAGATGCCCACAACGACAAACACCGCCGATCACTCGGCGGTGTTTGCGTGTACGCATGTGCGGATCGGCAGGTTCGCGCGAGCCGGTCGATCAGAAGCGGTAGGTCACCCGGCCGTACCAGTAGCGACCGTTGAAGCCGAACGGCGACAACGAGGAGTACTGCAGACCGCTGGCGCGATCATCGTAGCCGGTGGTCAGCTGTGCCTTGGTCGGATACTGGTTGGTGACATTGTCGGCACCCACGGTGAAGGTCAGCGCCTGCCAGGTGTAGTTGGCCGCCAGATTGAGGATCCAGCGCGCCGAGTAGGTCTGGTCCTGGCTGCCGTCGGCCGGATCGCTGATGCGCTTGATCGCGCCGTAGCGGGTGGCATTGCCATTGAGCGAGAAGCCGTCCAAGGTCCAGTCCGCTGCCAGCATGTACTTGGTGCGTGGCGTGGATTCGGTCAACAAGCCCTGGCTGGCGCGTCCGAAGTTCGGATTGGACAGCTCCAGGATCTTGGTCTTGTTGTAGTTGGCGCTGGCGCTCAGGTCGAGGCTACCGCCGGCACCGAGATCGGCCCGATAGCTGTTGACCCAGTCGACGCCGCGCGTGCGGCTGGTAGCGCCGTTGACGAAGAACTGCACTGCACCGACCTGGCCGATCGGCTGGGCGAGCTGGATCTGGTCCGAATACAGGATCTGGTCCCAGATGCGGATCTGGTACACGTCCAGCGTCGAGGTGAAGTTGGTGGTCGGCTGCCAGACGCTGCCGATCCCGTAGTTGGTGGACTTTTCCGGGCTCAGCGGACGCGCGCCCAGTTGCACGGCGATCGGGTCGGAGGTGCGATACGTGCCGACCTGGATCAGCTGACCGTCCTGCGGCAAGGTCACCACCGAGGCGTAGTTCTGTTGCGCCAGCGAAGGCGCACGAAAGCCGTTGGAAACCGTTGCGCGCATGGAGAACGTATCGGTGAACGCATAGCGGGCCGACAGCTTGCCCGAGCGGGTGGAACCTGCGTCGCTGTAGTTCTCGTAACGTCCGGCGATACCGCCGGACAGCTTGTCGGTCAGGTCCGCTTCCAGCGCTGCGTATGCCGCGTTGCTGTGGCGGCCGAACTTGCCGGCCACCGAGGGTTCCAGGCCGGAGAACACCTGCGCACCGCCGGGGTAGGGGCTTCCGGTCTCCGGGTTGATGGTGTCGGGGTCGAAGAAATACGACGCCGGCGAGCCGGCGACGATCTCGTAGCGGTCCTGGCGGTGTTCGACACCGAAGGCCAGATTGACCGGATAGGCCAGACCCCAGTCGAAGGATTTGTTGAAGTCGGCGTTGAGCGTGCCTTGTTCGGTTTCGAAACCGCCGGAATTGAAGTTCGTCGGCGAACTGCCCGTGCTCCAGTACAGATTGGTGTTGATGCTGTTGAGGATGTTGAAGGTCATGTCGTTCTTGCCGTAGGTGGCCGACACGTCCCAATGCCAATCGCTTTCCGTGGTGCCCTTGACGCCGAGCACCGCCGAGCGGTCGTTGATCGGGTTGTAGATCTGCGGCAGGAAGCCATTGGGATACACCGCCTGCACATTGCGGTCGCTGTTGTCGTAGGCACGGTAGTAGCCGTTGGAGGTCACTTCGCGGCGGCTGACGCTCAGATGGCCATACAGTTCGACGCTGGGCGTGAAGTTATAGCCGAACGCGACCAGGCCCTGGTAGAACCTGGCATCCGGATCGCCATGACGCTGGTAGGGCACGCCGCTGGGATTGGCGGCGCCGGCAAGCGTGGTAGCGCGATTGGTGTTCTCGCT
The DNA here is from genome assembly GCF_008801575.1 of Xanthomonas cissicola. Taxonomy (GTDB): domain Bacteria; phylum Pseudomonadota; class Gammaproteobacteria; order Xanthomonadales; family Xanthomonadaceae; genus Xanthomonas; species Xanthomonas cissicola. The sequence goes on along the minus strand of NZ_VZPL01000012.1, from coordinate 10,887 downwards.
GCGATTGGTGTCCATCGAATTCTGGTAATTCCACGACAGCCGCACCCAGCCAGGCGCGCTATCGCCGCTGGTGGCGCCGAACGGCAGGCCGACCGAGCCGTCGATACCGTTCTGTGCGCCGTCGCCCTTGTCCATGATGCCGCCATTGACCGAAATGCTGTTGCTGCCGGCAGCGGCGCCGTGCTTGAGCACGATGTTGACCACGCCGGCGATCGCATCGGACCCGTATTGCGCCGACGCGCCGTCGCGCAGCACCTCAATGCGGGCGATCGCCGACATCGGCAACGAGTTGAGATCGGCCGGTGCCGAGCCGCGGCCGACATAGGGGTTGTAGTTCACCAGCGAGGAGGTGTGATACCGCTTGCCGTCGACCAGGACCAGCACGTTGTCCGGCGACAGCCCGCGCAGCGTAGCCGGACGGGCGGCGTCGTTGCCGTCGGCGATGGCCGGGCGCGGAAAGTTCAGCGACGGCAACAGCTTGCCGAGCGCGGTGGCGACATCGGTGGCGCCGGTGGCCTGCAACGACTCCTCGGAGATGATGTCGATCGGCGATTCGGATTCGGCCACCGTCCGGTCGCTGACGCGCGTACCGGTGACGATCAGGGTGTCGAGGGTTTTCTGCGGCTGGGTCGATTGCGACTGCGCACTGGCAGCGAAGGAGCAGACGGTGAGTGCGACTGAAATCGCCAGCGAGAGTGCGTTGGAGTTGTGCATGGGAGTCAAGGCTCAAAAGGAGTGATGGACGTAGCGACGAAGCACCGTCAATACCGGGGGAATGCAACTGCGTACGGGTAATCGGCCATGCCTGCGCGCCGCTTGCTTCCGCAGTACGGAGCAGTGCGCGCGAAGAGGGCAGCAATCGGCAACGCGCGGTGTGGCGCCTTGCGCACTTTGCTGCGCGCGTCCTTGCTCAAGCGGTGCAGCGTGCAGCGGAGAGCGTCTAACCTGGCCACCTCACGTGTGCGAGGCTGGCCAGGGACGGTGACGTCGGCGACACGTCGGACGTGCAGTGCCGCGCGACTCAAGTGCCGGTCGTGGCCGACCGGCACTTGGGAGTTACCACTTGTAATTCACGTTTGCATAGACCAGTGCGCCGTTGAAACCGAACGGCGAGGCGCTGCTGTAGGGCAGGTAGGTGCGTGTGCCCAAACCGGCTTGCTGGCGGTCTGGATACTCGTTGAGCACGTTGTCGCCACCAACGGTGAAGTTCCACGCGCCTAGCTTGTAGGACGCGGCCAGATCCAGCGTCCACTTGGCCGCGTAGGTCTGGTCGCTGCCGGCGTTGGTGCCGAACGTGCTGAACTCGCCCCAGCGCGTGGCGGTGCCGGTGAACGACCAGTTGCCCGGCGACCAGGTACCGCCGAGGAAGAACTTGTCGCGCGGCGTGCCTTCGGTGATACGGCCGATTTCGGCGCGGCCGATGCGCACCGCACTCGGGTCGATCGCCATCAGCGCTGCCGGGTTGTCGGCGATGCGTTTGATTTCGGTCTTGTTGTAGTTGTAGCCGGAGGTCAGCTCCACGCTGCCGCCATCCAGGTTCCAGCGATAGGTGCCCACCGCATCGACGCCTTGCGTCTTGGTGTCTACCGCATTGGTGAAGTAGCGCCCGCCACCGATGCCCGGGAAGCCATTGGCCTGCAGGTAGTTGCGGACCGCATTGGAGGTGAGGTTTTCAGACAGCACGATGCGGTCGTCGATATCGATGCGATATGCATCCACCGTGATGTACAGATTCTCCACCGGCTGCAACACCACGCCCAGGCCGTAATTCTTGGACTCTTCGGCCTTGAGCGGTTCGGCACCGAGCGCGATCGCGGCAGGGTTATCGGTACGGAAGGTGCCGATCTCGAACGGAATCGCGGTCACCGTGCCGTTGGGCTGGGCCACGTTGAGGAACTGGGTGGCGATCGACTGGAAGTTCTGCTGCTGCAGCGACGGCGCGCGGAAGCCGGTGGACGCAGTCGCACGCACCGCCACCTTGTCGGTAAAGGCATAGCGCAGCGACAGCTTGCCGGTGGCGGTGTCGCCGAAGTCGCTGTACTTCTCGTAGCGCCCGGCCAGCCCGGCCGACAATTTTTCGGTCAGATCCGCTTCCAGATCGGCGTAGACCGAATGACTGTCGCGGTTGTAGTAACCGGCGTCGGAGAGCTTGAAGCCCGGGAACACCTGCGCGCCGGGAATCAACGATCCGTTGGCCGAGGGAATACCGCCGTTGGCCGAGGAGGCCGCATCGCCGGGCGATTCGTTGAATTTCTCGCCGCGCCATTCGGCACCGAAGGCCAGCGTCACCGGATAGGCCAGGCCCCAATCCAGCGTCTTGGTGAAATCGGCATTGAGCACGTTCTGCGTCACTTCCAGCATACCGGCGTGGAAGTCGGTCGGGCTCGTCACGCCGAGGCTGTTGTTCAAGCTGTTGCGCACATCGAAGGTGAGATTGTTCTGGCCATAGTTGTAGCTCAGATCGATGTTCAGGCCACCTTCGGTGGAGGTCTTCAAACCGCCTACCCACGAGACGTCTTTGCTGACGTTGTAGATCTGCGGGAGGAAGCCGTCCGGATAGATTTCCGGGCGGTTGCGATTGTCGCCGGAAAAACGGAAATAGCCGTTGGACAATACTTCGCGCCGGCTGACCATGCCGAACGAATAGAAGGTGAGGTAATCGGTGGGGCTGTATTCGCCGTTGAACGAAAGCGCGCCCTGGTCGATGTCGGGGTCGCCGTAACGTTGCTCCACACGGCCCTGGAAGGGCAATGCGCGGTTGGTCTGATCCGAGTGCCCGGCCTGTGCGGCCAGGTGCACCTTGCCGGTGCCGGCGAAGCTGAAACCGGCATCGCCGGACAATTGATACTGCTCGCCGTCGCCAGCACTGTACTTGCCATAGCGACCATTGATGCTGCCGCCTTCGCCGCTGCCTTTGAGCACGACATTGATCACGCCGGCGATGGCGTCCGAGCCGTATTGCGCAGACGCGCCATCGCGCAGCACTTCGATGCGCTCCACCGCGGCGATCGGAATGGTGTTGAGGTCTGCAGGCGAAGAGCCACGCCCTTGCGTATCGTTGAGATTGATCAACGCCGTGCTGTGATAGCGCTTGCCGTTGACCAGCACCAGCACCTGGTCGGGCGACAGGCCACGCAGCTGTGCCGGGCGTACCGCGTCAGAGCCGTCGGAGATGGCCGGGCGCGGAAAATTGAGCGAGGGAATCGCGCGTGAGAGCGCGGTCGCCAACTCGGTGGTGCCGGTCGATTCCAGTGCCTGCGGCGAGATGATGTCGATCGGCGATGCCGATTCGGCGACCGTGCGATCGGCCACGCGCGTGCCAGTCACGATCAGGGTGTCCAGTGTTTTCTGGGCCGGCGCCTGCGACTGTGCAGACGCGGTTGAAGCGGAAAACGACAGTGCAAGAACAACGGCGACTGCGAGTGGACTGGTCTTGCAATTCATGCGGTAACAACTCCGAGTGGGGAACGGATGCATCGCAGGGGCCCCCTCCCGGGCCGCGTCCAGCGCGGCAGCTGCGGTGCGTTCTCAACCATTAACCACGTGTAACCGCATGTCAAATTTTGGTTACGTTGCGCAAGCAACTGTCATCTCTGCCGTGCTACTGGCAACGTTGTCATCGTGCACCAAAGTGATGCGACGCCTGCACCAGACCTGCTACGGCGGGCGCTCGCTTGCACCATAGTGGACGGCAATACCAGTTATGAAACTTGTACATCAGAATGTGATGTGCACCGCATCTGCACTGCGTTGCGCAACACCATGGAAGACGGCTTCGATGTTGTTGCCGTCCGGATCGAGCACGAACGCGGCTTAGTAGTGCCGGTGATAGGTGCGCAGGCCGGGCGCACCATTGTCGCGACCCCCATGGACGAGCGCCGCCTGATGGAAGGCCTGCACCATCGCCACATCGCGTGCCTGAAACGCCAGGTGGTGGCGGCCGGTCAGCACACCTTGTGCCACCGTGGCGCGGTCGGAGACGAACAGTTCGTCGGCCCAGAAGAAGCCGTCGCCTTCGCCACCGACCGGAATGCCGAGAACGTCCAGCACAGCCTGGTAGAAGCGCCGGCTGGCCGGCAGGTCCTGCACCACCAGGTGCAGATGGTCGATCAAGCGTCCGCGCGACAGCTGCGATGTTTGCATGGAGCGTGCTCCGGCAATGACGGAAGCACAGTTGATACCACCGCAGCTGCCGGCTGTTCTTCACCTCGCAGCGATGCGGTGCGCAGAGCGGCTGCCAAAGCGCAGCGCGCAGACGGCGCACACCAACCGCGGTGCACGCATGGTCGAGGCTGCACCGAGCACCGGCCGCGTCCGCCTGGCGCTGGCAGTGAGTTTGTTTGCCGCTCCAAAGAGGCCGTAGGTAACGCCTGGCCGATACGCACACGCCCCGGGCTGGCCGGGGCGTGTGGTCGACTCTCGATGTCGAAGATGCAATGCGACATGCCATGCGTGCATCGACGCCGCGTTCTCGATCACGGCGCAGGCTGCGGATGTCCCGTGCTGATCGCGAGCTGGCCGATCGCATCGCCTGCCTCACGATCACGAGGACGACATCGGCTGCTCAAGCGCAGCGCTTACCAGCGGTAGTTGATGCGCCCGTACACATACGCACCATTGAAGCCGAACGGCGACAGATTGCTGTAGGGGAATTGCCCGCTGGTGGAATTGGCGAAGTTGTTTTCGTCCGGGTATTGATCCAGCACATTGTCTGCGCCCAGCGTCAGCGTCCAACGGTCGACCTTGTAGCTGGCCGATGCATCCACCACCCACTTGGCGCCGAAGGTCTGGTCGTTGCTAGCGTCTGCCGGGCGGGTGCTGTACTTGCCGTAGCGCGTGGCCCCCAGGGCCAGCGTCCAGTGCTCCAGGTTCCAGCTGCCGTTGATCAGGAACTTGTCGCGCGGGAAGCCTTCTTCGATGCGGCCCCGCTCGGTGCGGTCGATGCGCTCCAGGCTCAGCCCGTTGGCCGACAACGCTGCCGGGTTGGCGGCCACGCTGCGCACCTCGGTTTCCGAGTAGTTATAGCCGGCGGTCAGGTCCACGCTGCTGGCGGCCAGCTGCCAGCGGTAGCTGCCCACCACGTCCACGCCGCGCGTGCGCGTGTCCACTGCATTAGTGAAGTAACGCCCGCCGTTGATGCCGAAGATGCCCTGCGATTCCAGCAGGCTGCGCACGCCGGTGCCGGTGAGGTTGGACGACAGCACGATGCGGTCGTCCACATCGATCTGGTACGCATCCACGGTGAGGTAGAGCGCATCGGTCGGCTGCAGCACCAGGCCCAGGCTGTAGGACAGCGAGGTTTCCGCATCCAGCGGTTCGGCGCCGAGCGCGCGCGCTACGTTGCTGTCGGCGGGGAAGGTGCGGATCTCGAATGGGTTCGGGTTGCCGGCCAGGAACGTGGTGCTGGTGGACTGGAAATATTGCTGCGCCAGCGATGGCGCGCGGAAGCCCGACGACACCGTGCCGCGCAACGCGATCTTGTCGGTGAACGCATAGCGCGCGGAAAATTTGCCCGAGGCCTGGCTGCCGAAATCGCTGTAATCCTCGTAACGCCCGGCCAGGCCGGCAGAGAACTTGTCGGTGAAGTCGGCTTCCAGATCCGCATACAGCGCGTAGCTGTCGCGCGCGTACTGGCCCGACACGCTCGGAGCGAAGCCGCCGAACCCTTGCGCGCCACCGGCCAGCGTGCCGGCCTGGAAATACGAGCCCGCTTCGCCCGGCGACTGGTTCCACTTTTCGTTGCGGTACTCGGCGCCGAAGGCCACCGTCACCGGATAGGCCAGGCCCCAGTCGAAACCGCGCTTGACGTCCAGGTTGACGATGTTCTGCGTGGTTTCCAGCGCACCGTCGTAGAACGAGGTGGGCGAGGTCGGGCCCAGGCTGACGTTGAGCGTATTGCGGGTATGGAAATCGATGCGGTTGTAGCCGTAGTTGTAGCTGGCGTCCCAGTCCCAACCGCTGGCGGTGGAGCCGCGCACGCCGGCCACCAGCGAGCGATCCTTGGCGTAAGTCTGGATCTCCGGCAGGAAGCCCTGCGGATAGATCGACAAGATGTTCTGCGTGGTGCTGCCCGGCGCGCGAAAAAACGCGAACGAGGTGATGTCGCGGTTACTGGCGGTGGCAAACGCATAGCCGGTGATGCTGTCGGTGAAGGCGAATTCGGTATTGGCCGAGACCGCCTGCGCATTGACCTCCGGGTCGCCAATCTTGAACGCCTTCTGGCCGACTGCCGGCTGCGAGACGCTGGGCGCGCCGGCATAGGCGCGCGCGCGGTCGGTGGGATCCTGCTGGTTGAGCTGGGCGGCGACGTGCAGCCAGCCGCGGTCGCCGCCGTAGGCCACGCCGGTGTCGCCGGAGAGCTCGTAGTTGTTGCCGTCGCCCGCCGAATACTGGCCGAAGCCGGCTTGCAGGCTGCCGCCCTTTTCTGCGCCCTTGAGCACGATGTTGACCACACCGGCGATGGCGTCGGAACCGTATTGCGCCGAGGCGCCGTCGCGCAGCACTTCCACCCGTGCGATGGCCGCGACCGGGATGGTGTTCAGATCCACCGCCGCCGCGCCGCGACCGATGGTGCCGTTGAGGTTGAGCAGCGAGGAGGTGTGGCGGCGCTTGCCATTGACCAGCACCAGCACCTGATCGGGCGACAGGCCGCGCAGCTGCGCGGGGCGGATCGCGCTGGTGCCATCGCTCAGCGCCGGGCGCGGGAAGTTCAACGAGGGCAGGGCGCGCGCCAGAGCGGTGGCCAGTTCCGGGGTGCCGGTGGCCTGCAGCGACTCGGCGCTGATGATGTCGATCGGCGACTGCGACTCGGCCACGGTGCGGTCCGACCCGCGGGTGCCGGTGACGATGACCGTATCCAGGGTGTTGGCCGGGGCAGTCGCCGGCGCGGCGGTCTGGGCCAGGGCGGGGGAGGCAAGCAGTGCAGCGACCACGGCGGTCGCAAGCGCGGAAACGGGGGTGTTCATGACAACTCCAAAAAACGTGGGTCCAGGCAGGACCAGGCAAGGCTAGGCAGGCGGTGGTCGCGGGAGGGCGAAGAAGATGGCGGCCACGCTGAAGGCGCTAATTATTCGTTAACGTTAGAATGGCGTCGCAGGAATGCTGCTCATCTGCTCATTCCTTTTCGTTCTATCGGACTGTCCATCAATGATTTCCCTGCGTAACTTCTCCATGCGACGTGGCGAGCGTCTGCTGCTCTCCAACGTCGACCTGACCATGCACGCCGGCTACCGCGTCGGTGTGGTCGGCCGTAACGGCACCGGCAAGTCGAGCCTGTTCGCTGCGGTGAAGGGCGAGCTGGAGGCCGACAAGGGCGACGTCGATCTGCCCGGCAAGGTGCGCACGGCCAGCGTTTCGCAGGAAACCCCGTCCTTGCCCGACCCGGCGCTGTCGTTCGTACTTGGTGGGGACATCGAGGTCTCCGCGGTGCTGCAGGAAGAAGCCGCAGCCACCGCACGCGAAGACTGGGAGGCGGTGGCCAACGCACACCAGAAGATGGCCGAGATCGGCGCCTACGACGCCGAAGCGCGCGCCGGCAAGTTGCTGCACGGTCTGGGATTTCCGGCAGACACGCACCATCGCGCGGTGTCGTCGTTCTCCGGCGGCTGGCGCGTGCGGCTGAATCTGGCGCGCGCGCTGATGATGCCCAGCGACCTGCTGCTGCTCGACGAACCAACCAACCACTTGGACATGGATGCGGTGCTGTGGCTGGAGCAGTGGCTGCTCAAGTACCCGGGCACGCTGCTGCTGATTTCGCATGACCGCGAATTTCTCGACAACGTGGCCACCCACACCCTGCACCTGCATGGTGGCACCGCCAAGCTGTATGTCGGTGGCTACACCGATTTCGAACGCCAGCGCATCGAACATTTGCGGCAGCAGCAGATCGCGCATGACAAGGAACAGGCCGAGCGCGCGCATCTGCAGAGCTTCATCGACCGCTTCAAGGCGCAGGCCAGCAAGGCGACCCAGGCGCAGAGCCGCATGAAGCGCCTGGCCAAGATGGCCGGCACCGAGGCGGTGCGCGCCGAGCGCGAGTTTCGCATCCAGTTCGCGCAGCCCAATCGGCTGCCGTTTTCGCTGATCCGGCTCAATCACGTGGAAGCCGGCTATCCCGCGCCCGCAACCCTTCCCCCGCGTGCGGGGGAAGGTGCCCGAAGGGCGGATGGGGGTGACGCCGCCACGGTCATCCTGCACGATGTCGGTTTCGGCCTGGAAGCGGGTGATCGGATCGGGTTGTTGGGGCCCAATGGCGCGGGTAAGTCCACCCTGGTCAAGACCTTGGTGGGCGAACTGGCACCGCTGGCAGGCGAGCGCAGCGCACATCCGGATTTGCGCATCGGTTACTTCGCCCAGCACACGGTGGAATCGCTGCACGAAGGCCAGTCGCCGATGGACCACTTCCGCGAGCTGTCGCCGGATGGCGCCAATCAGGCGTTCCGCGACTTTTTGGGTAAATGGAATTTCGCCGGCGACCGCGCCTTCGAAGTGGTGGATGGCTTCTCCGGCGGCGAGCGCGCGCGTCTGGCGCTGGCGTTGATCGCCTGGCAGCAGCCGAACGTGCTGCTGCTCGACGAACCGACCAACCACTTGGACCTGGAAATGCGTGAAGCGCTGGCCGAGGCGCTGAGCGATTTCGAGGGGGCCATCGTGATGGTCTCCCACGATCGCCATCTGATCGGCCTGGTCTGCGACAGTTTCTGGCGCGTGGCCGATGGCGTGGTCGAGCCGTTCGCCGGCGACCTGGACGAATATGCGGCCTGGTTGCGTAGTCGCCCGGCTGCGCAGGGCACCAAGCAGAAGATGGCCGAAGTGGCGCCGACCCCGCCACCGCCGACCAAGCCGCTGCCGCCGAAAAAAGCCGTCAACCCGCACAAGCTGGCCAGCGCCGAAAAGCGCGTCGGCGAGCTGGAAGCGGCGCTTGCTGCGCTGGATCGCGAGCTGGCCAATCCCGGCAACTACGCCGACAGCGAGAAGATGGCCGTGCTCGGACGCGACCGCGAAGCAACCGCGCAGCAGCTGGCTGAAGCCGAGACGGCGTGGATGGAATTGATCGACGGTGCGTAAGAGCGGCTGACAACACGACTGCGCAGCCAACGGGTGGCTGCGGCCGGTGCTCGGTGCGGCAGGTAACACGCTTACGTTGCGGTTCTGCGCACGGTTCGTACCCGCCTGCCGATTGCGCTACCTGTCGTTAGTCACGACAAAAACCGCTGGGTTACGCTGCGCCTGGAGCCCAGCAAGGAGGTTGCCCATGATCACCGCCACCATCAGCCTGGAAGACCATCTGGCCGCACAGCGCTTGCATGCGCGTCATTCGTCCAAACGTGTGATCGTGTTTCTGGCTGTTCTGCTGCTGGTCGGGGTGGTGGTGCTGCAACTGAGTGACGCGAGCGAGATCATCGGCCCGGTGCTGATCGGCAGCGGTGGCGGCGGGTTGATCGGCCTGGCGCTGTTGCACGTGTGGGGCCTGCCACGGCGGATCAAACGCCTGCACGCGCAGCAGGCCTCGCTGCGGCATACCTAAACCTATGCATGGGACGAGAACGGACTGGAAATCACCTGGGCGGACGGCCATCTGCGTCGCCCCTGGTCCGATTACATGCGCATCCGCGAAAATGAGCGGGTGCTGCTGCTGTACCACAACGACCGGCTGTTCGAGCTGTTCTGCCCGCATTGGTTCGCCGACAGGGCGCAGTACGAGGCGTTTCGTCAGTTGGCCGTGCAGGTGGGAAAGACGTCCAGAGCGCCCTAAGCGCGGCAGTGCTGCTCAGCTGCTGCCGTGCTGTTCGGCCAGTAGCCAATCGCGCAACCGGCGCCCGGCGTCGCTTTGCGGCCGCGACCGTAGCCGCGTCAGCCAGTAGCGCCCGGCATCGATGGCGATCGGGAACGGGCAGGCCAGGCGTCCGGCATCCAGGTCCTGGCGAAACATCGGCAGCGGCAACAACGCCACGCCGGCGCCGGCTGCCGCTGCGCTGGCCAGGGTGAGCGACGAATCGAACATGGTGCCGCGCGCGGGCACCTCCGTCACACGCGCCGCGCGGAACCACTGCGGCCACTCATCCAGACGATACGAGCGCAGTAACGGCACGCGCGCCAGATCCTCCGGCACGCGCAAGCCGCGCGCCATTGCCGGCGCACACACCGGTGCAAAGGGCGCTTCCATCACGGCTTCGGCAACCTGGCCCTGCCAATCGCCATCGCCGAAGCGGATCGCCAGATCCAGGCCTTCTCCGGCCAGGTCGACGCGGTTGTTGTGGGTGGACAGGCGCAGCTCGATATCCGCATGCGCCGCATGGAACGCCGCCAGCCGCGGCAATAGCCAGCCAGTGGCGAAGGTGCCCACCACGCCCACGCTGAGCACCTCGCGGTAACGGCCCTCGGCAAAGCGTTCCAGGGTGGCGGCGATGCGGTCGAAGGCCTCGCCGAGCACCGGCGCCAGTGCGGCGCCTTCGTCGGTCAGTGCCACCCCGCGCGGCAGGCGGTGGAACAGGCTGGCGCCCAACTGCTGCTCCAGCGCCTTGATCTGGTGACTCAGCGCGGCCTGGCTGACGCACAGCTCGTTGGCCGCACGGGTCAGATTCTGATGGCGCGCGGCGGCTTCGAACGCGCGCAGGGCATTGAGCGGCAGGCGGGGGCGGGGCATGGGCAGAGATTAGGGCCTGTTAACACTAATGGCCCGAGCGATTAAACTATTGGGCATGGAGATCACGCCAGCACAATTTTCTCTGATCGAACACTGCCTGCCGGCGCAGCGCGGCAATGTCAGCATGACCAACCTGCAAGTGGTCAACGCCATCCTTTACGTTGCCGAGCATGGCTGCAAATGGCGCGGCCTACCCAAGCGCTTTGGCAACTGGCATACGGTCTACACACGCATGAACCGTT
>NZ_VZPL01000011.1 GCF_008801575.1 Xanthomonas cissicola | reverse complement strand
CGGCCTGGCCAAAAACACCGCACACGTGCTGACCTTGTTTGCGCTCTCCAATCTGTGGATGAAGCGAAAGCAGTTGCTGCCGGCTATGGGGAGCGTGCGCCTGTAAACCAGGAAATTCCCACGGAAAGCGCCAGAAATGGCGAAATTCCAAAGATTCAAACGCCACTCTTCGGAACGACGCGACATCCCGCACTCTCAGGCCTCGTTATTCAGACCTTCCCTAACTCTCTGTAAGAGAGAGTATTAGTAAGGAATTTCAGCCAACCCTCAATATCGACCGCAGACCTCTCATTCTAGCTGGCATTGAATTGTGGGGGAGTCGACAGGAGGAATGTATCCCATGTACCCGACCATTGATCGCTACCCTGGCTGTTACGTGGATTACGGCACAGGCGCCGGTTGGTACGAAGTACTAGACACAGCCAGGTCCTGATACGGAATACGTTTGGTCAAGGGAGTGTGGCCGTATCCAAGTTTACGGGCCAGCGCGGGAAGGGCCTCGAAGCTTGCATTCATGCCCTTGACAATTGCCGTTCCCACATGACGAAGGAACTCTCTTCTGGGAGCCAAAATCTGATGCAATTCTTCCGCGGTAATTTCCCGTGCCCCGCTTTCCATTTCCTCGCTTGCTCGCGCCAGAATGGTTTGCACAATCCGTGCGTGCTTTGCATTGTCTGATTCAAATAGCCCAGGAACATGAATGCGCGCTCCAAGCGCCAGTGCGTTCAGAGCGATGGCTTCGATCGGATTAAAGACGGTGCTCCGGAAGATGCGCAGCACCTTTTCAGAGAGCAATCCTGTGGCTTTACTGCCGGCGATCAGCGGGATCATCCCGACAATGGATGCCAGCCCCATAGACTTGACAGCTGTGCTTTCGCCGGGTGCAACATCGAGCGCATGACGCGTCATCTGTTCAATCGCCTCTTCCGGGTCCATCTTCTCGCCAGGGTGCGCCATGACGCCATCCTTCATGCTCTGGAACAATCCAGCTCGCATCAGCTCTTCGCTTTCCTTGACTTCGGGTGGAATGCCAGAGGCAGCGCCAAAAATGGCCGCTTCGGTTGTCGTCGCATTGGCAGCAAGATCACCTAAGCCTGATTTAAAGCCTGTGTACTGCAAGACGTTATTGGGGAATGACACAACTGAGGAGATGGCGCCGGCTTTCATTGCCTTGGGGAGCAGGTCGCGCAAGGACCAGTCCTCACCCTTCATACCCTTGATGATTGCAAGCACACACATGGTGTCCATGGTTTCGATTATCAAAGGGGGAACTGAATCGATTCCGGCCAATTGCAGAGCATACTGACTGGGCGAGAAATTCTTGCCGAAGATGGCTTTTTTCAACAGTTCCGAAGCGCCGAGTTCCCATACGGAGCCGATTACGCTGCTAACGCCGATGCTACCGGCCAAGCCGCCGAGCTGAAACTCTTTCTTGGTCGCCACATATAGCAATTCCTGTGCCCCCAGACGGACCTGGAGGTCCTCATCCCCTTTCAGTTTCTGATTGATGAACGCCGACAGGACATCGTCATTGGACATGACATCGGGGGCACACGAAGCGAGGAACGCTTTCGCACTGATCTGGCTGCCGTCTGCCATCTCGATCAAAGCGCTTGGGCCAAATGCTGCGGAGCCCCGCTCGATCGCCTTAAGCAACAAGGGGATATGAATGTCAGCGTCGATTTGCTCAGCTGTCCGCTCTGAGGAGTTGGCGGCGGGCATTAATTGCGCCGTCTCAACCGTGAATGCGTCCTTGAATTCCTCGAGCGCTTTCTCCGGGTCTCGACGGGACACCAGCTCTAGTCGGACCCCGTCAGTGCTCGCGACCTGTGGTGGAAATGGCTGGTCAACCTGCGCGAAAGATAGCAGCGCGTGCACTACCGGGTCGGCAGAAACAAGTCGGCTCGACTCCCTGCGCACCAATCCCATATGCCTGGGCTTTTGCAAACCTGTTAACGAGATCAGTAGCGGAGTTTCTAACCCACTGTTATCGGTGTGACCGGAACCTTGCACAGTGGACTTGGGGCTAGTAGCCCCGCTACTTGTGCTGCGCCGCCGGGGGGGCCTGGTGGTTGGCAATCTGCTATCTTCGGACTGACAGAAGCCGCTATGTTTGGGCTGTGCGCCAACTTCTAGATCACAGTCGTTACCCATATCAGATTCGGGGTGACGTATGCGCTCGAGTGACGACAGGGAATGGGATCGTGTGAGCTCTGCCTTCATGCCTTCCTCTTCTTTTTTATAAATTGGTTTAAAATTCAGGATCTCTAGAGCGGCTAAAAAACTCCTGCGCGGCCGTTATGCGGGCGCGGCTGGTGATCGGAATCGGCATGTACGACTCGTAAAATCCGGTTCTGCTCGCCGCCCGCAACCATCTGACGATCGCCGGCTACGTTTCATTAGCCGCATTTGGTGTTGGTGAAACCTCGAAATCAATTTTAGAATTATTTCTAAGGATGGTCTGATCAATCTGCCCTATGACGTGGTCGCATAATGTTCAGCTGAGCCTGCACGCGCGGCTTTGAACTACATAGACCCATGTTGATCTCCTGCAGTGAGCATTTAAGAAAGTTTGGCGCAGAGCTCTCTGAATTTCGTTGTTTTCCCGAAGTCATGGTTGGGACGGCGAAGCATTGCGGGGTGAACCGCCCCGCGAAGTAGTCAGCTCGCGATGGGCGATCGAATCGATTCCCGGGAAAAAAATTGGCTGTTCGTCGCAGACGCTGTGTAACTTGGTGCGTCAGGCCGAGCGTGATGCCCACAGCGTCAGGGGGCTGACGACGGACGAGCGGACGCGGATAAAAGCGCTGGAACGCGAAGTGCGCAAGTTGGAGCAAGCCAGCGAGATCCCGCGCAAGGCCAGCGTACTTCACCCAGGCGGAGCTCGACCTAAGCTTCACGCCCTGACCCAGGGTCAGCAACTTGGTCAACCGCCGCTTCGGTCCACGCGCTGCGCGCCACGTTGCCTGGTGCGGGTTCGCGCTGGCGGTGCTGCTGTCGATCTGGCTGGCGACGCCCCGCATCGCGGTGGCCTCGTGCAGCGCCTTCATCGCGGCGCAATTGCTGGACATCAGCGTGTTCGACCGCCTGCGCGACGGCAGCTGGTGGCGCGCGCCGATCGTGGCCACCACCTGCAGCGCCACCCTGGATACCACCCTCTTCTGGAGCATTGCGTTTGCCGGCACGAGCCTGCCGTGGGTCAGCTGGGCCGCAGGCGATCTGGCGGTAAAATTGGGCATGGGCGTGTTCCTGCTCGGCCCGTTTCGCGCCCTGCTGTGGCGGAGTGCGCCGCGTCGGTAGAACGCATGACGCGCATGGATGCGTGGCTTCCCGCCAGGACAGCCAGGCACCGTTGCCGCCATTTGCCGCAGCTGCATCGAAAGCGGCGCACTCACCAGAGCCGTTACAGCGCTGTTTCATCCTTGCCCAGCGGAAACGTCAGGCCCTGCCCGCGTGCTGCGTTGAAGATGATGCCGCGCGCCTGCTGGATGGCCGGCGTCGGTGCGAGCAGGCGTGGGCGGCGGTCCAGCGTGCAGCTCAGGCCGGCATCGACCAGCGTTGCGTGCGCCTGATGCAGTGGTGCGCCGCTCTCGTCCGGGAGCCAGTGCGTGCGCGCCAGTGCGTCGATCAACGCGGGCGTGTCGCAGGCGTCCAGCAGCTGCGGCTGCTGCGCTGCCAGCCCGAGCACGCCGGCCTGCAGCACGAATTCCAGATCCACCAGGCCGCCGGCGCCCTGCTTGAGATCCAGCCGGGCGGCATCGCTGCGATCCAGTTCGGCGCGCATGCGCGCCCGCATCTTGCGCACGTCTTCGTGCAACTGCGCGATGTCGCGCACCCGCATCAGCGTGTCGCGACGCACGTGGGCAAACGCGTCGCAAAGCGCCGCGTCGCCGGCCACCGGGCGTGCACGCACCAGGGCCTGATGCTCCCAGTTCCAGGCGCGATCGCGTTGGTATTCGCGGTAACTGGCCAGCGAGGACACCAGTGCGCCCTTGCCGCCATCCGGGCGCAGTCGCACATCGATGTCGTACAGCCGGCCGGCGCCGGTCTCGGTAGCCAGCAATGCCATCACTTTCTGCGCAAGCCGCGCAAACCAGCGCCCGGCTTCCAGCGGGCGCTTGCCGTCGGAGGCGTCCACCTCAGGCGGATGATCGTAGAGAAACACGAGATCCAGATCCGATCCGAACCCCAGTTCCAGCCCGCCCAGACTGCCGTAGCCGACGATGGCAAAGCTGCCGCCGGGCACGTGTCCGTGTGCGGCCGCCATGTCGCTGCGCGCCAGCTGCAGCACGGTCTGCACGACTGCTTCGGCAAGCCAGGCCAGTTGCCGGGTGCTCTCCACCGCCTGTTGGCGGCCATCCAGCGTGGCCAGCGCAATACGAAAGCTCAGTGCAAGCCGGCGCTCGTTGAGTTCACGCAGCGCCGCTTCGGTGTCGTCGATCTGCAAGGTCTCGGCGCAGGCCGCGTGCAACGCTGCGCGATCCGGTACCGGGCCGCTGATGCGGGTGTCGAGCAATTGGTCCAGCAGCAATGGATACGCCGCCAGCCGCTCGGCCAGCAGCGCACTGCGCGAGAGCACATCGACTAGGCGCGCCAGCGCGCTGGGTTGCTCATCGAGCAAGGCCAGATAGCTGGTGCGGCGCAAGGTGGCCTGCAGCAGGCCGAGCATGCGACGCACGGCCGCGTCGGGCTGGCTGGCGCGGGTGGCCGCGTGCAGCAGTGCCGGCATCACCCGATCCAGCCGCGCACGCGCGCTATCGGACAGCGCGCGCACGCCGGAAGACTGCGCGAAATTGGCCAGCGCCTGATGCGCGCCATCGGGATCGTGCAAGCCAATCCCCGCCAACGGCGCAGCATCGCCTTCCGGCAGCGCGCGCCAGTAATCGGCAAGCGCGTCCGGTGCGGTGGCGCGCACGCGCGGGGCCAGCAGTTCGGCGAATTCCGCGGCCACGCGTGTGCGCTGCGGTGCCAGCGCGTCCAGCAATGCCGACCAATCCGCATACCCAAGGCCCAACGCAATGCGCTCGCGATCCAGCGGCGCCTGCGGCAGTGCGTGGGTCTGCGCATCGCGCAACATCTGCAGGCGATTTTCCAGCCGGCGTAGAAAACGATACGCCGTCGACAGCGCCTGGCCGTTCTCCTGGTCAATCTGGCCTGCGGCTACCAGCGCCTGGAGCGCGGGCAGCAGCCGGCGTTCGCGCAGACCCGGTTCGCGTCCACCACGAATCAGCTGCAGCGATTGCGCCAGGAACTCGATTTCGCGAATCCCGCCGGGCCCGCGCTTGATGTCGTCCAGACGATCGTGCCGCGCCACTTCGGCGGTGATGGCGGCCTTCATTTCGCGCAAGCCATCCAGTGCGGTGAAGTCCAGATACCGCCGGTAGACGAAGGGGCGCAGCGTTTCCAGCCAGGCTTCGCCGGCGTCGATGTCGCCAGCCACCGCGCGCGCCTTGAGCCAGGCATAGCGCTCCCAATCGCGACCTTCGCGCTGGAAATACTGGTCCATGCCGGCGAACGACAACGCCACGCGGCCGGCGGTGCCGAACGGACGCAGGCGCAGATCCACGCGATGGCTGAAGCCGTCGGCCGTGGTTTCGTCCAGCAACCTGGCCAGCTGCTGGCCCAACCGTGCGAAATACTCTTCTGCTGCCAATGGACGCGCGCCATCGGATTGGCCGCCCTGCGGATAGGCGTAGACCAGATCCACGTCCGAGGAAAAATTCAGCTCGCCACCGCCCAGCTTGCCCAGCCCGAACACCACCAGGCGTTGCACGCTGCCGTCTGCAGCAACGACCTTGCCGTGGCGGGTGTGGAACTGCTGCTCCAGCGCTTGCAGGCCGCATTGCAGACAGTGCTCGGCCAGCTGGGTTGCGCCGGCCAGGGTGGCCTCGACGCTGTCCAGACCGAGCACATCGCGCCACACCAGGCGCGTGGACTCGGCGCTGCGATAGCGTCGCAATTGCGCAGGCCACAGCTGCGGCTGCGCCGGATCGAGCAGTGGCGGTGGCAGCGGCGGCGGATCGGGTTGTGCCAGGTGCTGCAGCAATGCCGGTTGCCGCGCCAACGTATCGAGCGCGAACTCGCTGGCCAGTGCCACCTGCGCGAGCTGCCGATCGAACTCGCCGCCCGGCCACGCCTGCTCGACAGGCAACGATTGACGGACACGCGCCACGGCCCGCTCGATCAGGGCGGTGAGCGCAGGAGACATGGAAACGGTCGGCATCGGCATGACCGGATTTTGGCATCCCTGCCGCGCAGGGAGTGCACGCGTGCGCGACATCCCGCATAGCGACTGCAACAGGGCGTGCAGCATTTCGCCGCTTTGAACATCTCGCTTACGCAGCCCTGACGAAACCCATGCTGCACTGCGGCTTTCGCCCGAGGTCCCGCCATGTCGCCCACCACCTTGCCTGCCCACCTGCTGCCCTCGCAGATCCCGCTGGAAACCGATGGCAACGATCCTGCACTACCGCCCAGCCTGCCCTTTCTGCATCTGTGGACCGGGCCGGATGGCAACAGCCGCCTCGACCTCTCGCAGTTGCCCGGCTTCGGCAGCAAGAGCGTGGGTGGCGGTGCGGCACCGCAGTGGTTACGGCCGTTTCCGGGCGAGGTGCTGGGCATCCAGTTCGCGGTGCTGCCGGTGGGCTGGGTCGGCGATTGGCATGAGAGCCCGTACCCGCAATGGGTGATTCCGTTGCGTGGCCGCTGGTTTATCGAAACCGGCGACGGCACCCGCGTGGAGATGGGTCCGGGCGACATCCACTTCGGCCAGGATCAGGGCACCACCGATCGGCGCGGCCACCGCTCCGGCCAATTGGGCGAGACGCCCTGTCTGCAGATGATGGTGCAGTTTGCGCAATCGCCAGGAGCGGCCACCGCGCATCCGTTCGGCCATCCGGCGCCGCGTTGATGGGCCGCCACTGCCGCCTTCGCGCGCCCGGCGCCGCCCAGCCGGCCGAGTGCCCGCCACCCACCACGCATCACGCATCACGCATCACGCCGCGCTGGCAGCGCGGCTGGGCAATGCGCGCCTGCAGACCCTCTACGACCAGGCCACCTGGAGCGAGGGCCCGGCGTGGTGGGAGGCACAGCGCACGCTGGTGTGGAGCGATGTGGTCGGCCGCCGCGTGCTTGGCTGGCGCGAGGACGGCGCGGTGGACGCGCTGCTGGATGCCACCGCCTTCACCAATGGCAATGCGGTGGATGCGCAGCAGCGACTGGTGCACTGCGAACACGGGCGCCGCGCGATCACCCGTAGCGATGTCGATGGCCGGGCGCATCTGCTGGTCGGGCGGTTCGAGGGCAAACGGCTCAATTCGCCGAACGATCTGATCGTTGCGCACGACGGCGCGATCTGGTTCACCGACCCGCCGTTCGGGCTGCTCAAGCCCAGCCAGGGCTGCCCGGGCCCGCAGGAACTGGACCATCACGGCGTCTACCGGCTGCCGCCCGATGGCGGCGCCCTGCAGTGCATGGTCAGCCTGGATCACCCCAACGGGCTGGCGTTCTCCCCCGACGAACGTGTGCTGTACGTGTCGCAGACGCCCGAAGGTGGCCCGACCACGCCGGAGATCACCGCCTTCGACTGGCGCGATGGCGCATTGCACAACCGGCGCCGCTTCGCGGTGGTGCCGGACGGCCTGCCGGACGGCTTTTGCGTGGATCGCCAGGGCTGGCTATGGAGCAGCTCCGGCGCGGGCGTGTGCATCTTCGACAACGACGGCCACTGGCTCGGCCTGGTGCCGACGCCGGAGACGGCATCCAACTGCACCTTCGACCTAGAGCAACGGCGGTTGTTCATCACCGGCGGCAGCACGCTGTGGCTGCTGGAGTTGCAGAAATAGGAACGGCATGACAGGCCAGGCGGACGCGGCCGGTGATCGGTACGGCATGGATCACTCGTACGAATGGTTCCGAGCACCCCGTACACATCCAGCGGCATGATCGCTTGCCGGGTTTTGGGCGCGGCTCCAAGCCATGCAAGTCCGCTCGCCACGATGCGCGCGGCAGCCACCGCCTACGGCACGAGCTTCATCTGCGGCGGATCTTGCGCGGGGTTGGCGCTTGACCCGGCAATCGCCAGGCATAAAAAAGCCCGCTTGCAGCGAACTGCCAGCGGGCTTTGCTCCCTCCCCCACGTCGGGATGCAGGACCATAGTGCGCGCCCCGAATCGGACTTGCACGCTGCACTGCAAAACAATACCAGGCAGTACAGAACTGGTGCTTTTTCTTCACTCCAGCGCGTTCGATGCGGGCGTCAGCGCAATAGCTCCGGCTGCGCGCGATACCACTCCGGAGCGCGTAGCAGATGCCATTCGGGTGTGTCGCCGCGCAAGCCCACTGCCGCGCTCAGCATTCCCCAGCGGGCCAGCAGACTGCCGCTGCGTTGATTGCCCTGCAAGCGCAGGCGCGCATCGACCTGAAAGCGTTCGTTGCGTGCCTGCAACCGATCGACGATGACCGTCTCGCCTTGCCAGTGCGCGCGTGCGGTCAGCTGCGCCTGGCCTGCATCCACCAGCCGGAGCATCCAGTTCGGAATCGAGCGGTCGCGCGCATACAACGCCACCAGAAATGCCAGATCGCGCACCTGGATGCGTACACGCCCATCCACACCCACCGGTTGTCGCCATTGCATGCGCGCATCGTCCAGCACGACGCGCGCCCACCAGCCATCGCGATGTTGTCCATCCGGGCCGGTGAATCCGACATTGCGCAGCTGGATGCTGCTGGCATCGAGACTGAACTGTTCGGCGCGTAGATCGCCGCGCTGCAGGCGTAGATCCGCATCCACATCGCCGCGCAACGCCAGGCCGGCAAACTGCAGTCGCGCTGCACGCGCCCCGATGCGCACACCGCCCTTGCCGATGCGCCCACCCGGCTCGATCTGCAGATCGCCGCTGAGCACGCCGTTGCCGCCGTCGAAGCGCAGTTGCTGCTGCGGCAGATAGCGGTTGTAGGCACGCAGATCCGGCACGCGCGCATTGGCGAACACCAAGTGCGCGCGCGTGGCATCGCGCAGGCTGGTCAAGTTGCGCGCATCGGCGCGCGTTTTCAGATCCAGGCGCAAATCGCGGCCTTGCACGAACGGGCGCGTTGGCGCGTCGGTATGCGCGATCGAAAACTGCTGCATCTGCAGTGCAAGCGCCGGCAGCAACTGTCCGTTGGCATCGGCGTCCACGCGCAGATCTGCACTGGCTTGTCCCGTGATCGCATGCCCCATCACGCCTACCTGCGCTTGCACGTGCGGTACCTGTAGGCGGCTGCCGGCGCCGAGCTGGCCGCGATCGATCCGCAGATCGGCATCGACCAGGCCCTCGCCCTCCAGGGTCAGCCAATCCACATCCGGAAACAGCGCAGCAATCCAGCTCAACGAAGACAATTGCCAATGCAGCCGCGCATGCCCGGAGGTGCGCGGCAACAGGCTGCGCATGGATTGCACTGGCAATTGCCTGCCTTGCACGCGCACGTCGGCGTCCAGCGTCAGTCCGGCATCGGCCGGCTCGGGCATGCTTACCGTCAGCCGCATGTTATGATCGACCTGTAACTGCGCCGTCAATTCGCCCAGCAATGCGGCCTGCGCGCGCGTGCTGTCGTGCAGCGGCGCGCGCCATTGCAGTTGACTCCCGGGCTGCAGGGCACCGCGTATCCAGCGCAGCTCGCCATCTGCACGCCCCTTGCCGGGACGCGTCGCCAGCGTGTGCCGGCCCTGCGCATCACGGGCGACATCCAACGCTGCGGTGTCGCCATGCACGGCGATCAGCGCATCGGTGAACTGCAGCACCGCTTGTCCACTTGCCTGATCCGGTGCATGCCGCGCGATGCTCGCTTCGATACGCAGCTGCCCGTTGCGCATCACTTCGTCCTGCCCCCACCGCACGCGCGTCGATTCGAACACCGCACGCGACGGGAAGATTTCCATCGGCCCGCCACGCAGTCGTTTGAACAGACCCAGTTGCAGTTGGCCCTGCCCTTCGATGTGCAGCTGACGCAGCGACACGGCCTGCACCTGCTCGGCAACGATGCGGTCGAACTGCAGGGTCCAGGCGGCTGGTGGGATGGGTGCGCTGGCGTGAGCGTCGGCGCGCTTGGCTGATTGCGGCGTACTGGTTGTGGGCGTTGTGGGCTTCGCGTTGGTTGCAGTGGTTACGCGCAGATGCTGCGCGGGCGGCTGCGTCGTCGCCGTTTTTTCGACATCGGGCGCTACTGTAGGCGCCTCCTCGTTCGCTGAAGCGGCCGGCGTATCAGCGGCGCCCTTCATCGGAACAACAGCACCCCGCGCCGCTTGCGTCGCCGCAGGCGATGGCGTTGTCGCCGTCCCGGGCGTCACGACCGCAGCCTGCAGACCGCCACGCACACCGCGCGCGTGCAACTCCGGCACCAGCAGTTGGCGGTGCAGCAATGGCAGCAGCCGAATCTGCCCGCTCATCCGCTGCGCGCCGACATTCCAGTTCGTGCGCGTCCAATGGCCTCGCAGATCGACATCCCACAGCACCACACGCCCAGGCCACCAGGTCAGCGCCGGGCCCCAGTGCATCGTGAACTTATCGGGCGAGCGATTCAGCGCAGCCGGGCCGAGCGGCGTGTTGAGCAACAGATTGCCCAGCAGCACATAGCTTGCGTACAGCGCAATCAGTGCCACTAGCGGCCATCGCAGTACGCGTGGCAAGGCGCGCCAGCGGGCGCGAACAGGCATCGTCATGACGGCAGGCTCCTGAAAACCGCGCACGCGGCTGGGCACAGTGTGCCAAGCCAGCCGTGAGCACGGCGCAGCACGATCACGCCAGCGGCCGCATCACTTGGTTTTGGAGACCGCCGGCAACAGTGCCGGCCGCGCGTCATACCACTCGCGTGCGCCCGCCAGATGCCACTGCCGCTGCTTGCCATCGAGTTCGATGCCGACACCCAGCACGCCCCAGCGCAGATACAGATCGCCGCGCCGCTGCGCATCGTTCAAGGCCAGCCGCGCACGCAGCGATAAGCGCGCATTTTCCGCATGCAGGTCGTCGATCAGCACCCGCTGCTTGCGCAAACGCACTCGACCAGTGGCATCCAGTTCGCCCGAATCCAGCAAACCCAGCACCCAGCGCGGATAGTCGGCGCGCTGGGCGAACACCGAGAGCAGTGGGGCGATATCGCGCATACGAAGGGCTGCGTCGGCATCCACCTGGAACGGTGCTTCGGCCTGGATCGTACCGGCACCCACCTGCAAGTCGCCCCACCAATTCGTATCGCTGACTTCGTCCCCCACGCGCATATTGCGCAGGCGTATGCGCGTGCCGCTGAGGTCGAAGAACTTGTGCTTGAAGTCGGCGCGCTGCAGCGTTGCCTGCAACTCGGCATCGCCGCGCATCTGTACGCCAGCCAACGCAAGATGCGCGCCCTGCCCGCGTAGGTTCGCACGCCCATTACCGACCTCGCCGGACGCATTGAGCGCCACATCGCCGGTCAGGCTGCCGCTACCGCCGAGCAGGTGCACGTTATTGCCCGGCAGATAGCGGTTGTAGGCGGTGAGATCGGGCACACGCGCATCGCTGAAACGCAGCTGCGCCTTGAGCGTATCGCTCAGGCGGGCTAGCTCGGCATCGCAATGCATGGCCAGTTGCAGATCGCGGCCATCCAGCAGGAGCTGTCTGGGCGCATCGCGCGGCGCCGCCTTGAAGGTGGGAATGCTCACATCCAGATGCGCCTGCGCCGTGGCGGCATCGTCGATGCGCCCGTGTGCCTTGGCAACGCCGGCCAGGCGCGTGTCGAACACCTGTGCCACGGCCTCCACGCGCGGAATATCCAGCGTGCTGCCGGCACTCAGCCGGCCATGTGCAAGGCGCAGGTCCGCTTCGACCAGACCGCCGCCTTCCAGCTGGAACCACGGCTTGCGCACGAACAGCTCGGCGATCCAGTTCAAGGATTCGAACTTCCAGCGCCCACGCACCTGCCCCGACAGACGCGGCAACAGCTGCGCCGGCTGTTCGAACGGAACGCTGCGCCCGGCGATGCGCAGATCGGCGTGCAGCTCGCTGCCGGTCTTCTCGTCGCGCGGCAGCCGCGCCTGCACGCGGATGTCCTGTGCCACATCCAGCTGCAGCGCGAGCATGCCGCGGTCGGTGGCGCCCACGCCCGCAAGCAATGGCAACCGCCACACCACGCGGCTGCCCGGCTGTAGCGCGCCGCTGGCCAGGCGGATATCGGCCTCCACGCGGGCTGCCGATGGCCCGCTGCCGATGTCCACATGCGGCGCGCCGGTATCGATCTTCAGCGCCACGGAATTGGCCTTCAGCTGTAGCCGGGCGGCAGTGATGCCGAGCTTGCGCAAGCCCGGCGCCTGGTCGCGGTAATGGCGTGGAAACTGGAACTGCGCATCCAGCTGTGCACCGTTGAACACCTGCACCCCGTCGTAGCTGACCACCGCATCGGTAAAGCCCGCTTCGGAAGGAAACAGTTCCGACGGCCCGCCCTTGAGTTGCTTCAGAAAACCGACCTTGCCGTGCCCCTTCCCGGCGATCAGTAATTTGTCCAGGCGGGCACTGCGAATGCTGTTGCTGGTGATTGCATCGAAGCGCAACGTCCAGCCTTGGTTGCCCCGCGGTGGCGGCGGAATGGGCGTATCGGAGGTTTCCACTTCTGCGCTCACGCCGGTGGCATGCAGCCACGGCAGGCGCACTTCGCGCCGAAACAAGGCCAGCAGGGCGATACGCGCATGTGCGCGGTCGGCATGGAAGACATACACGGTACGGTTGGCCTGCCCGCGCATGCGCACGTTCCAGGCGATGACCTCGCCCGGGAACAGCGTCACCTCCGGGCCGGTCTGCATGGTGAACTTGTGCGGCTGCCGATTGGTGCTGGCGTCGAACAGCGGGGTATTGAGATAGAGGTTGCCGGCCAGCAGATACAGCGCGTAGAGCGCCACCACAATGCCCACTGCACGACGCCACGGCCGTGGCCAGCGCTGGAAGCGGTCGCGAAGTGAGAGCATGGGCGCAGGCAGGAAAGAGTCTGCCGCCACTATCCCGGTTGCGCTGACCGCGAAGCGTGAACAAGGCTGATGCCGTTGCGGGAATCGGGCATTGGGAATTGGGAATCGGCGGCGAGCTTGGAGATTGGCGGCCGGCTAATGCCTTAGTGCTGCAAACATCGCAATTCCTGCGGTGCTGCACTGGATACGCTGAACCGCTGCGATTACGCAATCCCGGCATTTAACGCTTCTCGAACTTCATTGCTGCGCACGACATGCAGCGACATCGCAGGGTCACGCGCAGGGCGGATAACGGTCCTGCCCGCTCGCTCCATGTGACAGGAAGGCTCTCTCCCCCTGCTGTCGCTGAGCGAAACGGGCCATCACTGGGTGGTGTCCAATCCGTCGGGCCGGCTCCCTGCGCCGGCCCGACGTTCTTGGTCTGCAGCGGCCCGCAAGACGCCTTCGCGCACGGCCAAGCCGATCGTTGTATCGGTTGGTCGTCGCTGATGGCACCGCTGCGCGCCATGTTGGACGTGCTGCACCTGCGCGACAGCGGCGCACCAGCCAGCCGTCTCGCCTCGGTGAGGAGTGGCCCGAGCGTCTAGCGCACACCCACGTCATTGCCTGCGCAGTTACCGACGCTTGCTGCACCGACGCACGTGCCAGCCGCAAGATCCTTTCCCATTAGCCAAGGTGGCGCATAGCGCCGAATCAGGGACGCGCGACGCGCCACGCTCGCTGCAGACCAGCCAACGCGCTGCCTCGCCGTGATTTCGAGTGGGCGACGCCCCATGCAGCACGAGCAAGTGTTCTGCCGATGCTGCTGCGCCGCAACTCATGCAGCCTCGGCAATCCGGCGCATGCGCCGTGCGCGCACTGCGGTCGCCAGGCGTTCCAGCACCTGCACCGAACTGTCCCAGCCGATGCAGCCGTCGGTAATGCTCTGGCCGTAGGTCAGCTCGCACCCCGGCAAGAGGTCCTGGCGTCCACCGACCAGATGACTTTCCACCATCACGCCGACGATGCGTGTTTCGCCGCCTTCCAGCTGGTTGGCGATGTCCTCGACGACCTTGGGCTGGTTCTCGGGATTCTTGCTGCTGTTGGCGTGGCTGGCATCGATCATCAGGCGCGCGGGCAGGCCGGATGCATTGAGCACCTGGCTGGCCGCTTCCACATTGGCCGCATCGAAGTTGGGCTGTTTGCCGCCGCGCAGGATCACATGGCAATCCGGATTGCCCGCCGTCGCTGCCACGGCGGTATGTCCGTCCTTGGTCACGGCCAGGAAATGATGCGGATGCGAGGCCGCGCCCACCGCGTCCACCGCAATCTTGACGTCGCCACCGGTGCCGTTCTTGAAGCCCACCGGGCATGACAGCCCGGACGCCATTTCGCGATGCACCTG
The DNA here is from genome assembly GCF_008801575.1 of Xanthomonas cissicola. Lineage (GTDB taxonomy): Bacteria > Pseudomonadota > Gammaproteobacteria > Xanthomonadales > Xanthomonadaceae > Xanthomonas > Xanthomonas cissicola. The sequence goes on along the minus strand of NZ_VZPL01000011.1, from coordinate 89,596 downwards.
GCTCTCGGTGGTGCGTGCGCCGATCGCGCCCCAGGCCACCAGGTCGGCGATGTATTGCGGCGAAATGATGTCGAGAAATTCCACGCCGGCCGGTAGGCCGAGATTGTTGATATCGCGCAGCAGGCCACGCGCCACGCGCAGGCCCTTGTTGATCTGGAAGCTGCCGTCCAGGTCCGGATCGTTGATCAAGCCCTTCCAGCCGATGGTGGTGCGCGGCTTTTCGAAGTACACCCGCATCACGATCTCCAGCGCGTCGCCGAACTGATCGCGCAACGGGCGCAGGCGTTGCGCGTACTCCATCGCCGCGACCGGGTCGTGGATCGAGCATGGCCCGATCACCACGGCCAGGCGGTCGTCGCGCCCGTGCAGGATGTCGTGCAGCGCGGCGCGCGCGTTGGTCACGGTTTCGGAGGCGCGCTCATCGCAGGGCAGCAGCGACAGCAGCTGCGCGGGCGGTGCGAGGGCTTCGATCTTGCGGATACGCAGGTCATCGGTGACGGGCGGCATAACAGTGTCTCGGTGGGCGGTGTTGCATCAGGGAACCAGGCGCGGCGGCAACAAAAAAGCCGCCATGTGTGCGCTGGCGGCTTTTCGGGAATGCTGCTGAAGTTTCCTTCAGGGTGAGCGCAATCCTTCCTCCGCCAGCGGCATCGGAAAACCGTAGTACCAAAAGTAAAACTGGCTGCGGGGTGCGTTCATGGGATGCATTGATACCACGCACGTTTGCGCGTTGCCACTGTTTCATCGGCAACGGACCGGGCGCAGGTGGAAGCGAACGTCCCTCCACAGGCTCCAGCACAACCCCACGTTGAAATGCATGCGGCCGGAACGGTGAAGTCGGCACAGGTTCCGCGGCGACCGCCAATCCAACGGGCGGCGATAGCGCTGCCGCCAATCGGCGCGATGCAAACAATCGATGACGCGCTGATCGAGCTGGTCATCTCGCCAGGTCTTGCGGCCTGCCAAAAGCAGTGCAGGCACAAGACATCCGCACGCCAAGGCAACCACCGTGGCGTGCACAGGCGCCGCACTCACTCAGAACGTAAACACGTATTCGGCAGCCACCTCGCGACCGATCGGGTTGAACAGGGTGGTGTTGTAGAAGCCGTAACCGTAGAAGCGTTCCTTGTGGTCGTAGCCCACTTCGTTGAAGAGGTTGTTGACGTAGAAATTGACCTTGGCGTGGTCGGTGATCTTGTAGCCGGTGCTCAGGTTCCAGTAGATCGCCGGGCCAACGCGGCCGAAGTAACGCTTGCTGGTTTCGCCCAGATGCACGTTGGCGGTGTCGGTCACCAGGCACGCATCGGAGGCGCTGGGTTGATAGCCGTCGTCGAAGCGTTCGCAGGTGCCCCAGTTGACGGCGCGTATGGAGCCGATCCGGCGGAAGTACACGGTCCAGTCCCAGGCGCCGCCGTTGTCCCAATGCACGCTGCCACGCACGCGGCTGCGCACGCGTTCGTCGCGGCGGTTTTCGTCGCTGTCGGTGCGGTAGATCTGCTCGCGATAGGCGATCAGGTTGTTGTAGTCCAGCGACAACTGGAAGTTGCCCCAGCCTGCGGTGGCCAGGCGATATTTCAGCGCGGCGTCGATACCAGAGGTTTCCATCTGCGCCAGGTTGATCGGGCCGCGCTCGATGCTGGCGATGGTGCCATCGGCATTGCGCATCACGCGCGAGGTGATGGTGTCGCAATAGCCGGCGCCACCCGGATTGTTCCAAGTGCCGCCGCTAATGGTGGTGCCGGTACGGCAGCCGGCTTCGGCCGACAGGATCTCGTCGCGGTCCAGATCCTTGATCATTTCCTCAAGCTGGATGCGGTAGTAATCCACGCTCAACGACAAGCCTTGTGCGATGTCCCACACGATGCCACCGGTGAACGAGCGGCCGGTTTCCGAGCGTAGATCCGGGGTGCCGCGACGTTTGACATCCACGGTGTAGAAAATGTTGTTGTTCTCGTCGTTGCAGCCGCCGGTCAGGTACGCGCCCGAGGAAATGCAGCGGTACTGATCGATCACCGTCTGGTTGGTGGAACTGGGTTCGCCCAGCACGTAATGCATGTCCGGCGCGCGGAAGCTGGTGGCCACCGTGCTGCGCACCAGCAGGCTTTCCACCGGCCGCCATTCCAGGCCTGCGCTCCAGGTGGTGTCGCTCTGCGTGCCCACATCGGTGGGGATGGCGGCCGAAGAACGGTAATTGCCGTAGCGGTCGTAGCGACCTGCCACATTCGCACTCAACGTGGAGAGCAACGGAATCTGGAATTCCAGGCCGGCCGAACTGCGCATGCGTTCGCCACCGCCGCTGTCCACCACATCCACCGGGTAGCACTCGTTGGCGCACGGGTCGGGCGAAAGTTGATAGCCCTGCTTTGCCACTTCGGCCACGGTGGCGAAGCGGATCGGCCCGGCCCAGCCCTGCACCACATCGCCGCTCACGCTGAAGCTGGCTTGATTGACCCACGAATACGCCGAGTTGTGCGATTTGGCGACCAGCGCGTCGTACTGGTCCGACGATAACGGCGTGTACAAGCGCGCTTCGTTGATCGCATAGATCGACGTGCCATCGGCGGCAGTGCCGAGGGAGCTGCCGAGGAAATAGTCGGTGGCGCGCGCGGTGTCCACGGTGCGAATGTATTCGTCGACAGTGTAGCGCGAGCGGCCCACGCTCAATTCCCAATCGAAACGGCCGGCCCACACGCCGCGCAAGCCGGCGCTCAGATCCCAGGACTGCTCCTTGTTGTAGTTGGCAAGCCGGTCCCAGCCGCCGGCTTCGCGCCGGGTCAGCTGGCGGATCAGGTTCAACGAACGCCCGTTGGCCGCGTCCTGGAACGGGCCCAGGTACGCGTACGGCGGGTCGTAGGTCCAGCGGCCGATGCTGCGGTTGGCGGACAGCGTGGCCCAGGCCTCGGTGTGTTCGCCGAACTTCCAGGTGCCGTAGAGATACGCCGAATAATCCTCGCTGCCGGTGACCAGGCCCCAGTCGCCGTAATCGCGCGCCACGCCGCAGTAACTGCCGGCATTGGTGAGCGCGCCGGTGTTCTGGTTGTAGCTCAGCCGCTGCCCGTCGATGAACTCACCGCCAAAGCGCGCGCAGGTGCCGGCGAGCGGTGCCAGACGTTCGTTGGTGTTGGCATCGATCAGGCTCAAACCGGTGAACGGATTGAAGCCGTACAGACGGTTCTGGCCGGTCCAGTTGGAGTAGGACATGTCGTCCGAATCGTCCATTTCAGGGCGATCGCGTCCGCTCAACGGGTCGCGCTTGGTCGCCTGCAGCGCGTAGGTCAGGCTCCAGTTCTCGCCGGTGCGCCCGCCGGCCCAGGACACGTCGAAACTGTCGCGCCCACCTTCGGTGGCGGTGCCGCCGCGCAGGCGCACCTGGTCGCCCTGATAGTCGCGCTTGAGGATCACGTTGATCACGCCGGCCACTGCGTCCGAGCCGTAAATCGCCGACGCGCCGCCGGTGAGGATGTCGATGCGCTCCACCGCAGCGGAAGGAATATTGCTGTAGTTGGAGAAGTTGCTTTCGCCGCCGTAGGGCAGCGGGTAATCGGCCACGCGATGGCCGTTGACCAGCAGCAGCGTCCGCCCCGGCCCGAGGTCGCGCAGGTTGATCGGCGAGGCGTTGGGCGTATGCGAACCCCACTGGGTATCGGCTTCCACCGAGCCCTGCTGATTCATGCTGTTGAGCACGTCGTAGACGGTGGCGAAGCCTTCCTGCTGGATCTGCTGCGCGCTGATGGTGACCACCGGTTGCGCACCTTCGACCTGCGCGCGCTTGATGCGCGAGCCGGTGACGCTGACCGCATCCAGCGTGGAGGTGGCGCGCGTGGCATCGGGTTCGGTTTGCTGGGCCATGAGCGGCGGCGCGCACGCGGCAGTCACGGCAAGGGAGACGGAAATCGACAAGGCAAGGCGATGACTGCGGCAGTTCATAAGATCCCCGGTAGAGGCCGGACGTGGCCGGCGTGGCGATGCGCTGCAACGACGCCTGCCAGCGATGCGTGCATCGCTGCCCCTTGTCCGATGGCCCCCCGACCGCTCGGCAAGCGCCTGCTCTAATTACAACTGCGATGATACCGGTGTCAACAGGATGACATGGATATGTGATAGGCATTTAAAAAAACGCTATTCGACGCTGTGATGCAGGCTTCTGATCGGATCACCGATGCCCATCCATGCGCAGCCGGCTACACCGGGATGAATGCGTTGGTGGTCGCTGCCGTTGTCATCGCTATCCGGGAACTTCCGATGGCGGCGCGCCAGTTCGCAAATCCACTTGAGCTGGGTGTTCTGGTGGAGATCATGAAAAGAACACGAAACCTGCGATTTGGTGCACCCCACCTAACGGAGATATCCCATGGAGATCAAGAAAGCGTCGTCGGAGGGCCCATCCTCGCCGGTCGTGCTGCAGAACGCTCAAGAACGTGATGAACGTACCGTGGAACTGCAGACTGCGGCACCACCTTCACCGACTCCGGTCAACCCGGCGTTGGCGGCGCTTCCCTCGCGCATCCGGTCTGGCGCCTCATCTGCCACATCGGCTCCGGCAACTATCACTGCGCACGCGAATTCCGCGCTGGCAGAAGGCGTCCGTTATGCATCCAACGCTGTATCGCGAGCCACGTCCAACCTGTGGTCGATCTCCGACCTGCGCACGATGCTGCAGATGCACGCAGACGATCCTGCATTTCTGGCGATCCTGCACGGTAGCGATCCGGAACGCGCCACGCCGCACACCTTGGCGTCCTGTAGACAGCAAATGGAGGAGCTCGGCGAGCTCATCAACAATGCAGAGGGGCTGGAAACACATCAGCGCAAGCAGTTGCTGGGCGACATCCAGAAGGTAATTCAAGCCCTGCAGCCGTTCGACCACCCAACACCGGCCACCTCACGTGTATTGAAGTCGATCAGCAATCTCATCAATTACTGGCCAGTCGTGGTTCCCAGCCCGCTGATGGGCAAGCAGGCAAAAACCTTCGCCTTCACGATGTCCACGGCCACTAAGGGCGTGCTTGCGGTGTCGACTTCGGCGTTGCGCCCCAGCGCCGATGGATTGCCGTTCCCGTTCGCAGGAGGCCAGCTGGGGCGCGACGCAAACGAAATGCATCTCTACAACGCACTGATCAACGCATTGTTCCTCACCACCGAAGTCCCAAAGAAATTCGGCGATCAGGGGTTACGCAAAAACGCCGAGGCGGTTAGCCAAAGTGTGGGATATGCCGCAGGCATTTCTGTGGCATTCACTGCGATTATGTTGACTCCATTCCTGTGGAACAGCCTCAGAAAACTCGGCAGCACGATGCTAGACAGCACAGCGCGCCTGGGCGCGGCCGCAGCACAGGCAGCGGGTCTGAACAACCAGGCGCAGCAACTGCGTGCCCGCCTGACGCCGGCACGAATCAATCAAGAGTTGCGCTTACAGCTGCAGGAAATCCGTGCACAACTGGACGCCTCCTGCGTCGCCTTTCAGCAGGCGCGCAGCAGCTTCGTCAATCAGGATGGAGGGCGTGAACTCACCAGGACGGTGAATGCACAAGTCACGCACCTGCTGGAAACCTTGGACGCGTGCAGCAAACGGCTCGCCAGCGTCCTGCATCTGGATGGCGAGCAGACGGCGAGTCTGCCGCGCGAACTACACAACCAGGATCTATCCTCAAAGGTGGCACTGATGATACTGGCCACTGCGGTGACCGGCTCGACGATCTACCTTATCCAACCAGATCGTTTAGGCACAATCAATCTGCTAAGCGACACTTGCATCGTCACGGCCGTGATGGCGCAGTCGGCATGGAACAAGCAGGCCACGCGGCAGGACGCAATGGAACGTTTCAAGGGCATGTGCGGCGGCAGCATGGTCATCGCGCTTGCCCTGGGCGCAGAGAAATTGTCCAAGACGTTCGCGGACAAGAGCCTGATCGAGTCCTCGCCCAACGCGCAGTTCTATGCCGGCGCCATCATGTCACTCATGGCGGTCACGATGCCGGGCCCGATCGCACGCGGCGCGGAGTTGGCGATGAACTTCGCAGGAGGCAAACTCAAGCGCCTGTTCACCGGACCGGAGGGAACTCCGCTGGCAACCACTGCTCCCTCCTCTGTCGAAGAAATGCAGGAGAGGGCACGAACCACGTTGGCGTATCTGATCAGCCTGACACCGGAACAGTTGGATCAGTACGAGCAGATCGCGGGGGAATCCATGCTGGAAACGATCCAGGAAGCCAGAGACGTGGCGCAAGCCGGGCCTAGCAGCAGCGTCACCATCACCGAGATCGATGACACCGACCCGCCTCTTGAAGCTCAGACCGGCTGTGCACCAGCTGAGGGCCCCGCGCGGGAAGTTCCGTCCCTGCAATCGCGGCCAAGCCAATAGCACCACCCGCGCGCCGATGTGGCCACATGCAGATTGGTCGCCATTGGCCTGCACCACTCTCATCGAAACCCATCATTTTTCAAACTTAAGGAATCTTCTATGTACGTCAAGCAGGTACACCCGTCGGCGGCGGCCGACGGAGCAGCTGGCGAACTTCAACAGGAGACAGCACCGGCGACATCGCAGCCGTCCTCCAGCGATGCGTCGGCCGAGGTCGACCAAAGCTTGAGCGCTAGCCCGGCCCACTAGCCGGCGTTCTTCGCCTGCCGATCGCTCCGCTACCGAGATCGCGCCGAAGTCGGCGCCTCCAACGTCGATAACGGTGCGATACAGGACCAGATCAACAGCGGGCAGACCACGCCGCCGTGGCGATGCGCTGCAACGACGCCTGCCAGCGATGCGTGCATCGCTGCCCCTTGTCCGATGGCCCCCCGACCGCTCGGCGCAAACGCCTGCCCAGCGACACAAGGCTGCGATGACATCGTTAACAAATGATCTTGGAGTTTGGCGGCGATCGACTATCCGGCAGGTTGGGGCTACCCCCACCGCGATTTTTGCGCTCCCAGCGCACTCGACCATGCGCCGGCAGCAACCTGTCATGCGATCACAAGTTGCCAACGTCCTGCCTGGTCGGTTCTTTCTGCAACGCAGTAGTTCGCACCGTGCTATGCCGGCCGGGCAGGCTTGTTCGAATGATGCATGTGCGCCAGCCAGTAAGAGTTGGCCGCTCCTCTTCATCAAGGAAACCCACCATGGAGATCAAGCAACAGCAAACCGCAGGCCGCTCTTCTCTGGCGCCATCGCAGGACATCCATACCGACAATGCTCCCGTCTCCGACGCCACGTCGCCGACGCAAACGCCGCTCCACCCCAGCCTGTCGGTGCTCACTCCGCGCAGCCGTTCGCGCGCGTCCACCGCCGACTCCGAGCACGGCGCTTCGCCGGTGCCCTCGCACGACGCTGAACCGCCAGCCCATTCACCCGAACGCGCCGCCGGCCCGTCCACCGCCCCCTCGCTTGCCGCCCCCTCGCTTGCCGCACGCGCAAACGCGGCATTGGCAAGCGGCGTTCAGCAGGCTTACGATGCGGTCTCGAAGGGGGCGTCCAATCTCTGGTCGCTAGCGGATCTGCGCACCATGCTGCAGATCCATGCGGACGATCCCGCATTCCTGCAGATGGTGCGCCACACCGACCCGGAACAGAGCACCCCGCACAGTCTGGCCGCGTGCCGCCAGCAGATCACGCAGCTGCGCGACGCCATCGAAGCGGCAACCGGTCTGGAAGCACGCTTCCGTCAGCAAGTGCTGGGCGACATCAAGGCCGTGGAAGACGCGCTGCAGCCGCTGGAGCACGGCACACCTGCGACCGGGCGGGTGCTGAAGTCGCTGGCCAACCTGGTCAATCTCTGGTCCCTGGTGGTCCCCAGTCCGTTGCTGGGCAACCAGGCCAAGACCTTCGCCTATTCCATCGCCGCCGCAACCAAGGGCGTGATGACGCTCTCGGCATCTGCGCTGCGTCCCACCGCCGACGGGCTTCCGTTCCCGCTGATGGGCGGGCAGCTGGGGCGCGACGCCAACGAAATGCACTTTTATTCCGTTCTGCTCAACGGATTGTTTCTCACCACCGAACTGCCCAAGAAATTCGGCAATCCATCCGTGCGGCACCAAGCCGAAACAGTGGAAAACAACCTGGGATTTGCCGCGGCCGCATCGACGGCGTGCGCGGCGATGGTGCTGACGCCCTTCCTCTGGAACAGCCTCAACGTGCTTGGCAATCGACTGCAGCACAAGCTGTCGCATCTGGGCGCCGGCATTGCAGAAAACGCCGGTTTTCAGCGCCAGGCGCAACGGTTGCGTGCACGCCTGACGCCCGGCCAGATCAGCGCGCAACTGCGCACGCAACTCAACGAGATCACCGCCGCTCTGGAGAGCGGCCGGGAAGCGTTTCAACAGGCGCGTCGCGAGTTCACCGACCCAAGCCAAGGGCGCGAGCTCACCCGCACTCTCAATGCCCAGTGCACGCATCTGCTGGAGACGCTGGACCAATGCAGCAAGCGACTGAGCACTGCGCTGCAAGTGGACCAGGACGAGCCAGCCACCATCCCGCGCCAGGTGACCAACCACGACATCGCGCCCAAGTTGGCATTGGCATTGCTGGGAGCCGGAGTGACCGGGCTGACGGTCTACCTGATCCAGCCCGACCGCCTCGGCACGGTCGACCTGGTCGCCGACTCTATCGTTGTAACGACCGTGATGATGCAGTCGGCGGTCAACGCACATGCGACCCGTCAGGACGCAATGGAGCGTTTCAAGGCCATGTGCTCCAGCAGCCTGGTGATGGCGCTGGCCCTGGGCGTGGAGAAACTGGCCAAGACCTTCGCAGACAAGAGCCTGATCGAAGCCTCATCCTCATCGCCCTACTACGCTGGCGCGATCATGTCGCTGATGGCGATGACCATGCCTGGCCCCATGGCGCGTGGCGCAGAGCTGGCGATGAACTGGGGCGGCGGTCAGATCATGCGTATGGTCAAGGGCCCCGACGGTACCGCGCTCGCAACCCGCATGCCGTCCTCGCCCGAGGAGCTCATCCAGAACGCGCAAGACACCGCGAGATATGTGCAGAGCCTGTCGCCGGAACAGGCGCAGGAGTATGCGCAGAGCGTTGGCGATATCGCCCTGCAGGCGATCCAGGACGCCGGCGCGCAGGCGCAGGCCAGGCCCAGCAGCAGCGTCACCATTACCGAGATTGATGACAGCAACCTGGCGCGTCCGGAGCATGTGCCGGAGGGCGCTAACTAGCCGCGATTCAATTGAGCGCTTCTGCGCGGAAGGTCCCGTCCAGCAATCCCGGCCAAGCCAATAGCACCAGGCCGCGCGCCGATGTCGCGGCGCATATGTCGGTGGTTATTAGGATTCAATCGCTTCTTATCGAAACGCATCATTTCTCAAACCCTACCTACTGCCCTCATTTTTACCGAAGAGGTTTCATCGCCGACCGGACCGATCTACATCACTCACCAACCAAGAGCGGCTAACAAGACGTAGCGAGCAGTCGCCAGGCGGGGGAGACGGCGCGGAGGAACCGGAGTGTACGGGTTGGGCATGAGGATTCCGAGTACCGACCGCGCCCGCCTAGCGGGTATCACAGTAGTTGTGTCAGCCACGCTTTAGCATTCCAAGGAGGATATCTCCCATGTACATCAAGCAAGCGCTTCAAACGGCGACGAATTCTGACAACCGGACATACGAGCAAACCCAGAAGGAAATGCAACAAGAGAAACAGCAGCCGACCGGCAGCAGTGCGACACAAGAATCCCAAGGCGGTCAAATATTGGCCGGGCTCCGCCCGCGCAGCAGGTCAGGCACTTCGTCTGACTGTTCCGCGCCGACTTCGCCCATTGAGCCATCCTCGCCAGCACCGCAGGCGTCGCAGTCGGCACCGACGACCGTCCTGTCCACTGCCGCAACGCGCAACTCGGCGCTGGCGGCCGGGGTACGGCGCGCGTCTGCTGCGGTGTCGCAGGCAGTATCCGATCTATGGTCACTCTCTGATCTACGGACCATGCTACAGATTCATGCGAGTGATCGCGCATTCTTGGACCTTGTGAGTAATACCGACCCGGAGCAGGTGACTCGCCACTGCTTGGCTGATTTCGACCAGGCAATGAGGCAACTCCGCGATTTAGTCACGAATGCTGGTGGACTGGAAGAACGCTTTCGGAACCAAGTGCTCGACGACGTCAAAGCGGTGCAAGACGCCCTGCAACCGCTGCAGAATATGACGCCAGCAACCAGGCGCGCGTTGAATGTGCTGATCAGCCTGGCAAATTTGTGGCGCGTGGCCGTACCAAGCCCGCTCTTGGCCAATCAGGCCAAGACCTTTGCCTACACCATTGGCGTTGCATCCAAGGGCGCGGTAATGCTCGCGACCTCGGCACTGCGTCCAACCGCCGATGGCCTGCCTTTACCGCTGTTTGGCGGGCAGTTGGGGCGCGACGCCAACGAGCTGCATCTCTACGCTAGCGTACTAAATGGAATGTATCTGGGCCCTCAAGTTGCCAAGAAATTCGGCGGCCCGTCCACACGGCATCAGGCCGAAGCAGTGGAAAGCAACATCGGATTTTCTGTAGCCGCATCAACGGCATGCGCAGCGCTGGTAATCACGCCCTTTGTCTGGAGCAGCGTGAGGGCAGCCCGTAATCGGCTGCACAACTGGGCAGTTCAACGGGGGGCCGATCTTGTGCAACGCATCGGCCTGGGTGCGCACGCGCAGCAGATGCGTAATGGCCTGACGCCCGGCCATATAAGCGGCGTACTGAGAAACGAGCTCGACAGGATCGCTTCGGCGCTGGTAACCGGCCGAGAAGAATTTCAAAAGATACGCCGCGAGTTCACCGGACCGAGCCAAGGGCACGAACTCACCCGCACGCTCAATGCCCAATGCACCCACTTGCTGGAAAGACTTGATCAATGCAGCAAACGCTTGAGCGATGCCCTGGGCAATGATCAGGACCGCCACGCTGCGATTCCACAGCAAGTGCCCAACCACCACGACTTCTCATCCAAAATGTCGCTGGCCTTGCTGGGCTCAGGCTTGAGCGCATTGGGTATCTATCTGGTCCAGCCGGACAAGATCGGCACGGCGGACACGGTGGCGGACACAACCATCGTGACAGCGGTGATGATGCAGTCGGCATTTAATAATCACGCGACCCGCCAGGACACGATGGAGCGCTTCAAGGCCATGTGCGGCGGCAGCCTGGTCCTCGCGCTGGCGCTAGGCGCGGAGAAACTGTCCAAGACATTCGCAGACAAGAGTCTCATCGAAGCATCCTCTTCATCGCCTTACTACGCGGGCCTCGTCATGACTCTGATGTGCTTGACGATGCCGGGCCCCATGGCACGCGGTGCGGAGTTGGCGATGAACTGGGGCGAACGCCAGCTTGGCCGCATGTTCACCGGACCGGATGGCGCACTGCTGGCAACCACTGCGCCCTCGTCTGTCGAAGAAATGCAGGAGAGGACACGAACCACGTTGACGTATCTGATGAGCCTGACACCGGAACAGTTGGATCAGTACGAGCAGATCGCGGGGGAATCCACGCTGCAAACGATCCAGGAAGCCAGAGACCCGGCGCAAGCCGGGCCCAGCAGCAGCGTCACCATCACCGAGATCACCGAGGCAAACGAGAACGCAGAATTGGCCGCAACCAGCGCATCGCTTGAGCAAAGCGCGCCTGCGCGCACGCATCCGTCGCCCGATCAGGCCGCAGCCAGCACCGCGCATTCGCCCTGAAGGTAGGACGCCAGCAATCGGCCACCGCGCGTGCACGCGCGGCGGTAAAGCGCATAAAAAGACCCCGCCTTTCGGCGGGGTCTTTTTTGCTGCACCAGCGCAAGTGGCCTGGATCAGAAATCCATGCCGCCCATGCCGCCCATGCCACCGCCGGCCGGCAGTGCCGGCTCGTCCTTCTTCGGTGCATCGGCCACCATGGCTTCGGTGGTGATCATCAGGCCGGCGATCGAGGCGGCGTTCTGCAGCGCAGAGCGGGTCACCTTGGTCGGGTCCAGGATGCCGAATTCGACCATGTCGCCGAACTCGCCGTTGGCGGCGTTGTAGCCGTAGTTGCCGCTGCCTTCCTTGACCTTGTTCAGGATCACGGAGGGCTCTTCGCCGGCATTGGCTACGATCTCGCGCAGCGGGGCTTCCATGGCGCGCAGGGCGATCTGGATGCCATGGGTCTGGTCTTCGTTGGCGCCCTTCAGGTCACCCACGGCCACCAGCGCACGCACCAGGGCCACGCCGCCGCCCGGGACCACGCCTTCTTCGACGGCTGCACGGGTGGCGTGCAGGGCGTCTTCGACGCGCGCCTTCTTTTCCTTCATTTCGATTTCGGTCGAGGCACCCACCTTGATCACTGCAACGCCACCGGCCAGCTTGGCCACGCGCTCCTGCAGCTTCTCGCGGTCGTAATCGGACGAGGTGTCTTCGATCTGGGTCTTGATCTGGCCCACGCGCGACTCGATCGCGGCCGAATCGCCAGCGCCGTCGATGATCGTGGTGTTTTCCTTGGAAACCTGCACCTTCTTGGCGCGGCCCAGGTCCTTGATGGTCGCCTTCTCAAGCGCCAGACCCACTTCCTCGGAGATCACGGTACCGCCGGTCAGCACGGCCATGTCTTCCAGCATCGCCTTGCGACGGTCGCCGAAGCCCGGGGCCTTGACGGCCACGACCTTGACGATGCCGCGGATGGTGTTGACCACCAGGGTCGCCAGCGCTTCGCCTTCGACTTCTTCGGCGACGATCAGCAGCGGCTTGCCGGCCTTGGCCACGCCTTCCAGCACGGGCAGCAGGTCACGCACGTTGGAGATCTTCTTGTCGTGCAGCAGGATGAACGGGTCGTCCAGATCGGCCGACTGGCTCTGCTGGTTGTTGATGAAGTACGGGGAGAGATAGCCGCGGTCGAACTGCATGCCCTCGACCACGTCCAGCTCGTTTTCCAGGCCCGAGCCTTCTTCAACGGTGATCACGCCTTCCTTGCCGACCTTCTTCATCGCTTCGGCAATGATGTTGCCGATCGACTCGTCCGAGTTGGCCGAGATGGTGCCGACCTGGGCGATCGCCTTGTCGTCGGTGGTGGGCTTGGAGATGTTCTTCAGCTCGACGACCGCAGCCTTGACGGCCTGGTCGATACCGCGCTTGAGGTCCATCGGGTTCATGCCGGCGGCCACAGCCTTGGCGCCTTCGCGAATCAGGGCCTGGGCCAGCACGGTGGCGGTGGTGGTGCCGTCGCCGGCGTTGTCGTTGGTCTTGGAAGCGACTTCCTTGACCATCTGCGCGCCCATGTTCTCGAACTTGTCAGCCAGTTCGATTTCCTTGGCGACGGAGACGCCGTCCTTGGTGATGGTCGGCGCGCCGAAGCTCTTCTCGAGCACGACGTTGCGGCCCTTCGGGCCCAGGGTTGCCTTCACGGCATTGGCAAGCACGTTGACGCCACGAACCATGCGGGTACGTGCGTCTTCACCGAAACGAATGTCTTTAGCAGCCATTGGTTGTTACTCCGGAAATTGGAAATGGGAAATGGGGAATCGGTCAATCAAAGGCGGATATCGGGGCTGGGTGGGATGGCGAGGGCGTTGGCCGCTCTACCGATTCCCGATTCCCTACTCCCGATTCCCGGCGCGTAGCGCCTGATCAGCCGATGACGGCCAGGATGTCGTCTTCGCGCAGCACCTTGTACTCGACGCCTTCGGACTTGTAGCTGCTGCCGGCGTACTGGCCGTAGATGACCTTGTCGCCAACCTTGACCACCGGCGCGCGCAGGCTGCCGTTGTCCAGCGGCTTGCCGGCGCCGATCGCGACGACTTCACCCTTGGTGGACTTTTCCTTGGCGGAGTCCGGAATCACGATGCCGCCGGCGGAAACTTCGTCGGCTTCGATCGGCTTGACTACAACGCGGTCGTGAAGCGGCTTGATGCTCATAGAGAAGACCTCTTAAGTGTTTGATTGGCCTGGAAATTATCGGCGATGTTAGCACTCGCACATGACGACTGCCAGCACAGCGCGCGGAAAAAACCCGACAAAGCGGGTGCGGGCCAGAGATTGTGCTGCGTGGGCGGCTTTCAAGGGCTGGCGGCAAAAATTTTTCGCTGACCGCTTCTCTCCGAACGCCGAGGGCGGCAGACAACACAGAGCGAGCGGTCGTCAGGTGGGCGCGGACGGCGCGCGGAACAGGCGTGTACGCGTGGTACATGCCGGTTCCGGGCGCCGGCCGCGCCCGCCTGGCAGACGCGCAGCAGTTTGTTGAGCGCTCTAGAAATGGAACCAGGTTCCATCGCTTGTCATGCGCGCGCCTTACAGTCGGGAACGCATTCCCCGATCACAAGGAGCTGTCGATGAGGTTGCCGTCCCGTTTCGTGTCCCTGCGCTGCACCCTTCCCCTGGCCTGCGCGTTCGCGCTCGGTGCCACCTCCGCCGATGCGGCGGTCTTCATCAACGAACTGCACTACGACGACGCGGGCGCCTCCGGCGACAGCGGCGAAGGCGTGGAAGTGGTGGCCACCGCCGGCGAGTCGCTGAGCGGTTACCGCATCTACCTGTACAACGGCGCTGCCGCCAGTGCGGCAGTGGTCTATGCCAACACGACGCTGCCGGCCGGCACGGTGGTGAGTTGCGGCAGCCAGGTGCGTCTGGCCACGGTGAGCTACGCCAGCAACGGCGTGCAGAACGGACCCAACGACGGCGTGGCGCTGGTCGACCCCAACGGGCAGTTGGTGCAGTTCCTCAGTTACGAAGGCGCCATCACCGGCAGCGGCGGCCCGGCGGCCGGCGTGACCAGCCAGAACCTGCCGGTGAGCGAGAGCAACAGCACCGCGGTCGGCAGTTCGCTGCAACTGACCGGCACTGGCAGCAGCGCGGCCAACTTCAGCTGGGCCGGCTCGGCGGCGCAGACCTTCGGCGCCTGCAACCGCGGCCAGACCTTCACCGGCAGCGACGGCGGCGGCAGCACCGGTGCTCCCAGCATCAGCAGCACCACACCGACGCAAGGCGCCACCGGCTTCCCGGCCGCCGGCGATCTGGCCGTGGGCTTCAGCGAGGCGGTGACGCTGGGCAGCGGTGCGTTTGCGCTGAGCTGCGCCAGCTCCGGCAACGTGGCATTGACATACCCGACCAGCGGCACCCGCTTCACCCTGTCCACCAACACCGCCCTGGTCGGCGGCGAGCGCTGCACGCTGGCCATTACCGCCAGCGCCATCCGCGATGCCAGCGGCCTGAGCCCGGCCGCCAACCAGTCCATCGCCTTCACCGTGGCCACCGCCAGCGGCGGCGGCACCGGTTACTACGCGCGGGTCAATACCACCAACGCCAGCCAGCTGCGCTGCTCGCTGCACGCCACCATCAAGGGGCACACGGTCTACCCGTACAGCGGCAGCGGCACCAGCACCTGGACCATCCTGGAAATGGCCGACGAGGATCCCAACAACAGCGGCCGCATCCTGGACGCCTACCGCAACCGCAGCTACGCCAAGGTCAGCGACCGCGCCGGCACCGGCAGCGGGCTCACCTACAACCGCGAGCACACCTGGCCCAACTCGCTGGGCTTCGGCAGCGCCACCGGCGACCGCGGCCTGCCGTACGCGCCCTACACCGACACCCACATGCTGTACCTGACCGACACCAGCTTCAACGCAGACCGCGGCAACAAGCCCTATGCCACCTGCACCAGCAGCTGCGGCGAGCGGGTGACCGAAGTCAACGACGGCAGTGGCGGCGGCAGCGGGCGTTACCCAGGCAATTCCAACTGGGTACGCACGCCCGACGGCAACAGCGGCACCTTCGAGGTGTGGGCCGGCGCAACGGCGACATGGCGCGCGCGGTGATGTACATGGCCATCCGCTACGAAGGGGGCCTGGATGCGACCACCGAGCAATCCGAGCCGGACCTGGAGCTCACCGACGACCGCAGCAAGATCGTGCAGACCGCGGCCTCGCCGGCGTACATGGGCCTGCTCTCCACCCTGCTGGCCTGGCATCAGGCCGACCCGCCGGACGACGCCGAGCGCGCCCGCAACGAGGTGATCTTCAGCTTCCAGGGCAACCGCAACCCGTTCGTGGATCACCCCGAATGGGCCACCGTCAGCCTGTTCAACTCGGCCAGGCCGGCCAGTTGCCAGTTGCTGAACTGAGGACGATCACCGGCGCTCCGATCGCGGCGCGCCGGGTGTCTTGCGAGCCACTGCCAGCCCACTGCAATAAATCGCATTCCCCTTAACATCATGACTTGGCATTTGATCAGCGCAAGCCAGCTCCGTTCTCAGCGCGTCTGGCTCAGGATGATGCGGTCGAACATGCGATCGCCGAGCCAGACGCGCATGCGGATCAGCATCCTGGCGAACTTGCCGGCCGCATAGCGCGTACGCGGGTTGTTGCTGGCCACCGCCCTGGAGACCACGTCTGCGATCACGCGCGGATCGCTGCCCTTGCCATGTCCGTACGTGGTGTCGATCGATTTGGTCACCATCTGCACCAGCCGGCCATAGGGGCCGCTGGCCGAGCGCTTGGCGATGCTGTCGGTGGCGGCATCGCCGAAGCCCGTCTCGATCACGCCAGGTTCGACGATCACGACCTTGATGCCGAACTCGGCGACCTCCAGGCGCAAACAATCAGACCAGCCTTCCAGCGCATGTTTGGTCGCGTGGTACCACGCACCCAGGATGCTGTACATCTTGCCGCCCATCGAGGTGATGTTGACGATATGCCCGGCGCGCTTGGAGCGCATCGCGGGCAGCAGCAGTTGGGTGAGCCGGGCGGCACCGAACAGATTGACTTCGAACTGGTAGCGCGCTTCGTGGATCCCGATTTCCTCGATCGGCCCGTACAGTCCAAAGCCTGCATTGTTGACCAACACATCCACGCCGCCCGTCTGGGCCAGGATCGCGTCGACGCCGGCGACGATGTCGTCGTCCCTGGAGACGTCCATGCACAGGGGGTGTGCGCCCAGCAGGGCCAAATCCGCCATCCTGTCGACGTTGCGCGCCGCTACGTAGACCTGATAGCCATCCTGGATGAGACGGTGCGCAATGGCTTTGCCCATGCCCGACGACGCACCGGTGACCAAGGCGGTTTTCTTTCCTTTGACGAACATGTGAGACCTCGATTGAATGGATGAGGTCCATTCTCCGGATGCGCGAGCAGACTCGACTTGCAATCGGCGCCAGAGTGCTGACATTTCGCGCCATGCATCGCAACCATCGCATTCGGTGGACCCGGCGATCTGGTCGAGCCGTCCGTCCAGACATTGCAGCCCGCTGTTCTGCTTTGGGCGCGGTCACTGGTTGGTGCAGGCCTTCATTCGGTAGCAGGCCGGTGGCTGCTGGGGGCAATGGCTGCAGCCCTCCAGCTAGTGTTTTGAAGAACGACCCGATGCTGCCGGGTTCGGCACCGGCATCACCACGGCCCGATCTGCATGACGGTGCTCTGCATCGAGCCGAACCAGCGCTGCCGTATAGGGCACTGCACGTCGCTCGGCGAATCCGTCGATCAGTAAACCAATGGCCCCCAGCAGCACCAGCGTCGAACCCAGACCGCGCCCCCATTCCGGGCCGGCCACGTAGTGCAGGATCAGCCCCAAGGCAGCCACCAGCCCCAGGACGTAGTAGGTCATGCGAAAATTGGCATTGACCTTTTGCATGCGTGGCAGCTCTTTTTGCACCAGCATCGAAGGGCTTTCCTGCAGGCCGCTTTCAATCGCGGCGACCTGTTTGTCGGTGCGCAGGCCAACGCCGGCGCCTACGCCGACCAGCACGATTCCAAACAGGATCGAGGGTATGGCGACGCTCCATGCATACCCTCCGCGCTCGGCCTTCAGGGCCGCGACTCCGAAGATCACGAGCAACAGGCCGGTGACGGCGATGAAATAGATCGCCTCGATTTTTTCCCCTCGAAAGTACATGTGCATGGCATCGATGAATGGCATGTGCTTGTCCTGTGGCGTCATGGAGTTGATCGCTTCGTCCGCATGGAAACATTGGGTGCGATTGGAATGGCAGCGTTACTGGCCAAGCCATTTTCTTCAGACATCGAAAAGCCGACGACCAGCGCTCTTTGCCTTCGATGTATCCGTGAAATCTTTCGCTGCCGAACAGCTGGCCGACACGACGTTCATGGGCCTGGTCAGTGGGCTTCCTGCAAGTGGCTTCGCAGCGCCTTGAGCGTCCCGAAGGGCGTCTCCACCACCGTCTGGTTGGCCAGCCAGCTCGGAATGGACCCACCAGGCGAGGCGTGCATCTGGTAGGTGACGTCCACGCCATCCGCGTCCGGCACCAGCGTCCATTGACCCTTGGCCCGGGGAATGCGCACCTTGCCCTTGCGCAGTGGCAAGTAGTCCGGGACTGCCTCCACACGCACGGTGATGGCACCGTCGCCGGCCTTTTCATAGATGAAGTGGTAGACGCCGTCGCGGTTGGATACCGGCCAGGGCGCGCTGTTGTCCAGATAGTGGTACTGCTCGGTGTCGGTGGCCTTCAGCAGTTCCGAAGCGGCCACGTCCGGCATCCACTGGCGGAAGGCATTCGCGTCGCGCAGCACCTTGACCACATCGTCCGCAGCGGCCTTCAATTGCACCTCGCCCCGAAATTCGCGTAAGGGCGAGCCCTCGACGTTGCGCACGTAGACCTTGATGCCTTCGGCATCCTTGGCCAGCGACCAGCCGTCCTGCGCGAATGCCGCCTGGCCAACCAGCAACCCCACCAGCATGGCGATGGGAAGAAGAAAGCGCCGAACGTTCATGGTGACACCTCAAGTGGAGGAATGAACTGACGATAGAGCGCCTCGCCTTGCGATGAACTCGCCATTCGCGCCAGAGGAACGGCAATGTGCGCCAACCTCATTCGCCTTAGAGCGTGCCGCTTTTACCTGCTCCACCCGCGTCACCTGGGCCGTCAGGGCATGGCGTTGCGGCACCGGACGCAAGGTCTGCAGTTGCGCGACAGCAGCCTCGCGCCCCAGGCGCCGAGCCCCTCTTGCCGCTCGGCATCGTGCACACCAGCCGGCTCGATCAACAGGCTGACGCGCATGAGGTGGGCGCGCTCGAGATCCTTGGCCATAGCGGCGAAACGCACAGGGCAGCGCTCGATGCACCCCTCTCAAGGCGTTCGGCGCCTGATCGGCTCAGCGCATGCAACGGAGCCTCATGAGACCAGGACCCTGTCGCTTCTCAGTTCAGGCGCATGGCGTTGCGCGCGGTATCCGGCGTCTGGCCCGTCCATTCCAAGAAGGCGCGATAGAACGAGTTGGGGTCTTCGAACCCCAACAGGAACGCGATCTCCCCGCCGGTCATCGTGGTGCTGCCGAGGTAATGGCGGGCAAGGCTCTCCCGGGTCGCATTGACCAAGGCGCGAAAATTCGCCCCTTCGTCTTCGAGGCGGCGCTGCAACGTGCGCTTGCTGAGCCCCAGGCGTTCGGGGGCCTTTTCGATGGTGGCCATGTTGCTGGGCAGCAACTCCAGCAGCACCGCACGCACGCGCTCTACCGTCGTCGCCGCCGCATCGAGTTCGCTGAGCCGGCGGCGCAGATCGGGTTCGAACACGCGCCACATGCCTTCGTTCACGGTCAGGAACGGACGCAGCGCGTCGGCGGCGCCGAAGGTGATGGCCGGAGCCTCGCCGTGTCGAACGGGGACGCCGAAGAAGCGCTCGTAGCGCCGCGCATAGGCGCCGGGCGGAAGCCGCGGCAGTACCACGCGCAGCGCCTGCACCGGCTCGCGCGTCGCCAGCCGGGCCAGCCGCAGGAAGAACGCGACCTCTGCGACCTGCAGCGAGTAAGGCACTTCGGTCTGCACCGACAACCAGCGTGGCGACACCGTCAGTGCTCCCGCACGGTCCACGTCCACCTCCAGGCCCATGGGCGCCACGAGTTGCTTGTACTTGGCCAGGCGCTGCACCGCCTGCATCAGGTTGGCGCTGCACAGGGCGGCGAACAAGGGCGGATCGAACACCTCGGCCGACACCATCTCGACCAAGTGCAAGGGAAACATGGCATCGCCCGCTTCCAGTTCCAGCGCCCGCCAGAAGCGGAAATACTCGTCCGTGTCGAGCCCGCGGCCGACGCGCGCGAACAGATCTTCGGGCAGCCCGGCCTTGCGCAGCACGTGTTCGGGCTTCAGGCCGAAGTCCTTCAGCAGCGTGCGCCAGCCGATGTCCAATGAAAACGTGAGGTTGCGTGCCATGCGAAAGCGACCGGGGGTCGATGGTGACCAGGCTGGGACGAGGACGGAACTAGCGTAGCGCCGAACCGAAGCGCGGGACATGCAATACACGCCAAAGTGATTGCAATGCGTGCCAGGGGCTAGGATTGCCAACCGCACCAGTTGGAGTGTGTCCGCGCCTGCACCCTGCCCGGTCGTCGCATGGGCCTGCAACCAAGTCCCCGCGGCCCCGGACCTACGTCCGAACCAGGCCCGGCAAAGCCCTGCCGGCGTCCCTATACTGTCGGTCGCATGTCTTCGCTCCCACCCCTCCGCCTGCTGTTCAGTACCTGCCCCGATCCGGCTAGCGCCGCGCGGATCGCCCAGGTCCTGGTCGAAGAGCGCCTGGCCGCGTGCGTGAGCCGCCTGCCCGGCGTGCATGCTACGTATCGCTGGCAGGACGTGGTGGAACAGGCCGAGGAAGTGCTGCTGCTGATCAAGACCGCCGCCGACCGCATCCCCGCGTTGCAACAGCGGCTGTGCGAGCTGCACCCCTTCGACGTCCCCGAACTGATCGAGCTCGAGGTCGCCGGCGGCTTGCCTGCCTACCTGCAGTGGGTGTACGCCGAAACCCGTGAGGAACCGTAAGCCGATGACCGTGCTGCACCGTATCGCCGCCCTGTGCCTGCTGGCCCTGGCCGCTTTCCCCGCCCTGGCGATCAGCGAAAAGGATCTGCTGCCAGTGGACCAGGCCTTCGCGCTGAGCGCCACCGCCGACAGCCGCGACCGCATCGCGCTGAACTGGAAGATCGCACCGGGCTACTACCTGTATCGCCACCGCATCAGCGTCAAGGCCGGAAAGGGGTTTGCCGCAGGCGAACTGGCGCTGCCGGAGGGCGAGAGCAAGCACGACGAGTTCTTCGGCCAGGTGCAGACCTACCGCAAGCAACTGCAGGCCACCCTGGCCGGCAAGGCCGACCCAGCGGTGCAGACCGCCGTCCTGCAGGTGCAGTACCAGGGCTGCGCCGATGCCGGCGTGTGCTATCCGCCGCAGCGGCGCGAAATCCGCGTCGACCTGCCCGCGGCCGATGCCAGCGTGGCGCAGGCCACTGCTGCGCCACGCGAAAATCTGGGCGCGCTGGTGCCACGCAGCGCCGCCGGCCCGCGCCTGTTCGGCGCCCCCGGCCAGACCGCCGGCGTGGATGCGTTGCCGCTGCCGGCCGAGCAGGCCTTCAACTTCGAAGCCATCGTCGGCGACGGCAACAGCCTGCTGCTGCGCTTCACCCCGGCGCCGGGCTACTACATCTACCGCGACCGCACCTCGCTGGCACTGGAAGGCGCCAGCGGCGTGCGCACCGGGCTGCCGCGCTGGCCGCAAGGCAAGGCCCACCGCGACGAGCACTTCGGCGATGTGGTGGTGTATTTCGACCGGGCCGAAGTGACCTTGCCGCTGCTGCGCGACCACCCTGATCCGGCCCACGTGACCCTGGTGGCCACCTTCCAGGGCTGCCAGACCGACGGTATCTGCTATCCGCCGATGACCCGCCGCGTTGCCCTCGATGTGCCGGCCGGAATCGTGTCGCCGCAGAACCAGGCCCAGGCTGCGCCGTTGATGATTTCGCCGCTGGCTGCCGGTCAGGCACCGGTCGAGCCCGCGCCTGCCGCCAGCACTGCCAGTCCGGTCGCCGATGCCTCGGCCGGCAATCCGGAGCGCACGCCGCCGCCGCATACCGACAAGGGCCTGCTGGGCATGCTGGTACTGGCGCTGCTTGGCGGGTTGGTGCTGAACCTGATGCCCTGCGTGCTGCCGATCCTGTCGCTGAAGGTGCTGGGCCTGGCGCACAGCGGCGAGAGCCGCGGCCACGCACGTAGCCATGCGATCTGGTACTCGCTGGGCGTGCTGGTGTCCTTCGCCGCCATTGGCGGGCTGGTGATCGGCTTGCGCGCCGCCGGGCAGGCCGCCGGCTGGGGCTTCCAGTTGCAGCAGCCGTGGTTCGTCGCCGCGCTGGCCTATCTGATGTTCGCGGTGGGGCTGAGCCTGTCGGGCGTGTTCACCTTGGGTACCAACCTGGGCGGCATCGGGCAGTCGCTGGCCGCCCGCAACGGACCGCTGGGCGACTTCTTCACCGGCGTGCTGGCCTGCGTGGTCGCCAGCCCCTGTATCGCGCCGTTCATGGGCACGGCACTGGCCTACGCCTTCACCGCGCCGGCGTTGCTGGCGATGCTGGTATTCCTGGCGCTGGGCCTGGGCCTGGCGTTGCCGTTCCTGCTGATCGGCTTCGTGCCTTCGCTGGCGCGGCGCCTGCCCACCCCCGGGGCGTGGATGGAAACGCTCAAGCAGGTGCTGGCGTTCCCGATGTATCTCACCGCGATCTGGCTGCTGTGGGTATTGGGCAAGCAACGCGGCGTGGATGCGCTGGCCTTGATGCTGGTGGGCGCCACCCTGCTGGCCTTGGGCCTGTGGTGCTTCGAGCGCAGCCGCTGGAAGAGCCACCGCCTGGGCATGGGCCTGGCCACGGCGATGCTGGTGCTGGCGCTGGTGCCGGTGGTCGCGGTCACGCGCCTGAGCCTGCCGGCGGCCACCGCGACCGAGGGCGTGGTGACGTTCTCCCCGCAGTTGCTGGACCGCCTGCGCGCCGACAACCGCGTGGTCTTCGTCAACATGACCGCCGATTGGTGCGTGACATGCAAGGCCAACGAAAAGAACGTACTGAGCAGCGCCGAATTCCGCGACGCGTTGCGCCGCGTCGATGCGGTCTACATGAAGGGCGACTGGACCAATGTCGACCCCGCCATCAGCACCTTCCTCGACCAGCACCAGGCCGTCGGCGTGCCGCTGTACGTGGTCTACGGCCCCGGCGCCCCACCGGCGATCCTGCCGACCGTGCTGACCGGCGCCATTACCGAAGATGCCTTGCTGCGCGCAGCGCGGTGAGGCAGCGCCTTCGCTGCAGCTGGTGACCTCGGCGGCCGTCTGTTGGCGGGCTAGGTCGAAGATGTTGCGAATCATGTAGACCGGCACCCGCGCCACAAGGCGCGTTGCGGCACGTCCAAGCGCGGGTTCGCTGCCCCTCTTGGCCGTCAGTCTGCGTGCCCCGCGCTCTGCTGGCGTCCTGCAGACCGGACTGGCCGGTGCCGGCATGGGCAGGCGCGGCGTCAGGCTGCGCGCGGTGTCGCCTGTTCAGTGCCTCCGACACCTGCGCCGCCTTGATGCATGCGATGTGCAGCAGGCGACAGTGGCCGCGGCCGGCATGACGGGCAGCTGCACGAAGCGAGGCAGCAGACGGGATCGATCGCGCCGATCGCCCTTCATCTGACACGTCGGCCCTGTCAGGCCCGGCGCCTCGTTGTTGGCGCCTGGATCTGCGCGCAAAACGTAGATCGCGGCCCTGCCGCAGCATCACCTCCTGCGCCCTTGCCACAAACAGGCCGGACACCCACCGAATTGCTGCCGCCGGCACAACATTCTGACGCCCGGCAGGAGAGGATGCCGACAGCGCGACCGGCCGGGACGGCGCCTCCAGCGCGCCAGAGCGCAAACGCTGCGCGACGGGTGCGCACGGCCGGCTACCGGTTCGGCTCGCATCGGGCTGGGGCTATTCAGAGCCGGCACTATGACCTTTGGCGCACTGATGCCTGCCACCATTAGCCACCGCCCAAACCACTCGAAATTTAAAACAATCGTTTTAAACAGACCTAAGTTCGTCGAACTGGACAGCATCGACGACATCGCGCAGACTTCCGGCCTTTCCGCTCTTGCCGATCCCATGGCCCATCTGCTGCTGTTGCATGGCCCCAACCTCAACCTGCTCGGCACCCGCGAGCCGGAGGTTTACGGGCGTACCACGCTGGCGCAGATCGATGCGGCCCTGGTGGACCGCGCGCAAGCGGCCGGGCACGTGCTGCACTGCCTGCAGTCCAATGCCGAGCACGTGCTGGTGGAGCGCATCCACGCCGCGCGCGAGGACGGCACCGCCTACATCCTGATCAACCCGGCTGCCTTCACCCATACCTCGGTGGCGCTGCGCGATGCGCTGCTGGGCGTGGGGCTGCCGTTCGTGGAAATTCATCTGTCCAACCCGCACGCGCGCGAGCCGTTCCGGCACCACAGCTATCTCAGCGACAAGGCCGACGGGGTCATCTGCGGCTTTGGCGCAGACAGCTACCGGCTGGCCCTGGAAGCGGTGATCGCGCGCCTGGAGCGCGACGCATGACCCCTGCCGCATCGACCTCGGCCAGCGCGCCGGCGTCCTGATCCCATTCCGCCGGCACTCCCCACCGTTTCACTTCCAGAGGCCCTTATGGATCTCCGCAAAATCAAGAAACTGATCGACCTGCTCGAAGAATCCAATCTCGCCGAAATCGAGATCAAGGAAGGCGAAGAAAGCGTGCGCCTGGCGCGCGTGCCCAAGGGCGCGGCCATGCTGAGCGCGCCGGTGCAGCAGCAGTACGCGCCAGCCCCCGCCGCCCAGGCGCCGGCCGCCGCGGCCACCATGCCGATGCAGTCGCCCACCGAAGCCTCCACCGGCGGCGCCAAGCAGGCCGCCGCACTGCCGGAAGGCCACGTGCTGCGCGCCCCGATGGTCGGCACGTTCTACACCTCGCCCTCCCCGGACAAGCCGGCGTTCGTCACCGTCGGCCAGCAGGTCAAGGTCGGCGATACCTTGGCGATCATCGAGGCAATGAAGATGTTCAACCCCATCGAAGCCGACGCCTCCGGCACCATCGTCGCCATCCTCGGCGAAACCGGCCAGCCGGTGGAATTCGATCAGCCGCTGTTTGTGATTGGCTGAAGCGCCGGGATTAGGGAATCGTGACTCGGGATTCGCAAGAGCGACCGCACGAGCGCCTGACGGTGTGGCGCGATGCGATGTCGCTTGTCGAAGCGATCTACCGCCTGAGCCACGACTTTCCTGATTCCGAACGTTTTGGGCTGACGGCACAGATGCGCCGCGCCGCGATCAGCATT
Source organism: Xanthomonas cissicola (assembly GCF_008801575.1). Taxonomy (GTDB): domain Bacteria; phylum Pseudomonadota; class Gammaproteobacteria; order Xanthomonadales; family Xanthomonadaceae; genus Xanthomonas; species Xanthomonas cissicola. The sequence goes on along the minus strand of NZ_VZPL01000011.1, from coordinate 64,583 downwards.
CCGTCGAACATCGCGGAAGGGGCCGCACGTCGCTCTACGGCCGAGTACTTGCGCTATCTGTCGATCGCGCGCGGCTCGCTGGCAGAGTTGGACACGCAGTTGCAGATCGCCACACGGCTGCAGTTCACCTCGTCCGATGTGGCAATAGCCGACCTACTGAACCGCACGTTTGCCAAGCTCAACGCATTGATCCGCACGTTGGAGCAGTCGCGACATCTCCGCGAACCCAGCGCCTTGTACGAATCCCCAATCCCCAATCCCGAATCCCCAATCCCATGCTCGATAAAGTCGTCATCGCCAACCGAGGTGAAATCGCGCTGCGCATCCTGCGCGCGTGCCACACGCTCGGCATCCGCACGGTCGCGGTGCATTCCACGGTCGACCGCAACCTCAAGCACGTGGCCATGGCCGATGAGTCGGTATGTATCGGCCCGGCCGCCTCCAGCGACAGTTACCTCAACATCCCGGCGTTGATCGCCGCGGCCGAGGTGACCGATGCGCAGGCCATCCACCCCGGCTACGGCTTCCTCTCGGAAAACGCCGATTTCGCCGAACGTGTGGAGCAATCCGGCTTCATCTTCATCGGCCCCAAGGCCGACACCATTCGCCTGATGGGCGACAAGGTGGAAGCGATCCGCGCCATGAAGGCTGCCGGCGTGCCGTGCGTGCCCGGCTCGGGCGGCCCGCTGGGCGATGACATCGTCGCCAACACCAAGGTGGCGCGCGAAATCGGCTACCCGGTGATCATCAAGGCCGCCGGCGGCGGCGGTGGGCGCGGCATGCGCGTGGTGCATTCGGAGGCGGCGCTGAAGGCTGCCATCGAAACCACCAAGTCCGAAGCCAAGGCCGCTTTCAGCAACGACCAGGTCTACATGGAGAAGTTCCTGGAAAATCCGCGCCACGTGGAAATCCAGGTCCTTGCCGACGGCCAGGGCGGTGCGATCCATCTGGGCGAACGCGATTGTTCGATGCAGCGTCGCCACCAGAAGGTGGTGGAAGAAGCGCCGGCGCCGGGCATCACCGAAGAACTGCGCAACGAGATCGGCAAGGTCTGCGTGGACGCCTGCATCCGCATCGGCTACCGCGGCGCCGGCACCTTCGAGTTCCTGTTCGAGAACGGGCGCTTCTACTTCATCGAAATGAACACGCGCATCCAGGTGGAGCATCCGGTCACCGAGCGCATCACCGGCATCGACCTGGTGTGCGAACAGCTGCGCATCGCCGCCGGCCACAAACTGAGCATCAAGCAAAGCGACATCGTGCTGCGCGGGCATGCGATCGAATGCCGCATCAATGCCGAGGACCCGGAAACCTTCATGCCCAACCCGGGCCTGATCACCGCCTTCCATCCGCCAGGCGGCCCTGGCGTGCGCGTGGATACCCACATCTACGCAGGCTACAAGGTGCCGCCGAACTACGATTCGATGATCGGCAAGCTGATCGTGCACGGCCCGGATCGCGAAACCGCGATTGCGCGCATGCGCGTGGCGCTGAGCGAGATGGTGGTGGACGGCATCAAGACCAACATCCCGCTGCAGCAGCGCATCATGCGCGACAAGGGCTTCCAGGCCGGTGGGCAGAACATCCATTACCTGGAAAAGCGCCTGGCCGAGCGCAAGAACAAGTCGATCGCCCTGACCTGATCGCGCCTGCCCTTGCATCGATGAAGCAGAAAAGGCCCGGGAAACCGGGCTTTTTCGTTGTGTTGCGGTACTGCGCCGCGGTGGCTAGCAAGGCCCCAGATGCCACGCCGACAGTCGTGTCGGCGCGGGACCTGCTGCGCCACTCACCGCCGCGGCGCAGGCGCCTGCTGGCTGCCCGGCACCGGCACGATGCCGCTGGCCGATGATGGGTCGACCACGGTCATGGTTTCGGTGGAGCCGTCCGGCCACACCACCTGGAAAGTGGAGCCAGCCGGCAAGGTGGAAAACGGCATGGCACTGCTGGCGCGGTAGACCGCAGCGACCTGGCTTGCGCCATGCCGTCGCTGCTGTTCGTCGGCGGTGACGCTGGTGGACTTGACCGACAGCGGCTGGTACCGGTGATCGGCGGTGTCGATCATCACGATGCTCACTGCCGCCGCCGAATACGCCACGAACAACGCCACCCATAACCAGAACTTGGCGCCGTGCGCCAACCGACGGTAATTCATGACTGCGCTCCCGGATCGGAGACCAATGTATCGACCATCTCATCCACCCTGTCTGCTCCCTGCCGCGGCACCGCGGCATCGAATACGAACGACACGAAATCCTGTGCGCTGTCGCGCGAGCAGATGCCCGCGTTGGCGCAATAACTGGTGACCAAGGTGCTGCCGGCGCTGCAATCGAGCCCCAGCCGGCATGCAGCCACCTGCCAGGCCAGCTCGGCGAACTGATCGCCGGCCACATAGCCTTGGAGACTGTCATCGCCGCTGGCCCGCGCGCCCATCGCCGGGGCCAGGGCCAGATAGGCCTCGGGATCGCGCGAGGCCAGCACGCGTTGCACCAGCGCGCGCTTGTAGCCGGGCGATGCGTGCAACGGTTCGCCCAACGCCAGCATGGCGGCCTCGGCGGCCAGGCTGCCGGCGCGCGCCGCGACCAGGCGTTGCTGGGCAACCATGCGCGGACTCAGCCCGTCGGTGGGGGCGAAACCGGCGCAGCGCTGCGCCAGGCGCGCGCGTGCGGCATGCATCGCTGCCACTCCCGGCGTGTGTTGCGCGGCGATCCATGCGCTGTCGGCGGCATAGCCGGACGGACTGGCCGCATAGGGCGCGCAGTAATCGTAGACACGGCTCAACCGCCACCCGGCCTGTGCATCGCCGGCACGCACCTGCTGCTGCAATTGCTGCGCGTAGCGATACAGATCCGGTTGCGCGTCCACTGCATCGCGATGGGGCAGCTGCAACGCGGCACCGTGCTCGGTCGCCGTGTGCGGCTGCGGTGGGGCGGCGCTGACCGGGATCACCTGTGCAGCAACCGGCACTGCGCGGTCGGCATCACGCCCGGCCGGTTGCGCGCGCACATGCCACCACGCGGCCGCCGCAAGCGCAGCGGGAGCGAGCAGCAGCCAGAGATGGCGGGCACGAGCAAGCGGCATGGATGGCGGCGACCCTGCTGCGGAACCACCCGCAGCGACGGCGCGGAGTCTAGCACCCACCCACGCGCACAGCTGCCGCCAAGCAGACGCTGCCAGTGGAAGTGGCGAGAAAGGGGCGACATGCGGTAACGGCCTGCGCGGGCTGCAGGTGAGTAGCGCGCTGCAGGCGTTCGGTTGCGCAGTGCTGTGGGATGTTTGCTTTTGCTGTGCTGTGCTGTGCTGCGTGTTGGTGTTGGTGTTGGTGTTGGTGTTGGTGTTGGTGTTGGTGTTGGTGTTGGTGTTGGTGTTGGTGTTGGTGTTGGTGTCGATGTTGATGTTGCTCAGCTGCTTGCCGGCTTGCTGTTGAGTTGATCGGTTGCGGATGCCGGATGCGGCATCGATTTTCGCGGGTTGAGCATCCGACAGCAGCGCATGTCGAAAGCTCCTGCTTGGCCCGAGTCTGGCGTTGCGCTATCGCCTCGACGACGCTGCGTTGCCCAGTTGCAGCGCTGTCGAGTTGTGAGTGGACCCACGCACCGCACACATCGCGGGGCACGACAGCACGACAGCACATATGCAGCCGTCTACGCGCGCGATTGCGCCTGCTCGCAAAGATGCAACGCCTCTTCCTGCTTGCTCGCCTCGGCCCTCACCCAAAGACCTTGTTCGATGACTCAACGGCATCACCGGTTCGCTCCCACGTGTGGCGGCATCGGCCACAGCCATGGGCAGGGCAACACATCCACCGCAGACGCGCTTCCAGACAGCGTCACACCGGGCCATCGTCCAATCGCCGACAGCACGCCGTCTGCCTGGCAGCGGACGCATCCTGATCGGCGAAGCAGGGTTTTTCCACCTCACGCATGAGTAGGACATACCGCCGGAGCCGACGGCGCCTGCGAATGCAATCGCCTGTAGAGCGGCAGGCACGCCGGCACGAATGGTCTAGGATGCGTGGTTTCGAATTGCCCGACCGCCCCGATGCCGTTTCTTGAACTGACGCTTTCCTGTTCCGAGGTCACCCTGCCCCGTTTCCAGAATGCACTGGACGATGTGGGCGCACTGGCGGTGACCATGCTCGACGCCGATGCCGATACCAGCAACGAGCGCGCCATTCTCGAACCCGGTGTGGGCGAGATGCCGCTGTGGGACCGACTGACGATGACCGCGCTGTTCGATGGCGACAGCGACGCGCTGGTGGTGCTGGCGGCGCTGGAAGCCTTCGATCCGGGCCTGGACTGGAGCCAGGTGGCGTTTCGTATGGTCGAAGACAGCGACTGGGAACGTGCCTGGATGGACCTGTTCAAGCCGATGCAGTTTGGCGAACGCACCTTTATCGTGCCGTGGAATCACGCGCTGCCCGAAGCCGCGGACACCCCGGAAGCCGCCGTGGTGCGGCTGGACCCGGGCCTGGCATTCGGCTCGGGCACCCATCAAACCACCGCGCTGTGCCTGCGCTGGCTGGACAGCCTGGCGGGCAACGGCGGGCTGCAGGGCCGCAGCGTGCTCGATTTCGGATGTGGCTCGGGCATCCTGGCAGTCGCCGCGCTGAAGCTGGGCGCCACCCACGCGGTCGGCGTGGACAACGACCCGCAGGCACTGCTGGCGACCGCCGACAATGCGCAACGCAACGGCGTGGACGCCCAGCTGGCGGTCTACATGCCGCAGGACGAACCGGTGCAGACCTACCAGGTGGTGGTGGCCAACATCCTGGCCTCGGCACTGGACGCCCTGGCCGACACCCTGGCCGCGCGCGTGGCACCGGGCGGACGGATTGCGCTGTCGGGCATCCTGCACGGCCAGGAAGACGACTTGCTGAAACGCTACGCCCCCTGGTTCGAACAGTTGCGCTGCGAACGCGACGAAGACTGGATGCGGATCGACGGCGTGCGCCGCGGCTGATCCAGCACGTCATCCACGCCGGCTAGCGCTGTGGCCGGCCGGCGCGGATCTGCGCGGTAGTCACTGCATCGGCCACGCTGATCGCCCGCAACCGGGTCACCAGTTGCCAGCCGGTGCGTTGCAGCGCCGCCGTGCGCCACGGCCCGGCCTGCCGGGCCACCCAGACCCGCAGCAGCACCTCAGCCACCAGCAGCGCCGTCCAGGCCACGGGCGACCACCCCTGCACACCTGCAAGCGCCACTGCGCCGGCAACCACAAGCATCGGCGCGCTCACCGCCAGCACCGGCCATTGCCGCTGACGTAGCGCCCAGATCCGCGGTGCCAGCGCTGCTGACCACTGCGGACCATCGGCCACGGCAGTCCACTCGGCGCCACGCCGCCAGATCGCATACCGGGCCGCGCCACGAAACCGTCTGACCGCAGGGTCCACTGGCGAATGGGCAGGCCACGGCGCATCTGCGGGCGCGGCGGACGGGTGCGGAGTGCGCCGCTGTGGGTCGGGTTTCCGGCCGGCAGGCTCGACCATGAACATCCTCCTTGAGTTCGCTGTGATGTGACCATCACCGATTCGCCGACAGTATCGCAAACATATGGCTATATGAAAGTTATACGAACTATCTCGAGGCGCTGCTAGGGCTATATCTCCCGCCCCTGCCTGCCCTCCAACGGTGCCGTGTGAGCAAGCTGTACGAACGAGTACGCGAAGCCCGCAGCCTCACCAAGCTGACCCAGGAAGCCCTTGCCGGCGAGCTGGGCGTCACCCGCAGCGCGGTGGCGCAATGGGAGATGGCCGAAGGCACCGCACCGTCGGTGGAAAACCTGATCGGCCTGGCCAAGCGCAGCGGGATGGCGTTCGAATACCTGGCCACCGGCCGCGGCGACCGCGTGTTCGGCCCGCCGGTGTCGGCCATCGCCGAAGAACCGGCGCAGTACCGCCGCCTGGATGACCAGCAACGCGTGCTGCTGACGCGCTTCGACACCCTGACGCCGCGCCAGCGCGCCGGCCTGCTGGATCTGTTGCTGGCTGAAGGGAAGACGCGGCGCAGGCGGTGAATCGGGAATCGGGAATCGGGAATCGGCGAGTTGACGCACCCGGCACCGAGATCTCAAGGCGATGTTCCGCTAGCTGTAGCCTCCTGATCCTGGATGCGCCCGGGCGTATCGCCGGCTTGCGTTGCTGTCGCGGCGGCCGTTTTCGGAGACGGCATGCGCTGCGCGCGTTGCGTCGGCATCGACGCAGACGGCGCCATGACCACTTGGGTCGGGTGCGAGAACCTGCAGGCATGCGCGCTGCGGGTTGATCGCATCGCCGCCGGCACAGGTTCGCCGTTGGACGTGCGCGTGGTTGAATAAGGGTCTTCCCGCTGCACGCCTGCCGATGTCCGAGACTCCGCCACCGCGCCGCCCCCTGGCCACGTTCCTGCGTGCGACGCCGGCCGCTCCGCCGCTGGTGCCCACCCCGCTGGTTCCGGCTGTGGAGCCGCCGGAGCAGGCCATACCGGCCCCAGGCTCTGCGTTGCCGCCGGCAACACCGCCGCCGGTGGACGCGCAGCAGGCGCCGCGCGTGCCATCGCCTGCCGCCGCGGTGGCTGCGTCGCCGCATCGCGCGACGGGCACGCCCGGACACGATGGTGTCCAGGCGCCAGTGTCCGGCGAGGCGCGACTGCCCGCGCCCGGCACCACGATGCCGTCCGCTTCGGCGACCGCACTCGCGGCCGGACGCGTCTCTGATGCGCTGGGCGATCCACCTCGCCCGGCGTCGGCCGCCAGCGACGCCCACGCCAGCGATGACGGGCTGGCCCCGATCGATGCCGCGACCGATGACGCCCTCCAAGACCCAACCGCGCGGACTGCACCTGTCCCGCTGAATTCAGCGCAGCAACGTGCGCCACGTGCGTCGGCGGATGCAGAGCTGCCGTCCCGGAATGCGCCGGGCACGTCGAAGGCGCTGACGGAAACGACCGCGCGGCAGGTTCCAACCGCAGCGGCAGCAGCGTCTGCAGTATCTGCAGCACCTGTTGCAACGGCGGCAGCCGCAACGCAGGCCGATACCATCGGCAGCGAGCGGACGGCGAGCACACCCGACGGCCAGTCGCACCCGGGCCGCCCCTCCAGCCATCCGGACCCGGCAACCACCGAGTTCAGCGCAGCCAGCGCATTGGCAGGCGAGGACGCGCAGTGCGATGCCGGCATCGCGCAGTCCCGCCCCTCCCCTGCGCAGTTGCAGCCCCTGCCCGCTCCCGCCTTGCCCGCGCCCGCCTTCGCGCGGCGTGGCGTCACCCGGCCGCAGCTACGCGCCAGCGGGCGCCAGTGGGCGCTGTTGGTCGGGCTGGTCGGCGTGCTCGGGTTGCAGATCGTCATCGCCGACCGCGCGCACCTGGCCACCAGCCCGCGCTGGCGGCCGCTGATCAGCGCGGCCTGCACGCTGGCGCGCTGCAGCGTGCCGGCCTGGCGCGAGCCGGAGGCGCTGACCCTGCTCAACCGCGACGTGCGCCCGCTGCCCGGCGTGGCCGGGGTGCTGCAGATCCAGGCCAGCTTCCGCAACGACGCGCGCTGGGCACAGGCTTGGCCGTGGCTGCAGCTGTCGCTGTCCGATGCCGACGGCCGGGTGATCGGCACCCGCATCTTGTCGCCGCAGGACTATCTGGGACAGTCGCCGGCTGCGCAGGACACGCTAGCGCCGGGTCAGGCGGTGCAGGTCGCGTTTCGGGTGCGCGAACCGGCCGCGAGCACCGCTGCCTTCAGTTTCGACTTCCGGTGAACGGGCGCGACCGCCACGTGGGCGTGGCGAGCGATGAGGTCACGCGCTAGACTCACTCCCCCTCGCCGGCCACGCGTCCCGGCTTCGTGACACTGGGAATCTCCTTTGAACGCAGCCCCCTCTCGTCCTGACACCAGTCGTGGCGCCCCGAAGTCGCCCCTGCGCGAACACGTGGCCCAGTCCGTTCGCCGTTATCTGCGCGACCTGGACGGCAGCGACGCGGACGACGTTTACGAAATCGTGCTGCGCGAGATGGAGATCCCGTTGTTCGTCGAAGTGCTCAACCACTGCGAAGGCAATCAGAGCCGCGCTGCGGCGATGCTGGGCATTCACCGGGCAACCTTGCGCAAGAAGCTCAAAGAGTACGGGCTGACGTAAGCCGGGAATCGGCAATCGTCACGGCGTGGTTCTGCCAGACGTGGCGCGCACGGGCTCCCGATCACAGCGTGGTGTCGTGCGGGTCAGCCTTCCGGTTGGCCAGACGCGGCGGTTGACCGACGCGCGCTGGGGATCCGGTGCTGCAGATCGCCAACGGCACGCGATGCACGTGTTGCGATTTCATGACAAGCGGTCACGCCCAGCCATAGCGAATCAGGTGGAAGAAGACCGGCGCGGCGAAGCACACCGAATCCAGGCGGTCGAGCACACCGCCGTGGCCTTCGATCATATGGCCCCAGTCCTTGATGCCGCGATCGCGCTTGATCGCCGACATCACCAGCCCGCCGAAAAATCCCATCAGGTTGGCCACCAATGCCAGGCCGAAGGCATGCCACGGCGCGAACGGGGTGATCCACCACAGCGCCATCCCGAGCAGGCTGGCCGACACCACGCCGCCGATGAATCCTTCCACCGTTTTGGACGGCGACAATTTCGGCGCGATCAGATGGCGGCCGGCCAGTTTGCCCCACACGTACTGCAGTACGTCCGAGGACTGCACCACGATCACCAGGAAGGCGATCAACAGCAGATTGCGCCCCGCATAGCCGGGAATGTCCAGGTTCAACAGCGCCGGCACATGCGAAATGCAGAACACGCAGATCATCAGGCCCCACTGCACTTTGGCGGTGCGTTCCAGATAACGCGTGGTGTCGCCGCCGATGGTGGCCAGGATCGGCAATACCAGGAGCGCGTAGACCGGAATCAGCAAGGTGTACAGGCCGTACCAGCCGGTCCACACCAGGCCGTATTGCCACGGTAACACGACGTAGAACGCGGCCAGTAACGCGTAGTAATCGCCGCGCCGGGTCGGGGTCAAGGTGATGAACTCGCGCAGCGCAAACAACGACACCAACGCGAACAAGCCGATGACGCCGGCGCGGCCAAACACGAACGCAAGGCCGACCACCGCGGCCATCACCCACCACGCGCGAATGCGGGCGACCAGGTTGTCCAGCACTGCGCTGGGGCGTTCGCGTGCGCGCCAACGCAGGGTTTCGGAAATCAGCGTGGCGATGATGAGCACCAGCGCGATACCGCTGAACAGCCACAGCGTCTGCTGATGCATTGAAGACTGCTGCAGCTGGCCGCTGTACGCAGACAGGCTCATGCGCGCGCCTCCAAGTGATCCGGCGACAACGCCAGCAACGCCGCACGTGCACGCGTCAGAAATACATCCTTGGTTTCGTCCGCGTCCAGGCGCAATGGCGCGCCAAAGGTGGTGGTGCACAGCAGCGGCAACGGCAACCACTTGCCCTTGGGCATCACGCGCTTGAGGTTGTCGATCCACACCGGCACGAACTCCAGTTCCGGGCGTTGCCGTGCCAGGTGATACAGCCCGCTCTTGAACGGCAGCACGCCATCGTCCGGGTTGCGCGTGCCTTCGGGAAACAGGATCAACGAATCGCCGGCGTCCACCGCATCGCACAGGCACTGGATCGGGTCGCGCGTGCGCTGCGCCGGGTCGCGCTCGATCAATACGCCGTTGAAGACCGCATGGATCAGATAGCGCCGCAGGGCGGTGCGCTGCCAGTAGTCGGCCGCCGCCACCGGGCGCACTTCATGCCGCAGGCCGGCCGGCAGCGATGACCAGATCAGCACGAAATCGCCGTGGCTTGCGTGGTTGCCGTAATACACGCGGCGTTCGTTGGAGGGCGCGCAACCGCGCCACAGCGCACGCGCGCCGGTCAAGGTACGAATGGCGCCGCTGCAGCCGCGCGCGATGAAACGGGCAATCATTTCTGCTCCAGGGTGCGCACGATCGTGCGCAGTCGTACCGCCACCGTCAGCAAGGCACCAGCGATCAACACCGCCAGTGCGCCGATCAGCAGCCAGGCCGCAAGACGCGGCTGGCCCATCCATTGCAGCGGCAAGGCCAGCGCGCCTGCCAGCGACAACCACTGCATGCGTTGCACGCGGCTCATCGGCCCCTGTCGCGGCTCTGGCATGCCGCAGGCCAGGCCCAGCATGCGCACATATGCGGTGGCCACGCAGCACAGCGCCGCCGCCCACCCCAGCTGCGCAGCCCACGGCAGGCCGGCCTGCAGTCCATAGCCCAGGCCCACGCAGACCAGCACATCGGACAACCGATCAGGCGCATCGTTGTAGACCTCACCGGCGCGCGAGACCATGCGCGCCTGGCGCGCCAGCACGCCATCCATGCGGTTGCACCACAGCCGCCCCTGCAGCCCGAGCACCGCCAGCAGCAGTGGCATGGCTCCTTCTCGCGCAGGCGCGCTCAATCCGATGTAGAACATCAGCCCGGCCAGCGCCGCAAACGCGATGCTTACCCACGACACGCCATTGGGCGTGGCGCCACGCCCGCGCAGCACGCGCGCCCATTGCAGCTGCCGCTGTTGCTGTCCGTGTTGCATCAGTCGCCTCCTCCACCGCAGCCGCCACAGCCGCCACAGCCACCGCCACCATCGCTGCTATCACCATCGCCGCCGCTGTCGCCGCCGCCCCCGCCGCAGCTGCTGCCACTGCCACCGGCGTGGCCATGCGGCGCACGCAGGCTGTGGTAGTCGGCCCAAGCGGTCCCGATCAGTGCCGCGGTGCCGTACAGCGCCACTGCCTCGCCTGGATCACCGCCGGTGCGCGCCGCATCGCGTCGCCGCGTGTGACGCAGTGTCGCAAGGCGGGCCTCGCCGCCGAGCGTGCGCCGCACGCGCACCAGCGCAAAGCCCAGCACCAGCAATGTGGTCAGCACCATCAGACACAGCAGATAGCCCACCGGATGGTTGCCCTGCACGCCGATGACCAGCTTGCACAGGCCAAGCCCCCATACCAGCGCCACCGGCACGGTACATGCCAGACGCACCGCGCGTGCCTGCGCCTGGCTCAGCCACAGGCCCTTGTCGATCAAGCGCTGCTCCAGCGGTGCGGCCAGCGCGCGCAACGCGCGCAAGGCCCACACCGGGTCTTCGGTGGTGCGCACCGCTTCCAGTGCCGGCTCCAGCGCAGGCGGAACCGCAATCTGCCGGTGGCAGCGCACCCAGTGGCGTGCCGGTTCGGTTGCGTCGCGCTCCAGATACACCGCATTGCGCACCAGTAACTCGGTGAACCACAGGTCGGCCACGCGATCGGCACCGCCGGCCAGATACGCAAGCTCGCTGGCATCCAGTGCTGCTGCGGTGCGACCGCGTCGCAGCACCCGTCGCAACCATGCCGCCATCGACCAGGCCAGACCGATCAGCGCGATGAACAGCGGCAGGAAATAGACACCGCGCCAGTACAGCGGCGACAGCCCCCGCCATTGGCCGCGCGACAGGCCATGCCCACCACCACCACGATGATCGCCCACGCGAAGACGGCATACGGCACACCGCGCTGCGGCCCAGACAACTGCGGCGCTCCACGCAAGGCCTGCAAGGTCTGTTCGGCAGTGTCCTCGTGCAGCGGATCCAGCGTCGATTGCTGCGGTCGCGCCGCAGGCCACCATTGCGCCGGCGGCTCGCCGAACTGCGTGCGGTAACGCTCCAGCGTCTGGCGGTACTGCGCCTGGAACCGCGCCTGTTCGCCGGCATCGCCGCGTCCGGGTTGATGATGCAGGGTGGTCTGCAGCACGTGCGGGCAGAACTGCTGCCAGTACTCGCGGGTGTCGGTCAGATGCGTATGCCAGACTTAGTCGACCAACGGGCTGGGGGTGACCTCGTGGGTGTCGGTGCAGGCAAGAAAACAGAACCGTCGGTACTCCTCCACCAACGCCTGCGCTTGCGCGGTGCTGCACTGTGCCTGCTTGGCCACGCGCCGAACGAAGGCCGCAAACGCCGCGTCGTCCTGGCCAAAGCGGTAGCCCTGCAGCCGCTGCCACAGCGCCCGCTGCGCTGGCGTGGCGTGTTGCGGTTCGCGCTGAGCGGAATCGGGTGCGTTGCTCATCTGAAGATCCCGAGAGCGAGCGCAGCAGCCACCAACAGCAGTTGCACCACCACGCTTGCCAGCTGCCAACGCAGCAGGCGGCGCATGCCGGCGCAGCGCGATGCCCAGTCGCGTGCGGGCGGCAGCTTCGCCACCAGGCCAATGGCATGCATTGCCGCATCGAGTTGGTGCGCGGCCTCTTGCTCGGTGCCGCCGCAGCGTTCGAGATGCGCGATGGAGGCCGCCAGCAGGTCGGCATCCAGGCCCACGCGAAACGCCCAATAGCGCTGCACCACGCCCGCAAGCACGCTGATGGCATAGCCCAACTGCATCAACGGCGGCGCCTCGGCTACGCCGAGCAAGCCAATGGCCGCTGCCAGCAGCAGGAGTGAGAAGCGGTCCAGTGCTGCACCTTGCCGCAGCACTGCGCGCATGGCCGGCAAGGTCAGCGGGGAGGTATTCATTGCGCTCTCCGTTCGGGGATGTCGTCGCCACCGTCATGACCGTCGCATGCCGCCACGATCGCCGCGCGATGCGCGTGCCCAAGCATGATCGACGGCCGCACGGCGCGTAACTGTGCGATGGCCGCATCCACGTCCCGGGCGCGGCCGCTGCGCACCAGCCAGGTGGCCATGCTGGCAGCACTGCGCGAATAGCCCAATGCGCAACACACCAGCACCGGGCCGTGCGCACGCGCCTGCGCGATCGCCTGCGCCGCCTCGCGTAGTTGCGCTGGCGACGGTGCGACCAGATCGAGCATCGGCACCACACGGTCCTGCGCCTGCGCGGCGTACAACGAGAGCTCTGCAGACACGTCCACCACCGCAGCACGCTCGTCGCGCTGGCCGGGCAGCGGAATCCGCCCCAGCCACACGCCATCGCATACCGCGCGCGGCGACGGGGCGCGCCGCGTCCAGAGGCGCGAGTTGCACCATGCTGCCATCAGATACGGCGCATACAACCAGCGCGCGGCAAGACTCAGGCGCCCATCGCTGCGCTTCTGGAATCCGCCCGGCCCGAGCAGCGCGTAATTCAACGCAACCAGCAGCAAAGCCAGGGCGATCCACAGCAACCACAGTCCTGCACCTCCGCTCCATAGCGCCAGCGCAGCGCTGACCAGCGCGCCGGCCAGATACATCACGGCCAAGCGCCAACGACGCAGGTCGCGTGCAAACCGTGCCCGCGCGAACGGTGCAGCGATACGCTCCGGCCACATCCACACGCATAGCCAGCCCACCGCGAGCCCGGTGGGAATATCCAGAAAGTGATGCTGATACGTGGTCAGCACCGACACACCGATCAATGCGAACCAGGCATGCAGCAGCCAGCGCCACACCCCGCAAAGATGCTGCGCATAGCGCACCCACAGCACAACCAACAGCACGATGTGCAGCGATGGCGCCTGATTGAAGGGTTTGTCAAAACCCAGCAGCACCGCGAACAGCCAGCCGAACACGCCCCCGGTCTCGGGCCGCACGAAGCTATAGCGCAGCGGCCACAGCAAAAAACACGCCACGCAGATCAGCTGTGCGCTGAGCAAGCGCAGTGCATGGGTGTCCAGCTCGCGGCGATTGCGGCAGACAAAAAACGAGACCGCGTAGCACGCATCGATCGACCAGTACGGCACGATGGTCCACGGCCAGAACGGCATGCCGTGTTCCCAGCCGAATACCACCGACGGCACCTGCGTCGCCCGCCCGGCCAGCGTGTTGGCCAGGCCGTAACTGAGGAAGAAAAACGGCCCCAGCAACGCCAGCCACATCGCGGCACGACCGACTGGCCGCGCAGCGCGGCTCATGCGTCGACCCGCTGCGCCATCGACACGGTGAAGATGCCAAACGCATCGATGCGTTGCGCCACCTTGCGAAAGCCCGCCGCTTCCACCAGGCCATCCATCTCCTGCTGGCTCCGCCGGCGCATCACCCAGGCCACGCCATCGCGGTGGCTGGTCAGCGCGCGCGCAATGAATTCCAGCTGCGGATGCCAGGGCTGACCGGTGTAAAGCAGATAACCGCCCGGCTGCACCGCCGCGGCCAGGCCGGCCAGCGAGCGCGCGACCTGGTCGTTATCGGCAAACAATTCGTACAGGCCCGAGACCACCGCCAGCGTCGGAGCCGGTTGCACGGACGCCAATGCTGCCGGGTCGAACGCATCGCCTTGTTCGAAACGGGCGATGTCGCCAGCGCCCAGCGCCTGGATCAGCGCAGTGCCCTGGGTCACGTTGGGCGGGCTGAAGTCGCGCAGCACGATTGCATCGGCACGCTGTGCGCCGCTGCCCAGCGCCTGGAGCACATAGCGGCCGTGTCCGGCAGCGATGTCCAGGACGCGTACCGGCTTGCCGGCGCCACGCAAGCGCGCCGCTGCCTCGCGTAGCAATTCGCCCAGATGGCTGCCGCGGATGCGGATGCCGCGCCAACCGATCGCGTTGAGATACGTGCGGTCGATCATGCGGCCCAGCGGCCCGCGACCATGCGCCTGATTGCGGTAGATGTAGTCCAATGTGCTGCCGGAATCGAAACCGGTCTGCAGACCAAGCGCGATGCCCTCGGAGAGCTTGCCACCCAGGCGCAGGCCGGCACGCACGCCCCGCCAGCGCAGGTCCTGCAGGCTGTTGCGCTGCGGTGGCCAGGCCAGCCGTTCGGCCTCTTCGAAACTGGGGCCGGCACGGTGGGCATTGCGCAGCGCGGCGCGCACCGGCGGTTGCGCAAACCGCGCTTGGACGAACTGGCGAATGTGCGCGATGGCAATCGCGCGATCGCGTTCGCCTAGGGTGTCGTGGAAAAACCCCGGTAGCCAGTGGCGCTGCTTGATCGGCGAGCGCAGGTTTTCGTAGAAGCGATCCTGCGGGCCGCGATGCACCACAACATCCGCGCCGGAGACCAGCAACTGGGTCGGCACGGTGATGGCCTGTGCATCGTCCACCACGCGATCGGCGGCCGCGTACAGACCGAGCAATACGCGCACCGAAATCGGGCGGGTGATCAACGGATCGGTGCGATAGCTTTCCACGCGCGCCGGATCATGCGTTAGCCATTGCGGCTTGACGTAGCTGTTGACGAAGAAGTTACCGCGCAGCGCATGCAGCAACGCCAACCCGGCGCGTGCGAACGGCACATGCAACTTCACCTTGAACGCCGGCGATGCCAGCACCAGCGCGCGCAGCGGCGGGGCGTAATTGTGTACCCAGGTGGCAGCCACCACCGCGCCCACACTCTGCGCAATCACCACGATGTCCTGCACGGCGATGCCGTGGGTGGCGCGAAGATGCGCGATGAAGCTGTCCAGATCGCGCACCAGCGCCTCGAAGCCCGGCGCATCGCCACGCACGCCGGGCGAGCGACCGTTGCCGCGTGCATCCCAGGCAAAGAACTGCGCATCGGGCATGTCGAGTTCTTCGGCAAGATGCATCACACGGCCGGAGTGCTCATGGCCACGATGCAGCAGCACCACCGCCCTGGGCGTGCCGGTCGCAACGGCATCGTGCAACGGCCAGTGCCGGTAGAACAGCGGCACACCATCGAAACTGACGAACTCGCGCTCTAGCACTGTGCGCATCGAAGCATCCTGAAAGTCGAAAGGTTGAATCGCAGAGATCACCGCACAGCAGCGCGGCCAGCGGCGTTGCTGCGGCGATGTATCGCTAGGTGCCTGCGGGCGCCTCGGCCAGGCCGGCGCGCACCCGCCGCCACACCGTGGCCATGCAGGCCAGACTCAAGGCGATGGCGACCCAGGTGACGCCGCGCGCACCGAGCAACCCGCAGGCCAGGCCCACGCCCAGCACGCCGATCACCAAGGCGCGGTCGCTCTTGCCCATCGGCCCGTCGTAACGGCGGCTGGCGCCGACCATCAGGCCGAGCACGCCGGCGTATTCGGTCAGCGCGGCCAGCAGCGCGAAGATCCATAGCCAGGGTGCGCTCACACCGGGCACGCCAAGCAGGCTCAAGTACAACGCCGCATCGGCCACCACATCGCACAGTTCGTTGAGGTAGGCGCCCAGCCGCGATTGCTGGCCGAACTCGCGCGCCAGCATGCCGTCCACCGCGTTGAGCGCCATGCGCACCAGCATCCACACCGGCAGCAGCAGATACAGCAGCGGCCGGCTGGGGCCGCCGCGCAACACCACCGCCACCACCATGAGCGACACCGCCGCTGCGATCAGCGTGACCTGATTGGCGGTAATGCCACCGCGATACAGCGCGCCCACCATCGGTCGCAGCAGCGCCTGGAAGCGTCCCTTCAATGCATAGATCGAGGCCATACGGAGTGTTGAGTCCATTCGAGCGCTGGCGCAGCCTACAATATCGGCTGCTCCGCAACGACATCCCCCACCGATGGCCTCTGATTTCCTGCCCGTGCGCCGGGCCCTGCTCTCCGTTTCCGACAAGACCGGCCTGATCGACCTGGCCCGCGCGCTGGTGGCGCGCAACGTCGAGCTGCTGTCCACCGGCGGCACCGCCAAGGCGATCCGCGAAGCCGGCCTGCCGGTGAAGGACGTCGCCGAGCTGACCGGTTTTCCGGAAATGATGGATGGCCGCGTCAAGACGCTGCACCCGCTGGTGCACGGCGGCCTGCTCGGACGCGCCGGTGTCGACGAAGCGGTGATGGCCGAGCACGGCATCGTGCCGATCGACCTGCTGGTGCTGAACCTGTATCCGTTCGAGTCGGTCACCGTGAAAGCCGATTGCACGCTGGCCGATGCGGTGGAAAACATCGACATCGGCGGCCCGGCGATGTTGCGCAGCGCGGCCAAGAATTTCGCGCGCGTGGCCGTGGCCACCGACCCGGCGCAGTACGCCGACCTGCTGGTCGAACTGGAGGCCAACGACGGCCAGCTGTCGGCGGCCAAGCGCTTTGCGCTGTCGGTGGCTGCGTTCAATCGCGTGGCGCAGTACGACGCGGCGATCAGCAACTATCTCTCGGCAGTGGCCGACAGCGCCGAGGCAGTGCCCACGCGCAGCCCGTTCCCGGCGCAGATCAATTCCAACTTCGTCAAGGTGATGGACCTGCGTTACGGCGAGAACCCGCACCAGTCCGGCGCGTTCTACCGCGACCTGTATCCGGTGCCGGGCACGCTGGCCACCTTCCAGCAGTTGCAGGGCAAGGAACTGAGCTACAACAACCTGGCCGATGCCGATGCGGCGTGGGAATGCGTGCGCCAGTTCGACGCGCCGGCCTGTGTGATCGTCAAGCACGCCAACCCCTGCGGCGTGGCGGTGGGCGCGGGCTGCGGCGATGCCTATGAGCTGGCCTATGCCACCGACCCCACCAGCGCGTTCGGCGGCATCCTGGCGTTCAACAAGACCCTTGACGCAGCGACGGCAAAAGCCATCCTCGATCGCCAGTTCGTCGAAGTGCTGATCGCGCCCGACTACGAGGCCGGCGCGCTGGAATACGCCACCAAGAAGGCCAACGTGCGCGTGCTCAAGATTCCGCACGGCAATGGCCTCAACAACTACGACACCAAGCGGATCGGCTCGGGCCTGTTGATGCAATCGGCCGACAACCGCGGCATGTCGCTGGGCGAGTTGAGCGTGGTCACCCAGCGTGCGCCCCACGAGGCGGAACTGGGCGACCTGCTGTTTGCCTGGCGCGTGGCCAAGTACGTCAAATCCAACGCGATCGTCTATGCCAAGGACAACCGCACCATTGGCGTGGGTGCCGGGCAGATGAGCCGCGTGGTCAGCGCCAAGATCGCTGCCCTCAAGGCCGAAGAAGCCAAGCTCACCGTGGCCGGTTCGGTGATGGCATCGGATGCGTTCTTCCCGTTCCGCGACGGCATCGATGCTGCGGCTGCGGCCGGCATCAAGGCAGTGATCCAGCCCGGCGGTTCGATGCGCGACGGCGAGGTGATCGCCGCCGCCGACGAACACGGCATCGCGATGGTGTTCACCGGCGTGCGCCACTTCCGGCATTGATGTCACCGGCACAGGGATAGGTCGATGCAGCGTTTGCGTTGTTTTGCCGCGTGTCTTGCGACCGTCGTGCTGTTGGGCGCGTGCAAGCAAGCGCCTGCGCCCGCTGCGGCGCCGGGTGCCGCGGCACCTGCCGCGCCCAGCGATGGCCCCCGTCTGAGCCGCACCGAGCGGCTGGATGGGTTCTTGCGCACGCGCTACGGCGCCAAGGCCGGCCTGGCCGCGCAGTGGAGCGGCGAAGCCGACGGCTTCAAGGCCGACAGCGAAGTCTGTGCCGAACAGCCGGTGGTGGTGGGCGATCAGGTACAGCAACTGCTGGCGGTCTGCCACAGCCTCAGCGATGCCGGCCACGGCAACCCGGGCCTGATCGATTTCTTCGTGCTGCGCGGCGATGGCGACGGGTTCAAGGTCGTGGTCGAACGGCTCGCCGACGGCTACGGCAGCGGCGGTCAGCCCGGCAGCGTGGACGTCCTGCGCCTGGGCAGCGATTTCTACGGCTTTGCCGTGCACAGTTTCTGGATGGGCCAGGGCCTGATGCTGGAATCGCAGGATCTGGTCGTGCCCGGCCCCAAGGGCTTGGTCAATGCCGGCTCGCTGCGGGCGCATATCGACAACAGCGGCGCACTGGCCTGCGACGACTACGCGCGCGAGCCGGACCAGACCCAGGCGCAATGTCTTGCCGACGCCTTCGACGTGGATTTCGCGCTGGAGGTGGACAACAGCGCGCCGCAGGCGCGCACCTGGCCGCTGCGCATCCACGAGCACGGCAGCGATTGCGGGGTTGCCCTGGACAAGACGCACGTCTTCGCGCTCGACACCAAGACCTGGACCTACCCGTTTCCCAACGCACTGCAGCGCGAAGGCTGCAGATAGCGCCCCCTTTCCCCGTACTAGCGAGCAACTGCCTTGAAAATCCTCGTCATCGGCTCCGGCGGCCGTGAACATGCCCTGGCCTGGAAGATCGCGCAGTCCGCGCGCGTGAGCGAAGTGCTGGTGGCACCGGGCAATGCCGGCACCGCCACCGAAGCCAAATGCCGCAACGTCGCGATCAAGGTCGACGACCTGGATGGCCTGCTCGCCCTGGCGCAGCGCGAAGCCGTCGCGCTCACCGTGGTCGGCCCGGAAGTGCCGCTGGTGCTGGGCGTGGTCGACCGCTTCCATGCCGCCGGCCTGCGCATCTTCGGCCCCACCGCCAAGGCCGCGCAGCTGGAAGGCAGCAAGGCCTTCGCCAAGGATTTCCTCGCCCGCCACGGCATTCCCACCGCGTATTACGCCGTGCACACCGAAGTGGACGCCGCGCTGGCCTACGTGCGCGAGAAAGGCGCGCCCATCGTGGTCAAGGCCGACGGCCTGGCTGCCGGCAAGGGCGTGATCGTGGCACTGACCCTGGCCGAGGCCGAAGATGCGGTGCGCGACATGCTCTCTGGCAATGCGTTCGGCGATGCCGGCGCACGCGTGGTCATCGAGGAATTCCTCGATGGGGAAGAGGCCAGCTTCATCTCGATGGTCGATGGTAAACACGCCTTGCCGATGGCCACCAGCCAGGACCACAAGCGTGTCGGCGACGGCGACACCGGCCCCAATACCGGCGGCATGGGCGCCTACTCACCTGCGCCGGTGGTCACGTCCGAGGTGCATGCGCGGGTCATGCGCGAGGTGGTCGAGCCGACCGTGCAGGGCATGATCGCCGATGGCGTGCCGTTCACCGGTTTTCTGTATGCCGGGCTGATGATCGACGCGCATGGCGCGCCGAAGGTGATCGAATTCAACGTGCGCTTCGGCGACCCGGAAACCCAGCCGGTGATGCTGCGCCTGCAGTCGGATCTGGTCGATCTGCTCGAGGCGGCCATCGACGGCAAGCTCGACGGCGCGCATGCGCAGTGGGATCCGCGCCCGTCTCTTGGCGTGGTCATCGCCGCCAGGCCTTACCCGGACACCCCGGTCACCGGTGAGGTCATCACCGGGCTGGACGCGGTGCCGGCCAGCGCCAAGGTCTTCCATGCCGGTACCGCGTTGAATGCCGCTGGCGAAGTGGTCAGCGCCGGTGGCCGCGTGCTGTGCGTCGCCGCCCTGGGCGACAGCGTGCAGGACGCCCAGCGCACCGCCTATGCCGGCCTCAAGCCGATCCACTGGGGCAGCGCCTTCCAGCGCAGCGACATCGGCTGGCGGGCCATCGCCCGCGAGCGGCAGGCGCAGGGCTGAGCCGCGTCCTTCCCCCGCCGTCGGGGAAGGTGCCCGAAGGGCGGATGGGGGCAAGTTCGGACATCCACTGATATCGGCCGAACAGAGCAACGGCGCGCTGGTACTCGACGACGCAGCGACATCGGCTGGCGGGCCATCGCCCGCGAGCGGCAGGCGCAGGGCTAAGCCGCGTCCTTCCCCGCCGGCGGGGGAAGGTGCCCGAAGGGCGGATGGGGGCAAGTTCGGACATCCACTGTTATCGGCCGAACAGAGCAACGGCGCGCTGGTACTCGACGACGCAGCGACATCGGCTGCCGGGCCATCGCCCGCGAGCGGCAGGCGCAGGGCTGAGCCGCGTCCTTCCCCCGCCGGCGGGGGAAGGTGCCCGAAGGGCGGATGGGGGCAAGTTCGGACATCCACTGTATCGGCCGAACGGAGCAACAGCGCGCTGGTACTCGACGACGCAGCGACATCGGCTGCCGGGCCATCGCCCGCAAGCGGCAGGCGCAGGGCTGAGCCGCGTCCTTCCCCCGCCGGCGGGGGAAGGTGCCCGAAGGGCGGATGGGGGCAAGTTCGGACATCCACCGTATCGGCCGAACAGAGCAACAGCGCGCTGGTACTCGACGACAAGGCGCTGTTCAAGCGCGCAGCCGCAGGTTGGGCGCGATAGACAGCCGTGCAGCTGGGCGGACGCGCAGTTCGCATGGCTGCGCGCAGGCGCGTGCAGCGGGGCTGCGGGCTGCGGGCTGCGGGCTGCGGGCTGCGGCGCAATCGTGCACTCCGCTCCAGTCCGCGCACATGCCGGCTACTGACAAAGAACTAGCCGCCGTCCACCCCGATGGCGCATGGCTGCGGCAATAATGCCCGGGCTCCCTGCCTTGTAGAGACTGTGGCCACTCCCTCCTTCGAAACCCGCCTCAGCCGTTTGTGGGCCCATGAAAAGGCCAGCTATGGCCTGCGTGTGTTCATCGCGCTGGCGGTGGCGATGGGCGTGTGCTGGCACTGGCAACAGCTCACTGCGGTGCCGGCGCTGTTTCTGGGCGCCATTGCCAGCGCCATTGCCGAAACCGACGACAACTGGCTGGGCCGCATCAAATCGGTGCTGCTCTCGCTGCTGTGTTTCGCCGCTGCCGCAGCCGCAGTGGTGGTGCTGTTTCCGTACCCGCTGCCGTTCGTGCTGGGCATGGCGTTGGCCACGTTCTCGTTGACCCTGCTCGGTGCGCTGGGCGAGCGCTATGCCTCGATCGCGCAGGCCACGGTGGCCTTGTCGATCTACGCCATGATCGGCATGGACCAGCATGGCAGCCGCGATCCGCTGATCGCCTGGCACGGCGCGGCGCTGCTGCTGATCGGCGCCACCTGGTACGGCGTGCTGTCGATCCTGTGGACCATCCTGTTCGCCAATCGCCCGGTGCGCGAGCGGCTGTCGCGGCTGTTTTTCGAATTGGGCCGCTACCTCAAGCTCAAGGCCGATCTGTTCGAACCGGTGCGCCAGAGCGACCTGCATGCACGCCGGCTGGCCTTGGCCGAACAGAACGCCAAGGTGGTCGGCGCGCTCAATGCGGCCAAGACCGCCATCATGAGCCGCTTCGGCCGCTCGGGGCGGCCGGGCGTGCAATCGGGCCTGTATTTCCGCCTGTATTACATGGCGCAGGACTTCCATGAGCGCGCCAGTTCCTCGCACTATCCCTACGAGGCGCTCACCGACGCGTTCTTCCACAGCGATGTGCTGTATCGCTGCCAGCGCCTGCTCGCCCTGCAAGGCAAGGCGTGCGCGGCGTTGGGCGAGGCGATTCGCCTGCGCCATCCGTTCGATTACGGCGACAGCAGCCGCCTGGCCACCGAAGACCTGCGCCAATCGCTGGATTATCTGCACGCGCGCGCCGACCCCGCACTGGCCCGCCTGCTCGGCGCGCTGGAACTGCTGGTGACCAACCTGCAGAGCATCGAACGCAGGTTGTCGGAAGCGGCGCAATCCGATTCCACCAGCGACAACCTCGACACCCGGCTGCGCGATTCCTCGCCGCACACCTTGCGCGAAATGGGCGCGCGGCTGGTGCAGCAACTCACGCCCGGCTCGGTGCTGTTCCGCCACGGCCTGCGCATGGCCATCGCGCTGCTGGTGGGCTACGCCATCATGCAATCCATCCATGCCGACAACGGGTACTGGATCCTGCTCACCACCGCATTCGTGTGCCGGCCCAACTACGGCGCCACGCGCCTGCGGCTGGTGCAGCGCATTGCCGGCACCTTGATCGGCCTGGTCGCCACCTGGGCGCTGATGCAGCTGTTCCCCGGCACCGAGGTGCAACTGCTGCTGGCGCTGGCCGGCGCGCTGGTGTTCTTCATCACCCGCACCGATCGCTACATGCTGGCCACCGCCGGCATCACGGTGATGGCGCTGTTCTGCTTCAACCTGCTGGGCGATGGTTTCGTGCTGATCTGGCCGCGCCTGATCGACACCCTGATCGGTTGCGCGATTGCTGCGGCCGCCTCGTTCCTGATCCTGCCGGACTGGCAGGGCCGCCGGCTGAACCAGGTAATGGCCACGGTGCTGGCCAGCTGCGCGCGTTATCTGGCCCAGGTGCTGGAGCAGTACGCCAGCGGCAAGCGCGACGACCTGCCCTACCGCATTGCGCGCCGCGACATGCACAACGCCGATGCCGCGTTGTCGGTGGCGTTATCCAACATGCTGCGCGAACCCGGCCGCTATCGGCGCAATCTGGATGCGGGCTTTCGCTTCCTGGCGCTGTCCAACACCTTGCTCGGCTATCTGTCGGCACTGGGCGCGCACCGCGCCGCGCTGGAGGGCGAACACGATGCCACCATCGCGCAGGCTGGTGAGTATCTGCAGCGCGCACTGAGCGAGATCGCCAGCGCACTTGGCCAACGCCAACCGCTGCCGACGCACGACGAAAGCGAAGAATTGGCCATCGCAGAAGCGCTGGAACACCATCCGGTGCAACTACCGCCCAAGCAACGCCTGGTGCGCGACCAACTGGCATTGACGCTGCGCCTGCTGCCCAAACTGCGCGCTGCAGCACTGGCGGTGACCACGGCGCCGGCAGAGAACGCGCCGCGTCTGGCGACGACCAAGGCCTAGAGCGTGTGATGCACTTTGACAGGACGCTTCGCACTCACCTCAAAGTACACAACACGCTCTAGCCGCCAGTGATCGACAGGCGTGGGCGCCGCGGCCCATGCAGCCTCGATGCGGTAAGCGATGTCGAACACGGCGATGCCGCGCAATCGCCACTTTCATGCGTTCGCTGCGTCCTCGCCCCACCGGCCGCGCTCACTTCCACTGCTTGCGCGCCACGCTCAGCCCCACCCAGCCCAGCGCCGCCGCAGCAAGCACCGCGCCACCGATCACCACACCCATCCAGCCGGCCTGCGCATATGCCGCCGTGCCCAGGGTCGAGCCCACTGCACCGCCGATGAAATAGCAGGTGATGTAGGCCGAGGTGATGCGATTGCGCGCCGCCGGGTTGCGCTGATAGATCACGCTCTGGTTGGCGATATGCACGCCCTGCACCGCGATATCCAGCAGCAGCACGCCGACGATCAGCAGCACGATCGACTGCGGCGCAAACGCCAGCAAGCCCCACGACAGCAGCAACATCGCCAGCCCGCCCCAGCTCACGCGGTCGCCATGGCCGTGATCGGACCAGTGCCCGGAGCGATTGGCGGCCAGTGCACCGGCCGCACCGATCAGGCCGAACAAGCCGATCACCGCCGTGCCGTAGCCATAACTCGGCCCGGACAACAAAAACGCCAGCGTGGTCCAGAACATGCTGAAGCCGGCAAAGATCAGCCCGCCCAGCACCGCGCGCGAACGCAGCACCGCATCGTCGCGCAGCAGCGTCAGCACCGAGCCCACCAACCGCGGGTATGCCAGCTGCGCATTGCCGGGATGGCGCGGCAGCCCGCGCCACAACAGCCCGGCGGTGAGCAGCAACGCGACCGAGGCGATCCAGTACACCGTATGCCAGCCGCCGACACCGGCGAGCACGCCGGCCGCGGTGCGCGCCAGCAAGATTCCCAGCAGCAACCCGCTCATCACCGTGCCGATCACCCGGCCACGCTCGTGGGGCGCAGCCAGCGTGGCGGCGAACGGCACCAGGATCTGCGCCGCCACCGAGCTGGCTCCGGTCACGATGGTGCCGGCCAGCAACATCGCAAAACTGTGCGAACTGGCGCTCACCAGCAGCCCAAGCGCGCTCAGTACGAACAGGCCCACGATCAGGCCGCGCCGCTCCAGCCGGTCGCCCAGCGGCACCAGCAACAGCAACCCCGCCGCGTACGCCAACTGCGCCGCGGTGACCACCGCACCGGCACTGCGCACCTGGATGCCGAATGCCTGCGCCAGCGTTTCCAGTAGCGGCTGGGCGTAGTAATTGCTCGCCACCGCCAACCCGGTGGCGGCGGCCATCAGCAGCACCAGGCGACGGGGCAAGGGCGGGTGGGAGGTGGGCTCGGTCTGCATGGCGGCTGTCTGGTCAGGAATGCGCACAGTGTGGGCAGCCGGCACGCATCTTTCCAATGTATTGTTTTCACCATCGCCATCTTTTTTCGAGATTGCATGCTGACCTTGCGCCAACTGGAATTTGCCGTGGCCGTGGCCGAAGAAGGCGGTTTCACCGCCGCTGCGCGCCGCTGCAACACCGTGCAGTCGGCGCTCAGCCACCAGGTCGCCAAGATCGAAGAGACCTTCGGTGCACGCCTGTTCGAACGCGGCACCCGCCGGGTGCGGCCCACCGCCGCCGGCGAGGTGTTCCTGCACAACGCCCGCCAGACCCTGCGCGCTGCCGAGCGCCTGCACGAGGAAATGGCGCAGGCCCTGGGCACCGTGCGCGGGCGGTTGGCGTTGGGGCAGATTTCCTCGCTCACCACCGTGCAACTACCGGCCTTGCTGCATCAGTTCCGCAGCGCGCATGCGCGGGTGGACGTGCATCTGCGCACTGCCATGAGCGAGGCGTTGCTGCACGATCTGGGCGAAGGCCGGCTGGATGTCGCCCTGGTCGGTGTCGGCCCGCAGCTTGCGGTGCCGGCGCAGCGCCTGCTGCTGCATGAAGAGGCGCTGGCCTTGATCGTGGCCCCCGGCCACCGCCTTGCCGCGCGCAAGCGGGTGGCGCTGGCCGAGCTGGACGACGAACCGATGGCCGGGCTGGTTCCCGGCGCCGGCGTGCGCGGCATCATCGATGCCGCCTTCGCCCAGTCCGGCCTGCGGCAGCGCCAGCAGTACGAAGTCACCCATGCCGATCTGGTGCGCGAACTGGTCGCTGCCAACCTGGGCGTAGGCATCGTCCCGCAGACCATGGCCGGCGCCATGCGCGGCGTGATCACGGTGGCCTTGAAGGAGCGCTACCGCTTTCTGACCTATGCGGTGTGGCGGCCCGACCCCAGCCCGGCCGCACGCGCCTTCGTGGCCTTGCTGCGCGCCCAACTCGCGCAACGCAGGCCACCGGCACAGAGAAGCCGCTGAGCGCAACCGCCATCCACCAGCACGCCATGGAAGCCTGCTAGGCTGCGCGCGTTCGCAAAGGAAACTGCATGTCCGGTCACAGCCAGTTCGCCCTGCTCAGGCAGCGCCGCTTCTTGCCGTTCTTCGCTGTCCAGGCGCTGGGCGCGTTCAACGACAACGTCTATCGGCAGGCCATCATCGGCCTGCTGTTCTATCTCGGCATCGATGCCGCCCAGCGCACGCTGTATACGAACCTGGCGCCGGCACTGTTCATCCTGCCGTACTTCCTGTTCTCCGCGCTGGCCGGGCAGATCGCCGAGAAGCTGGAAAAGCAGAAGCTCATCGTGATCACCACCACGATGGAGATTGCGATCATGTCGCTGGCCGCGGTGGGCTTCATCACCGAGAACATGGTGATCCTGCTGATTGCGCTGTTCTGCACCGGCCTGCAGTCCACGCTGTTCGGGCCAGTGAAATATTCGATCCTGCCCTCGGTGCTGAAGCCGGAAGAGCTCACCGGCGGTAACGGCCTGGTCGAAATGGGCACCTCGATTTCGATCCTGTGCGGCATGATCTTCGGCGGGCTGATCTTCCAGATCGCCGGCAGTCATGGGCCGGAGGCTGCCGCCACCGCGGTGATTGCGATTGCGGTGACCGGCAACCTGGTGGCGCGGCTGGTACCGCGCGTGGATGCCGGCGCGCCCGAGCTGAAGATCAACTGGAACCCCATTCCCGAATCGCGCGCCATCATGCGCCTGACCCGACGCACGTTGGCGGTGCGCAACGCGGTGCTGGGCGTGTCGTGGTTCTGGTTCATCGGCACCGTGCTGACCGCGCAGTTGCCCACCTATGCCCAACTCAACCTGGGCGTACAGCAGGATCTGTACGTATTCGCGCTTGCGCTGTTTTCGATCGGCACCGGCGCAGGCTCGCTGCTGTGCGAACGGCTGTCCGGCCGCACCGTGGAAATCGGCCTGGTGCCGCTGGGCGCGTTCGGCATCAGCGCCTTCCTGCTGGACCTGTACTTCGCCCGGCCTGGCGCAGCGCCGGTCACCGGCCTGTCGATCGGCCAGTTCGTGCAGCAGCCCGGCAGTGTGCGGCTGATCATCGATCTGGTCGGCATCGGCCTGTTCACCGGCCTGTTCGTGGTGCCGTTGTTTGCGCTGATCCAGAGCCGCACACCCAAGGCCGAGCTGTCGCGCGTGATCGCCGGGCTCAATATCCAGAACGCGTTGTTCATCGTGGCCGCGGCGGTGATCGGCATCGCGCTGCAGTTGCCGCACGTGGTGCTGTTCGGGGTACGGATTCCGCTGCCGGGCTTGAGCATTCCGCAAGTGTTCCTGGCACTGGCAATCGCCAACACGCTGGTGGCGCTGTGGATCTTCACCCTGGTGCCCGAGTTCCTGATGCGCTTTCTCAGCTGGGTGCTGGTGAGCGTGTTGTACCGCCTGCGCGCGCGCGCTATCGACACGCATGTGCCCGACGAGGGCGCCGCCCTGCTGGTGTGCAACCATGTCAGCTACATGGACGCGCTGATCCTGTCGGCGGTGATTCCGCGCCCGGTGCGCTTTGTCATGTACTACAAGATCTTCCGCATCCCGGTGATGCGCTGGATCTTCCGCACCGCCAAGGCCATCCCGATCGCCGGCGCGCGCGAAGACCCCGCATTGATGCAACAGGCCTTCGACCGCATCGATGCCGCATTGGCCGATGGCGAGCTGGTGTGCATCTTCCCCGAGGGCGCATTGACCAAGGATGGCCACATCGCACCCTTCAAGTCCGGCGTGGAAAAGATTCTGCAGCGCCGCAACGTGCCGGTCGTTCCGATGGCGCTGCGCGGCATGTGGTCGAGCATGTGGAGCCGGCGCGACACGCGCCTGGGCCGCATGCGGGTGCCGCGGCGGATGCGCGCGCAGATCGACGTGGTGGCAGGGGCAGCGGTCGCCGGCGATCAGGCCAGTGCCGCGCTGCTCGAACAACAAGTGCGCACGCTGCGGCAGGATCAGCCCTGAGCCCGGCGGATGCAGGCTTTGCGTCCATGGCGCGCCGCGAGTAGCCTGTGCGCCATTGCACGCTTTGCCGTCGCAGCCGCCAGGCGGACGCGGCCGGCCGTACCGGGGGACGTCGTTGTGCTCAACATCATCGCGCCTGAGGCGTCTGCCCTGATCGGCGGGTGTCGCGCATTGCAGCGGCTGGCTGTGCCGGCAGCGATGGGCATGCCGCTGCGTTCGCTCGCGGCGCAGGCGTGGAGCGCCAGGTCCGCTGGCGCGAGCAGATATCCGGCACCGCGCAGCGCCACTCGCCGCTACCGACACGCCGCTCGCCGCTCGCCGCTCGCCGCTCGCCGCTCGCCGCTCGCGCCAAACCTCGCATGAGGGCCATCCGGCCATCGTCAGCGCACACGGGCGCATCACCGCCGCGCATGGCGCCCGATAATCGACCCCACTCACCCATCAGTTCGCTGTTGTTTACCACCCAAGGAGCTTCACCATGAGTGCCATGCCACCGCCGATCCATCCCTCGTCCAGCGCCGCGCCCGGCCCGGTGCCGAATCACCTGATCTGGGCGATCGTTTCCACCGTGCTGGGCTTTTGCCTGTGCTGCCCGGCCCTGATCTCCGGCATCGTGGCGATCGTGTTTTCCAGCAAGGTCAACGGCCTGCTCAACCAGGGCGACATCGACGGCGCACGCCGCGCCTCCAACACCGCCAAGACCTGGTGCATCGTGACCAGCGTGCTGGCCGCGATCGGCCTGCTGATCAACATCGGCATGGTGGCCACCGGCGGCATGCAGGGCTACATGGACTACATGCAGCAGTTGCAGCACATGCAGTAATGGAACTGCGTCCACGCCATTGGCTTGGACTGGGGGCGGCCACCAGCGTGGCCGCCCTTGGCGTGTCGTTGCTGTATCGCTTCGATCCGAATGCGAGCAACAGCCCGTTCCCGCCTTGCGTCTTTCGGGCCGTCACCGGCTGCTACTGCCCCGGCTGCGGCATGACCCGCGCACTGTATGCGCTGGCGCACTTCGACCTGCCCGGTGCCTTCGCGATGAATCCGGCCGCCGTGCTCGGCCTGTTCATCCTGCCCGGCCTGATCGCCTGGAAAGCCGGCTGGCGCGCGCGCTGGTTCTCCCCGGTGGTGGCCGTGATGTCCGAACCGAAGTTCTGGTTGTGGGCCTTGCCGACGTACTGGATCGCAAGAAACCTGCCGTGGTACCCGTTTACCTTGCTGGCGCCGGGTTAGACCGCGAACAATCGCGAGGGGCCGACGTTTCCATAGGGCCCGGCGCTACACATCTTCTCGCCCGACATCACGCGCGGCGCTACCGCACCCAGCCCGCAATCACCAACAACGCCAGCACCACCAACCATAGCAGCAGCACGCGCCAGACCAGGCTCATCGCGTCGCGTACTTCCGGCAGGCGGCGCCAGACCGGCACCAGGCCCGAATCGGTGTAGTCGTGCGCTTCATCGCGCAGCTCGGCGCTGACGCTGGCACGTGCAACGGCGCCGAGAAAATGCGGTTCCAGCGACCAGCGGTTGCCATGCGCCTGCCGCCAGGCGCGGAACACGGTGTCGAAGTTACCCACCAGCGCCATCGACATCGTCATCAACTGCGCCACCGGCCATTCCAGCACCGCCAGCAGCCAGCGCGCGCCAGCCAGATTGCGGGGCGGCAGCAACACGGCCAGCGGGCTTTCCACCGCCAGGGCAGTGAGCCGATACAGCACCGCGCCGAACGGCCCCAGCAGCAGAAACCACCACAGCACCGCAAACCAACGTCGCAGGCCGTTGACCACCACCGCTTCCACCAGCGACGGCGCGTCTTCGTGCACGCTGCCGCCGGCGGCCTGCAGGTGCGAAATCGCTTCGCGCCGCGTGCGCGGCTCGTCGGCGTCGATGACCGCTTCCACATCGCGATCCAGATCGCGCGGACCCCAGGTCCAGGCCAGCACCGCCACGCCGAACAGCAAGCCCAGAAAACCGTGCCAGACATCGTCCAGCAGCCACTGCACCAGCAACACCAGCAGCGCCGGTAGCACGGCCAGCAGTACGCCATAGCGCCCTTGCCACGCACCGCGCCCGGCCGCGTAACTGTCCAACCGGCGCAGCCATTGGCCGAACCAGGCGAAATTGCGCAGCCTGGCCACCTGCGCCGGTACCAGATGGCCCAGCGTGAGCGCGACGACGACGGCAACCAGGGTGGTGAACATGGGCAGGCCTCCTCAGCCGAGTCTAGCCGAGCGGACGCGAGCGCCGCTGCAACACCGCAAAAGCCGGCCAGGCTCAGCCATGCGCACGATGCCAGTGCTCGATCAACGCACGCGCAATGGAAATGCGCGGCGGCAACCCGATATCGCCCTCGCCGGCCAGCGCGGCGCTGACCTGCGCATGGCTGACCCAGCGCGCGTCTTCCAGCTCACCGGTGACCTGCGGCACCTCGGTCGCAGCGGCGCGCGCGGTGAACCCCAGCATCAGCGCCCCCGGGAACGGCCACGGCTGCGCGCCCAGGTAGCGGCAGTCCTGCACATGCACGCGGGTTTCTTCGTACACCTCGCGCACTACGGTCTGCTCCAGCGACTCGCCCGGTTCGACGAACCCGGCAATCACCGAATAACGTCCTGGCGCCCAACTGGCCTGACGGCCGAGCAGCAAACGCGCGCCATCGCTGACCGCCACGATGATGGCCGGGTCCACGCGTGGGTAATGCTCGGTCTGGCATTGCGTGCAGTGCGCGATGAAGCCGGCGCGCCGGAACGCGATCGCACCGCCGCACACGCCGCAAAAGCGCGTGCGCGATTGCCAGTGCAACATCGCCCGTGCATAGGCGAAGGCGGTGGCGATCTCGGCAGGCCAGTCGGCAGCGGCCTGGCGCAGATCGATCCGCTGCGGCGCCTGCACCGCGACAATGTCGGCCGGCACACAAAACCAGCCCACCGCATCGCGCAGACCCAGGAAGATCGCAGCCTCCGGCCCGTCGCCCAGTTCGGCGCCATCCAGCAACAACGGCTGGCCATCGGCATCGGCCAGCGCCGCGCCTTTAGCGTCGATCAACAGCACACGGCCCTGCGGCCACAGACGCGCCAGGGCGTCGGGATCGTCACGCAACATATCGCAGCGATCGAGCGGCGCGTGGGTGAAGGCAAAACCGGAAGATGAAAAAAGGGACTCTGACATCGGCGCAAGCCTGCCGATAATCGGCAGCGCCTGCAACCATCGTACGCACTCGACCGAGCGCGCCTGCGGTGCGTGTTCAGACGCGGACGCCGCTCGCGCTGGCCACTGGCGTGGGATGCGGTTCACGCCAAGTGGCACGCGGCCCTATCACTGGACAGCGCGCGGGTGCGGCCCTGTCAGGACACGCACGTGAGCCAGTGGTCATGGCAGTGCATTGCAATGGCTGCAGTGAAGCGCCATGCAGGTGCGGGCTTCGAGACGCCCGCACCTGCAAACCCTTCGGCAGCGTCGAGCAACGACCGCGGCGTCAGCGCTGCTTGTCCAACAGCTGATGCCGCACTGCCACGATGCACGGCTCGTTCGTCAACAGATGGGCGAGGGCCGAGTTGTCGCTGGAGTTGCCGGTGCCGATATCCACCAACGCCACCTTGTTGCTGCCACGCCGCTTGAAGCTGGCGATGGCGGTCTGCGCGTTCTTGAGCGGAACGGTGGCATCGTTGGACGAACCGCACAGCAAGGTCGGGGTTTGCGGCGCCCACGCCAGCAGATCGTTGCGCGCCAGATCCTGGCGGAACGGGTTGGCGGGGTTGCTGGCAAAGTCGCGGTAGAAGCCAGGCTGGAAATACGCCTTGATTTGATCGATGCCTGGCAAGGTGTCGCCGAGAAACAGATCGGTCAGGCTTTGCTTGCCCGGGAACAAGGGCTCCACTTTGGCAGTCCACGGCTCCTGAAACACCTGTCCGGGCTCCAGATAGATGTTCTTGTAGGTGTGCTGCATCGCGACGATGGCATAGCTGCCCAGAATGATGCCGAAGCTGCTTTCGCCTACCGCATTGCTGCCGCTCCAGCTGTCCAAAAATGTCTGCTGCAGCGCGTAAGGCCCGGAGATCGGCGCACTGGCCACCAGATGGAATTCCTTGGACAGATGCGTCTCTATCTCGCGCTGGGTAGCCATCGCCGTGTGGCCGCCCTGCGAATAACCCGACAGCATCACCTTGCCGGACAGCGGCGTGTTCAAGCGCTGCAACACATTGCGCGCCGCACGCATCGCATCAATGGTCGCACTCGCCTCGGTCGCGCTGTGCAAATAAGGGTGATAACCGTAGTTGGACTTCCCGAGCCCCAGATAATCACTGCTGACCACGACATACCCCTGGCTGGCCAAGCGCGTGACCAGTGGGTCGTTGCCCTTGGCATCGCGGATGTCCTTGGCCTGCTCCTCAGTGCGAACCGTTTCGGTCGGACGTCCCCAGCCTAGCAACGGATACGGCCCTACGCACCGCTCGCCATCCGGAACCAGCAGCACGCCAGATGCGGTTGCAGGTTCGCCTTCGACACCGACGGTTGCATAGGTGAATTCGGCGACACGGACATTGCATTTGGGCTGCTCGGCCTGCGGCTCGGAGGCCAGCATCGCGCCGATCGCATCACGGGTGTAGCTGGTCAGGAAATTGCTGGTAAGCAAGGTGCCGCGCGCGGGCGCGGCCTGCGCGCCGGGTGCAAGCACTGCGCTGGCGATGCCCAACATGGCCGCCAGGCCAAACGCCGAACGGGAGTTGATCTGCAACATGAAGTGATGCTCTCTTGGGGAAGGACGGAAGACGCGCAGCAATCACCCAACGCCAGATCGGTCTCGGTGCGATCGAGGTGCGGAAGAAGCGTGAGTGGTCACTGCGCAACGGCTTGGAATCGACACATGGCACGCACGCAGTATGGTCATCTGGATCCATGCACCATCGCGCACGCACGAAGCTGGCGCGCGCGCCGCGAAACCTGCAGCGCAGAAAGCGTCGTGGCGCGTCACGCGCGCGTGCAGGTCGCCGGCCTTGCGGGCGCAACCCAAGCAATCAGATGCGTGCCTGGCCATCGACAGCCAGCAACGCGCTGCATTCCTGTCGTCGCGCTGCAAATCGCTGCAACGCCGCGCGCGGTACAGGCTCTTTCAACGCGGCGCGTGGATCGCTGTTCACGTGTCACTACGTGGCGCGCAGCGCTGTCACCTTACTGAAGGATTGCCGCAGAATTGCTCAGCGTGGAAGCACTCACACGCCTGCCTGACCAGTCGCCGCCATTCGCGCACTGCGCTGCTCGCGTTGGCAGCCTCATCGTGATGGCGGTCGGCAGTCGCCCGACGAGCTGCAGCGGCGAAGCAAGCGATGCGCCTTCCTCATCACAGCGCGCACCGCGAGGTAAGCCAGGCATACGAGCCAGTCCCGCCACCCGCAATGCGCCCACCTCATCGCCAGCTGGTCAACATCGAGCGAGACCAGCGCGCCACTCAGCCGCGATCGATCTCACGTTCGGCAGTCACCCTGTCACCAACGCAGATGCACTGCAGAAGCACGCGCTACGCGCCGCAATCCGCGTTCACCCAGATGCGTCGCACAATCCGCATCTACCCAGATGCAATCAGACGCTGAAGCTGCTCCCGCACCCGCAGGTGGTTTTTGCGTTCGGATTGCGGATCACGAACTGCGCGCCGGTCAGGCTTTCGGTGTAATCCACCTCGGCGCCCATCAGGTATTGCAGGCTCAGCGGATCCACCAGCAGCGTGACGCCATCGGTGGCCACGGCCAGGTCGTCCTCGGCACGGTTCTCGTCGAACTCGAAGCCGTACTGGAAGCCGGAACACCCTCCGCCCTGGATGTACACGCGCAATGCCAGGTCGGCATTGCCTTCTTCCTGGATCAGCTCTCGCACCTTGGCGGCAGCGGCCACGGAAAAGTTCAGTGGCCGGTCGATGGACTGGTAGTCCGGCGCCGGGGCGGCAGTAGGAAGCGAAACGAGCGTACTCATGGCGCCAGCATGGGGGCCAGAGGGCCCCACTTCAAGCCATGCCGCCTTATCGGCTGCCGCGGCATTCACTGCGCATGCCGCGCTCAGGCGTCGGCGGTTTCGGCCTGCAACGCCGTGACCGGTTCGGCACGGCTGGGTTCCGGCGCCGGCAGCGCCGCGGTTGCGCCGGCCGTGGCGGCATGGATCAGCCGCCCGGTAAGCTGGGCGCCCGCGCTCATTTCCACCACCTGGTAGTGCACGTTGCCCTGCACGCGCGCATTGGCGGCCAGTTCGACCCGCTCGGCCGCATGCACATCGCCGGTCAGCTGGCCGTTGATGATCACCACCGGCGCACGCACTTCGCCTTCGATGCTGCCCTGCTCGGCCACCGTCAGGGTGGCGCTGGCGCCGTCTTCGGCAATCACCTTGCCCAGGATGCGGCCTTCCACATACAGCCCGCCGCTGAACGTCAGGTCGCCGCGGATGACCACCTGCGGCCCGATCAAGGTATCGACCACGGTCTGCGCACCACGGTTGGACTTGTTTCCGAACATGAGCTATTCCCCCGCGCCATTGCCGGCGACTTTCCAATCGAATGTCTGACTGACCGGCGCCCCATCGCCGCTCAGGGAGATTTTGACACGTTGCGGGGTGAAATCCTTCGGCAGGATCACGCTACCGTCCAGCTGCTGGAAATACCGGAACGAGTACGGTTGCCCGGCGGCGTCGGGCTTCTGGTGCAACTCGTTCCAGCTCACCGTCACCAGCTTGCCGGCGCGCACGCCTTCCACCGCAAAGCGCAGCTGGCCCTGGCTGATTGCGCCGCGGTTGAGGTTCTGGGTCAGCACCACGCTGTAGTTCCAGGTGCCGCCGGCTTCGGCGGTGAATTGCACCGAATGCGCGTTGAGCCCCTTGCGCTGTGCGGTGGAGCCCACCAGCCGCTCGTAGAAGGCCACATCGGCGCGCAGCGCGGCGATCTGCTCGTCGCGCTCGGCCAGCGAGGCCTGCACTTCGGTGTTGGCCGCGCGGCTGATCTTGTCGGACATCGCCAGATTGACCTGGCGCTGCTGCAACTGCTCGATCTGCCGACGTTGCTGGACCTGGCTGCGTTGCGCCTGCTGCAGCGCTGCCTCGGCCTTCACCAGCCGCGGGGCAGCCGTGCGCGTGGCCATCCACCACATCCCGCCCAGCGAAGCCAGCCATACGATGGCAACCAGCAGCCACCACCAGCGGCCACCGGAACGGCCATGCCCGGAGGCACGTTGGACGATCTGCACGCGTGCGGCTGGTCTCATGGGCATCGGGTCCGGACGGGCCGGCGCAATCATGGGCGGCGTAGTGTGCCAGAGCCCAGACGATCGTCGCGCTGGCGCTGGATCGGCGGTTATTCCAAAGTTCTGCGATAGTTCTGCAATTGTTTGCAGGGAACCACGCCATGAGCGAAGCGCATCTGTTCGTGATCGGCATCCTGCTGGCCTGGCTGGCCGGCATCCGGGTCTATCTCACCGTGTTCGGCGTCGGCCTGGCCGGCCTGCTGGGCTGGATCGATTTGCCGCCGGCGCTGCATCCGGCGCAGTCGTGGTGGGTCCTGGGCACCTCCGGCGCGCTGGCAGTGGCCGAATTCTTCGCCGACAAGATTCCGGGCGTGGATTCGGGCTGGGACCTGCTGCAGACGCTGGCCCGCGTGCCAGCCGGCGCCTTCCTGGCCGCGGCGACGCTCTCGCCCGATGGCGACCTGGGCGCGGGCGCCCTGGCGGCCGGTGCCGGCGTGGCGCTGACCAGCCACACGCTCAAGGCCGGCACCCGCGCATTGCTCAACACCTCGCCCGAACCGGCCAGCAACTGGATCGCCTCGCTGGCCGAAGACACCATCGCCACCACCGCCTTGGCACTGGCACTGGCGCACCCCTGGCTGGCACTGGGTCTTGCGGTGGGCTCCAGCCTGATGGCGGGGCTGGTGGTGTGGTGGGTCTGGCGATTGCTGTGGCGGGGCATGCGTCGGCTGGTTGCGCCGATACGCCCTGCCGCCACGCCGACTGCACGCAGCTCCCCGCTACCGTGAAGTTCATCGCATAATCACAGCGACTGTAGGGAGTATCGATGGCCGCCCGAGATCCGGTTTCTTCCACCACACGTGACGACACCGCCACGCGTAATCGTCCACTTCGCGCCGAGACCCCGCCGGCCGACCACTGGCGTCGCTGGGCCGATGAGGTTGCGTCGCCGGCCGACACCGCTGTGCCGGTGAGCGCGGCGATCATTCCTGCGCCTGCCACTGCAGCGGCGGCCAGCCCGGCCGCGGCCGTGGCGACGCCGCGCGCGGTGGCGGCCAGCAGCAGCGCACGTGTTGCCGCAGCACCGGCGCCCACGGCGTCACCCACATCGGCAGCGCCCGCCGCGCCGCACGATGGCGAGGACAATGTCGCCGCCGATGCGCCGTACCGCGTCCTCATCGTCGAAGACGACCGCTCGCAGGCCTTGTTCGCGCAGAGCGTGCTGCACGGCGCCGGGATGCATGCGCAGGTCGAGATGACCGCCGCCAGCGTGCCGCAGGCGATCCAGGACTATCACCCGGATCTGATCCTGATGGATCTGCACATGCCCGAGCTGGACGGCATCCGCCTGACCACGCTGATCCGCCAGCAGCCCGGTCAGCAGTTGCTGCCGATCGTGTTCCTGACCGGCGACCCGGACCCGGAGCGCCAGTTCGAAGTGCTCGACAGCGGCGCCGACGACTTCCTCACCAAGCCGATCCGCCCGCGCCACCTGATCGCTGCGGTGTCCAACCGCATCCGCCGCGCACGCCAACAGGCGCTGCAGCAAGCCGGCGAACAGGTCAGCGTGCGCAGCAATCCGGAAACCGGCCTGCCCACCCGCGGCCACGTGATGGACCTGCTCGCCGACGCGCTGGAGCGCAAGCAGTCCGGCGGCCTGTTCTTCATCGAGATCGCCAGCGCGCTCGGCCTGCGCGAGCGTTACGGCTATGCCGCCTACGAGCGCCTGATGACCCAGGCCGGGCACCGCCTGGCCAGCGCCGCCCAGCCCTACCCGCTGGCGCGCCTGAACGACAACAGCTTCCTGCTGCTGGCCGTCGACATGCCCGAAGCCAGCCTGGAACAGCAGGCGCTGGAGATCCGCCAGCGGCTGTCCGCCAACGCCTTCCCGGTGCGCGAAGAAGAATCCGTGCATGTGCGCTGCGCCATCGGCGTCGCACCGCTGGGCCTGGGCTTCGACGACACCGGCAGCGCGCTGGAAGCGGTCGAACGCACCGCGCTGCAGGCACGCCTGCGCAGCGACGGCGTGCAGACCTATCTGGCGCCCAGCCAGGCCGAACAGCAGGAACAACTGCGGCTGGTCGAAGGTCAACTGGAACTGGCCTATCAGCCGATCGTGGCCGTGGCCGGCGGCGACACCGCGCAGTACCAGGTGCTGCTGCGGCTGCGCCAGGCCGATGGCACCTTGCTCTCGGCAGGCCAGGTCATTCCTGCCGCAGAAGCCGCCGGGCGCATCGCCGATCTGGACCAGCAGGTCA
The DNA here is from genome assembly GCF_008801575.1 of Xanthomonas cissicola. GTDB lineage: Bacteria > Pseudomonadota > Gammaproteobacteria > Xanthomonadales > Xanthomonadaceae > Xanthomonas > Xanthomonas cissicola. The sequence goes on along the minus strand of NZ_VZPL01000011.1, from coordinate 27,527 downwards.
TGGACCACGCGCTGGGCCTGCTGCACCTGTACCAGCACGCCAGCCCGCCGCTGCGCCTGTTCGTCTCGCAATCGCCGCGCACGCTCGCCCGCGATGCCTTCGCCGACTGGCTGCTCAAGGCGCTGGTCGAGCGTGGCGTGGCCGGCCAGTCGCTGATCGTGGATCTGCGCCTGGACGATGCATTGATCCATGCCGTCACCGTGCAGCAGTTCTGCGCCAAGTTGATGCCGGCCGGCGTGCAGTTCTGCCTCAGCCAGTTCGAACCCGGCGATGAAGCCAACGCACTGCTGGCCCAGTTGCCGCTGAGCTTCGTACGCATGGCCAACCGCTTCGCCGATGCGCACGGCAACGCGGCGGTGCGCGACGAACTGCGCGGCGTGATCGACATCGCCCACCAGCGCGGTTTGCTGATCATCGGCCAACGCATCGAAGATCCGCAGGCAGCCGCTGCAATGTGGATGAGCGGCGTGGATTTCATCCAGGGCAACCTGGTGCAGACCGTCGGCAAGGAACTGGACTTCGACTTCACAAGCGCGGTGCTCTGAGTGAGAGAGCGGGCAGCAGGTCTTCGCGCCTGGAGCATCTTGGCAGTGCTGGCCGCGCTGGCAACCGCACTCGGCGCAGGCCTGCAGTGGTCTTCGCTGCAAGGCCCCTGGCGCGCCGTCAGCGCGGTGTCGGCAGCGCTGGCGGTGGTCTGCGGGCTGTGTGCCGCGTTTGCCGCTCACCGTGTCGCTCATGCGCAGCACGCGTTGGCGCAGCGCCTTGAAGAAGCCGACCTGGCCCGCGAACGCTTGCAGCAGGAACTGCGGCGCCACGGCGAACTCGAACAGGAACTGTTGCGCGCCAAGCAGGCCGCCGAGGCCGCTACTCTGGCCAAGGGCGAATTCCTGGCCACCATGAGCCACGAGATCCGCACCCCGCTCAACGGCATCATTCCGATGCTGGAGCTGATCTCCAGCGGCCAGCTCAGCCTTGATCAGCGCGACATGCTGCAGACCGCCACCGGCAGCTCGCTGCAACTGCTGCGCATCGTCGACGACATCCTCGATTACTCCAAGCTCGAGGCCAACAAGCTCGAACTGGAAATCACCACCTTCAATCTGCGCGAACTGCTCGACGGCGTCATCCAGTTGCTGCAGCGCACCGCCGAAGGCCGCCAGCTGCGCCTGAGCCTGGATATCGAACCGTCGGTACGGCTGCTGGTGCGCGGCGACCCGATCCGCCTGCGCCAGGTGCTGGGCAATCTGATCGGCAACGCCATCAAGTTCACCGAACGCGGCAGCGTCGACATCCAGCTGCGCCGCCTGGGCGAAACGCGCGCCCAGCATCTGCTGCGCTTCCAGGTGCGCGACACCGGGATCGGCATCGCCCCGGACCAGCAGGCACGCCTGTTCCGCTCCTTCGCACAAGCCGACGCCTCCACCACGCGGCTGTACGGCGGCACCGGCTTGGGCCTGGCGATCTGCAAACGCATCATCGACCTGATGGGCGGCCGCATCGGAGTGGAATCCGAACCCGGGCGCGGCTCCACGTTCTGGTTCGAAATCCCGCTGCTCAAGGTCATCGGCGACCTCCAGCAGGCCACCGGCGCCGACGCCGCACGGGTGATGGTGATCAGCTCCGATGCGCGCCTGTCGCAACGCCTCAAGCGCCTGCTCGACAGCTGGGGCGTGTCGCACGTGCTCATGGAAACCACCCAGGAAGCGCTCGAACGCGTGCGCCGGCACAGCGACGGCGAAGGCTTCCGCTGCGTCATCGCCGACCACGACACGCTGCGCTACAGCGCGCGCGCAGTGCACCGCGCGCTCGCGCGCCCGGAAAATGCCAGCAGCGCGCGGCTGATCTGGCTGTACGGCGAAGAACCGGTACCGGCCGAACTGCAGGATCACGCCACCCTGGTGCCACGCCTGAGCCCGGACGAAACCCTGCGCGCCCTGGTACTGCCGCCCGAACCCAAGCCCGCCCACGCCACCACGCTGGCCTCGGCGATGATCCCCGAGCCGTTGCCGCCGCCGATGGCCAACGCCCGCGAGGTGCGCATCCTGCTGGTCGAAGACAACCCGGTGAACTTGCTGGTCGCGCAGAAGCTGCTGGCGGTGCTTGGCTTCGAGGCCGACACCGCCACCGACGGCGAAGCCGCACTGGCCCGTATGGAATCCACCCGCTACGACATGGTCTTCATGGATTGCCAGATGCCCGTGCTGGATGGCTATGCCGCCACTCGCCGCTGGCGCGCCATGGAAACAGAAAGCGGCGGCCGCCCAGTGCCGATCGTGGCCATGACCGCCAACGCCATGGCCGGCGACCGCGAACGCTGCCTGGCCGCCGGCATGGACGACTATCTGTCCAAGCCGGTCGCACGCGAACAGCTGGACGCCTGCCTGCAACGCTGGCTGCCGCGTCAGGCGCTGCTGCCCGGCCCAAGCCCTGCCGGGCAGGCCACCCATGACCCCGAAAGCGCCAGCGCCGCCGCGCAGGCACGCGCACTACCGATCCTGGACAACAGCGTCATCGACGAGCTGTACGAGGTGGCGGGCGCGGACACAATCGCCATCCTACAGCTGTTCCTGGAAGACGCACCGCTCATCATCGAACAACTGGAAGCGGCCGCCACCAACCGCGACAGCATGCAGCTGCGCGATCTGTCCCATACGCTGAAGTCCTCCAGCGCCAACGTCGGCGCGCAGGCCGTGTCCAACGCGGCACGGCGGATCGAACTGGCCGCCCGCACCGGCACCATCGAACGCCCCTCGGTCATGGTCGCCCTGGTCATCGCCGAATACGCCCGCGCCCGCCTCGCCCTGCTGGGCCAGGTTGCACGCCTGCAAGCCGACGCCAGCACGACAAATCAGTAATCGCATCAGTGCTGTCGAAGCGGTGGCAGACGCCTGGGACCGTCACCTGCATCCGTTAACGCGAGGCTCACATCGCTCTGATGTCCAACGCCTTCTCACCCGAAAGGACGCTCGAGCCTCCCTGCTCCCGGAAGGACACCAAAGCCCCTCTCCTGCGGGAGAGGGGTTGGGGTGAGGGTACGGGCGAAGCCACGCGCTCTCACCGGCAAGAGAATCTGTAGAAGCAGATCATCAGCAAACAATCATCAGCAAACAATCGCCGAAAACACCGACCAGCAGAAGTGCCGCGCACCCGCAAATTCAGCGCCAGATAAAGACAACCCCGACCAGACGCGCGTCAGTCGTCCAGCTTGGTCAGCAGGTAATTCGGCTCGCCGATACGTGCCACCAGGTCCAGTTGGGTTTCCAGCCAGTCGATGTGCTCTTCTTCGGACTCCAGGATGTCCACCAGCAACTGGCGGCTCACGTAGTCCTTGACGGTCTCTGCATACGCCACCGCCTCGCGCAGCACGACAACCGCCTCGCGCTCCAGGGTCAGATCGCAGCGGAACATCTCGGTCGGGTTCTCGCCGATGCGCAGCTTGCCCAAGGCCTGGAAATTGGGCAGCCCTTCGAGAAACAGAATGCGGTCGGACAGCTTGTCCGCATGCTTCATCTCGTCGATGGATTCCTTGTACTCATGCTCGGCCAGTTCTTTCAGGCCCCAGTTCTTCAGCATCTTGGCATGCAGGAAGTACTGGTTGATCGCAGTGAGTTCGTTGTAGAGCACCTTGTTGAGGTACTCGATGACCTTGGTATCGCCCTTCATGCGATGTCTCCGAGAGAGTGAGCCGGCCGCACTCTAGCGCGTTGGCGCGGCGCATGAAGGAACGCGAATCGTGATCAGTTGGGGGACGCGCTGTGTGTCGCAGGAGCTGCCAGGCGCCTGGCAGCTGCAATGGCGAATCAGGCTGGTACCGGCTGGAGTCTTGTACCGGTCATTACCGAGCAACCACTTCGCTGCAGGTAGCTCCAGCGCTGCAGGGATGCCACGGGCATTCGCGGCGCGGGCCGGAAGATACCTCTGGCATCAGGTACCGCGTGGAAATCTCGAAGGCGTCGTCGGAACCCTCCGCCCCTGACGTCCTGCCTCAGGCAGCGCTAGCCAGCCCCAGGAGCGGCAACGGCAATGCGCGGTTGGCATGTGCCTGGCTCAACAGGTCGCCCGCCATCTCCAGGCACGAGCCGCAATTGGACCCACACCCGGTGCGCATGGTCAGTTCGGCAAGGCTTGCGCAGCCATTCTCGGCCGCTTCGCGGATCTGGTGGTCGGTGACCCCATTACAGATGCAGACGTACACAGTATCGGTCGGGTGTTGGCGATCCGGAAAGGACCGGCACTGATTGCACCGCAAACGAGAATAGGTGTCAATTCCATCCGTTAATCATTATTAATCCGCATCGCACGAGCCCCGTTGCGCTTGCGTGGCCGCTTGCGTGGGCTGTCGTGCCCTGCCGCGCTGCTGCCCGGCAACCACGCCTCCAGCGCACGCTCGGGCATCGCACCGACTGCCGCCGGACCGGCCAGGCTCTGCGCAAGCGGCGCCAGATGACGCAACGCGCGGGCATAGACGCCGCGCTTGAACATCACCACGTGCTCGACCGGATACCAGAAATTCACCCAGCGCCAGTGGTCGAACTCCGGGGTGTCGGTATGGTCGAGCTTGAGATGGGATTCGTCGCCGGTGAACTGCAGCAGGAACCAGACCTGCTTCTGCCCGATACACACCTGCCGCTCATTGCGGCGCACCGCCCGACTGGGCAGCCGATAGCGTAGCCAGCCAGGCGTGGCGCCGAGCAATTCCACATGCTCGGGCAACAACCCGGTTTCTTCGCGCAACTCGCGGTACATGGCTTCAACGGGCGTCTCATCGGTGTTCATGCCACCTTGCGGGAACTGCCAGCCGTCCCTGCGCACACGTCGCGCCCAGAACACCTGACCGTCCTGCCGCATCAGCACAATGCCGACGTTTGGCCGGAAACCGTCCGGATCGATCACGATGCGGACTCCTGAAAATCTACTGCCACCGACTCTGCCACGGCGACGCCCGGCTCACAAGCTGAAAACGAAATGCTTGACAACAGCACGGCGCATCGTGAGAATTGCCGGCTCCCTAGGCTATGTAGCTCAGCCGGTTAGAGCACAGCACTCATAATGCTGGGGTCGGTGGTTCGAGTCCACCCATAGCCACCAAGGTATTCACGCCCTCGCGGGCATGCAATAATCTTGGACCAACACGTTTTATTGCCCCGTCGCCAAGCGGTAAGGCACCTGACTCTGACTCAGGCATTCGGTGGTTCGAATCCATCCGGGGCAGCCAAACACAAAAGGTCCGATCGAAAGATCGGGCCTTTTTTGTTGCCCGGCGTCCGGTGGTAACGCGTCGCGCACCTGCGTTCATGCTGATCGCACTCAGTCTCCAGGGCCATCTTCGCCACGCGCTCGCACACGCCACTCACCACAATTCCAAAACGACAAGAGCCCGGCATGGCCGGGCTCTTGAAGCAGGCATCCCGGCGACCCGGGACGCGGCCAAACGCGATGGATCAGCGCTTGGAGAACTGGGTGGCGCGACGGGCCTTGTGCAGACCGACCTTCTTACGCTCGACTTCGCGAGCGTCGCGGGTCATGAAGCCAGCCTTGCGCAGCTCGGACTTCAGGGTTTCGTCGTACTCGACCAGCGCACGGGCAATGCCCAGACGGATCGCACCGGCCTGGCCGGTGGTGCCGCCGCCGGAGGCGGTGACCATGATGTCGAAGCTTTCGGTGTTCTTGGTCAGTTCCAGCGGCTGGCGCACGATCATGCGCGCAGTCTCACGACCAAAGAATTCGTCCAGCGGACGGTCGTTGACGGTGATGTTGCCGGTGCCCTTGCGCAGGAACACGCGAGCGGTGGAGGACTTGCGGCGGCCAGTGCCGTAGTTTTGCGTGATAGCCATGATTAGATATCCAGAACTTGCGGCTGCTGGGCGGCGTGCGGATGCTCGGCACCCGAATAGACCTTGAGCTTGCGGTACATGGTGCGGCCCAGTGGACCCTTCGGCAGCATGCCCTTAACGGCGATTTCGATCACGCGCTCCGGGTGGCGCTGCAGCGCCTGCTCCAGGCTCTCGGTCTTCAAGTTACCGATGTAGCCGGTGAAGCGGTGATACTTCTTGTCTTTCAGCTTGTTGCCCGTGACGACGATCTTCTCGGCGTTGATCACCACCAAGTAATCGCCAGTATCGACGTGAGGGGTGTAAACCGGCTTGTGCTTGCCGCGCAGGCGGCGGGCCAGTTCGGTGGACAGACGGCCGAGCGTCTTGCCGGCGGCGTCAACGAGATACCAGTCGCGCTGGACGGTCTCGGACTTGGCGGTGAACGTAGTCATGAGAAAACTCTTGAGTGGTCGGGCGGATTGCAGCGGCCGATGACCACTGGAACTTTGCCACGCGTTGTGAAGGCGAAACAGAAGAGGCGGGATTGTACGGGACGCTCGGCGGCGACGCAAGTTGCAGCGACACCTGCGCCATGGCGGTTGGCAGCACGGCGGAGCGGGGCCAGAATCGCCGTATGACCCAGATCTCCCCCACCCGCCTGCATAGCCCGCTCGACCGGCTGCTGGTCGAAGCCCAGCGCGCGCTGGACACCGTCTTCGGCAATCCGCCGGCCGAACGCCCCAATCCCGCTGCCGACACGCCCGACGTCGTCCTGGACCCGGAGCAGCGTCGCCATGCCGCCGGCCTGATGCGCATCAACCATGTTGGCGAGGTGTGCGCGCAAGGCCTGTATTTCGGCCAAGCCGCGGTCGCCCGCGACGCGCACACCCGGCACCACCTGCTGGAAGCTGCCCAGGAAGAGACAGACCACCTGGCTTGGTGCGCCGACCGCCTGCACGAGCTGGACAGCCGCCCCAGCCTGTTCAACCCCGTGTGGTACGCCGGCAGCTACGCGCTCGGCGCGCTGGCCGGGCTGCGCGGCGACGACTGGAGTCTGGGATTCGTGGTCGAGACCGAACGTCAGGTCGAAGCCCACCTGGATGAGCACCTGGAGACCCTGCCCCAGAGCGACCAACGCAGCCGCGCCATCCTGCGCGTGATGAAGATCGACGAGGCCCGCCACGCCGATCAGGCCGAGCAGGCCGGCGCCCGCCCGCTCCCGGCTCCGATCCCCAGCGCAATGGCCCTGGCCTCCAAGCTGATGAAGACGGTGGCCTACCGCCTCTAGTTGGGAATTGGGAATCGGGAATTGGGAATCGACGACCAGCGGCCGGCGGCCGGCGGCCGCCAGAATCTAGCCCGCACCCGAGTACACCCGACACGGCAATCAACTGCTTGCCGGCACGCCACTGAAGCACAGCCTCCTTGTTGAAGGGGCGCGCCAAAGGCGTGGGGATAGGCAGCCTCTGAGTCAGGGTTCCAATGTTTGCGCAGCAAACGTTGGGGCTGTGCACGCATTACGGGTGCGGCTACGGCCAAAGGCGTGGCGATAGGCAGCCTCCAAGTCGGAGCCCGGGATTTGAACAGCAAACGCTGGGGGACTGATTACCCGACCAGCTTCAGCCCGATCACCCCGGCCACGATCAGACCGATGCACGCCAATCGCGACCACGAGGCGCTATCGCCGAATAGCGCGATACCGGCAATAGTCACGCCCAAGGCACCGATGCCGGTCCAGATCGCATAGCCGGTGCCGACCGGAATGGTCTTCAGCGCCTGCGTCAGAAACCACAGGCTGATGCCGGCAAGCCGATTGTCAGCACGGTCGGCCACAGGCGAGTGAAACCGTCGCTGTATTTCAGTCCCATGGCAAAGCCGATCTCGAACAGGCCGGCCAGCAACAGATAGATCCAGGGCATTGCAGTACTCCTCACAGAAAAAATGGGCAAAAAAAAAGCGACCCAGTGTTTGCACACTGGGCCGCCGTCGGCTGTGGAACGCGAGGCCATCGCGTGGCGGGCCGTCCCGCCTTGTGGCGTTTTGATGCTCCTGCGCTTATTCGCTCAGGTTGCGTCCGTGAAACAGTTCTTCGATTTCGCGCTTGAGCAGCGTTTCGATCTTCATGCGCTCCTTGAACGAGAGGTTCTTGGCGCGCTCTTCGAACAGGTACTGATCCAGGTCGAAGTCCTTCAGGTGCATCTTCGTGTGGAAGATATTTTCCTGGTAGACGTTGACGTCGAACATCTCGTAGCGCGACTTCACGTTCTTGGCGAGAAATTGCTGAATCGAGTTGATCTTGTGATCGATGTAATGCTTCTTGCCCTTCACATCGCGCGTGAAGCCACGCACGCGGTAATCCATGATCACAATGTCCGATTCCAGACTCTCGATCAGGTAGTTGAGCGCCTTCAACGGCGAAATCACGCCGCAGGTCGCGACGTCGATGTCGGCGCGGAACGTGGCGATACCTTCCTGCGGATGCGTCTCCGGATATGTATGGACAGTGATATGACTCTTATCCATATGAGCAACCACGGCATCGGAGATCAATTCCTTGCCGGCCTGCTTCTTGTCGATCACCGGCTCTTCGGAGATCAGGATCGTCACCGATGCACCCTGCGGATCGTAGTCCTGACGTGCGATATTGAGGATGTTGGCGCCAATGATCTCGGCCACATCGGTCAGGATCTGCGTCAGACGATCGGCGTCGTATTGCTCATCGATATACTCGATGTAGCGCTGACGCTCCTCTTCGGTACGCGCATAACAGACGTCGTAGATGTTGAAGCTCAACGCCTTGGTGAGGTTGTTGAACCCCTGTAGCCTCAGACGAGGCAACGGCTTGACCACGTCGGTCTGTCCTTATGGAAAGCGGGAAAGGAGTCAATTATGAGCCAAAGATCCCAGCAACGAAATGCCGATGTTAAGAGTGGTTTACCTTGCATGACTCATGCCGTTAAGCTTCAGGAATCACACGCGGAACTACCATGAGCCCAGGAAATACGACGGTTGTCACTACGACGGTACGTAACGCTACCCCCTCCCTGGCGCTGGACGCGGGCACCATCGAGCGTTTCCTGGCGCACAGCCACCGAAGACGCTATCCGACCCGGACCGATGTGTTCCGGCCAGGAGACCCGGCCGGCACCCTCTACTACGTGATCAGCGGCTCGGTAAGCATCATCGCCGAGGAAGATGACGACCGTGAGTTGGTGCTGGGCTACTTCGGTAGCGGCGAATTCGTCGGTGAGATGGGGCTATTCATCGAATCCGACACCCGCGAGGTGATCCTGCGCACCCGCACCCAGTGCGAGTTGGCCGAGATCAGCTACGAGCGGCTGCAGCAGCTGTTCCAGACCAGCCTGTCGCCGGATGCGCCGAAGATTCTGTATGCGATCGGTGTTCAGCTTTCAAAACGGCTGCTCGATACCACAAGGAAAGCCAGCCGCCTGGCCTTCCTCGACGTGACCGACCGCATCGTGCGCACGCTGCACGACCTGGCCAAAGAGCCCGAAGCGATGAGCCATCCGCAGGGCACCCAGCTGCGTGTCTCGCGCCAGGAACTTGCACGCCTGGTGGGGTGCTCACGCGAAATGGCTGGCCGCGTGCTCAAGAAATTGCAGGCCGACGGCCTGCTGCACGCACGCGGCAAGACCGTCGTGCTGTACGGCACCCGCTGACGGCGCTGTGCCGCCAGTGCCTTGTGCACTGGCTGCATGCCGGGTTCGGCACCGGTCGATTCGATTGCGACGGTGCCGACATCGGCAGTTTCATGACCTCTGCAGCGGCACTTTTGCGCGATACCTCTTATAAGAGCGTCTTCGAGCCGTCGAACCGCACGATCTGCATCGCGACTGCGTCACGATCCTGAAGATTCGTTGCGCTACAGCTCGCATCGGTCTGCCCGTGCGATCCGCTGCACAGATGCGCCGTCGCAAGCTGGACCGCGCAATCGTGTCGCTCCGCGCGAAACGATCTAGCCGCCTGGATGTTTCGCTCCCCTACGGGGCTTTGCCGCCACGGTCGCGGCAACCCCAGTTGAGGATGGGCGTGCCTGTCGGCAACACCTGGCGGAACAGCGCTTCGCGATTGGCCTTGGGATTGACCACCACCGGCGCGCGCGCGGCCTTCAAGAGCGGCAGATCTGCGGTGCTGTCCGAATAGGCGATGGCGATATCGGCGTAGCCGCGCTCGCGCAGCATGCGCATCTTTTCTTCGTTATGGCAGTGACGTCGCGCGGTGACGGCGCCCAGGCGCGGGCCGACCAGGCTACCGATGACCGGCACGTCCTGGTGGGCCACAAAGCCGAGAATGGCGCGCGCCAACTCCGGCGGTGCGCCGGTGGCGACCACCACACGGTCGCCGGCAGCGCGGTGTTGGGTGAAGACCTGCAAGGCATGCGGAAGCAGGCGCTGGCGGATCTGCGCTTCATGCTTGAGCACGTATGCGTCGATGAAACGGTTGAACTCGCGCGCGCGGTGCAGGCCGAACGTGGCGATCCACACATAGCCGGACACGCCGCGCCGCCGGGTTGGCAGCATCGCCACCATCGGGCCGAGAATGGGCGAGGCCAACAGCGCAACCAGCAAGCGCAACGGGTTGCGCTTGATCAGCCAGGCAAACAGATGACTGCCGGAATCGCCGTCGTACAAGGTGTGGTCGAAGTCGAAGACTACCAGCGGTGCGTCCTCGCGCGGGACGGGATACGACTCAGTCATGCGCGAAGAATAGCTGACGCAGCGACTCGCCGGGTTCTGCCGCGCGCATGAAGGTCTCGCCGACCAGAAACGCGTTCACATCGTGACTGCGCATCCGTTGCACATCGGCCTGGGTGACGATGCCGCTCTCGGTGACCAGCACGCGATCGCGCGGCACCGCGGAGCGCATGTCCAACGTGGTCTGCAGCGTCACTTCGAAGGTGCGCAGGTTGCGGTTGTTGATGCCGATCAACGGCACCGGCACCTGCACCGCACGCTCGAGCTCGTCGATATCGTGCACTTCCACCAGCACGTCCAGGCCCAGCTGCATGGCAAGACCCGATAGATCGGCCAGTTGGGCGTCTTCCAGCGCGGAGACGATCAACAGGATGCAGTCGGCGCCGAGCACGCGGGCTTCGTAGACCTGATACGGGTCGACGGTGAAATCCTTGCGCAGCACCGGCAGCGTGCAGGCGTCGCGCGCCTGGCGCAGATAGGCATCGGATCCCTGGAAGAAATCCACATCGGTGAGCACGGACAGGCACGTCGCGCCACCGAATTCGTAGCTGACCGCGATATCGGCCGGCTGGAAGTCCGGCCGGATGACACCCTTGGACGGGCTGGCCTTCTTCACTTCGGCAATCACGGCCGGGTCGCCTGCGGCGATGCTGGCCTGCATGGCAGCTGCAAATCCGCGCGTGAGCGGCAGGTCGGCGCTGCGCGCAATCAACTCGGCCAGCGGCACGCGCGCACTGCGCTCGGCGACTTCGTCGGCCTTGCGGGCAAGAATGGTGTTGAGGATGTCGCTCATCGTATCGGGTCCTGGCGGGCGGGCATTATCGGTCAAGACGGCCGCACTGGAGCGCGGCTGCGCGCCAGCACGCAGCATGCCAGCGCGACTGTGAGGATGCCGGCGGGTAATGGCTGCTGCGTGGGGGTTGCCGGCATGGCTCAGGGCTGCACGGCGAGCTGGCGGGTGTAGGCCACATAGGCGTCCAGGCGCGCGCGCGCCGAGCCGTCGGCGATGACCGCGCGTGCCCGAAGTACGCCATCGGCAATGCTGTCGGCGACGCCGGCCACGTACAACGCAGCACCGGCGTTGAGCGCCACGATATCCAGCGCGGGGCCAGGCACGTTGTCCAATACCTGCAGCAACATCGCGCGCGATTGCGCAGCATCGGCCACCTTGAGGTTACGGCTGGCCGACATGGCGATGCCGAAATCTTCCGGGTGCACTTCGTATTCGCGTACCTGGCCGTCGCGCAGTTCGCCGACCAGGGTGCCGGCGCCAAGCGAGAGTTCATCCATGCCGTCGCGCCCCCACACCACCAGCGCGCGCTCGGCGCCAAGCTCCTGCAGCACACGCGCCTGGATGCCGACCAGATCCGGATGGAACACACCCATCAGGATGTTCGGCGAGCCTGCCGGGTTTGTCAGCGGGCCAAGAATGTTGAAGATGGTGCGCACACCCATTTCGCGTCGCACCGGCGCCACCACCTTCATGGCCGGGTGATGCACTGGCGCATACATAAAGCCGATGCCGGTGTGCGCCAACGCGCTGGCAACCTGCTCGGGCTGCAGCTCGATCACCGCGCCCAATGCTTCCAGTGCGTCGGCACTGCCGGATTTGGACGAGACGCTGCGATTGCCATGCTTGGCCACCTTGGCACCGCCGGCTGCGGCGACGAACATGGCGCAGGTGGAGATGTTGAAGGTATGCGAACCATCGCCGCCGGTGCCGACGATGTCGACCATGTGCTGGCGATCGGCCACGTCCACGCGGCGCGAGAACTCGCGCATCACCGTGGCGGCGCCGGCAATTTCGCCGATGGTTTCCTTCTTGACCCGTAGCCCGGTGAGGATGGCCGCGACCATCATGTCGGAGACCTCGCCGCGCATGATCTGCCGCATCAACTCGACCATTTCGTCGTGGAAGATTTCGCGGTGTTCGATGGTGCGTTGCAGGGCTTCTTGCGGAGTGATGGGCATGGGAACAACCGTGGCAGAACGTGATGGATGAAGACGCAGGCAGCTTGCAGCGCGCGATCAGCGCAGGAAGGCGCAAGCACCAAGCGGCGCGGCTGCCGTTGCAGCTGCGGCGATCATTGGCCCGGACGCGTCATGCGAAAACGCGCCTGCGCCTGCACTTCGTAGTAATCGGCCGGCCCGCCCGCGCGCAGAATCGTCTGCACCGCAGCCGGGTCGTAGATGCCCTCGTGCAGCGCCGACCTGGCCAGGTGCACGCCGACGACTTCGCCCAGCACCAACCAGGTCTCGATGGCGTGCCCGGCAGCGGTTTGCAGTGGCAACAGCTGGCTGAGCCGGCGTTCGAAACTGACCGGACTGGCAGCGACCCGTGGCGCACCGATCAGGCGCGATGGCGCCACCTGCAGGCCGGCCAGATCGAATTCATCGACTTCCGCCGGTACCATCGCCGCGCTGGCGTTCATTGCTTCCGCCAGTGGCCGGGTGGCCAGATTCCAGGTGAATTCGCCGGTGGCTTCGATGTTGCGCACGCTGTCCTTGCGACCGATGCTGGCAAAGCCGACGATCGGCGGAATGTAGTTGAATGCATTGAAAAAGCTGTACGGCGCCAGATTGGCAATGCCCTCGACGCTGCGCGAGCCGATCCAGCCGATGGGACGCGGGCCGACGATGGCATTGAACGGATCGTGCGGCAGCCCGTGACCCTGCCTCGGCTCGTAGAAGTGAATGCTGTCGTCGGGTGTGCTCATCGTGATCCGGATGCGATGGAAGGCGGTGCAGCGGTAACGTTACGTTGCGCGATACGGTGCGCACGTTGAGTGCCACTGCACTTCTGCGTTGGCGTTGTAGCGACGCAGCGCGATACGGTGGTCACGCCGAGGCGCAGACGACGCATCGCTATCAACGCTGCAAAAAGTTTTTCAGCAAGGCATGTCCGTGCTGGGTCAGGATCGATTCGGGATGGAACTGCACGCCTTCGACCGGAAACTGGCGATGGCGCAAGCCCATGACCTCTTCCATCGAACCATCCGGATTTTCGGTCCAGGCGGTGACCTCCAGTGCGTCCGGCAAAGTGGTCTTGTCCACCACCAGCGAGTGATAGCGCGTGGCCTCGTAGCTGTCCGGCAGACCGGCGAACACGCCCTTGCCCTGATGACGAATCGGCGAGGTCTTGCCGTGCATGATGTTGCCGGCGCGGATCACATCGCCACCGTAGACCTGGCCGATGCTTTGATGGCCCAGGCACACGCCCAGGATCGGTGTGGTCTGACCCAGCTGCTCGATCAATTGCAGCGAGATGCCTGCCTCGTTGGGCGTACACGGACCGGGCGAGATGACGATGCGCTCGGGCCTGAGCGCGGCGATCTGGTCGACGCTCATGGCGTCGTTGCGCACCACCGTGACCTCGGCGCCCAGCGCCTGCAGGTACTGCACGAGGTTGTAGGTGAAGCTGTCGTAGTTGTCTAACATCAAGAGCACGTTTCTTCACCCAATTGATTTCACGAGACACTTAAGGATTCAACATGCCGATCCAGCCCTGACTTCACGCCTCGGCACCGTCAACGAACGTGAGCCGACATTATCCGATGAGCCAGGATGTTTCGACAGTACGGCTACAATTTCACGGCAGGGGTTTGAGCCCCAACTCGATCAAGAAAGCATTGTGGCGCCTCTTCGCTTTTTCGAGCTCCGATTCGATCGCCTTCAAATCGACATGCACAGCTTCGAGATCGATCTCCTTGTCTGCTTTTGCAGTACTAACGTAACGAGATATGTTGAGGTTGTAGCCTTCTTCGGCGATCCTCTTCATCGAAATTCGCTTTGAATAGCGCTCCTGCTCATCGCGATTCTTGTATGTGTCAACAATCCGCTTGATGTGCTCAGCAGTAAGCTGATTTTGTCGCTTGCCTCTTGTGAATTGCTCGGACGCGTTGATGAACAGCACGTCGTCTGGCTTCTTGCACTTCTTAAGCACCAGAATGCACACTGGAATGCCGGTGGAGTAGAACAGGTTGGCCGGTAGGCCGATCACCGTATCGATGTGGCCGTCGTCCAGTAGCTTGCGGCGGATGTCGGCCTCTTTGCCACCGCGAAATAACACACCGTGCGGCAGGATGATCGCCATCACGCCGTCGTCCTTCAGATACTGCAAGCCATGAAGCAGGAAGGCGAAATCTGCTGCGCTCTTGGGAGCCACGCCGTAGTTCTTGAAGCGCGGGTCTTGCGCCATCGCCTCACCCGGCTCCCAGCGGTAGCTGAAAGGCGGATTGGCGACCACGGCGTCGAAACGGGGCTTCTTTGCCGGATTGGTTTCGCGCAGCCAGTCCCAGTCGTTCTTCAGCGTGTCACCGTGATAGATCTCGAACTCGGTGTCCTTTACCCCGTGCAACAGCATGTTCATGCGCGCAAGGTTATAGGTGGTGACGTTGTATTCCTGCCCGTAGATCTTACCGATGCTGCCGCCACTCTTCGCCATGCGATGGCGGATATTGAGCAGCAGCGAGCCTGAGCCGCAGGCGAAATCGAACACGCTGTCCAACTTGCCGCGCGGGCCGGTTTTCGGCTCCTGGCTGTCGAGGGTGACGATGGCGGACAGGATGTTGGAGATCTCTTGCGGCGTGTAGAACTCGCCAGCCTTCTTGCCGGAGCCGGCGGCGAACTGACCGATCAGGTACTCATAAGCATCGCCCAGCGAATCGGTCTTGGTAGACAGCGCCATGCCGCGCGCAATTTCGCTGATGATCGAACACAGCTTGGCATTGCGGTCGTCGTATTTTCTGCCAAGCTTGTCCGACGCCAGGCTGATCTCCGAGAACAAGCCCTGAAATTCGCTCTCGAACGAATCTTCCTCAATGTGTTTGAAGCCTTGCTGCAGGGTGTCGAGCAGATCGTGGCTTTGTGTCTTCGCCAGATTGACGATGTTGCCCCACAGGTACTTAGGCTTGATGACGTAATGCGCCTTGCGCCGCATCTGTTGCTCGAATGCGGCTATGTCGTCCGGATTGGCCGCGTACCAGACCGACAGCGGCGTCTTTTCGCTATTATCGAGGGCCTTCGCGTCGGGATAGTCCGAGCCAAGCTCCTTCTTTGCCGCCGCTTCGTAGTTATCCGACAGGTAGCGCAAAAACAGAAAGGACAACATGTAGTCGCGAAAGTCGTCGGCATTCATGCTTCCGCGCAACTGGTCGGCAATCGCCCACAAGGTTTTACCAAGTTCTTTTTGATCGTCTTTTGTCATGGTTTCAAGCGTCGTTTGATCTTGTTTTCGATTGCGGCAAGTTCGGCGGCGTCAACGGCATCGGCTGTCTGCGCTTCCTGCTGCTTGCGCTGTTCGTCGAAGGCGAAATAGCGTGCGTTGGTTTCCGTCTCCATCCGTGCGTGGCTGACGGAACCGGCATTGGCCAGCAAGGGGAAGTCGTTGGAACTGATGATCTGCCCCACGTTTTCCCTCCAGAAGCGCATGGGGATCTCCTGGCGATTTTTGGCGCGCAACTCTGCAGTTTCCAAGAAGATGGTCACCAGACGGTTGAGGGTGTCCATCTCGTCCTCACTGAGGTAGTTCTTGGCGATCAGAATGTCCTGCTTGCGCACGCGCCCACCACTCCAGGCACGCAGCCCGAAATGCGGGTCGTCGGGATTGGCGCGGGCCATGATGAGTTCGGCAGCGGTCTGCCCTGTCACCGCGTAAAGCAATTGGTTCTGCACAGTGGCGAAGAAGACCTGCGTGGCGCGGTCGGTCTTGTCGTAGTCCACGCTCAGGGCAAACAGTTCGCGTACTTTTTGATAGAAGCGCTTTTCCGAGGCGCGGATGTCGCGGATGCGGGCCAGCATCTCGTCGAAGTGATCCGGACGGCCATCCGGGTTCTTCAGGCGCTCATCGTCCATGACGAAGCCCTTGAACAGATATTCCTTGAGCGCGGTGCTGGCCCAACGGCGGAACTGTACCCCGCGCTTTGATCGCACGCGGTAACCGACCGCCAGGATGGCATCGAGGTTGTAGAGCGTGACCGGCCGGCGCACTTCGCGCGCGCCCTCCCGCTGAACCACCGAGGATTCCTCGGTAGTTCGTTCAGGCTCCAACTCGTTGTCTGAAAAGATATTTTTCAGGTGCAGGCTGATGGTGTCGGTGCTGACGTTGAACAGCTCCGCCATCTGCGCCTGCGTCAGCCAGACGGTCTGGCCTTCGGCGCGCAGTTGGATGCGGCTCTTGCCGTCTTCGCTGGTGTAGAGGATCAGCTCGCTCATGGATCACCTACCCCCCTGTTCCATGCGTGGGAACAGGGCAGGATTGAACGGATGGCCAGTGACGAACCGGCGAAAAACGGTACGGAAGTGCGCCTTGTTCTCTTCCATCATTTCCCGTGGTTCATAGATCGAGTAATCGCCGTGGCTCATAAGATCGATCATCCGGGTGAACAAGGTTCGATCGGGGTCGACGTCGGCGACCTTGATGCAGTTTTTCCAGTCCTCCAATCCCAAGAAATTGGCGGTCTGCTCCATCACCCGACGCAGCATGTTGAAATGATGGGTGTAGAGCTCTCCGGATGCCTGTACCTCATGCAACTCCACCAATGTCGAAAGATGGTGAAGGAATGGCTTGGACGTGGTATCCAGCAAGGCATAGCGGCCGGGCTCCACCCCATTCTTTAGGAAGTGCCGGAACGCCTTATTCTTGAGTTCGTTGCACAGCACATTGAAGAACAAAACATGATGCGTCGAGACAACGACACGCGGGCCATTCTCCACGCTCGTCAGAAGCTGGGCGAGATGGTTGGCAACGGAGATGGCGTTGTGTTCGTCGAGCGATGAGATCGGATCATCGATGTAGACGTACTTCACCCAACGGTAAGCCTCAATCTCGGGGTCCATCGCCAGCTCGACGATGGCCAGAAAGAAGCACCAGATGAAGATGTTTTCCTCACCGCGAGACGCCTTGATCGGCCGAGGATCGCCATCCTCCTCGCGCTCGCGAAAGAAGGTTACGGCAGGAGGAAGCAGCATGCCGGGTTCGCTGGAAGACTCCGTCGATTGGCGACGTTCGTAATCGATATAGAAGTTGAGATCGGTATAGCGTGCCAGCAGCCGCCCGATCTTCACTTCCATCTCCAGTTCGCTCAAGCCGGCGAAGAACTTAGAATCCGCATTGAGTTCCAGAACGCGCTTTCTCTCGAACGCTATATCGTTGTCCCAGGTGAACAGATCTTCGGTGTAGGCGTTGAAATAGAGCGTATCGCGCTGCGTGGTTTGCCCGTCAGCGTCCACCACACGCCCCAGATCGCGGAAGGCACCAGACAGGCGTGTCTTTCCGACACCGTTGTAAGCGTAGAGCAATACGAATTTCTTGCGTTCCAACTCGTCGCGTAGATGCTGGGCCAGGGCCGGAAGATCGGGAAGCGCCACATCGGCCATTTCAGCCCGCCCTCTGCGCAGGGAAAAGTTGCTGCATCAGGCCCTGCTTGTGGGTCTTGAGGACGGTGAGTTGGGCGGATTCTGCGGTTATCGCGGTGTCCACAGAGAACAGACAATCAGCTATGCGTTGTTGCTCAACCTGCTGCGGGAGACGTGCACCGTAAGCAGCTAATGCCTCCCTGTTGATCTTGGGGATCTTTCCACGCTCGGAATGCTTCGTTGCGTACTCTACGAACGAGGCGGAACGGAGTAAGTAGACTAGAAATTGACGTGTGATATCACTGCTTGATGGCCGTATCGGATAGATGTCCGCACTACAGATGCCGTTGAAATCCGGCACTGCGACTTTATTTAAAATGGGACGAATCTTCGAGTAGAGGACATCCTTCTCATCAAAAAGATATTTGCCACTCGTTACACCATCTTCACGGGCGGATTTTAGGCCAACCAGGCTACCGGTCTCCGATTCAATATTTTCACCGCCGACGTGTGGAAAGTCGCAATATGGCGCTTCTGTCGGATCAACCTGCCCGGAGGCAACTTCAATCACTTGGCAAAGAGGCCTTTCCGCCCACTCCGGCGCATCGCGAAATTCGGGAAAACGGAGGCGGGGAAGAGCTTCGCCTTCGAGGGGGAAGAGTTGCTGCATCAGGCCGCGTTTATGGACTTTCAACGCCTCCACCTTCCGCCCCTGCGCGGCGATCACTTCCTCCAGCGACGTCAGGCAGTCGGCGATTTTTTGTTGCTCCTCGCGCGACGGCGATGGAACAGGCATACGCATAAAAGCGCCGGCCGTAATACTCATGCGATCGTGTCTGGCACCAGTACTTGCCGCACTCCGCAGATATGAATGCCAGCCAGGCGATTTAAAATAATGCTCGTAGAAATCCGTTTTTTCTTCAGAAAAGCAAAAAACAGTATAGAGAGGCGACATCACGCCTTCTCCAAGATTGTTCCGCGAGATCGGACCAACAGGAGCAATGGCTGACGTTCGCGGATTGTAAACGTAGTCGCCCTTACTGACGACGTAATAGCCATCGACCTTTCCGGCCGTCGCGATGTCTTTGTCGAAATAGTCTCTCTGATCTAGGACACCGAACTCTGCCGAATTCGTAAGAACGCGTGTCAATTGACCGTCGCTATTCTTGGTGAAAATACGTTCAGCTATTTCCTCAAGCGGCACTATCGGCCACGAAGCCATCTTTCGAAACTCCGGGAAGCGCAATCTCGGCAGCGTCGTCGTCACTCCTTGCTCTGCCATATTCACTCCTCGTACGCCTTCAACCCGGCGATTTCACGCCCACCGGCACGTTTGTGCAGCAGTGGCAGCAGATCACGCATCAATGCCAGCTCTGCCTGGGTGCGTGCCTTCCAGCCCAGGTCCAGGGGGGCCAGCAGTTCGGTGAGACGTTCGCCGTCGAAGATGCGACGGGCCAGGATTGCGTCGACGAATGCCTGCAGGTCGGCAACCGGCAAGCCGTGCCTGCCGGAGAGCGCGGCCATTTCCTGCGCGGCTTTTTCTGCCTTGAACGCCTCATAGCCGGCGCGGATGGCCTCCTCGCTCAGTCCTTCGCCAGCTCTGAGCCCGCGCACGTACGCGCTGATGTCTTCACGCTCGTCGATGAACTTGGCATCGCTGGCAATCAGGCCGATCAACTGCTCGCGACTCATGCTGGCCTTGCCTGGCGCCTTGCCCGAGTAATCGGCGATCAACTTCATGATGTAGTCGTAATCGATAGTGCTGGAAGCGAATAGCACGAACTCGAAATCGAGCTGCTCGACGTCGTTGCGTGTTACATCATCCAGCCCGCCGGCTTTCTTCTGGTCGGCGCGCAGTTCCTCGGCTTTCTGCAGGTACTGGCCGCGAAAGCTGCGCAGTTCGTCCTTGGGCAGGATGGCCTCGACCTGCGCCTGTTGCTCGGCGGTCAGATCGGTGTACTGGTCCAGCTGGGTCTGCAGCTTCTGCACGTCCTTGAAGTACTTGATGAAGGCGACCTTGGCTGCCGTGCCCTTGAGGTTGGCGATGTCTTCGGGTTTGCCGCCCAGCCCTTGCGAGGCGAGAAAACTGTCGAGGCTGGCGCGCGCTTCCTTCAGCTTGTCGATGACCACCGGTGCGGTATCCACCAGCCAGATTTCGCGGGCCTTGTCCGCCTTCACACCGGAAAACAGCGCAATGGCGGCATCCACTTCTTTCTGCTGGCCGCGAAAGTCGAGGATGTTGCCATACGGTTTCGTGTCGTTGAGCACGCGATTGGTGCGACTGAACGCCTGGATCAGGCCGTGGTATTTGAGGTTCTTGTCCACGTACAGGGTATTGAGGTACTTGCTGTCAAAGCCCGTGAGCAGCATGTCCACCACGATCACGATGTCCAGCTTCTCGCGACCCTTGCCCGGCAGGTCGGCATTGGGGAACTCCTGATCCTTGATGCGCTGCTGCACGTCCTGGTAGTAGGCGTCGAATTCCTCGATGCGATGGTTGGTGCCGAAGCGCGTGTTGTAGTCGCCGATGATCGCCTTGAGTGCGGCCTTCTTGGCGTCCGGATCCTTCCTGTTGTCTTCCTGCTCTTGCGGCAGGTCTTCCTGCAACTGGCGCACATCGGCGCTGACGTCGCTGGGCGGCGAGAACACCGCAGCAATGTTGAGAGGCACGTAGCCGGACTCGGCTTGTTGCTTTTCGGCCTGCGCGGTCTTGAATAGCCCGAAGTACTCGATGGCGTCGTTGATGGACGCGGTGGCGAGGATGGCGTTGAAGCGCCGCCCGCCGGTGGCGGCGTCGTGCTTACTGAGGATGGCATCGACCACCGCGCGCTTGGCCAGCGTTTCGCCGGGCTTTGGCGCACCTTTTCCATCGGGCTTGTAGTAGTCCACATGGAACCGCAGGACGTTCCTGTCCTCAATGGCGTGGGTGATGGTGTATTCGTGCAGTGATTGCTGAAACAGGTCTTCGGTGGTCTTCAGCGTCTGTTCGTCGCCTTCGATACGCTTGTAGCTGGCATTGTCCTCGAAGATCGGCGTACCGGTGAAGCCGAATAGCTGGGCATTGGCAAAGAATTCCTTGATGGCTTGGTGGTTCTCGCCAAACTGGGATCGGTGGCATTCATCGAAGATGAACACAATACGTTGACCGCGCAAGGGCTCTAGCCGCTGCCGGTAGTCGGCACGGGCCGGATCCAATGCGCGGCCCAGCTTCTGGATGGTGGTGACGATGACCTTGTCTGCCGCCTCGTCGGAGACCAGGCGGCGCACCATTGATTCGGTATTGGTATTTTCCTCGACGCAGCCTTCCTGGAAGCGGCTGAACTCCTCGCGAGTCTGGCGATCCAGGTCCTTGCGATCCACCACGAACAGGCATTTCTCGATGGCGGGGTTGGCCTTGAGCAGCGTCGATGCCTTGAAGCTGGTGAGCGTCTTGCCACTGCCGGTGGTGTGCCAGATGTAGCCGTTGCCGAGGTTCCTGTCGATGCACTCGACAATGTTCTTCACCGCGTAAATCTGGTACGGCCGCATCATCAATAGCTTCTGCTCGCTGGCCACCAACACCATGTAGCGGCTGATCATCTGCCCCAGCGTGCATTTGGGCAGGAAGGCGTCAGCAAAGGCATTCAGGCCGCTGATCTTGCCATTGTCCGGCGCAGCGTATTGGTAGATGGGCAGAAAGCGCTCATCCGCATTGAAGGCGAAATGGCGCGCATTGTTATTGGCAAAATAGTAGGTCGCGTCACGATTGCTCACGATGAACAGCTGGATGAAGCACAGCAGTGTGCGCGTGTAACCGTTGCCGACATCGTGCTTGTACTCGACGATCTGCTCGATGGCCCTGCGAGGGTTGATACCTAGCGTTTTCAGCTCGATCTGCACCGCCGGCACGCCATTGATGAGCAAGATGACGTCGTAACGATGGTGGCTGTCGTCGGTATTGATGCGCAGCTGGCTGGCAACCTCGAAGGTGTTCTTGCACCAGTCGTTGATGTTGACCAAGGTGTAGTTGAGCGGCGTGCCGTCGTCGCGCGTAAAGGCGCTACGGTGGCGCAAGGTGTGCGCGGCTTTGAATACGTCCGCGGTAACGACATCTTCCAGCAGGCGCTGAAACTCAGCGTTGGTCAAGGCGACCCGGTTCAGCTCTTCGAAATGCTTGCGGAAATTGGCTTCGAGCGCAGCCCGGCTGCGAATGTCAGATCGCAGCGTGTACTTGAGTCCACCAAGCTTTTCGATAAGCTCCTGCTCGATGGTGCTCTCCCTGACGCGCATATGAAACCTCAATCTCGGATGGTTGCCGCACTATCAGTACGCTCGGCAAGTGATGAACAATTTTACCGGATGCGTTGCCTGAGGAGGCTGCTGCCGAATCCTATGAACCGAGCGATCACTGATGGATTAAGGCTTGCCGTTGGCAGCTGCACGATCTTCATAATGCGATCGACTTGAAAACGGCTGCCCTTCACCATCAAATGCGGTTGCGATGGCAAGGTATTGATCGGCGCTGCGACCACCGGCGGCAGCACTAGGGAAACGACGAGCATCCAGGCAGTGAATCTATTCACTCGTAGTCCTTGATGTATACTGATGACCCTCCGCCTCAGGGTCGTGCGTAAGGGCCGCAACATCCGCACACAGCCGATCGACCGACGCGGCTGTGGTCGCCCACGAGGTCACGAAGCGGATTACCTGACTGCCATCGGTGCGCACTTCCCAGCGCTCGAAGTCGTAGCGTTGCACGAGCTGCGCAGCGTGTTGCGCGCTGACGGCGATGAACTGCTGGTTGGTCGGCGAGTCGCTGGTGAAGTGCGCGCCGGCCGCAAGCAGGCCGGCGCGCAAGCGTTGCGCCATGGCATTGGCATGCGCGGCCAGTTCGAAGAACAGACTGTCTTCGAACAACTCCGCAAATTGCGCACCAACCACCATGCCCTTGGCCAGTAGCGCGCCGCGCTGCTTGATCAGATAACGCAAATCCGCCTGCAGGGCGGGATTGACGATGACCAGCGCTTCGCCGAGCAGCGCACCATTCTTGGTGCCACCGATATAGAACGCGTCGGTCAGCGTGGCAATGGCCGGCAGATCCAGATCGTTGCCGTCGGCGGTCAGCGCCGCACCCAGACGCGCGCCATCCAGGTACAGCAGCAAATCGTTCGCGCGACAAAACCGCGACAACGCATCGAGTTCGGCGCGCGTATAGATGGTGCCGCTTTCGGTGCTGTTGGAAATGTAGACCAGACGGGGCTGCACCATGTGTTCGTTGCTGTGCACAGCCAGCACCGGCTGAATCAGCGCAGGCGTCAGCTTGTCGTGCAGCGCCGGCACGGTGAGCACCTTGTGGCCGGTCGCTTCGATGGCGCCGGTCTCGTGCGTAGCGATATGCGCCGCGTCCACCGCGATGACTGCCTGATGCGGGCGCAAGAACGCGCTGATAGCAATCAGATTGGTCTGCGTGCCGCCGACCAGCAGATGCACGTCGGCCTGCGGCTGCGCGACTGCATTGCGGATCAACGCAACCGCACGCGCTGTGTGCCGATCGGTGCCATAGCCGGCATGCTGCCCGGCGCTGGCCTGCGCCAACGCCTGCAACAGCCGCGGATGCGCGCCTTCGCTGTAGTCGTTGCGAAAGCTGATGCGCATAGCGCTACCCTGCCCGTCCATCACAGGCCTTTCGCCGCCTGGGCAACTGCGCGAAACAGCGCACGCCCCTTGTTCATGGTTTCCTGCCACTCCAGGTCGGGGTCGGAGTCGTAGACCACGCCGCCGCCGGCCTGCACATACAGGTAACCGTCCTGGATGACGGCGGTGCGGATGGCGATGGCGGTATCGGCATCGCCATGCCAGCCGATATAGCCGACCGCGCCGGAATACACGTTGCGTTTGACCGGCTCCAGCTCGCGGATGATTTCCAGCGCGCGGATCTTCGGCGCGCCGCTGACAGTGCCGGCCGGGAAGGTGGCGCGCAGCACGTCGCTATAATTCAGGCAGGCTTTCAGGGTGCCGGTCACCTCGCTGACGATGTGCATGACATGGCTATAGCGTTCGATCACGAACTGCTCGCCGACCTTGACCGTGCCCGGTTCGGCCACGCGGCCGACATCGTTGCGACCCAGATCGATCAGCATCACGTGCTCGGCGCGTTCCTTCGGGTCGGCCAGCAGTTCGGCTTCCAGTGCCTTGTCCAGTTCGGGCGTGGCGCCGCGCGGGCGGGTGCCGGCGATCGGGCGCACAGTGACCACGCCATCGCGCAGGCGCGCCAGAATTTCTGGCGACGAACCAACCACCTGGGTACCGCCGACATCGAGAAAATACATGTACGGCGACGGATTCAGTGCACGCAACGCGCGATACACATCCACCGGGCGCGCGCGGAACGGCACGCGCAAGCGTTGCGATGGCACTACCTGGAAGATATCGCCGGCACGCACGTATTCCTGCGCCTTGCGCACCACGGCGTGATATTCCTCGCGGGTAAACGAAGAATGGAAGTCCGCTTCGTCGATCGCATCGGAAATCTGCGCCTGCGGGTAACCGGCGCCGCCCTGACGCAGGCGATGCGCCAGCTCGTCCAGGCGCCGATTGGCGCGCACATAGGCCTGCGGCTGCCGCGGGTCGGCATGCACGATCAGGTACAGACGGCCCTTGAGATTGTCGAACACCGCCAGCTCTTCGGAGAGCATCAGCAGGATGTCCGGCGTGCCGAGTTCGTCGGGCTTGTCGCCACTCCCCAGGCGCGGCTCGATGTATTGGATGCACTCGAAACCGAACCAGCCGACCAGCCCGCCGGTGAAGCCGGGCAGCCCATCCAGCTGCGGCACCGAATGTTCGGCCCGCAACGCATCGACTTCGGCCAGCGGGTCGGCGACCTCCCGGGTCTCGACGACTTCGCCGTGTTCGCTGACCTCCAGCGTGTGGCCCCGAAAGCTGTACACGCGCCGCGCCGGCAGGCCGATGATGGAGTAGCGCCCGAAGCGCTCCCCGCCTTCGACCGATTCGAACAGATAGGTATAGGCGCCGTCGGCGAGCTTCAGGTAGACCGAGAGCGGCGTGTCCAGGTCGGACAACACTTCGCGGACAACGGGAATACGGGTGTGACCTTCAGCGGCCTGGCGCTGGAACTGCTCTGCAGTGATCAAGACGACTTTCCTTCCGGGACTCTGTGGCGGGGCGGACGACGGCAACGGGCCACCATCGCCACCAGCGGCGAGCGGAAGAGAAGGAGCGTGGAGTCGTCAGGCGGGACACGCGGCTACTGTAGCGCAACTGCTGGCCCAGGGCAGCAGGCGCGGGCGAACGCCGTTCAACAACGGCGAAGGTGGGCTGGTGTTGCTGGAGTGTTTTTCGGGATGGCGGTCAGCTGAGGCCACGCAGGCGAGCGGGTTGATGTCGTCAGGCCGGTGGGCGCCGGATCTCAGTGCGCACGCTTTAGAGTCCGCGCGGCGCGCTCCGTGCAGACGCTTGCGGCGCCTGCTTTCCGGAGCAAGGTGGCTGATGGCGGCAGGCGAGCCGGCGCAGGAACCCTCACCTCACCCCCGCTCCGCGCCAGCAGCGCGGGCGCTCCAGGGCACGCGCCAATAGCGCGCAAGCAGTGCCTTATCGTCGTGGACATAAAGGAGCGTAAAGCGAGGCGATTGCCTTGCTCACCCGAAATGCCTGCCACGCTTTTCCGATTCCCGATTCTCACCCACCAAGCAAAGGGCACTCACCCGGCAAATGCATCCGCAGCCGCGCCGGGACGCATTCGATGCGGAAGTGCCGGGAGGTTTCCGGTTCGCCGTCCAGGTTCAAGGTCAGCGGTTGCTGGGAGACGATGTCCAGCCACGGCACGCGCGCGCGCACGGCCACCCGTTCGAGCGCGGCCTGTTTGCCGCCGGTGACCAGGGTGCCGAGCGTGGCGGCCACTTCGCCGTCAAGGTCGGGGACGATGGTGACATCCA
Organism: Xanthomonas cissicola; assembly: GCF_008801575.1. Taxonomy (GTDB): domain Bacteria; phylum Pseudomonadota; class Gammaproteobacteria; order Xanthomonadales; family Xanthomonadaceae; genus Xanthomonas; species Xanthomonas cissicola. Next base: position 1,712 of record NZ_VZPL01000011.1, on the reverse strand, counting down.
GCAGGCCGTCGTCGATCAATGCCTCCGGGCACAGCGCCTGGCCGCCACCGGCCTGGCGCCCGTTCCCCAGCCCGAGCGCGATGAATTCGCCTTCCCAGCTGAACTCCGGGCCGCTGAAGCGGGCGCTGATCGGGTCGATGCGGCCCAGCCGCGACATGCCGGTGATGAGATAGGCCAGACCGCCGAGCATCTTCTTCAGGCCTTCGTCGGTTTCCACGGTGACCTGGGTGCCGAAGCCGCCGCTGGCCACATTGGCGCACCAGTGCGGGCCGTGGTCGGCGTCGATCCGCAGCAAGTCGACCGGCTGCGCGACGCGCTCGGCGATCAAGGTCAACGCCTCCAGCGGGGCGATCGGCAGAGTGGCGGCGGTGGCGAAGTCGTTGGCGGTGCCCAGCGGCACCAGGCCCAGCGACGGCAGCGTGGCCGCATCGCCCTCGTGGTGCGCCAGGGCAGCCGCCACTTCGCTCAGAGTGCCGTCGCCACCGGCGGCCACCACCGTATGCACGCCATCGGCCACTGCCTCGCCCACGTAGCGCTCGGCATCGCCGTCTTCCCAGGTGACCCGCACATCGAGCTGGATGCCGCGCTTGCGCAGCGTTCCCACTGCCTCACGCAGGTCCAGATTATCGGTGGACTTGCCGTTGAGGATCAGACGCCAGTGGGACGGGGCCATGCGCGCTGCCGATGCTGTGAAGGTAATGGCCGCAGGCTAGCAGCGGGCCAATGGGCAGATCGTGAATAGGCGCCGCCGGCACACTGTCATTGCGGTGTCATCGATAACCCGGAGAGTGGAAGGCCATAGCAGGGACGACGGGCGGAGACAGGATCAGCCTCCATTAAATTAAGGTAAACAGCTGTTTTTAATAGTTTTTATGAAAAACAGCTGTTTCAAATACCCCCAGATATACCCCTAAAGTCACTGCTACGGCTGCGTGGCAGGGGGATCTGCCATCACGTAGGCTCGGGAATTGATCGGAGTTCGATCGAGCGGCTGAGGGGTGGTATCGAGGCATGGCGGCCCAGAGCCTCCCCCATCCGCAGCTTACGCGCCGGCCGCCTCTATACGATCTGCGCGCGCAATCGTCGCCCCGCCACGCCTGCGCACTTCATAGATAGCTTTTTCCGCATGCCTGCGTGTCGCAGCAAAGCAAATCCGACAAGGCCAAGATCAGTCACCAGGGGCCGCTGCCTTCCCTGCAGATCCCTGCACCAAGACCGGCCCCAAATGCCGCTACACAGACCGGATGCCAGCTCTAGGCGTAGCCATTTGCTGTGTTGTACCGCCGCCATGTCCAATGCCGTCCATGAGAAGACGCTCCCCAATCAGAAGTGTTTAGGAATCGCTATGGCTTGGCCTAACGTATCACCTGCTGGGTAACGCGCCCACTTGCGGAACAGGCCGCCGATGACTTAGATACCTCTGCACGCCCGTAGTTTCGAGGCACCAGCGCGGCCCTTGTCAGCAAATCTTTCTCAGGCTCACCTTTCCTCCGAGTAACACATGTAACCTGCGTAACAACCCAGGTACGTCCCTTATAGCTCAAAGCCTTCGGAGCGGCATCGCAGTTAGGAAAGCCGGTAACTGCTTAGACTCAACTTCCAAGCGCAACACCCTCTCAGCAAGTAGGGTGTATGCATGTCAAAGAGCTACGTTCACCTCAGCGCAGAAGAACGCGCAGTTCTCCAGATTGAAACGCGACGAGGCCAGAGCT
>NZ_VZPL01000010.1 GCF_008801575.1 Xanthomonas cissicola | reverse complement strand
ATCGCCACGCCGCTTTCGGCTTCGCGCAGAAAGCCGATGACCTGCTCGTCAGTAAAACGTTTCTTCACGTCCAATCTCCTCGGGGTAGGGAATTGGACTCCAAACTGAGGCGCTACTCAAAATTGGGGGGACGTCGAATGAGCCCCAACATGTGGGGCTCTTAACGAAATTGGCTGAGCGGCCAAGCCCATTCTTATATTACGCGTAAATTTTCTCTATTAAGAAATCTGTGAACTGAACTGATCTGGCGGGTGAGTTCCCCTTTGAAAAATCGCGCCTAAGCAGGAACTCCTTCTCCGCTTCTTCAGCAAGCTTAAAGGCGGTATTGACGGATTGTGAGAATTTATTGGCGGACAAACAGACAGACATTATGTCATCACAAAGCTTATCAACCGCCTTGGCATTGGGCATCGGTAAATTTTTACCACCCGATACTACACAGGCAATAAGCATTGCAACATGAAATCTGAAGCGAACAACTTCGGGCCCATGTCGTTTACCATTGGCGTGCTCATTAATCTTATAAACCAACATTGCCGAAGCAAGGTATGGCGAGAATTTATGATCGGAACCAAAAACTACGACACTGCCTTTTTCTCTAAGAATAGAACTAGGATTGTTGGCAATTACCATATGCGGCTTTTGCATGAAAACCGCAGCGTAAGCTCTCACCATACCATGCAGCCCTACAACTCTCTTTTTGTCCGGCGCATCGTCTAGGAGAGAAAATTCTCGAGATCGTCTTTCATAGTATAAGCTTTCCCCAACCCTTTTCGATTCACGCGAAACATATTCTTGAAGATCCTTATGCCACTTATCAAGGGTTAAAAATGCCTCATTGGGAACTGGCGTCTGCCTATTGTTAGCCCTAATGATTTTTGAAACAACATCTGCGTCTGACGTATGAACTATTTTTATAGGTATCAGCGCCTCGTTAAAACCAGGCTTATTTTTGTTCAAAAATAGGACATTGCTTGTCTGACAGCCATTAACGATCTGATAATTCCTCAGCAGAAAACGGTGCGCCCCCATATTTTTCATGAAAGACACCACCACAGTCACACCGTTGTTGTATAAAACAAACTTATCAGAGGACTCTATTTCGGAGACTGCCTCTGCAATCTCTTTATTTACCGAATTATCATCCCCCTGAAAATCGCGGACGTTATCGTAAAAAACATTTCTTCGAATACCTCCGTCAGGGGCCGTAATTAGCTTAACAAATTCACCGACTTCGACAAATCCGATGTAAGCCTGGTCCACCCCTCTAATAGTATCGAGCGACAGGTTGTTCTTAATGCGAAGCTCTACTTCAAACTGATTTTCAACTTGCTTGAAACACTCGATAAGCGCCTCGGCGTTCCAATACTCAAAGAAAAAACTTTTAAAATCAGGAACGATCGATTTGAGATCATCGCATTTAGTTAATGCCAGCTCAGTTAGTTGCGTTGATGGCGGATGTCCGCCTGCATATGCAAACACCATTCGGCATACGGGAGATTCGGACGAAAGGAGCTTAACTATTTTCGATGAAAATATATGGCAAAGCAATCTAGCAGGGGTTTTTAAAGCGTCGCTTTCACTCGTAGAGTGCCCATCCAAATTGTTCAAGAAACCTTTGGAGCCCTCTATAAATTTGAGAATTTCGCCAGAATCAAGACTTTTCGACGTTTTTGCCTGAACCAACAGAACTTCAACATCCAAATTTCTCGACTTCGCGAGTGCATCTATTTCATCAGTGCTTTTAATCAGATTTTTATTGACGAATTCAGCAATGGCATCAATACCAAATGTCCCATCTCGATCAACGTCCACGTCCGACAAATCGGCAACCTCGGAAAAAGCCTCGGGATGGACCTGAGACATAACAGTGTAGTTTGCAAAATACTCAAACTGCTTATGCTCTGGCAAGCCATCAATTTGAGATTTCTTACCAAAATCCTCGACGTAAGAGGACAAAATTCGATGTTCCATATCAATTCTCTGAGCAATAGTGCTTAACCAAAAATCACAACCCAGTGCGAGCTAAGCCTTATAGTTCGCGCCAGCATATGACTAAGGCCCCGCATCGCGGGGCCTACTTTTTATCCAGGAAACTTAGGGAATTTTTCATCGGGATGCTTTGCCTTCCATTCCTTATAAGCCGCCGATCCTTCGTAAGCTGCAAAAGCACGTGGTGTCCTACCACGACCAGACCAAGTTTCCTGCGTATGGGGAAGCCAATACTTGGGAGCCACTTCTTTGCGAGTGCCGGTTGCTTTCTTTGGTCGGCTAGGTCCGCCAACAGAAGCCCCGAGTTGAGCTGCAAGATCTGCTTTCTGCTTGGCGGTAAAGTGCTGGCCGAAGCGGGTCAGCAGATCTGAGGCTTGCTGAAAAGCGTTCGATGCCTCTTCCTCCAACAGATTGGCTTCTTGCTCTTCCAGCTTTCTCAGCTCTTCTGCAAGCTTGGCTTTGGCCGTAGCAATGGAATCTAGGGTTGATTTGGACATCAGAGGATATCTCGTTTGGTAAGTTCTTGAATGATAGATCATTCAATCGCTTAAAGTAAAAGGTCCTATGCCGCTTCTAAGAGCAAGCTATAAGCTTTTGCAAAATTTGTAGACTTGACAAGCTTGTCAGGCACCTTATGAATAATATCTCATCCCACTGAGCACATGCATGAAATTTTTGATCGAGGTCATTCCGAAAAAGGATTATCCAAGCAGCCTCACCCTACAACTTGAAGAAAAAGGGTTTGTTGACACAAATTCGCCTCCAGAATTCTTCCATTGCTTTGTAATTGCAGATGATCAGCTGAGCACTACTCCATCTTTTATTCAATGCCCAACGCTCAATGATATCGAACCCGGATCACTCCTCAGAATTACAAAAATGTCAGAGCCTAAGACCTAAATTGGCCTCCGCACAGATCTTGTCCGCCTCCTCTCGACTGTCATACACAGGGCCCACGTGCTTGCCCAATTGAATGTCGAAGATTTGATAACCATCTTTCTTGCCTGGCCGCTTTATCACATCAACACGATAGCGCTTTTTTTTCCCACTTTTAAAACCACCCATCACAATCTCCTTGTTTGAAAAATGAAACGAGGGACAATCTTAGATAATTACAGACACCATCATAGCTTTAATCATCCTCGTCCTCGTCATTTTCTTCCAAGGTCAATAACGTCAAAGTTCTGCCAAAAGAGCCTAGTCCAATCACCTCTTCGATGAGATAGATCCCGCTCTTGGCACCAGAGAACCAATCGCTTGCTTCCGCGCTATCACTGTCCTCTAAGGCCCGTCTTACGCCATCCGGATCGTCAGCCAATCTTCGTGTCGCACTATCCAGGGGAACTTTTGTGCCGCGTCCCAACGGTCTTGCCCAACCCACATGAGATTGAAGGGGATAAATCGCACAAAACTCAACTTTACCGTCTAAGCATTGTAGAACCCCCGTGGGCAGATGCCCGATCTCTGCGTAACGCAGCGCTGCCGCTGTTAAAGACGTATTACATGTGGCTGCCAATGATAAAACGGCAGCCATGCCATCGCCGCTTTTATTAATATTCGACTTGCACAGCGACTTTGGCATCATTAAGCATGACGCAAAATAATCTGCCTCTCGCTCGATGGGGTCGGAAGATCCGAATCCGCCGCGAGAAGCATGTTCGCCGCTTTGTTTAAAAATATGTTCCGGATGACCGTCTAGACAATAGTGGCCTAGCTCATGGGCCACGCTGAAATTCTGAAACCCAGGATTTTCGATATGGGTAGCATAAATAATGGCAAAATCATTGCCTTGCCTCACAAGCCATCCGGACGCGCCAGAAGAATTGGCTGGTTTCGCGTGCACTTGAATATCCAAGTGCTTGGCAATCTCCATTGGATTGATGGGGAGTGCAAGGACTCCCGCATCATTAAGCATATCCTGCGCTCTGGCTTCGATCTGCTGCCTTCGGTAGCTATCCATCCCTCTTCCTTGTATCTGCTAATGACTTAGCGACGGCTTCAAGCATCTTGATGTCGTCTTCTGTTGCTTGTCCCAAATGGCGAGCAATTCTTGATGCTGCTGCCATGTCATCGGGGCTGTCAACGAGACCCATCAGGTAGTCGGTGCTCACGCCCAAAACTTTTGTTAGACGACGCAAATTATCAAACGAGGGCTTCCTTGATCCACCCTCAAAGTGGGAGATGGTCGTTGACGGCAGACTTGCTTCCTTGCCCAGTTCTGCTTGCGTCAGACCTCGCCTATCCCTGGCCTCTCTCAAACGGGCTGGGAAGAGATCAGACATCGGGTAATCCTAAATTGTGGTGGGCGACAAATCATACTTGACGAAGTCGACAAGAGGGGCGTATTGTCGCTTCCGTCAAGTCTTTGTAGTCGGAATTCTTCTGACTGGCTTGGCAGGAGAAAGTCTTATGAGCACCCGTAAGCCAATCGGAACGACCGCCAAGACTGGCGAAACTTGCCCCGAGAGCGGTGTGTGGCAGCCCTCTGGTTACAGCACCACCGCACCCATTGCCAAGGGCAATCGCATGCCGCCCTACGATGGAAAAGCCGTGACCTGGGTGTTGAAGCAACATGCCTAAGAACAGAGGGGAGTGGGCTACCAACTAACGCCCCTCTATCTTCGATCAGTGACGACTGGTGCTGACAAAAATCCACAGCAATTTGACCTGGGAGGAAGCGCAATGGCTGTCTACGTCGTAACTTGGAATCTGAACAAAGAACGCAGCAACTACGATGCTGCACGCCGGCAGTTCATCCAGCACTTGGAGCGCCATCCCAATGTGCAGGACAGGGGCTTGGAAAGCGTTCGTTGGGTGCAAAGCTCAGGGACCGCCCAGCAACTGGGTGATGACCTTCGCCAAAAGCTCGACAACAATGATCGCCTTTTCGTGAGCAAGCTCAATGCCAATCAGTCTGCGGGATGGCTTGACAAGAGTGTTTGGGACTGGATCCAAACTCGCTTGTAACCTTAAAAATGCCACCTTCGGGTGGCTTTTTTTTGCCCCCATTTTTGGTCAATGACAGACATAGTTCCCTAGCTACTGCTCAGGCATATCGGCTACAATGGCAGGACACCAACAAGGACAAGCGTCCGGTTCGTGTCTCGGTTCGAGATCAAGGGGTTAGAGCGGATTCATCCGTCTCCCCCTCTCTCCGCCAGTTTTATGATTTGCGCAAAGGCACCAATGCCGCAAATCGCAGGGTCATGCCAATGGCCCACGTCTTATGGTGGACCCGTCGGTCCCTCGCGACGCTAGATCGAAAATCCCGCCAGGGCCGGAAGGCAGCAACGGTATCGATTGATGCGGGCGCCGAGGTCAACCGGCGGGGACACCACCCTAACTTTCGACAATGCCAGGCGAACTAGCTGGAATCTCCGGCTTGGGCGCGATTGATCGAACAACAGCGATCATCACGTGCAGCGCTGCGCTCATTCGCAAGCCGAGGCGAAAAGCCCATCAGTCACTCGTGCCCGCCGTGGCGACGGCGCACGCATCCCGCAGCGTTAGCGTTTCCCACGGCGCGATGCGGGCGCCGAGGTCAACCGGCGGGGATACCACCCCAACTTCGAAAGACTCCAGGCGAGCCGCCCGGAGCATCGACTTGCGCGCGATTGATCCAGCGAAAAGCAGCAGGCAGCTCGTGCTGCGCCGCGCGCTTATGCAACGCCGGTCGCCTGCTCACGCGCGGATGCGCACCGCATCCAACCTGCTACGGTTGCAATTCGGGATGCAACCAACCCGCGTCGCCTTCCAGGTAATGCTCGTGCTTCCAGATCGGCACGCGCGCCTTGACCTCATCGATGATGTAGCGACATGCGTCGAATGCGGCGCCACGATGCGCCGCACTGACGCCGACCCACACCGCCATCTCGCCGACACGCAGCTCGCCCACGCGGTGCACGCAATGCGCGTGCACGATGGCGAATCGCTGCATTGCTTCGTCAAGAACACGCTGCCCCTCGGCCTGCGCGAGCGCGGCATAGGCTTCGTAGCGCAAGCCGGCCACGCCGCAGCCTTCGTTGTGATTGCGCACCCAGCCTTCGAAGCTGGCGAACGCGCCGGCATGCGGATGTTCCACCCCGGCACGCAGCTGATCGATCGGCAATGGCACCTCGGAAAGCGCAAAGATTGCGACACCCTGCTCGCTCATGCTCAACCTCCCGACACCGGCGGAATGAACACCACTTCGCTGCCGTCGCGCAGCGCATCCTCCCAGCGCGCGAATGCGCCATCCACGGCTACACGCAACTGCGCAGGAGCCCAGCGCAGGCCATGCCGTGCATCGAGTTCTGCATACAGGCCGCGCAGATCCTGCGCGCCGGTCTGCACACGCTCGTCGGCAATGCCTGCGGCCTCGCGCAGGCTGGCGAAATACAGCACCGTCACCGTGGCGGTCATTGTGCCGCTCCGATGTCGCGCTTGCCGCCGCGCTTGGACACCAATTTGGTCGGACCAATGCTCATGCTGTGCGACAACGCCTTGCACATGTCGTAGATCGTCAATGCGGCAACGCTGGCCCCGGTGAGCGCTTCCATTTCCACCCCGGTGCGATGCACGCAGCGCACCGTGCAACGGATGTCCAGCACCTGTTCGCCCGCCCAGTCGATCCCGAAACGGCAGGCATCGATCGGTATCGGATGGCAGAACGTAATCAATTCGTGCGTGCGCTTGACCGCCATGGTGCCGGCAATCACCGCCGTCTCCACGATGCCGCCCTTGGCGCTACGCAAGCCATTGGCGCGCAACTGTGCGGCTACGGCAGCCGGAAAGCGCACGCGGCTTTCCGCAGTGGCGCTACGGGCGGTAACCGCCTTGTCCGAGACATCCACCATGGCGGGAAGCCCGGCATCGTCGAGGTGGGTCAGGCGAGCGGAGCGGGAGTTTGCAGGCATGGGAAGCGACGCGAAGACAGGCCATCAGGATGCGGCATTCTCTGTGAACAGGGTGCCTTGGTGAAACAGCAGCTGCCATCCAGTAGCCTCGTTTCGCCACAACAAGCTGCGCGAGGCCCGCCGCTCAATCCCCTGACGACGATCCATCGACCGATAGCGCAACTGCGCCAGATCCGGCGCCAGCCACGCCCATTCGACGCCGTCGGCCTGGTAATCGGCAGCAACACCGGGTGCGTAAGGCCGCGATCACTTCGCTGCGCATGTCCCTGCGGCCCGACGTACCGAACTCGACAAAGGCCGGATCCAGCAGCGCTTCCAACACCTGTACACCGGCACGCAGCGACGGATCGCGCAGGCGCTGTTCCAGCGTGCGCAACTGCACCGGCAGCGTGTCCTCGCTTATCCGCCGATCAAGAACATCTCGACCGGCTTGCCGCGCCGTGGCACCGAGGCGCGCACTTCGCTGTAGCGGTCGCCACGCACACTCCAGCGCTGCCGCAGATGCGTTGCCAGCGCCGGCTCGCCATTGGCCAGTGTCGGCTTGAGGTCATGCCCCTGGCTGGCGAACAGGCAGGTATACAGATGCCCGTCTGCCGAAACGCGCGCACGCTGGCAATCGCCGCAGAACGGCACGCTGACCGAACTGACGAAACCCACCTCGCCGGCGCCATCCGCGAACGCGTGGCGCTGGGCCACTTCCCCGGTGTAATTGGCGTCCAGCGCCACCAGCGGCCAGCGCGCGTGGATGCGTTCGTGCAGTTGCGCAGAGGTCACCACCGCATCCGGGGTCCAGCCATTGCAGCTGCCCACATCCATGAATTCGATGAAGCGCAGCACGTGCCCAGTGCCGCGGAAGTGCTCCACCAGCGGCAGCACCTGATCTTCGTTGACGCCACGCTGCACCACGCAATTGATCTTCAGCCGCTGAAAACCGGCCTGCTCGGCGGCGGCGATGCCGGCCAGCACCTGCGCAATCTCGCCGCGATCGCCGCTCATGCGCCTGAACAACGCCGGTTCCAGCGCATCCATGCTGACGGTGATGCGGCGCAGCCCGGCCTGCCGCAGCGCGACGGCCTGGCGGGCGAGCAAGGTGCCGTTGGTGGTCAGTGCCAGATCTTCGATGCCCTCGATCGCGGTCAGCCGTGCGATCAGGCTCGGCAGGTCGCGACGCAGCAGCGGCTCTCCGCCGGTCAGGCGCACCTTGGTCACCCCGACCGAGACGAAGGCACGCACCAGGGTTTCCAGCTGATCGAAACTCAACCGCTGCTGTGAATCGAAGCCGTAATCGTCGGGCACGCGATCGGCCGGCATGCAGTACCCGCAGCGGAAATTGCAGGCTTCGATCACCGACAGACGCAGATCGCGCAGCGGGCGGCCGTAGCGGTCCTGCATCGGCGCCGTCACGAGATCCGGCTGCAGCAAGGCGCCCATCAGGGCACCGTCGCGGCGGTCGGGTTCGCCAACGCGAGGTGTTGACCGGGCACGGCAACGCGGTGGCCACGTGCACGCAGCACATCGCCGTCGGCGTCGCTGGCGTAGTGGTACAGCAGCATGCGGCTCAACAGGTCCTGCGGGTATTCCCGCTCCAAATCGTCCACGCCAGTATGCGACGGGTTGCCGTGAACGCCGCAGTCATGTGCGATGAGCTCGCTGTCGTCCGCATAACGCTTCAGCATTTCCGGGATCGGCCGGGTATCGCCGGTCCAGACCAGCGCGCCCTTCAGACGCAATCCGTAAGCCGTCTCGGGCCAGTGGTGGCGTACCGGGAACACTTCCAGCCGCACGCCGTCGTGCCAGAACGCATCGCCGACCGGCACCAGCTGAAACGCATCCCAGAAGTTCGCCCCGCCCTCGGCCAGCACGTTCGGGTAATCGGCGATGCGTCGCTGCAGCAGCGGCACCACCGGCGCTGGCACGTACAGGCGCGTGCGTCCGCGGCGCTCGGAGAAATAACTGTCGACGAACACCCGTTCCAGCCCACCGACATGGTCCAGATGCACATGGGTGATGAAGATTGCCTGTGGCAGCTGGCCATAGTGGGCCTGATAGGCGGTCAGCCCCTCGCTGCCGCAATCGATGGTCAGCCAGGGCGCACCGGCGCGCTCGAGCGTGGCCATCGGCGAGCCAAGCGCCACCGCCGACGCATTGCCGACTCCCTGCACCCGCAAGGCCCAGTCCATCAGTAGCCCCGGCCCCAGGCCAGTTCGTAGGCGCGATGCAGGCGCGCATAGTCCTTGTCGACGTCCTCGCGGCTGCGGTTACCGCGCAGCTTCAACAGCGAGCGATGCAGCCGCTTGAGGTTGCGCTCGCGCCAGCGCGTGGCCGGAATGCGCAGCACGCCGCGGTCGAAGTCGATCAGCCAGCCATGCCCGCCGGCATCGAACAGGATGTTGTGCGCGTTGAGATCGGCATGATCCAGGCCAGCGCGATGGAAGCGTGCAATCAGCTGGCCGGTCGCCTCCCACGGCGCACCGCGTCCGGCCACCTGGGCGTGCTCGGCCAACGAGCGCACGTTTTCCAGCCGCTCCATCAACAGCGCAGCGCGATAACCCAGGCCTTCGCGCAGGTAGCAGGCAGCCAACGGACGCGGCACCGGCAACTTGCGTTTGATCAGTTCACGCATCAGCCGGAACTCGGCAAAACTGCGCGTGCGCCCCGCCCCTTTCCACAGGTAGCGATCGCGGCTCACGCGTGCGGCCATGCCGCCGCGCAGGTACTGCCGCAACACGCTATGGCCGAATGGCGCATCCACGAACCACGCGCCGCCACGCCCGCCTGCATCCACCGGACGCGCCCTGTCGCCCCACGATTGCGGCGAAAACAGGCTGGCATCGGCTTGCCGCAGCCGTTCGCGGTCGAACAGAATGGCGCCATAACCGCGACCTTCGCGGTACGGCGCCAGCGCATCGGTGGCATCGAAAGAAACCATCTATCGAGTCTAACAACACCATGGCTGTAACGCCCGCATCGCTGTGTTTGCTGCGCTTGTCCGCCCTGGGCGATGTCACGCACGTGGTGCCACTGGTACGCACGCTGCAGGCAGGGTTTCCTGAAACCCAACTGCATTGGATCATCGACAGGGCCGGGCTCAAATTGCTCGATGGCCTGCCCGGCGTGCAGTTCCATGCCTACGACAAACGCAGTGGCGTGGCCGGCATGCGCGCGCTCCGTCGGTCGCTGGCCCCGCTGGGGCGTTTCGATGCCTTGCTGCAGATGCAGGTGGCCTTTCGCGCCAATGTGCTGTCGGCCTTCGTGCCGGCGCGGCGACGCATCGGCTACGACCGCAGCCGCTCCAAGGACCTGCACGGCCTGTTCGTCAACGAGCGCATTGCCGACCGCCCTGGCATCCATGTGCTCGACGCCATCGGCAGCTTTGCCGAGCCGCTGGGCCTGCGCCAGACCCAGGTGCGCTGGGACCTGCCGGTGCCCGATGAGGCACACACTTGGGCACGCGCGCAATGGGACGACGATGGCCGCCTGGTACTGATGATTTCGCCGTGCTCCAGCCACGCGCGTCGCAACTGGTATCCCGATCGCCATGCCGCGCTGGCCGATCATGCCGCCGCGCAGGGCTGGCGGATCGTGCTGTGCGGCGGCCGCAGCGACCTGGAACGCAGCACTGCCGATGCCATCGTCGCAGCCGCACGCACGCCGGTGCTGGATCTGGTTGGCAAGGACACCCTCAAACAGCTGCCCGCACTGCTTGCGCGCGCGAACCTGGTGGTCACGCCGGATTCCGGGCCGATGCATATCGCCAACGCCATGGGCACGAAGGTGCTCGGCCTGCATGCCGCCAGCAACCCGCGACGGAGCGGCCCGTATTCGGACGTGCGCTATTGCGTGGACCGTTACGACGCCGCCGCGCGCAAATTCCTGCAGAAACCGGCCGACCAGCTGAACTGGGGAACGAAGATCGAATTCGACGAGGTGATGTCGCTGATCACCGTGGATGACGCGATCGCCGCCTTTGAGCGTTATCGCGCCGACCATCGGCGTTAGGGATTCGGCACCGCGATTGAAGGCGCATTGCATTCAAAAATGCTGACGGCCAGACACCGTGCAGATGCCGCCAATCAACGCCGACGTCACAACCGCAGGCACCGCCCAATCGCTTAATGCCAGTCACCATGACTGGGCGATGGCGCCGACCAGGCGGCCAGCGCGATCGGTCAACCGGCGCGCTCAGGCGCCGGTAGCGCGATAGTCCTGATAGGACTTTTCTTCCACATACGAAGAACCCAGCGCCAGGTTGATCTCTTTCTTGATGCGCGCGCGCTCGTCGTTCTCGATATACACGCTGCGCGCCAGCTGCACGAAGGCATCGTCGAAGCTCTGCGCCTGCTCCTTGAGCCGGATGTCATCCTCGATCACCCACAGCCGCTCATTGACGGCCTTGAGCTCGGCGCGCAGGCGCACGATGTCGTGCCCGGCGGCCGGATGCGCCATCCAGCTGGTTTCCAGCGCAGACAGCTCGTTGCGCACATTGGCCAACTTGGCCGCATCGCGCATGCGCTCGGACTTGATCTGCAGGATCGCGATCTTGTCGAGCAGCTCACCAAACGACACGGGCACCAGGATCTCGGACATGACAGGCCTCCAACGGGGATCGGGCGGATTGTAGTCATCGCCGCGGCCGGCGACGGCTACACATAAACAAAAGCCCCCTTGCGGGGGCTGATGCGAATCTGGCGGCAGAGGGGGATTCACGCGGCACGACGTGCCTTCGCCCTGCGGGCGGCTTCGCCGTGCAGGCAGCTGCGCTGCCTGTCGAACCCGGGGCTCCTCACCCCCCCAATGCCGCCGGCGAAACTCACGCGGCACTGGCACAACTGCTCGCCTCAATCTGGCGGAGAGGGGGGGATTCGAACCCCCGAGGCGCTATAAACGCCTGCCTGATTTCGAGTCAGGTACATTCAACCGCTCTGCCACCTCTCCAGATGGTCCCCAGTGTCCTGGGGCCGTGCATCATACGGGCACATGGCCCCCGCCACAAGCGGCCCGGGCCGGCGTCGACAGGGGCAGCGCGCGTCCAGGCGTGAACCGGGGCTGCGACGCCCGCGCGCGGCGTGTTGCCGCTAACCGGCCGGGCCGCGATGATGGTGGTGCATCTTCTTCTTGGCGACCCGGCCCCATGCTCGAATTCGGACACCTCACCCATGTCGGCCTGCGCCGTGACCTCAACGAGGACACCTATTACGGCGACAGCGAGCTGGGATTGTGGCTGGTCGCCGACGGCATGGGGGGGCATGCCTGCGGGGAAGTAGCCAGCGCATTGGCGCGCGAAACCATCGTGCGAGAAGTTCGCGCCGGGACCCCGCTCGCCCAGGCGGTACGCATCGCCGACGAAGAGATCATCAAGACCTCGCGCCGCTGCAACGACACCCTGCCGATGGGCACCACCGTGGTCGCCGCGCGCGTACTCGGCCAGCGTTTCGAAGTGGCCTGGGTTGGCGACAGCCGCGCCTACCTGTGGCGCGATGGCCGGCTGGCGCAGCTGAGCCAGGACCACAGCTATGTGCAGGAGCTCATCGCCCAAGGCACGCTGACCAGCGAGCAGGCGCGCGCGCACCCGCATCGCAACGTGGTGACCCAGGCACTCGGCGTGACCGACCCGGCGCACCTGAATGTCGCCATCATGCAAGGCGAACTCAAATCCGGCATGCAGCTACTGCTGTGCAGCGACGGCCTGACCGAAGAGGTGGACGATGCCGCCATCGCAGCCACGTTGTCGCAGGCCGATTGCAGCGCGCAGGAATGCGTGGAATGCCTGGTCGCCGCCGCACTGGATGGCGGCGGTTCGGACAACATCACCGCGATCCTGGTGCGCAGTTACTGAGCGCTGCGCGCAAGCGGACAGTTGCGCAACAAAGCGCAGCGACCGCCAGCCATCGTTCAATCCCCATGTGGCCGCTTGGTTTCTGCGACGAAACGTCGCCATCGTTCGTCACGCCTTGCCAGCCACTCTGACGGCAAGCAGAGCCACACCGGCGAACATCGCACGTCACTACATGCCGATGTGTTCTGTGTACACCTGCCGTGCGCGCATGCAGCCATCGCCGCAACGGACGACCCAGGTGCGCACATGCACCGCCTTTGCCGACCAACGGCGGCGATGTGCCTCGGGTCCGACGCCTTACCCGGCGACGGCAATCTCTTCGACCGGCGGATCCCACAACGCACGCCCCGCTTTCTTGCGCAACTGCGCCAGACGCGCCTCGTGCGCCTGCGATTCGGAAGCGGTCACCGCAACGCGCGGACGCGGCAACAGCAGCGCCGGATCGAACGCGATCATGCCGCTCGCGGCGTCGGCCTGCTGGCCGGCGTCGGCACTGGCAAACCCGATTTCCTCCTGACCCGAGGTCAGCGCGATATACACATCGGCCAGGATCTGCGCATCGAGCAAGGCGCCGTGCAACTGGCGATGCGAGTTGTCCACGCCCAGACGCTTGCACAGGGCATCCAGGGAATTGCGCTGCCCCGGATAGCGCTCGCGCGCCATCATCAAGGTATCCACCACCGTGGCGCGCTCGACGATGCGCCCGTAGTGATCGCCCAGCAGCGCCAGTTCGTTGTCCAGAAACCCCAGGTCGAACGCGGCGTTGTGGATGATCAGTTCCGCGCCGTCGATATAGGCGAGAAACTCGTCCACCACCTCGCCGAATAGCGGTTTATCGGCCAGAAATTCCAGGGTCAGCCCGGTCACCTCCTGCGCGCCCGGCTCGAAGTCGCAGTCCGGCTTCAGGTAGCGATGGAAATTGTTGCCGCTCGGGCGCCGCTCCAGCAGCTCCACCGCGCCGATTTCGACGACGCGGTTGCCCTTGCGCCATTCCAGGCCGGTGGTTTCGGTATCGAGAATGATCTGACGCATGTGTCCTCTTACGATGTCGCAAGACCACCGCGCTGGGCGATGGCCTGATTGCGGGCGAGCACGTCGACGCGCTCGTTGTCCGGGTCGCCATTGTGGCCTTTCACCCAACGCCAATCGATGCGGTGGCGCTGCGTGGCCGCGTGCAGCCGCTCCCACAACTCGCGATTTTTGACCGGATCGCCCCCGGCGGTTTTCCAGTTGCGTCGCACCCATCCCGGCATCCATTCGGTGATGCCCTGGCGCACGTACTGCGAATCGGTATGCAACACGATCTGACACGGCTCGGTCAGCGTTTCCAGCGCCATGATCGCCGCCATCAATTCCATGCGGTTGTTCGTCGACACCGCCTCACCGCCAGCCAGCTCCTTTTCGCGGCCGTTGTAACGCAACAAGGCCGCCCAACCGCCCGGGCCGGGGTTGCCGAGGCAGGAGCCATCGGTATGCACTTCAATGGATTTCATCAGGTTCCAGAGTTGAACGTAAACAGGTCAGATCGTGGCCACCGGTTGTGGCCAGCGGGCAGGCAGGGCGATTGGCGTCGGCCCGATCGCCGCGGCAGCGCGCTTTTCCACTTCCAGCAGATACACCGCGCGCCAGGGCGCCCGGCCGGGGTCGGTGGACTCGCCGCTGGGGCGCCAGATCGGCCCCAGATAGCGCTCCGCCTGCACGCTGTGCAGCCCGGCACGCTGCGCCAGTAGGCGCCAGCGATCCGGGCGCAACGCGACCGGCCCGCGCCGCGCCCACCGAAAGCGGTAGGGGCTCATTGGATTGAGCGTGAACAGCCACAGGCGGCCGCCGGGCATCAGCAGACGCTCGCATTCGGCCAGAAAGTCCGCCGCCCCGCCAACCACCGCATGCTGCGCCACGATCGCCTGCAGGCTCTCGGTCGGCAGCGGAAACGGCAGCGCGCAGCGCGCGTCGCCAGCAAAACGGCCGGCACTGCGATGCAGCCGCAAACCGCGCCCTTGCAGCAACTCGCGCGCCGGCATGTCGGCGGTCGGCGTCAGCCACAACCACGGCTGCGACGGCCGTGTCTGCAGCGCTTCCAACGCCAGACGACGCTCCAGCTGAAGCAGGCCGCGCCCCGCGCCGGTTTCAAACCAGGATGAGACGCCAGCTTGACGGGAGAATGGCGGGGCAGGCATGGTCCCAATTCTATGCGACTGATCGCCCTGCCCGCATTCGACGACAACTACATCTGGGCGCTGGTCGCCGCAGATGGCCGCGCCATCATTGTCGACCCCGGTCAAGCCGAGCCTGTCCTGGCTGCCGCGCAGCGCCAGGGCCTGGTGCCGAGCGCCGTCTTGCTGACCCACCACCACGGCGACCACATCGGCGGCGTTGCCGAACTCCAGCAGCGCTGGCCGGACCTGGCGCTATTCGGCCCGGCCGACGAACGCATCCCAACCAACGCGCATCATGTGGGTCGCGGCGAGCGCTTGCGCCTGCTCGATGTCGAGTTCCAGGTGATCGAGGTGCCCGGCCACACCCGCAGCCATATCGCCTTTCTCGCTGACGGCCACCTGTTCAGCGGTGATACGCTGTTCAGCCTAGGCTGTGGGCGGATGTTCGAAGGTACCGCTCCCCAGATGTTCGACTCGTTGCAGCGCCTGGCCTCCCTGCCTGGCGAAACGCTTGTGTGTTGCGGCCACGAATACACGTTGGCCAACGCGGCCTTCGCGCTGCATGTCGATCCCACCAACGCTGCCTTGCAGCGCCGTCAACAGGAAGCCCAGGCCATGCGTCATGCAGCCCGTCCTACCCTGCCGATTTCGCTCAAGAGTGAACTGGCCACCAATCCGTTCTTACGCACCAGCCACCCCGAGATCCGCGCTGCAGTGGCGCCACGCGCAGCCGGCGCACTTTCCTCTGAAGTGGATGTTTTTGCCGAACTTCGGCGCTGGAAAGACGAATTTCGGGCATGAGGCGCCTGGTTTTGGCAGTGCTGGCCGCGTGTTCGGCCATTGCACCGGCAGCCGCATCGCCCAACGACGCAAGCTCCGCCTCCGCAGGTGGTCAGGCCGCGTCGGCCAGCGCGCCAGGCCTCCGCAACGGGCGCGAGATTTTTTCGGCCTTCCTCGACGGACGCGCCGACCCGGGCTGCGACAGCGCCCATAGCGATGCCCGCTGGGAACAGCATTTTTCGCGCGCCCCGGCACGTTTGGCAGACGATGCGCAGGATGTCCTGCCGCTATTCGGCTATGTCGTCGATGAATTGCGCAAGGCCGACATGCCGACCGAATTTGCGCTGATTCCGTTCGTCGAAAGCGGCTACCGCCCCGGGGCTCGCAACGGCAGCGGCCCTGCAGGCTTGTGGCAGTTCATCGCAACCACCGCGCGCAACCACCAGGTGCCGGTCGGCGCGCAGTACGACGGACGCCTGTCGGCAGTGGATTCCACCACTGCGGCGGTACGCTATCTCAAAACCCTTTACGGCATGTTCGGCGGAGACTGGCGCCTGGCCCTGATGGCCTACAACGCCGGCGAGTACCGCGTGCTGCAGGCGATGCGCAGCGCCGGGATGAACGCGCAAAACGTGCGTCCGTCCGAATTGCCGGGCATGTCCAAGGTCACCTACGACTATGTGGAAAAACTGCACGCGCTTGCCTGCGTGCTCGATCACGCGCAGCAGCAGGGCAACCTGCTGACCTCGCTGGACCGTCCGGTGCCTGTCCTCACCGAACATGCGTTACCGGCAGGCACCAGCCTCAACACCTGGGCTGGACAGCGCGCGATCGAGCCGCAATTGCTCGCGCGCCTGAATCCCGCCCTCGCTGGCGCACGCGCCGCACCGCGCGGTGTGCACGTGCTCGCGCCGCTTGCGCCGCCGCAGCCCGGTGCAAATAGCGCCATGGTCGCATCTGCGGAGATGGAAACTGGCGCCGCCAGCAGCACTGCCGCGCCCACAGCCGTTGCCGCTGCAGCCAGCAAGGCGTCGACCTCGCCAGCACGCACCCACACCGTGCGCAATGGCGAATCGGCCTGGGCGATCGCACGCCGCTATGGCATCACCGTCACGACGCTGCTCGCCACCAACGGCCTGGACAAAAGCGCCATTCTGAAGCCTGGCATGGTGTTGTCGTTCGACGACTCGCCCTGAGCGATGCGCCGAGGTGCGGCGCAACCTTGGACGCTGTCGTACGCGCAGGCACGCGGCCGCCAGCATGATCGCGTCGATCCTGAACTTCGCTCACCAACCCAGCCTTTTTCGTCAGGCCGCTTCGGTCGCGAAAGATGGATGTTGAGAGTTACCGGGTTGCAAACGTGCAGTTAGCACCTGCTGCGCGTCGCGCCGGGGAGTCGACTTGGCGCTCGACGTGCGAGCCGAGCTCCGGCAAAAATCGAATCTTGCAGACCCTACGCAATGCGCGCCATGACATTGGCGACGCTCCTCGTTGAGTCAATCACGCCCAGCCATTCAACTGACCCGACCACCGCAGATCATCAGCGCGACACCTCGCATGTCTTTCAGGCCGCTGCCCGCGCGCGCCGTCGCACAATCGAGCGTCAGCAGCGACGGCGGCCAGATCGTCAGGGAACCGGCCGACAACCCCGCGACTTGCGCGCAGGAATCGCAGCTCCCGTCAGGCGCGCAGACACCGCCGGCAAATCGATACGCGCCGCGCGGGAGCTTGACTAGGGATGCCCGCCAGCCGGACTGCGTCTTCCACCACGAACGCCCAAAGAAAAAGCCCGGTTGCCCGGGCTTTGCTCTCACCAATCGATGATCCAGCCTTACAGCTGGGCTTCTTCGATCTGGATCTTGTAGCGCTTGCGCATTTCCTTGACGTAAGCCTGCGCAGCGTTGTTTCCGTCGATCTGGCTCAACTGCTCGCGCAGCATCGTCTGCTGCTCGGCCGGCATCTGCTTTAGATCGCCCGGCGTCGCCTTGCTGATGACAAAGACAGCAAAGCGCCCGCCATCCAACTCCACCTTGCCAACCGACGGCTTGCCTTCGGTCGGTCGCGGCGCGCTGAAGATCGCACGGTTCGCAGCCGGGGTCGGGATCGGCGCTGTCCGCGGCAGTCCCGGAATCGGCTGCACCTGCAGCTTCTCGCTGTCGGCCAGTGCCTGTAGCGTTTCGCCTTTCTGCACGCGTGCCAGCAAGGCATCGGCAGCAGCAGCGGCGGCCTTCTCGGCACGGTCCGCGCGGATTGCCGCCGTCACCTTGTCGCGCACCTTGTCCAACGGCAACGCCTGTTCGGCGGTGTGGTTGGTCACACGCAGCACAACGCTATGATTCGGCGCGATGGTGATGGGGTCGCTCACCGTGCCGTCCTGCACCAGCGTTTCGGAGAACGCCGCGCGCAGCACAGCCGGGTTGGCGGCAACACCGCTGGCATCACTGCGCGAGAACGGCCCCAGCGTCTGCACCGGCAGGCCAACCTGCTTGGCCGCCGGCTCCAGTGCGGTGGGGTTTTTGTAAATCTGGTCCACCAACTTGCCGCTGACATCGGCAAAGGCCTTATCTGCGTCGGCCTTGAGCTGCTCGGCAGCCAGCTGGTCGCGCACCTGCTCGAACGACTTGCCCTGGCCGCCCTTGACCTCACGCAGCAGGATCACGTGGTAGCCGAATTCGCTCTTGATCGGGCCCACCACCTCGCCAGCCTTCATCGAGAACAGCGCGTCCTCGAACGGCTTGACCATCGTCCCCTTCTCGACCCAGCCCAGGTCGCCGCCGGCATCCTTGGAACCGGGATCTTGCGAATTAGCCTTCGCCAGTGCAGCAAAGTCGGTACCCGTCTGCTTGGCCTCGGCGGCAAGCTTGGCAGCCTTTGCCTCGGCAGCCTTCTGCGCGGCTGCATCGGTGCCGGCACTGATCAGGATGTGCGACGCAAGACGCTGCTCCGGCTCGACGAAGCGCGCCTTCTCGTCTTCATAGCGCTTGCGCAGCATGGCCTCGTCGGCCGCAGTGGCTGGCGGCATCGTGGCGGCGTTGAGCTCCACGTATTCGATCGTCACGGTTTCCGGCTGGCGGAAATCCTGCGTGTGCCCGTCGTACCACTGCTTGATCTGCGCATCGCTCACCGGCGCAGCATCTGCGGCCGGCGGCGGCAGCATCGCCAACTCCACATCGCGCGTTTCACCCATCAGCTTGAGCAGGCGCTCGAACTCGGACGTGGTGGCAAAGCCGGACTCCGCCACCGCCTGCGGGATCACCGACTGCTGCAGGCTGTCGCGCACCAACGCATCGAACTGCGCTGGCGTGCGCGGCGGCGTGCCCTGCGCGAGTGCAGCGCGATACTGGTCCGGACTGAACTTACCATCGACCTGGAATGCGGGAATGTTGGCAATGTAATCCCGCACGGTCGCATCGCCGATGACGATTCCGGCGTCTTCCGCA
Organism: Xanthomonas cissicola; assembly: GCF_008801575.1. Lineage (GTDB taxonomy): Bacteria > Pseudomonadota > Gammaproteobacteria > Xanthomonadales > Xanthomonadaceae > Xanthomonas > Xanthomonas cissicola. The sequence goes on along the minus strand of NZ_VZPL01000010.1, from coordinate 86,517 downwards.
CCCAGTCGCACAACCTGTTCGTCGACCAGTTGATCAAGCACCTGCAGCTTGTTTTCGCGGGATTCGAAGCTGCGCGGATCGAATTTCTCGCCCTGACGCTGACGCTCCTGCATACGCGCCTGCTCGAAACGCGCACGGAAATCCTGCGTGCTGATTTCATGGTGCTGCCACAGCAAAGAGACCGGCCACCACGACGGTGCCGATTTCCACCAGGTCGGCGGCGCCTGCACCTTGGCAACATTGTTGGCGCCAATGCCGCCGAGGTAGCTGTTGTCGATGACGAACAGGAACGGAATCATCAGCAACCCCAGGATGGCGGTAGCGATCCAGCCTGATGTCTTGTCGCGAAGTTTCTGCAGCATTGGCAAATCACGGCCTGTGGGCGAGCCGCGCAGTGTAACGCGCTTGGCGCCAGGCACCCAGCCCAATGCCCGTGACGACGGCGTCGTGGCGCATCCAATCGGCCCCAGGGTGAACGGCGCAAGCCAGAGCCACTTACCGAAGCGCCTTCAAACGCAGCAGAAGGCGCCGCTGCAGGATGCACGGCAGTACGCCGCACCGCCATGCCAGAATGGACCCGCATCCATTACCGACAGTCAAAAAAAGCCCCCGGCACAAGGCCGAGGGCTTGGTATAACTGGCGGAGCGGACGGGACTCGAACCCGCGACCTCCGGCGTGACAGGCCAGCATTCTAACCAGCTGAACTACCGCTCCGCGCTTGAAACGTTTGCCTGGTGCTTAATGGTGGGTGCTGAGGGTTTCGAACCCCCGACCCTCTCCGTGTAAGGGAGACGCTCTACCGCTGAGCTAAGCACCCCAGCCATTCGATTAGTTTACTGCATCCTTCAGGGCTTTACCAGCCTTGAATGCAGGATTCTTCGAAGCAGCGATCTTGATGCTGTCGCCGGTCTTCGGATTGCGGCCGGTGCGCTCAGCGCGCTCGCGGACCTGGAAGGTACCGAAGCCAACGAGGGTGACGGCGTCGCCCTTCTTCAGTGCCTTGGTGATTTCGCTCACAACCGCGTCAACAGCACGGCCAGCTTCAGCCTTGGAGATGTCAGCGGCAGCGGCAACGCCATCGATCAATTCGGTTTTATTCATTCTTGAAACTCCCTTTGCGGCAGATGCCGCGGAATCGACAATCGGCGCTCTTGCCGTAAGCGAAGAACCCGACACAAGTGGTATCGCATGACGCATCACATTTGCCGCGCCCACGAGTCGTGCATTTATACCAGCGCCCCCAACAGCACGCAAGCCAAAACCCAATAACGACGCGGGTTTTGGCTTGTTTTGACGAGGCTCAGACAGCCCTCGTTAGTGCTTGACGCGGGTACCGGGTGTGCTACGCGACTTGCCGCGCACGGTCACGCGCGAGGCCGCCTTGCGTGCCTTTTCCTTGCTGGCCTTCTTCGGCGCAAGCGGACGTTCCAACGCCAGATCGAGCACCTCGTCGATCCACTTCACCGGCACGATCTTCAGATCGCGGGTCACGTTTGGCGGGATGTCGGCCAGATCCTTGCGGTTCTCGTCGGGGATCAGCACGGTGCGGATGCCGCCGCGCAGGGCCGCCAGCAACTTCTCCTTCAAGCCACCGATTGCCGATACCCGCCCGCGCAGGGTGATCTCGCCAGTCATCGCCACATCGGCGCGGATCGGCACCCGGGTCAGTATCGACACCAGCGAGGTCACCATCGCGATACCTGCGCTTGGGCCGTCCTTGGGCGTGGCGCCGTCGGGCACATGCACATGCACGTCCTGCTTTTGCAGGAAATCCACATCGATGCCAAGTCGCTCGGCGCGCGAACGCACCACCGACAATGCAGCCGATGCCGATTCCTTCATGACATTGCCGAGCTGGCCGGTGAGGATCAGGTTGCCCTTGCCTGGCACCAACGTGGACTCGACCTGCAACAGCTCACCACCGACTTCGGTCCATGCCAGACCCGTGACCAGACCGATCTCGTTCTCTTCTTCGGCACGGCCAAAGTCGAATCGACGCACGCCCAGATACTTGTCGAGATTCTTGGCATTGACGGTGACCAGCGCCTTCGGCTTGCCCTTCTTGGCGACCGCCTTCTTGGCCGCCGGTTGCGGACCTGCGAGCGCGATTTCCTTGACCACCTTGCGGCAGATCTTGGCCACCTCGCGTTCGAGATTACGCACACCCGACTCACGTGTGTAATACCGCACGATGTCCTGGATCGCATCGCTGGCGATCTCGATCTCCTCCGGCTTCAAGCCGTTGGCCTTGATCTGCTTGGGCACCAGATAGCGCGTGGCGATGTTGAGCTTCTCATCCTCGGTGTAGCCGGGGATGCGGATCACCTCCATGCGGTCCAGCAACGGGCCCGGGATATTGAGCGAGTTGGAGGTGGCGACGAACATCACCTCCGACAGGTCCAGATCGACTTCCAGATAGTGGTCGTTGAACGAATTGTTCTGCTCTGGATCGAGCACTTCCAGCAGTGCCGACGACGGGTCGCCACGGAAGTCCATCGACATCTTGTCGATTTCGTCCAGCAGGAACAGCGGGTTCTTGCTGCCGACCTTGTTGAGGTTCTGCACCAGGCGGCCCGGCATCGAACCGACATAGGTCCGGCGGTGGCCACGGATTTCGGCCTCGTCGCGAATGCCGCCCAGGCTCATGCGCACGAACTTGCGGTTGGTCGCCTTGGCGATCGACTGCCCGAGCGAGGTCTTGCCCACGCCCGGCGGACCGACCAGGCACAGGATCGGCCCCTTCATTTGCTTCACGCGCGACTGCACCGCCAAGTACTCAAGGATGCGCTCCTTGACCTTGTCCAGGCCATAGTGATCGGCGTCCAGCGTGTCTTCAGCAACCTTGAGGTCCTTGCGCACCTTGGTGCGCTTTTTCCACGGCACGCCCAGCAGCCAGTCCAGATAATTGCGCACCACGGCCGCCTCAGCGGACATCGGCGACATCTGCTTGAGTTTGTTGAGCTCGGCCTTGGCCTTGGTCTCGACCGGCTTGGGCATGCCCGCCTCGGCGATCTTGCGCGCCAGCTCTTCCAGCTCGCCAGGCGCATCGTCCAGGTCGCCCAGCTCCTTCTGGATCGCCTTCATCTGCTCGTTGAGGTAGTACTCGCGCTGGCTCTTTTCCATCTGCGACTTCACGCGGCCGCGGATGCGCTTTTCCAGCTGCTGCACGTCGATTTCGCCATCGACCAGGCCGACCAGCAATTCCAGCCGCTCGCCGATGTCGGTGATCTCCAGCAGGCGCTGCTTGTCGGCCAGACGCACACCGATGTGGGCGGCGATGGTGTCCGCCAGACGGCCCGGCTCATCGATGCCAGCCAAGGTCTGCAGCAGTTCCGGCGGCAGCTTGCGATTGGTCTTGACGTACTGTTCGAACAGCGACATCAGCGACCGCGCAATCGCTTCCACCTCGCGCGGCTCGCGCGCGTCGCTGGCTTCGATTTCGGTGCCCTGCCCCTGCAATGCGCCGTCCTGCTCGACAACCTTGTCCACGGTGACCCGTGACAGACCCTCGACCAGCACCTTGATGGTGCCGTCGGGGAGCTTGAGCAGCTGCAGCACCTGCGCCAGGGTACCGACGGTATACAGATCGCCGGCAGCCGGGTCGTCGGTCTCGGCCGACTTCTGCGCGACGAGCAGGATGCGCTTGTCCGCCTCCATCGCCTTTTCCAGCGCACGCATCGACTTGTCGCGGCCGACGAACAGCGGGATCACCATGTGCGGAAACACCACCACGTCGCGCAGCGGCAACACCGGCAGATCGAGAACTTCTGGTTGGGACTGGGCCATGGGGCACTCCGCAGGAATGGGGGTTTTTGGGGCAGTAAAAAGCCGATGGCCCCGTTATGGGGCCATCGACGAGGTGTTGCAAGTAGCGTTAGGAAAGCGGTTATCCGCCAGCGAGGCCGAGGCCTGGCGAGGCGGCCAACGGACTCAGTCTCCGGACGCAGCCTTGGCCGGCGCCGGTTGCGCCTGGTAGATCAGATACGGCTCGGATTTGTGCTCGATCACCGACTCGTCCACCACGACCTTGCTGACGTTTTCCTGCGACGGCAGCTCGTACATCGTGTCCAGCAGCACCGATTCGACGATGGTGCGCAGGCCACGCGCGCCGGTCTTGCGCTTGAGCGCCTTCTTGGCGATCGCAGACAGGGCGTCGGGGCGGAACTCCAGCTCCACACCTTCCATGTCGAACAGCTTCTTGAACTGTTTGGTGATGGCGTTCTTGGGCTCGGTCAGGATCTTGATCAACGCCGGCTCGTCCAGCTCTTCGAGCGTGGCGACCACCGGCAGACGGCCGACGAACTCGGGAATCAGGCCGAACTTGATCAGATCTTCCGGCTCGACTTCGGCCAGGATCTTGCCCACTTCCTGCTTGCGCTCGCTGCTCTTGACCTTGGCGCCGAAGCCGATGCCACCAGCGTCGTTGGAACGCTGCTGGATCACCTTGTCCAGGCCGGCGAATGCGCCGCCGCAGATGAACAGGATGTTCTTGGTGTCGACCTGCAGGAATTCCTGCTGCGGGTGCTTGCGGCCGCCCTGCGGCGGCACCGAGGCAACCGTGCCTTCGATCAGCTTGAGCAGCGCCTGCTGCACGCCTTCACCGGACACATCGCGGGTGATCGACGGGTTCTCGCTCTTGCGCGAGATCTTGTCGATCTCGTCGATGTAGACGATGCCCTGCTGCGCCTTTTCGACGTCGTAATCGCACTTCTGCAACAGCTTCTGGATGATGTTTTCCACGTCCTCGCCGACATAGCCGGCTTCGGTGAGCGTGGTGGCATCGGCGATCGTGAACGGCACATTGAGCAAGCGCGCCAGCGTTTCGGCCAGCAGGGTCTTGCCCGACCCGGTCGGGCCGACCAGCAGGATGTTGGATTTCGCCAGCTCCACATCATCGTTCTTGCTGCGGCTCTCGATACGCTTGTAGTGGTTGTACACCGCTACCGCGAGCGTACGCTTGGCGCGCAGCTGCCCGATCACGTATTGATCCAGTACCTCGAGAATCTCGCGCGGCTTGGGCAGGCTGGAACGTGCCGACTGCGCCTTCTCTTCGAGTTCCTCGCGGATGATGTCGTTGCACAGCTCAACGCACTCATCGCAGATGAATACGCTGGGACCGGCAATCAGCTTACGGACTTCATGCTGACTCTTACCGCAGAACGAGCAGTAGAGAATCTTGTTGCTGTCGCCGGAACGACCTTGGCGGTCTTCGCTCATGCTTCTGTTACCCAGTTACCCCACCCGATGCACGGGGGTTCGATTTCGAGAATAGCACAGGGCCGGGAGGACATTCGCCCCGCCCGACCCTGCCGGTTTTTCCTGCAATTCCAATGACTTGAAGATCAAGACGGCTGGATCGACTCTTCTGGACGACGTTCGAGCACCTGATCCACCAGGCCGTAGGCCTGCGCATCGACTGCACTCTTGAAATTGTCGCGTTCGGTGTCGCGCGCAATGGTCTCCAGCGATTGGCCGGTATGCTTGGCCAGGATCTCGTTCAAGCGCGAACGCAAGGTCAGGATCTCACGCGCGTGGATATCGATATCGGTCGCCTGGCCCTGGAAGCCACCCAGCGGCTGATGGATCATCACGCGCGAATTCGGCAGCGCGTAACGCTTGCCTGCCGCACCCGAGGCCAGCAGCAGCGCGCCCATCGAGGCGGCCTGGCCGACACAGATGGTGCTGACGTCCGGCTTGATGTACTGCATGGTGTCGTAGATCGCCATGCCGGCGGTGACCACGCCACCGGGCGAATTGATGTAGATGCTGATGTCCTTTTCCGGGTTATCCGCTTCCAGGAACAGCAGCTGGGCCACGATCACGTTGGCCATGTGGTCGTCGATCGGACCGACCAGGAAGATCAGACGCTCCTTCAGCAGACGCGAGTAGATGTCGTACGCACGCTCGCCACGGCTGGTCTGCTCGACCACCATGGGCACCAGGTTCAGGGCTTTGGTCACAATGCTCATCAGTCTTCCCGTTGTGGCAGCGGCCTGTGCCGCTGCCCGTGTTCGACATCCGCACCCCTGACTGCGGGCGCGGTTCTTCTCTTACTGCCGGATCAGACGCGGATGGCGTCCTGGAACGACAGCGACTGCTCGGTGTGCTGGGCGCGCTCGGCGATCCAGTCGATCACCTGCTCTTCCATCACGCGGCTCTGCAGCCCGTTCATCAGTTGGGGGTCGTTGCGGTACATCTCAATGACCTGTTCCGGCTCTTCGTAGGTCGAAGCGATCAGACGCAGCGTTTCGCTGACGCGCTTGGATTCCAGGCGCAATTCGTTGCGGCGCGCCACTTCGCCCACCAGCAGACCGACCAGCACGCGCTTGGCGGCGGCATCCATGAATCCCTGGTGCGCGTCGGCCGGCACCTGACCCGGATCGCGACCGCTGCGGCGGACCTGCTCGACCTGCTGGGCCAGCATCGAACGCGCTTCGCTCTCGACTAGACGCGGCGGCATTTCGACATGCGCGTAGGCGGCAATCAGCTGCTCGCCCACTTCGCGGCGCAGGCGGTTCATCAGCGCACCCTTGAGCTCGCGCTCCAGGTTGGTGCGGATATCGGCGCGGAACTGCTCGGCATCGCCACTCTTCACGCCGAAGCTCTTGATGAAGTCCTTGTCCACTGCCGGCAACACCGGCTCGGAGACTTCGACTGCCTTGACGTGCACCTGCACGGTCTTGCCCGCCAGCTGCGGCACGCGCCATTCGGCGGGGAAATCGACGGTCAGGGTCTTTTCTTCACCCTTGGTGAGGCCTTCCAGGCCCTTTTCGATCTGGTCGAACATCACGCCCGAACCCAGCACGCTGCTGCCGGTCTCCACGCCTTCGGCGGGCAGACGCTCGTCGCCGGCCTGCGACCAGGTCTCCAGCGCCACCAGGTCGCCGACCTGCGCACCGCGCTCGACCGGATTCCAGGTGCGGCGCTGCAGGCGCAGGTTTTCGATCATCTGGTCGATGTCGGCATCGGTCACTTCAGCGGTCGCGCGCACCACCGACAGCTTGGTCACGTCGATGTCGCCGAAATCCGGCACCACTTCGAAGGTGGCGACGAAGTCGAAATCGGTCTCGCCCTGATCGATACGCGGGTTGCCGGCCAGACGCAACGAGTGCTCGCGCACGGCCGAATCGAAGGTCTCACGCAGCAGGCCTTCCATCGCCTCGGCACGCACCTGCTGACCGAAGCGCTGCTCGATCACCTTGGTCGGCACCTTGCCGGGACGGAAGCCCTTGATGCGCGTGGTCCGCGCAAGCTCGCGCAGGCGGCCACCGACGTGCGTCTCCAGGCGCTCCTGCGGCAGGGTGAAGGTCAGTCGGCGTTCCAGATTGCCGGTGGATTCGATCGATGCTTGCATGTTGACTCCTGCCACCGACAGCGCACAGCGTCGGCACGAGATGGAAGATGCGGGTTGACGGATGGCGAGAATGCCGCCGAGCCTTGTAGTTTCGCCGATAACGGCGGCCGCTGCCAGCGGCATGCACGCAGCGGCCTCACGGACAGAAGCGACCGGTTTGCAGGAAGTGCAACGGCCGGAACCCACACGGCCGCGCGGCATTGGTGCGAAAGGGGGGACTCGAACCCCCACGCCTTGCGGCGTCAGAACCTAAATCTGGTGCGTCTACCAATTCCGCCACTTTCGCAATGCCGTAGATGCCCGGCTATTGTTGCAGGGATGCCCGTAAAGAAAAAGCGCCGAAAAGCCCGAAGCGTGTGACTACGCGATGGGCACGGTGATGGCCTCACGTGGAGACTTGAGGCGCTGCCCGAACAAGGGAGTGCAGTGTCCCCGCCTGAATCCAGACAAAGCCCGTATTGTCCACCAATACATCGCAGCAGCAGGATTTGCGAAAATTCCGTTAATTTCAGCCCAAGGGCACCAGTCGCGATGCGAGACCGATATCGCCAGATCGTGGCACTGTCGCGCGATTGCATTAAAGAGATCGATCTGGACGGTCGGATCATGTCGGTCAATCTCAACGGGCTGGTCGGACTTGGGGCCAGTTCTGCGGATCAGATTCTTGCCCGCCCCTGGCGCGAACTCTGGCCGCCCGAAGCGGCAGCCATGGTGGATGCAGCCATGGCCGCGGCGGCGAAGGGCGCAACCCGGGAATTCGAGGCCAGTTGCGTGAACCTGGCCGGCGTGCGCCAGACCTGGCAGGTCGTCACCAGCCCATTGTTCGACGAGCAAGGCCAGGTCGAAGCCATCTTGGCGGTGAGCAAGAATGTCTCCGACCGCCGCGCGCTGGAAGCAGCCTTTCACACCCTGGACAGCACCCTGACGGCAGAACGCGCGTCTTCCACCAACGCCCTGATGCTGGCGCGCGCACGCGAAACCTCGCTGTCGACCGAGCTGCACAGCCTGCGCGATTCGCACGAGCGCATCGAAGGCGACCTGGACATCGCGCGCGCCGCACAGAAGGCAGCCGAGAAGATCGCCGAGCAGGCGCAGAAAGGCGAAGCGGTAGGACAACTGCTGGCCGGCGTGGTCCACGATTTGAACAACGTGCTGCAGGCCGCCACATCGGCGATCAATCTGGTCGTGCAGCGCGCGCAGATCGACGCCCACGATGCCAAGCTGCTCAGCGTTGCGGACGCGGCGCTTCAACACGGCGCGGTGATGGCGCGGCGCCTGGTCGGCTTCTCGCGCCATTACCCCTATAGCCCCGAGGCGGTGGATCTGGCCGAACTGGCAGAACAGCTCAGCCCGTTACTGCAACAGGTGGTTGGCGCAGAACTGCGGTTACGGCTGCACACCGGCAACGGCGGGTGTTGTGCCATGGTCGACCGTCATACCGTGGAGCGCGCCATCCTGAATCTGGTGATCAATGCCCGCGATGCCTGTGCCAGCGGCGACAGCATCAGCGTGGAAACCGGCGAAACCTTCGTCACTGAAGAAGATGCGCAACTGGCCAAACCGGCAGGGCATTACATGACCCTCGCCGTCGCCGACACCGGGCACGGCATGGACAGCGTGGTGCAGGCGCGTTTGTTCGAGGCCTACTTCACCACCAAGCACGCCAGCAAGGGCGCCGGCCTGGGATTGGCGCAGGTCTATAGCGCAGTGCGCCAGGCCGGCGGTTTTGTAGAAGTCTTCTCGGCGCCAGGCCAGGGCGCGCGTTTCGTGCTGGCATTTCCGCGCGTGCAGCGAAGCTAGACGCCTGCATTGCTGGCCTTACACGCAGGCGCTGGTGACATGGCTGCCTGCGGCAATTGCTTGCAGACCGCAGAGCACGTCGCGCCACGCGCTCACCACAGGCAATGACGTGGCGCCGCAGTGGCGCACGGCGATACTTCCGGCATCGCTGACGATGTGACCGGGGTTCAATCGCTGACGCCGGCTGCGGCAACCGCACCCCAGCCAGGCATTCGATGATGAGCTTCGCCCAAAGGCTTTGAAGAGCCATCGGTATCCAAATCAGACGTTGGCGATGCCGGCGCTATCGCGAAGCTGCAGCACCGCCGTCGCGACGCCAACCTATCGCTGGTCTCGATTCGTTTACAGCAGGCCCAACGAGCGCGCGCGCCGCTTTCAATCCTGGAAAAAGAAAAGCACCTAGGCAGTGCCTAAGTGCTTTTATTTGGTGGGCCGTCAAGGATTCGAACCTTGGACCTATTGATTAAGAGTCAACTGCTCTACCAACTGAGCTAACGGCCCTGAAACTGGTGGCACATTGTATGTGCATTTTTGCTTTGTTGCAACACCCTGTGACACATCGGGTCAAACATACCTGCAATTTCTCGTCATCAGTGGGGTGGCTGAGGGGACTCGAACCCCCGACATCTGGAATCACAATCCAGTACTCTAACCAGCTGAGCTACAGCCACCACTGAAAACCTGCTTCCTACCGTACCGCCGATGGCGCGCCCGACAGGACTCGAACCTGTAACCGCCGGCTTAGAAGGCCGGTGCTCTATCCGGTTGAGCTACGGGCGCCCGGACCGAACTTCGCATTCCCACGCCGTCGAAAGCTCGGAATGGTCGGGGTAGAGGGATTCGAACCCCCGACATCCTGCTCCCAAAGCAGGCGCGCTACCAGACTGCGCTATACCCCGGCGGGACCTTTCAATCCCGAAGGCTCGAAAGGTCGGCTATTTTGGGAACGATTGGCCTCGCTGTCAATCACCCTGTGCAACTTGACCGATCAGCTATCCTCGCACCAACGTTCGCCAGTAGGGTGAGCATTATTTTCATGGAGAACACGCATGCGTAGTGGTAACCCTGCCCTTCGGGAATCCACATTCCTCGACTCCGGCTCCGGCTCGGTCGTCACCCGCGACGGCCAGGCGATGACCCTCAACGGCACGGTCAACAAGACCGGCGCGTTGTTGCTGATGGCGGTGATCACGGCCGCCTTCGCCTGGTCGCAATCGATCGGCGCCGATGGCATGCCGCTGCCCGTCGCGCGTATCTACATGATCGCCGGCGCGATCGGCGGCCTGGTGTTCGCATTGGCCACCAGCTTCAAGCCGACCTGGGCACCGATTACGGCGCCGCTGTACGCACTGATCGAAGGCTTCTTCCTCGGCTCGATCTCGGCGGTGTACGAAGCACGCTTCAACGGCATCGTGTTCCAGGCCGTCCTGCTCACTTTCGGCACCCTGTTCGCGCTGCTGTTCGCGTACCGCAGCGGCATGATCAAGGCCACCGAGAACTTCAAGCTGGGTGTGGTCGCAGCCACTGGCGGCATCGCGCTGGTATATCTGGCGACCATCGTGCTCGGCTTGTTCGGTGTGCGCATCCCTTTCATCCACGACTCGGGCCTGATCGGCATTGGTTTTAGCCTGTTCGTGGTGGTGGTGGCGGCATTGAACCTGGTGCTGGACTTCGACTTCATCGAGAGCGGCGTCGAGCACGGAGCGCCCAAGCACATGGAGTGGTACGGCGCATTCGGCCTGATGGTGACGCTGGTGTGGCTGTACATCGAGTTCCTGCGCCTACTGTCGAAGCTGCAGTCGCGCAATTGAGTGGGGAATTGGGAATCGGGATTGGGGAATCGTCAGAGCGATTTCCTGCAATCGATAAGCAGATACGGCTTCTCAGCGACTTCCGAGCAAAACAAAAGGCGCCTTAGGCGCCTTTTGTTTAAGCGATCACCCAGTGCGCTCAGAGGCGGCTGGCGATGGCCTTGGCGAAGCCCATGGTGTTGCCGGTGCCGCCCAGGTCGGGGGTCAGCGAATCCTTGGCTTCCAGGGTGGCGACGATGGCTTCGCGCAGGCGCTCGGCATTCTGCGGCTGACCGATGTGGTCGAGCATCTGCGCCGCGCCCAGCAGCAGCGCGCACGGGTTGGCCTTGCCCTGCCCTGCGATATCCGGCGCCGAGCCGTGCACGGCTTCGAAGATCGCCGCGTCCAGACCGATGTTGGCGCCCGGCGCCAGGCCCAGGCCGCCGACCAGACCGGCGCACAGGTCGGAGATGATGTCGCCGAACAGGTTGGTGGTCACGATGATGTCGAATTGCTCGGGACGCATCACCAGCTGCATGCAGGTGTTGTCGACGATCATTTCCTGGAATTCGATTTCCGGATACTGTGCGGCCACATCGCGTGCCACCTTCAGGAACAGGCCCGAGGTCGACTTGATGATGTTGGCCTTGTGCACGGCGGTGACCTTCTTGCGGCCGGTGCTCTTGGCCAGCTCGAAGGCGTAGCGCACGATGCGCTCGGAGCCCTTGCGGGTGATCCGGGTGCCGGAGAACGCGGTCTCGCCATCCTCGGACACCGTCTGGCCTTCGCTCAGATACGCACCTTCGGTGTTTTCGCGGACCGTGATCAGGTCAACGCCGTCGGCAAAACGCGACTTGGTGTTCGGGAACGACTTGGCCGGACGCACGTTGGCGTACAGGTCGAACTTGCGACGCATGGCGACGTTGATCGAGCTGAAACCCTCGCCGACCGGCGTGGTCAGCGGACTTTTCAGCGCCACCTTGTTCTTGGTGATCGACGCCAGAGTGGACTCGGGCAGCAGATCGCCGTGCTTTTCCAGCGCAACCAGGCCGGCGTCGGCGTATTCGTAGGTCAGGCCAGCCTGCAGCGCGTCGAGCACGAACAGCGTGGCATCCATGATCTCCGGGCCGATGCCGTCGCCGCGGATGACCGTGATTGTCTGCGTCATAACGTTGGGTTTCCGAACTTGAAGGGGGGAGCGCCAGCCGCAATACCCGGCAAAGCGGCGCAAGGAGGTTTCACGGGCAATTATGCCCGATGCCGGTGAAGGCGCCCAAACCGACCTTGGTCTAAGAGTGCAAGTGCCCGAACGCAACGCGCCGCCTCGGTGGGCGGCGCGTGCGTTACTGGCTGTGACGAACCCCGATCGCCACGTGCGCGCCGCAGCAACACGCTCAGTCGTGTGCGTGCTGGGCCGGCGCCTGCGCGCCGCCTTCGAGCTGGTCCAGGAAATCCACCGCGCGGCGCAGATGCGGGATGACAATGGAGCCGCCGACCACCAGGCCGACCGAGAAGGTCTCGAAGAACTCTTCCCGGCTCACGCCGGCTTCCTTGCACTGGGCCACGTGATAGCTGATGCAATCGTCGCAGCGCAGCACCATCGAGGCGACCAGGCCGAGCAGTTCCTTGGTCTTCACGTCCAGCGCGCCGGCTTGGTAGGTCTGCGTGTCCAGCGCGAAGAACCGCCGCACCACCTGGTTCGGCTCGGCCAGGATGCGCTGGTTCATGCGCTGGCGGAATTGCGTGAACTCGCGCAGGCGGTCGGCGCTGCCCTCGTCGGAACCACTCATGCCCGGCCGCCCGCGCTGCCGGCCAGCAGCGGCTCGAGCTTGCCGGCACGATGCATGGCCATCATGTCGTCGTAGCCACCCACATGGACGTCGCCGACGAAGATCTGCGGCACGCTGGTGCGCTTGGCCAGGGCGACCATCTTGTCGCGCTCGGCCGGGTCCAGGTCGATCCGCACCTCGGTCCAGGTCTTGCCCTTGCTCTTGAGGAAGTTCTTGGCCGCCACGCAATACGGGCAGATGGCAGAGGAATACAGGGTGATCTGCGGGCCGGAGGCCGCGTCCTGATCGGTATGGTCTTGGCTCACGGGAAACTCCGTGGTTGGTGTGAGGTCTGACACATGGTACCGGGCGACTGGAATTTCCACGTCGTCACCGCAACACTGTGGGTTAACCGACGATTCACGCCTCTGCGCCGGGCTGCCCGCATGCTCCGCGCACCACATGGGAGTTCCACTTGCGCCTGCTACCGCTCGCCACTGCCCTCACGCTGGCCGTTGCCATCGGTGTGGCACCTGCGCAGGAAAGTCGCCTTCCCGACATCGGTTCGTCGGCCGGCGAGTTGCTGACCCCCGCTCGCCAGGCCGAATACGGCCGGATGATGCTGGCCGAGCTGCGCAACTACGACTACGTGCTGGACGACCCGCTGATTACCGATTGGCTGCAGACCATGGGCACCCGGCTGGGCGCCAACAGCGACCAACCGCAGCAACCGTTTACGTTCTTCATGCTGCGCGACCGCCAGATCAATGCATTCGCCACGTTGGGCGGCTACATCGCGGTCAATGCCGGGCTGGTGTTGACCGCCGAGCGCGAGGACGAAGTGGCGGCGGTGCTGTCGCACGAAATCGCCCACGTCACCCAGCAGCACGTGCTGCGTGGAGTGGAGCGTGCGCAACGTGACCAGATTCCGATCCTGCTCGGCATGCTGGCGGCGGTGGTGGCAGCGCAGCAGGCCGGCGGCAACTCCAAGGGCGACGCCACCATGGCCACCATCACCAGCGCGATGGGGCTGATGCAGCAGCGCCAGATCGACTACACCCGCTCCAACGAATCCGAAGCCGACCGGCTGGGCATCCGCACGTTGGCGCGCAGCGGCTACGACGTGGATGCGATGGCCGGCTTCTTCGAGCGCATGTCGGTGGCGATGCGCGCCAACGAGGGTGGCTACAGCGCGCCGGATTTCCTGCAGACCCACCCGGTGACCGTCACCCGCATCAGCGAAGCCAAGTCGCGCGCCGAACAGATGAAGAAGAACACCGTGGTGCTGACGACCTCGGTGCCGGGCGGGACGCGCCAGGAGCGCGTAGACCCGGCCGACCCGTCGCTGTCGGAGCCGCTCAGCCGCAATGGCAACGCGCTGCTCCCTTACGCGCTGCGGTTGCCGGTGGATGCGCTCAGCCGCGGCGCCGACCAGCAGGGCTTCGATTGGGCCAAGGAGCGCCTGCGCGTGCTCAGCGCAGCCACGCCGGATGCGGCCATTCGCGAGTACGAAAACCTGCGTCGCAGCGCCAAACAAGGCTTGAGCGATCCGCAGCGCTATGGCCTGGCGCTGGCGCGGCTGCGCAACAGCGGCGGGCGGCCGGGCGAGCCGGCGGCCGAGCTGACCAGCCTGCTCGAGGCACATCCGGACAACTTATGGCTGGCGCTGGGCCTGAGCGAGGCGCAGGCGCGCACAGGTCCGCGAGAAGCGGCCAATGCCCGCTTCGATGCGCTGCTCAAGCAATTGCCGAACAACCGCGCGGTCGCGCTGACCTATGCCACTGCGCTCAACGAGCAGGCCAGCAAGGAGTCCGGCCAGCGCGCGCGCCAGGTGCTGGAGCCGTTGTTGCACCGGAGCAGCGACGACCCGCTGCTGCAACAGAGCTACGCCCGTGCTTGCGAGCTGTCCGGCGACCAATTGCGCGCCAGCGAGGCGTATGCGGAAGCGGCGTTCTTGAACGGTCGCGCCGAACAGGCGTTGATCCAGCTGGAAGCACTGAAAAAGAAAGATCTCGACTATGTGACACGGGCGCGCGTGGACGCGCGCATCGCCGCGATCACCCCAACCGTGCTGGAGCTGCGTCGCCAGGGCATCCGCGACCCGGATTTGTCCACGCGCTGATCGCTGACGCGTTGCCGGCTCTTCACGGCAGCAGGGTGTCGGACGGCCGCCTGCCGGTAACGAAACTGCGCAGTCCGCTTCACGGGTCGTTGCCGCCGCGCAGGCGCCGCCGACGATGTCACATTAGAGTCACAAAACCGTAGTCTACTGGCGATCAACCAAAGCCAGACGGTAAGCCCCGCGTGCAGAAACGCATTCTGATCGTCGATGACGAACCCGCGATCCGCGACATGGTGGCGTTCGCGCTGCGCAAAGGCGAGTTCGAGCCCATCCATGCCGGCGATGCCCGCGAGGCGCAAACCGCCATCGCCGACCGCGTGCCGGACCTGATCCTGCTGGACTGGATGTTGCCAGGCACCAGCGGGCTGGACCTGGCAAGGCGCTGGCGCAAGGAGCAGCTGACCCGCGAGATTCCGATCATCATGCTCACCGCGCGCGGCGAAGAAAACGACCGCGTCGGCGGCCTGGAAGCCGGCGTCGACGATTATGTGGTCAAGCCGTTCTCGGCGCGCGAGCTGCTGGCACGCATCCGCGCGGTGATGCGGCGCACCCGCGAAGACGACGAAGACGGTAGCGTGGCGGTAGGCAAGCTGCGCATCGACGGCGCCGCGCACCGGGTGTTCGCTGGCGATGCACCGGTGCCGATCGGCCCGACCGAATATCGGCTGCTGCACTTTTTCATGACACACCCCGAGCGCGTGTATACGCGTACCCAGCTACTGGACCATGTCTGGGGCGGCAGCGTGTATGTGGAAGAGCGCACCATCGACGTGCATATCCGCCGCCTGCGCAAGACGCTGGAACCGTTCGGGCTGGAAAACATGGTGCAGACCGTGCGTGGCTCCGGCTATCGTTTTTCTTCGGCGACCTGACGTGCCGCAAAGCCACCCGGCCACAGTCCGGCCGGGTGGCTGCCTACCTGACGCTTCGTGGTAACGCCTTCCATGCCTCAACACATCCGTTCCGCCTGGCTCAAGACGCTCGGCACCCTCGCGCTGTTGTTGGGCGCTGCCGTCGTCGCCGGCGTGCTGATCGGCCATGTGTGGATGGCGCTGACGCTCACCGCCTTGGGCGTGCTGGCCTGGCATTACTGGCGGCTGCGTCAGGTGCTGCGGCGGCTGACCGCACGCCAGCGTGCCGAGCCGGCGGCCGGGATCGGCGCCTGGAACGAACTGGACCGGCTGCTGTATCGCAGCCAGGCCGAAATGCGCGCGCGCAAGCGGCGCCTGATCGAAATGTTGCGCACCTACCGCGCGGCGGCGCAGGCGCTACCGGATGCGGTGGTGGTCGTAGATCGCAACAGCCAGCGCGTGCAGTGGTTCAACAAGGCGGCCGGCGGTTTGCTCGGCCTGCACCATCCCGGCGACATGGGCGTGTCGATCGTGGAGCGGCTGCAGCCGTTGCCGCTGGCGCATTGGCTGGCGGCCGGGCGCAATGCCGAGCCGATGCTGGATGCCGCCTCGCCGGCAGACCCGGATCTGCGCCTGAATCTGCGCCTGATTCCCTACTCCGACGACTACTGGCTGCTGGTGGCGCGCGATGTCAGCAAGCTGCTGCGGCTGGAACAGGTGCGCCGCGATTTCGTGGCCAACGTCTCGCATGAACTGCGCACCCCGCTGACGGTGGTGCACGGTTATCTGGACATGCTCGACCCGGAAGATTTCCCCGATTCGGGCCCGATGCTGGCGGAAATGCGCAAGCAATCCCAACGCATGGCGCAGCTGGTCGAAGACCTGTTGACGCTCTCGCGGCTGGAATCGCAGGAAGAACTCGGCGAAGAACACGTGGCGATGGCGCCGATGCTGTCGACCTTGCGCCGCGAGGCCGAGGCGCACAGCCAGGGTCGCCATACCGTGGAGGTGATCGACGAGGCCGGCGTGGACCTGCTCGGCTCCAACAAGGAGCTGCACAGTGCGTTTTCCAATCTGGTGACCAATGCGGTGCGCTACACGCCCGGCGGCGGCACGGTGACGATCCGTTTCGTGCGCGAAGGCGATGGTGCGGCGCTGGCAGTGCGCGACACCGGTTATGGCATTCCCGCCTCGCACCTGCCGCGCATCACCGAACGCTTCTACCGCGTCTCCAGCAGCCGCTCGCGCGAGAGCGGCGGCACCGGGCTGGGGCTGTCGATCGTCAAGCACATCCTGGGGCTGCATCAGGCGCGCCTGGACATCGAAAGCGAAGTGGGGCGCGGCAGCGAATTCTCGTGTCATTTCGTACCGGCGCGCGTCGTGCAGCGCGAGCAATCGGTGCCACTGTCACGCTCGGCGTGATATGTAGTCAGTGCGCGCCGCAGCGCGCTGCGATGGACGCGTCTGCCACGCGCCGCATTGCCTGCGTTGCGCGCACCAGGCAATTACACAACCCGTCTTGACGATCGATTCCATGGGCCACGCCAAAGAACTGCACGACATCACACCCGGCGACGACGTCGCCACCGATCCGTTGCGTGATCCGGCGCTGTACATCAACCGCGAGCTGTCGCAGCTGGACTTCAATTTCCGGGTGCTGGCGCAGGCGCTCGACGAGCAGGTGCCATTGCTGGAACGGCTGCGCTTCCTGTGCATCTCGTGCACCAACCTGGACGAGTTCTTCGAGATCCGCGCGGCCACCGTGCGGCACGCCCAGGAGTTCGGGCTGCCGCCGGCACCGGACGGGCTGAGCCCGACCGCCATCCTCAACGCGGTGCACGATCGCGCCGCCAAGTTGGTCGAGCAGCAATACCACGCGTGGAACGAGGTGCTGCGGCCGGCGATGGAAGACGCAGGCGTTGCGGTGCTCAGCCGCTCGGCATGGACGGCGCGCCAGAAACGCTGGCTGCGTGCGTATTTCCGCAACGAGATCATGCCGGTGCTGTCGCCGCTGGGCCTGGACCCGGCGCACCCGTTCCCGAAGATCCTCAACAAGACCTTGAACATCGTGGTGGTGCTGGAAGGCCAGGACGCGTTCGGTCGCGCCGGGCATCTGGCCATCGTGCGCGCGCCGCGTTCGCTGCCCCGCATCATCCAGCTGCCGGCAAGCCTGTCGCCGGAGGGCACGCAGAGCTTCGTGTTCCTGTCGTCGGTGTTGTCCGAATTCGTCGACGAGCTGTTCCCGGGTATGCAGGTGATGGGCTCGTACCAGTTCCGCGTCACCCGTAATTCCGAGCTGGTGGTGGACGAGGAAGAAGTCGAAAACCTGGCGCTGGCCCTGCGCGACGAATTGGTCACGCGCGGCTACCGGCCGGCGGTGCGGCTGGAGATCGCGCACGATTGCCCGGCACCGATCCTGCGCACCTTGTTGCAGAATTTCGGCCTGAACGAGAACGCGGTGTATCGCATCACCGGGCCAGTCAATCTGAGCCGCGTCACGCAGGTCTATGACCTGGTGCAGCGCCCCGAACTCAAGTACCCATCGTTCAATCCGCGCACCTTGCGCGACAGCGAGGGCATCTTCGAGATCGTCAAAAAAGGCGATGTGTTGCTGCATCACCCCTTCGATGCATTTACCGCGGTGCTGGATGTCATCCGCCAGGCCGCAGTCGACCCGAACGTGCTGGCGATCAAGCAGACGCTGTATCGCACCGGCAAGGATTCGTTGATTGTCGATGCGCTGATTCTGGCCGCGCGCAACGGCAAGGACGTCACCGTGGTGGTGGAATTGCGTGCGCGCTTCGACGAAGAAGCCAACCTGGGCCTGGCCGACAAACTGCAGGAAGCCGGCGTGCAGGTGGTCTACGGCGTGGTCGGCTTCAAGACCCACGCCAAGATGCTGCTGATCGTGCGGCGCGAGGGCCGCAAGCTCAAACGCTACGTACACCTGGGCACCGGCAATTACCACAGCGGCACCGCGCGCCTGTATACCGACATCAGCCTGATCACCGCCGATGCCGAGATCGGCAACGATGTGCACATGCTGTTCCAGCAGTTGTCCGGGCTTGCGCCGCGCATGAAGCTGGACCAGTTGCTGCAGTCGCCGTTTACGCTGCATGCGGGGGTGTTGAAGCGGATCGATCGGGAGACACGGTTGGCCCGCAAGGGTCGCCCGGGCCGCATCATCGCCAAGATGAACGCCCTCAACGAACCGCAGGTGGTGCGTGCGTTGTACACGGCGTCGCAGGCCGGGGTGCAGATCGATCTGATCGTGCGCGGGGCCTGCACGCTGCGTCCCGGGGTGCCAGGCGTGTCCGACAACATCCGCGTGCGTTCGATCGTGGGCCGCTTTCTGGAACATAGCCGCGTGTACTGGTTCGGCAACGACGGCGCTGCCGAGTTGTACTGCGCCAGTGCCGACTGGCTGGAACGCAATCTGCTGCGGCGGGTGGAGACCTGCTTCCCGATCCTGGAACCGGACCTGGCCAAGCGCGTCTACCGCGAAGTGCTGCAGAACTATCTGGACGACAACGTCAGCGCCTGGGAGCTGGACGCCGAGGGCGTGTACCACAAGCGCACTCCCGCACCGGGCGAGCCGGCGCATTCGGCGCAGATGACCTTGCTCGAGCGGATCTGAGCGCTCACTGCAGCGACCAAGGTGGCAAGCCGCTTGCGCAGGCTTGCGGCATGCCCATTACGGCGACCGGCCGTCCGCTCCCCAGCGCTTCCAATACCGAGCGCGTGCGCCTGCAGCTGGGCGCACGCATGGCCTCTCACGTGGCCAACAGCCCATCGGCTACCATGCGGCCATGCCAATGCCCTCCCCCACGATTCCGCCCCTGCGCGATGGCGATTTTCTCGCCGCCATCGACCTAGGCTCCAACAGTTTCCACATGGTCATTGCGCGCTACCTGATGGGTCAGCTGCGTGTCGTCGATCGCCTGCGCGAGACCGTGCGCATGGCCGATGGCCTGGATGGCAAAGGTGGGCTCTCCAACGAAGCGCGTCAGCGCGCACTGGAATGCCTGGCGCGGTTTGGCCAGCGCATTCGCGACGTGCCTTCGCTACGCGTGCGCGCGCTAGCGACCAACACGGTGCGTCAGCTGCGTTCGCCGCAAGCGTTTTTGATGCCGGCCGAAACCGCGCTGGGTCATGCGATCGAAGTGGTCAGCGGGCGCGAGGAAGCACGCCTGATCTATCTGGGCGTGGCGCATGCGCAACCGCCCAAGCCCGACCAACGCCGGCTGGTGATCGACATCGGCGGCGGCTCGACCGAGTTCATCATCGGCCGCGGGTTTCAGACGCTGGAACGCGAGAGTCTGCAGGCCGGATGCATTGCCAGCACGCGGCGGTTTTTCCCGGGCGGCAAATTGTCGAAGAAGAAATGGAAGGACGCGCTGACCGAGATCGGCGCCGAGTTCCAGCAGTTCGCCGGCCAGTACAAGGCGCTGGGCTGGCATGAGGCGATCGGCTCGTCCGGCACGCACAAGGCCATCGGCGAGATGTGCGCTGCAATGAAGCTGACCAAGGGGGCGATCACGGCGCAGGCGCTGCCGGCGCTGCGCGAGGAGTTGCTCAAGGCCAAGCGCATCGAAGACATCCAGCTGCTCGGTCTGGCCGCCGAACGGCGGCCCATCATCGCCGGTGGCATCTTGGTGCTGGAAGCTGCGTTCCAGGCGCTGGGGCTGGAGAAACTGATGGTCAGCAAGGCGGCGATGCGCGAAGGCATCCTGTACGACATGCTTGGCCGCGGCGGCGAAAACGACCCGCGCGACAGTTCGGTGACCTCGCTGATGCAACGCTACGGCATCGACGAAGTACAGGCGCAGCGCGTGGAAGCCACCGCCTGCCGCCTGTTCGACCAGGTCTGCGAATCCTGGCAACTGGATGGCGACGACGCGCAGGTACTGCGCCGCGCCGCGCGACTGCACGAGCTGGGGCTGATCATTGCGCACAGCCAGTACCACGTGCACGGCAGCTACATCCTGGAACACTCGGATATCGCGGGTTTTTCGCGGCAGGAACAGCAGGTGCTGGCCTCGCTGGTGCGCACGCACCGGCGCAATGTGCCCAAGACCGCCTTCGATGCACTGCCCGACCGCCTGCTGCTGCCGACCCGACGCAAGGCCGCACTGCTGCGACTGGCGGTGTTGCTGCACCGCGCGCATGAGTCCGACCCGATCCCGACCCTGGAACTCACCGCCGACGACACCCGGTTGTCGTTGATCCTGTCGCAAAGCTGGATCGACTCGCGCCCGCTGCTGCGCGCCGACCTGATCGGCGAAGTCGACAGCATGGCCGGGCTGGGAATTGCGTTCAAACCGTTTGTGACCTGAGGCCTGCGGCCTCAGACGGGAATCGGAATCGGGAATAGTCCGCCACGGCGCTCTTAGAAGTTTCTGAGTGGTGTCGATGGCGCCGAACCGGTGCAACACGCTGCCTTTGCGATTCCCGATTCCCGATTCTCCATTCCCGTCACAGCTGTCACCGCCACGTCTTCTCGGCGCAACATCAATGCCATCGCGCTCCCGGAAGCTAGTCAAAACGGGAGAACGGGCATGCGCTACACGATCGTTACCGAAACCTATCCCCCCGAGGTCAACGGTGTTGCGTTGACCGTGCACGGTCTGGAAAGCGGTCTGCGCGCGCGTGGACACCAGGTGGATGTGGTGCGGCCACGCCAGAGCGCCGATACCGCGCCGACCGATGCGCTGCTGGTGCGTGGCGCATCGCTGCCGCGCTACCCGGGATTGAAATTTGGCCTCCCGGCCACGCAACGCCTCCTCCGTCATTGGCGCAGTACGCAACCGGACGCGATCTATGTGGCCACGGAAGGCCCCCTGGGCTGGTCGGCAATGCGCGCAGCCCGCCGGCTTGGCATTCCGGTCGCCACCGGCTTCCACACCCGCTTCGACGAATACCTGCCCGATTACGGCGCTGCCTGGCTGCAGGGCACCGCGTTGCGCTGGATGCGGCGCTTCCACAACCAGGCCGACGCCACCCTGGTGCCCACGCGCGAGCTGCAGCAGTTCCTGCGCAATGATGGCTTCGAACGCGTGCAATTGCTGGCGCGCGCAGTGGACAGCCAGCAATTCGATCCGAACCGTCGCGATTTCGCATTGCGCGCCGATTGGGGCATCGAAGGCGAAGGCTTTGCCGCCATCTATGTGGGGCGCATCGCCAGCGAAAAGAATCTGCCGCTGGCCGTGCGCGCCTTTCGCAAACTGCAGCAGATCCGCCCCAAGGCACGCTTCGTATGGGTGGGCGATGGCCCGGCGCGCGAGAAGCTTGCGCACGACAATCCGGACCTCATTTTCTGCGGCGTCCAGCGTGGCGATGCCTTGGCGCGTCACTTCGCCAGCGGTGACCTGTTCCTGTTCCCGAGCCGCAGCGAAACCTTCGGCAATGTGACGCTGGAAGCGATGGCCAGCGGCGTGGCGACGGTCGCCTTCGATTACGGGGCGGCGCGCGAATATCTGCGCAACGGCCATACCGGCGCGGCGGTGGAAACCGATGAGGCCTTCATCCAGGCCGCCGTCGCGCTCACCGAAGACGACGCGTTGCGCCGGCGCATGGGCACGGCGGCGGCGCAGGCGATGAAGAAATTGCATCCAGACAATGTGGTCTCCGACTTCGAGGCCTTGTTGCTGGGAATCAGCGCTGGACGGGGGCGTTATGTCGTCAACGCGGCTTGAGGTCTTGCGCGGCCACGAAGCGCGCTGGTGCCGACGCGCCAATCTCTGGTGCCGACGCAACCCGGTACGGCGCGTCTTCGCCACCATCAGCCGGCTGGGCGACGGCGTGTTCTGGTACGCCCTGATGGGGTTGTTGGTGGTGCTCGACGGCATGGACGGCGTGCGCGCATCGGCGCATATGGCCGCCACCGGCGTGCTTGCATTGACATTGTACAAGGCGCTCAAACGCTGGACCCGCCGCCCGCGCCCGTATGCGGCGGACGTGCGTATTCGCGCATGGGTGGCGCCGCTGGACGAGTTCAGTTTCCCCTCCGGCCATACCTTGCACGCGGTGTCCTTCAGCATCGTGGCGCTGGCCTACTACCCCTGGCTGGCCCCCTTGCTGGTGCCGTTTTCGGCAGGCGTGGCGCTCTCGCGGGTGGTGCTGGGGCTGCATTATCCCAGCGACGTGCTGGCCGCCACGCTGATCGGCGTGCTGCTGGCCAGCCTGTCGTTGTGGGGGTTGCCGGTGGTGTTGGGGTAAGCGCTAGCCAATGGCGGAACGCGGCTTACGGACCGGCAGGCGGACAGACGGACGGACGAGCAACCGGGACGGAACCAGGCAGGCAGCAGCGCGGCTTCGCCTGACCCTTCTCCCAGCGGGACATTGTCCTCCGTCATGGGGGGAAGGTGCCCGCAGGGTCGGATGAGGGTACGACCAAGCCTCATGCACTTATCGTCGACTGTTTTTGCACGATCGACTGTTGCTGATAAAGAAACACACAGCGCAGCTGTGCCGCCTCAGCGTGTGGCTTCGCCGCGTACCCTCACCCCTCCCCCTCTCCGCAGGGAGAGGGGCGCGCTGCGTTTTCGCTCTTGCATGAAAGCGGCTGCGCGTAACGCTCTGGCGCCGAGCAATGTTCACGAACGCCACGCCTGCATGATCCTTGAATCCTGACCCGAATCTCGCAACCCGAATTCCTGTCCCCGCCCCTGACCGCCCCGCGCTGCCGCCGTACAATGGCGCAATGACGACCCTGTTCATTTCCGACCTGCATCTGGATCCGGCCCGGCCGGCGATCACCGAGTTGCTCCTGGAATTCCTGCGCACGCAGGTCCCCGGTAGCGACGCGCTCTACATCCAGGGCGATCTGTTCGAAGCCTGGATCGGCGACGACACCCCGTCCACCGCCGCCGATGCCGTGGCGGTGGCCCTGCATGCAGTGGCGGATTCCGGCGTGCCGGTGTTCTTCATGGCCGGCAACCGCGACTTCCTGGTGGGCGAAACCTACGCGCAGCGGGCGGGCTTCCGGATCCTGCCCGACCCCACCGTGATCGATCTGTACGGGCACACCACGCTGCTGATGCACGGCGATTTGCTGTGCACCGACGACACGGCCTACCAGGCCTTCCGCGCGCAGACGCGCGACCCGGTGTTCCAGGCGCAATTCCTGGCCCAGCCGCTGGCCGCACGCGTCGCGTTCGCGCAGCAGGCGCGCGCGGCAAGCCAGGCGCGGCATGCAGAACTCAAGCAGGGCGACCAGTCGCGCTTCGAAACCGTCACCGACGTCTCGCCGGCCGAGGTGGAAGCCACCTTCGTGCGTTACGGCCTGGATCGGCTGATCCACGGCCACACCCATCGCCCTGCCATCCATACCTTGCAGGCCGGTGGTCACACCTGCACGCGCATCGTGCTGGGCGACTGGTACGAGCAAGGCTCGGTCTTGCGCGTGGATGCCGATGGCGCGTCGCTGGAGCAGTTGGCGCTGTAACGCGGCAGATCCACGTGCCTGCCATGGCAAGGCGCAGCGACGCAGTGCTGCACGCAAGGCGCACAGCAAGACCGAAAGCGCGCCTGAGCCCACAGACGCGCGGCTATGCAGCGATGGATCAACAGCGCTTGCCGATAGAGACGCGCAGCATCGTCAGGCGTGCCAGTCAATCATGGTCGCGCCGCATTACTGCAGGCTTCGCGCACGCTCGGCGTAGTCGACAAAATCGGCATTCACCACGTCGTACCACAGCAGCGTGCCATCGGCCTGCACGCGGAAACGGTCGCGTACCGGGCTGGTCTGCGGGTCGCCAGGGCAGCCGTCGCCATGGCGTTCGCGCACCGCAAAATCGAACGTGTCCGGCGCAGGCGCATCGCCGTCCTCGGCCATGATGCTGATGCAGTTATCCGGGTACACCTGGTCGCCCTGCAAGCGGGCTTGGAGCGCCTGCAGCGCGCGGGCTTGCGCGTCGCCGCCGGGGGGCGGCGCCGGTGCGCTCACGGCAGGTTTGGGTTGCGTGGCGACAGGGTCGGCCGGTTGCTGCTTGCATCCGGCAACCGTCAGCGCGGCCAGGAACACAAGCGCATGACGCAGGGACATGGACATGAGAGCTCCGCTCGACAGGACAGGGCCGGCGGTCACCGACGATGCGCCTAGTCTGCGCGATCCATGCGCGCAGGTGTAGCTAAAAAGCCCGGCACTTGCGGTGCCGGGCCGGGCTTGGATCGGTCAGCAACCACTCAACGGAAGGCGGCGATTGTGGCCTTGGTGTTGACCAGCACGCGTTGGTTGTCGGCGGTGCTGGCATTGCCCATGGGCACGCCGTTGTAGCTGATGTTCGGGTTGGACCAGTAGTTCAGGCGCGGGCAGCCGCTGGTGCAGTCGTAGGCCATGATGGTGCGCCAGCTGTTGCCGTAGCGGTAGCCGTGGCCATACGCGTACGGCGAGGTGCTCGGGTCGTTGGTGGCGTCGTGGCGTGCGCTTTGCAGATGCCCGATTTCATGGGCGAAGCTGTAGTAGCCGGTGGCGCAATCCCAGTACACCGACGCAAATGCGCTCGCGGCGTTCGAGCCGATACCCGACGCCAGGCCGCAATAGCTGCTGTTGTCCAGCACGATGACTCCCACATCGGCCGTGTAGGTGTTGCGGCTGGTGTGGATGCTGTCCATGTAGCCGTCGTTGGTCACGCGGAAACGCTGCAGATCGGTCGTGAAGTTGCCGGTCTCGGTGTAGCTGGTGGTCTCGTAGCGCGCCAGCTGCAAGGTAATGCCGACATTGCTGTTGATGTAGCCCTGATTGGCTTCGGCCACCGCCAGTTGCACCAGCGATTGCATGTTGCCGCCGTAAGCGGTCACGGCCTTGTTGGTGGCCACCACCAGCACGCGAATGGTGGCCGGGCTACCTGATGAGGCGGCGGCAGCCGTCACGCGACCATCGCCGGGCATGTCGAACTTCGGCAGCAGGCTGTAGTCGGCCGGATGCTCCTGCGGCATGCGTCGCTCATCCACCTGCACCAGCACGTGGCGGCCATCGGCCAGCGGACGCAGGCGGTAGAGCTTGCCGGCGTAGCGAATCGTTCCGGTCACGGTGTCGCCGCTGCGCACCAAGATGGCCGAGTTCAGCGGGTCCACGCCCGAGAGCGTGCGTGCGCGGGTGCCGGCACGCGGACCGAGATTGCCGTACCACACGCTGTCGCCATCCTCCAGGGCATCGACCTTGGCCTGGGTGGCGGTGATGGCTTGGCCATCCAGCTGCAGCTCCAGCAATTTTTCCGAGGCGGTCACCGCGGCGGCGTCGAGCTGAACCACCTGCGCGTTGGCCGTGGACGGGGCGCTCAACAGGCGTTGCAGCGAAGGTTCGGCTGCAGCGGTCGCGGTGGCACTGCGGCTCAGCGCAGGGCCGGTTTGATACAACGGCTTGCCGGCAGCGGCGGCCGAGCCGGCCAGGCACATGGCGATCAGACCCACCGTGGTGCACATCGACTTCGACTTCATCGTCTTTCTCTCCTAAGACATGAAAGTTACGGATGTGAAACACCGAGCCCCTGTCCCCGGGACGCCATTAGGGCGCGTTTGACTGTACCGAATGCAAGTTGTTGCAACGGAAAATTATGTTTCTGTGATGTTTACCAATCCCTGGATGCGATTCCAGCAACTCTCGAACGGGAACCAGCGCACAGTCCTACGGAGAGCGCGTTCGGAAGCAGCGTGTCAAACCAGCACAGGCCACCTTCCCGGACAACGCGGCGATCCCGCGTCGTCATACAGATCGATGCGCATGGACGTGACTGCGTCCGCCACGCGATTGGCTGCGTCGATCCTCGCCTGTGTTGCAGGACACCGTGCCGCGTCAGCGCCAGCGTCGGCGTCGGTGCAGATGGCGAGCGCCGCCACGTCGTCGTGCACGGCGCAGCGTGCATCGATGCCCGCTCCCATCGGCCATGGGCGTTGAGGTGCGCCCCGATCTGTGGAACGTGACGCGGCGTGGGTGGCGTCATTGAAATCTGCGCACGCATGCGTCAGGTAGATCCACGACACAGGCCACGAACGCAAGTTCGCAGCTCGCATGCAGGCCACGCTCAGCCAGCCTGCTCCACCAGGTCGGCTAGCTCGTCCTCGTCGAAACCGGCAAGCAGGCGCGCCTGCAGATTGAACGGCCCATGCAGATAGCCGCCGGCGTATTCGCGCAACAGAGCCTTGAACCGTGCGCGCGGCTCGACATCGGCCTGCTCGCAATACCAGCGGTACCAACGCGAGCCGGCGGCCACGTGCGCCACTTCTTCGCGCAGGATGATTTCGAGTACCTCGGCAGTGGCAGCGTCGCCAAGCGAACGAAGTTTGACGATCATTCCCGGCGTTACGTCCAGGCCGCGCGCTTCGAGCACGCGCGGCACCAGGGCCATGCGCGCCAGGCCGTCGTGTGCAGTCTTCTCGCACATTTCCCACAACCCGTTATGCGCGGCGAAATCGCCGTAGTCGTGGTCGTGCGCCTGCAGTCGTGCGCGCAGCAGCACGAAGTGGCGCGATTCATCGTCGGCCACCGCGACCCAATCGGCATAGAACGCCGCAGGAAGCCCGCGAAAGCGATACACCGCATCCCAGGCCAGATCGATGGCGTTGAGCTCGATGTGCGCAATGGCGTGAATAAACGCAGCGCGCCCTTCCGGCGTGCCCAGTCCACGGCGCGGCAAGTCGCGCGGATGCACCAGCAGTGGCGTCGCCGGACGCCCCGGCATGCGGATCGGCGCAGGCGCAGGCGCCGACGGATCGAGCGTCAGGACGCCTTCGCGAAAGGCGGCTGCGTAGTGCTGGGTCAGCGCGACTTTCTGTCGCGGGTCGGCCTGGTCCAGGCACAGGCGCGCAGCGTCGAACAGATCCGCGCTTGCGAACGGATCGCTGCTCATGCCGTTGGCCGTACGGAGCAATGGCGCGCTGCAGAAACGGATTGCGCTTGCACGCGTTCGGTCGCAGATACCTGCCCGTTGCGCAGGCGCGCGTCATCGAGCGTGTCGATGACTGCAGTGTTTTGTTCGCCACTGGCTGCCGACGCCATCCGCATGCCAACCAGGGCGGCCAATCGGCCACCCTGGTTCGGTGACTCAGGCGCGGCGACGCTTCTTGGCATCGTCCGAGCGCAGCTGCTGGATGCGTTCGAAATACCCCGGTTCGATACCGGTGATGTACTCGCCGTTGAAGCACGAAGAATCGAACTGCTTGATGTCCGGATTACCTTCGCGAACCGCCACTTCCAGGTCTTCCAGATCCTGGTAGATCAGCCAGTCGCAGCCCAGGAACTCCTGGATTTCCAGCTCGCTGCGGCCATGCGCGATGAGCTCTTCGGCGGCCGGCATGTCGATGCCGTAGATGTTGGGGTAGCGCACCGGCGGCGCGGCGGAGGCCAGGTACACCTTGCGCGCACCGGCATCGCGCGCCATCTGCACGATCTGCCGGCTGGTGGTGCCGCGCACGATGGAATCGTCCACCAGCAGCACCACGCGGTTACGAAATTCCAGATGGATCGGATTGAGCTTGCGGCGTACCGATTTCTGCCGTTCGCCCTGCCCCGGCATGATGAAGGTGCGGCCCACGTAGCGATTCTTGACGAAGCCCTCGCGGTACTTCACGCCGAGCACGTTGGACATCTCCAACGCCACATCGCGCGAGGTGTCCGGGATCGGAATGATGGTGTCGATGTCATGGTCCGGGCGCAGGCGCAGGATCTTTTCGCCCAGCTTCAGGCCCATGCGCATGCGCGCCTTGTGCACCGAGATGTTGTCGATCATCGAATCGGGGCGCGCGAAATACACGTACTCGAAAATGCACGGCGCGTTGTTGGTCGGTGCCGCGCAGACTTCCGAGAACAGTTCGCCGCGCGCGGTGATCGCCAGCGCTTCGCCCGGGCGCACGTCGCGCACGCGCTGGTAGCCGAGGATATCCAGCGCTGCCGATTCGGAGGACACAATGTATTCGGTGCCTTCGGCATGCTCGCGCTTGCCCAGCACCAGCGGGCGGATGCCGTGCGGATCGCGGAACGCAACCAGGCCCAGGCCCAGCACCACGCTGACCACCGCGTAGCCGCCCTTGCAACGGCGGTGCACGCCGGCCACCGCGCGGATCGCCGCTTCGGGGGTAAGCATGCGCTGCGCGTCCAGCTCGTAGGCGAACACGTTCAACAGCACTTCGCTGTCCGAATCGGTATTGATATTGCGGCGGTCGGCTTCGAACACCTGTTGGCGCAAGGCCTCGGTGTTGATCAGGTTGCCGTTGTGCGCCAGCGCGATGCCGTAGGGCGAGTTGACGTAGAACGGCTGCGCCTCGTCCATGCCTTCCGAACCTGCGGTCGGGTAGCGGCAATGCGCGATGCCGACGCGGCCTTCCAGCACCGCCATCTTCTTTTCATCGAAGACGTCGCGCACCAGGCCGTTGGCCTTCTGCACGCGCAGGCGCGTGCCATCTGCGGTGGCGATGCCTGCGGCGTCCTGCCCACGATGCTGCAGGACGGTCAGGCCGTCATACAGCTGCCCGGCGACGTTCTGGTTGCCGACAATACCGACGATGCCACACATGGTGCGCGTTCTCCGCTTCGGCTTGCGCCGTTACTGTGAAGGTGGCCGTGCCTGGCCTTGGGATTCGACCCGAGCCGGGTCGCTTTCTCCGCCGCGAACCTGCGCCGGATCGATGTTGGCCGGCATCGCCTGCGTCGGATCGCGTCCGTCGCCAGCCGTCTTGCCGGGTTTGCCAAGCGCACGGGTGATGGTGTCGCTCAGCCCGGAACCGCCAAGTGCCTTGCCCAGGTCCGTATTATCGCCTGCCGAAGGCAACTTCCCCAACTCCGTGGGCAAGTTGCCAAGTTCCATTGATGGCATCTCCATCGACGGCATCCGCCAGGCCGGCAGTTGCGCCCGCATCCAGCCGGCGCCCGGCTGCAGCATGGGCAGCAGCACCGACTGGCGCCATGCCGGCTCGCGCGGCAGCGGGGTGAAGCCCATCAGCAGCACCAGCACGCTGGCCAGAAACGCGCCGCGCACCACGCCCAGGCCGAACCCGAGCATGCGGTCGGTGCCGCCGAGCTTGATCGCATCCACGCCCGCGCGGATCACCATGCCAATCACTGCCACGGTGATCAGCACACCGACGAACACCATGGCGTAGCCGCCGAACGATTCGGTCGCAGACGGGTGTTTGCCATCGGCCAGCCAGCGCGCGGCCGCGCCGCCGAACATGAAGGTGGCCCAGCCGGCCAACAACCACGACAACGTGCCCACCACGATGGCGACAAAGCCACGCAGCAAGCCCAACAGGGCCGACACCAGAATGATGACGCCCAGCACCATATCGATCATGGGCAACCTCTCCGCGTGGCGCGCGCGCCGTGAGTGCAATTGGGCTCGGTCGTCATTGCCCTCCCCTCCATGGGTGCGAGGCGTTCGAAAATCCAGCAGCTGCAGGCGCGCAGTGCAGGCAGTCAACAGACACGTGGCGGTCCGCCGGCAGTGCAGTGTACGAGCGGCTGCCACGTGCGCGGCGGCCGCGTTTGCTTACGGCCGGCATGGCGGTTACGGATGCGGACGCACCATGCCGGAGATACCGACCTTGGCTGCCACCTGCGCGCGCAACTGTTCGGCATCGGCGCGATTGGCAACCGGGCCAACACGCACACGATTGAGTGCGCCCTTGTCGGTCCGCACCTGCTCGACGAAGGCGCTGAAGCCGGCGGCGCGCACGCGGTCGCGCAAGGCATCGGCATCTTCGGCACGACCGAACGCGCCCAGCTGCACTGCAAACCCGACCGCGCTGGCCGCAGGCGCCACAGGCGCGGTGACCTCAGGCTTGGCGGGTTCAGGCTTGGTGACCTCAGGCTTGGTGGGCGCGGGCTTGGCCACTTCGGCCGGCTTGGACGCGGCGGCCACCGCTTTGGCGGGTTCCGGCGGCAGGCTCTCGGTCTTGGTCGGTGCGGTGGTGCTGGCGGCGGCGACGCTGCTGCTCGGCTTAGGGGCCGGTGCGGGCGCAGGGGTGCTGGCCACAGGCGATGGCGCGCCGGCGTTGGCGTCCAACGTCACCACCTGGGCGTTGACGTCGCTGCGCACCTTCACTGCCTGCAGGCGGGCCGATTCGGCCTGGGCCTGGTCGGCATACGGCCCCACGCGCACGCGCCAGGCCGGGCGGCCGCTGATCTGGGTCTTTTCGCTGAAGCCGGGCAACTGCGCCTGCTTGAGCCGCGCAATCACCGCATCGGCGTCGGCGCTGGTGGCATACGCACCGAAATTCACTGCGTAATTGCCGGCAGCCACTTCCGGAGCCGAGGGCGTGCTGGACGGGGCGGCCAGATCGGCGGCGTCGGGATTGTTCTGCACCGGCGCCGGCGCGCCGGCCATGCCTAACGCGCCACCGGCCGGCGCATTGCCCGGGGTGGCCAGCGGCAATTCGCGGGTTTCGAACTCGCCATTGGCGGGCGCTGCGGGCGCCTCGAGCGGCACATCGGCCACACCGCTCGACGGCGCGGGGCCCTTGACCAGCATCGGCAGGAAGATCACGGCAAGCGCCACCAGAACGATGGCGCCAATCAGTCGCTGTTTCAGAGCAGTATCCACGGAAGAGACGAGAGGCGGCGTGGCGGGGTGCCGCGGCGATTATAAGGCCGGCGCCACCCCGACGACCTCAGCGGGCTGAACGAAGTGCGCCAAGCGCGTCGGCCACGGTGTGAAACGAGCCGAAGACCAGCACGCGGTCGCCGGGGCTGGCCGCGTCCAGGACCGCACGCACCGCACTGGCAACATCGCGATGACACGGCGCCTGCGCGGCGGCACTGCCTTGCAGGCGGGCCTGCAACGCCTGCGCCGATTGGCCGCGAGCGCCTTCCAGCCCCGCCAGCGCCCAGCGGTCGATCTGCGCAGCGACTGCCTCCACCACGCCCAACACATCCTTGTCGGCCAATGCAGCGTAGATCGCATAGGTGCTGTCGGCATGCGCCTGCGCATCGAGCGCGGCAGCCAGCGCCCGCGCGGCCTGCGGGTTATGGCCGACATCCAGCAATACCTGCACGCCATCGACCTCAAGCCGCTGCAGTCGTCCGGCCACTTGCGCGTTACCGATGCCTTGCGCCCAGGCCGCGTCGGGCACTTCCACCGGCAATGCCTGCAATGCGGCGATCGCGGCAGCGGCGTTGGCCAGCTGCACCGGCGCGTGCAGTGCCGGCATCGGCAATTCCAGCGTCACCGCCACATCGCGCCAGCGCCAGCGCGGCGCATCGGATTGCGGGCTCTCGGCGTGCTGTGTGTCGATCGGCTCGAAGAAATAATCGCTGCCGGCACGGATGGCATTGGCACCCAGCTGGTAGGCGCGACGCAGCACGCTGGACGGCGGGTCGATCTCGCCCAGCACCACCGGCTTCCAGGCGCGGATGATGCCGGCCTTTTCCGTGCCGATGGCCTCGCGGTCGTCGCCCAGCCAGTCGGTGTGGTCGAGATCGACAGTGGTGATCACCGCCACATCCGAATCGACGATGTTGACCGCATCCAGGCGCCCACCCAGGCCGATTTCCAGCACCGCCAACTCCAGCGCCGACTGCTGAAACAACCACAGCGCCGCCAGCGTACCGAACTCGAAATAGGTCAACGCGGTGTCGCCGCGTGCTGCTTCGACCGCCGCAAACGCGTCGACCAGCTGCGCGTCGCTGGCCTCTTGGCCATCGATGCGCACGCGTTCGTTGTAGCGCAGCAGGTGCGGTGAGGTGTAGGCCCCCACCTTCCAGCCGGCGGCACGCCCGATCGCCTCGATGAAGGCCACCGTCGAGCCCTTTCCATTGGTCCCGCCTACGACGATGACGTGCTTGGCCGGCGCGGCGATCTGCAACCGCACCGCAACCTCGCGCACGCGCTCCAGGCCCATGGCGATCTGCTGCGGATGCTGGCTCTCAATGTAGGCTAGCCAGTCGAAAAGTGTGGCTGGAGCGGTCACGTCGCGGTCCCAGTTTTACGAATACTGTTCATTATCGCTGTTTAGCAAAAAATTCATTCAGCCGATAGCAATTCCTGTCAATTCCCACTCTGCGAACGGACAGCTCAATCCTGCCACCAAGGCTCTTTGGCCTACAGATTATCCCAATGGTATGAATCCACTGTGGAGCCAAAAAATGAGCGTTTACCTTGAATTACGGCAGTTACTGTTCCATTTGGAAAATCAGAAAACTCGCCCCCCAGAACGCAGAGACGCGCAGGCGCTCCACGCGGCATGGGATCAACCATAAGCGCATGAGAACATACTAGACTATCTGGGCGCGCTAAAGGCCGCATCAGAACAGACTCCGAATAACCATAGCCAAAGATCTCGGTGTATGACCATGGAACCAAACGCGCAGCCAGCGCCCATCCGACAAAACCAATCAGCACTGCCCGCATTGACCATCGGTACAGACAACCTCCCAGCCCTCGCTGTTCAAACTGCTCCTGAAGCTTTCCACTCATACTGGCCCGCAACAGCATTAAAAATACAACCACCACGGTGATGCACACAATTGAGAATACTATATCGACCGATGCATCAGCTGGCGGAATAAACTTCAGATAATTTAAATACGAAAAAAACAAAGGAATGACGAACAAAGAGCCTATTCGAAAAACGCAAATTCTGAGCCATCTATCGTAATAGCCATATTTACTTTCACCCATGCACGCTACTCCGCCGTTTTTACAACGCCCGATGCTTTGCCTCACCAAAGAACGGTGTGTGGTGCGCACAGTCGTTGAGGCGCACCACTTCGAGATGCTCGACGTCATCGCCTTCGAGCAGGTTCAGCGTGGTCGGGGCCTGGCGGAAGCTCCATAGCCTGGACAACGGCAGGCCCAGGATCTTGCACAGGATCACGCGATTGACCGCATCGTGCGCAACCACCAGCAAGGTGTCGTGGGCGCCCAGCCCATCGGCGGCGCGCATCAGGCCGCGCCAGCTGCGATCGAGCACCTGACGCAGCGATTCGCCACCCGGCATCAACACGGTATCGGGCTCTTCGCGCCAGGCGCGCAGACGTGCGGGATCCTTGTCGTTGATCTCGCTGGCCAGCAGGCCCTCCCATTCGCCGTGGGCAATTTCCTGCAGGTCGGCATCGGTCTGCAGCAGCGCTTGACGCGAAGCGCCCAACGCGGCCTTGGCAGTAGCCTGCGCGCGCGACAACGGCGATGCCACCGCGCGGTCGATCTGCAGCGAGTGCAGCCGTTCGCCCAATGCGCGCGCCTGGCCTTCGCCGACCGGCGAGAGCGGAATATCGATCTGGCCCTGGTAACGGCCTTCGGCGTTCCACGGCGTCTCGCCGTGACGAGCAAGCAGGATGCGCATGCGCTGGGGGTTCCTTGGGGGAGGGGCCCGCTCGCCACCGCGAAACGGGACCGCATGATAACCCCTGGCGCCTGCGCGCCGGCCGCCCCGCGTCAGCGCACGCCGAGTTCCTTCAACAGCTGTGGCGCCGGAGCGACCTCGGTCATGATCCAACGCAGATAGCGGCCGTCCACGGCGATCATGCGAGTCATTGCCGGGTCGAAGATCCAGTTGCTGCTCACCGACTCCCAATTTCCGTCGAACGCCAGGCCGACCAGCTTGCCCTGCGCGTCCATCACCGGCGAACCGGAGTTGCCGCCGGTGATGTCCAGATCCGACAGGAAATTGACCGGCACCGAGCCCAGACGCTTGTCCTGCAGGCCAGCGTAGCGCTTGGCCTTGACCGCATCCAGCAGCACCTTGGGCGAATCGAACGGATCGACGCCGGTCTCCTTGGCGGCCACCCCTTCCAAGGTAGTGAACGGTGTGTAGGCCACGCCATCTTTCGGGGCGTAGCCCTTGACGTTGCCGAAGGTGATGCGCAGCGACAGGTTGGCATCCGGATAGACCGATTCGCCCCGGCTCTTCCTGTAGTCGGCCAGGGCTTGCAGATACACCGGCCGCGCCTTGAGCTGCTCGCCGGTACGCAGTTTGTCCTCGCGCTCGATCTGCAACAGGGCCGGAGTTACCGCCACGGCGTACTGGATGGCCGGGTCGGTGCTGGCTTCGAAGGCGGCCCGGTCGGCGGCAAACCACTCCAGCCGCGCTTGCGTGCTCCCCAACGTCGTGCCATCGAGCTTGCCCACGGCCGCCTGCACGGCCGCCGCATCGCGACCGCCCAACCACTGGTCCAGCGCAGCGATGCGCTGGTTGGCCGGCAGCTTCAGGTACTGGCCGAGCCAGTACTGTTGCAGCTGACGATCCATGGCCGGCACGTAACGGCGCTCCATCTGCTTCATCGTCGCTTCGATGGCCGGCAGGTCGCGGTCCTGGTACCCGGATTCGCGTTGCGCATTGGGCTTGGCACGCTCCAGCGCCAGCCGGTACAACGTCACCGCGGCACCCACCGTGCCGGTGGAGTCGAACTGGCGCAGCACGAAGTCGCGCTGTTGCGTGGCCTGGGCCTGCTTGAGCAGCTTGACCAAGCTGTCGTGCGCCGCAAGCGCGTTGCGCCCGCTCGGACCCCGGCCCTTGAGCCAGGCCAGCACTGCCGCTTCGTCGGCCTGCTTGGTGGCCTGCGCACCGATGCGCTTGAAACCTTCCAGTTGGCCGTCGAAGTTCTTGGCGGAGTTATTGAGGCTGGCGACGGTGCTGGCGTATTTCACCTGGATGTCGGGATCCTGCTTGCCTGCCTGTTCGATCAGGCCGATCACGTCCTTCAACTGCTGGCCGACCACCGGGTAGGTCCAGTTGGCGGTGTTGTCGAATTCGGCAGCCAGCGCGTAGCGATTGGTGCGGCCCGGATAGCCGGCCACCATCACGAAGTCGCCGGCGCCCAGTGGCTGGTCGGCGAACGTCGGGAAGTGCTTGGGCCGGTAAGGCACGTTGTCCTTGGCGTAGGCGGCGGGCTTGCCGTCCTTGCCGACGTAGGCGCGATAGAACGAGAAATCGCCGGTGTGGCGCGGCCACATCCAGTTGTCGATGTCGCCGCCGAACTTGCCCACGCTGCCGGGCGGCGCATAGACCAGACGCACATCCTTGATCTCCAAGCTCTTGAACAACCGGTAGGCGTTGCCCCCGGCAAAACTGAAAAACTGGCAGCGGTAACCCGGCTGCGCTTCGCAGGACGCGATCTGTTGCTTGCTGAAATCCTCCAAGGCCAGCGTGCGCTTGAGCGCATCGTCGCCTGCAGTGGCCATCGCGGCCTTTGCCGGCGCCGTGACGTCGGTAATCGCATCGAGCACGTAGATGCGCGCACTGGGACCTGCGCTGAGCTCGTCGGCAGGGCGTACGGCGTTGAACCCGTCCTTGATCAGGTTCTTTTGCGCGGTGGAGTTGAGCTGGATCGCGCCATAAGCACAGTGGTGGTTGGTGACGACCAGACCCTGCGGCGAGACGAAGCTGGCGGTGCAACCACCCAAGGCGACAACGGCGCCCATCGGATCGCCAGTCAGGTCGGCCAGTTGCCGAGGCGAAAGCCGCAAGCCTGCCTGCTGGAGCGGCCCGGCGATCTCGGGCAGTTGTTGTGGAACCCACATCCCCTCGCCGGCCTGTGCAGATGAAGCGACGGCCAGCGTGGCCAGCACGGAAACAGCGAACAGGTTCGGACGCATCGACAGCCCCACGGGTTATTTCGTTACAGTGTAACGCCAACACCTACTGGCAAACCCATGACCGATGGCAGGGTCGGCACGCGTCCGCTCCACACGCACTCGCGCACGTTTGCCGCGCAGCAGGCGTCGGCGGATTCGCCTGCTGCGTACCGCGGCCGAGCGCTGGCCTAGACGCGGCCGAATGCGGGATCGCTGCGGCTAGGCCTGCCGGTTTCCAGATGCCCGGCCAGACGGCGGCGGAAGGCGCTGCCCGGTTGTTCCACCACCAGGTCGTACCAGTGATCGCTGGCGGCAAGCGCCAGGCGAATGGTCTCGCGCTGACCTGCGGCCAACGACAAAGTGCGCGCACTTGGGTCTGCGTAGTCCAGCGCACGCAGCTGCACGTGCAGGCGCGCTGCCCGGCATTGCCGATTTCCAGCACCAAGGCGTCGCCCTCCTGTCGCGCCTCCACCCATGGCGCGGCCGATGGCGCAGAGGCGCGCGGCACCTGCCCGGCGAACTCGCGCAAGAAGCCATTGGGCCCGTGCACGCGCAAGGCGTATGCACCCTCGTGCATGGCCCCAATCGGCGCATCGTCCAGTTGCGTGCCGGGCAGCACCGTGTAATACCAGGGGCCGCCGCCGGCCGCGCTGCTGTAGACGTTGAACGCCGCAGCCGCCGCGCCGCTGTTGAGGAACTGCAACTGCACGGCGGCACCCTCTTGCACGCGTGCATGCACCTGCAAGGCATATGGCAATGCGCGCGCCGGCCGTTGCCCCGGTTCCTGCCGCGGCATCGTTGCGGCAGCAGGCGCAGACGGTAGCGGTTTATCGCGCACGGCAGCGGTACGTGCCCGATAGTCGTCGACCGACGGCAATGCGCTCAACGCCGAATCGTCCGGCTTGCGGAAGTCGAACACGCTGGTGAGATCGCCACTGACCGCACGCCGCCAAGGGCTGATGTTGGGCTCGGCCACGCCGAAGCGGCGTTCCAGCAAACGCAGCACCGAGGTGTGATCGAACACCTGCGAGTTGACCCAGCCACCACGCGTCCACGGCGAGATCACCAGCATCGGCACGCGAATGCCCAGGCCGATCGGCACGCCGTCGTAGACCTCGCCACGCGTGTCGACATTGCTGCGCCCCATGCGTGCGTCCAATGCCGGCAACGGCGCGGGCACGTGATCGAAGAAGCCGTCGTTCTCGTCGTAATTGATGATCAGCGCCGTCTTGGCCCACACCTCGGGATTGGCGGTGAGCGCATCGATCAGGCGCGCCACCAGGGACTCGCCATAGGCAGGCGGCGCTTCGGGGTGTTCGCAATACGCAGTGGGCGGAATGACCCACGACACCTGCGGCAGGCGATTGGCCCGCACATCGGCAGCGATCGCGGCGACCAGGTGCTCGGCCTGGGTGGTGGCGGCATTGCCCGCGGTGGAACCGGGCACGCATGCACGTGCACGCAGGTAACGTTCGTCGTCGGTGCGTAGATCGCGATAGTGCGAGAAATACGCCAGCGAGTTGCAGCCGAAGTTGTCGTATTCCTGATACACGCGCCAGTCCACGCCGGCAGCCTGCAAACGCTGCGCGTACGTGGTCCACTGCAGCGCTGCGTAGCCGGGCTTGTCGCGCGCCATGTCGGCGGTCCAGTTGCCATCGTCGGCATTGGTGACCGCCTGCGCGCCGACGTTGCCCACGCTTGGGCCGCTGGTACCGGTGAACAGATACATGCGGTTGGGATTGGTCGGCCCGTGCAGCGAGCAGTAATAGCCGTCGCAGATGGTGAACGCGTCGGCAAGCGCGTGGTAGTACGGGATGTCGTGACGCTGGAAATATCCCATCGTCAATTCCCCCTTGTACGGCACCCACGCATCGTATTCGGCCCAGCGTGCCGGGTCCTGCCCGTGACTAGCCTTCCAGGAATGATCCAGACTCTTGATCAAGGGCGCGCAGGTATTTTGCGAATCGAACGCGAATGGCAGCACGCGTCGTCCGTCGGGCGTGGGCTGACTCCATACCGCATGGCCGTCGCGCAGTTGCAGCGCGCGCGGATCGCCAAAGCCGCGCACGCCGCGTAGCGCACCGAAATAATGATCGAACGAGCGGTTTTCCTGCATCAGGATCACCACATGTTCGAGATCGCGCAACGTGCCGGTCCGCGCGTTGGCCGGCAGCGCGAGTGCGCGACCGATCGAAGACGGCAAGGCGCCGGCAGCAGTGAGCGCAGCAACGCGCTTGAGGAAATCGCGACGCGAGGAGGAAGACGTCATGGCGGCAGAACCTGCAAAGAAAGTGATGCCTTTGTCACCGCGCAGCGCGGCTGGACACGACACGTATAGCGGTCGAGCACGACAGTTTTGCGACAGCGACCGTCATCAATGTTTCATGAGCCGTTGACACCCTGCGTCGCGAAACGCCGGCTTTGCACCGTGCGTCCGCCCTCAGCCGTGGCCGAACAGGACTCCCCCATGACTTCCGCTCGTCGCTTTCATGTCACCCCGCTGGCGCTTGCCCTGGCAACGCTGCTTCCCGTCATTTCGCAGGCTGCGACACCGGCCGACCCGACTGCCGTCGCTCCGGCAGAGGCAGCGGTGACCGCCGATGCCGCTGCCAATGCCACGCAACTGGATGCGATCAACGTGGTGTCACAAGGCAGCACGCGCCAGGTGCAACGCATCAGCCAGCAGGACATCGAGCAGCTGACGCCCGGTAGCAGCGCATTCAAGGCCGTGGAAAAACTGCCGGGCGTGCAGTTCCAGTCCGCCGATCCATTCGGCACCTACGAATGGTCCACGCAGGTGACCCTGCACGGCTTTGACCAAAGCCGCCTGGGTTACACGCTCGATGGCATTCCACTGGGCAACATGAGCTATGGCGTGACCAATGGCCTGCACATCACGCGCGCCATCATTTCTGAAAACCTCGGTTCGGTGGAAATTGCGCAAGGGGCAGGCGCGCTCGGCACCGCTTCCAACACCAATCTTGGCGGCACCATGCAGTTCTACTCGGCCGACCCGCAGACCACGCCCGGCGCGCGCCTGGTGCAGACGGTGGGCAGCGATGCAACGCGCCGCACCTTCGTGCGTGCCGACACCGGCGATCGCGATGGGTTGTCGGCGTATCTGTCGTACGCCAACACCAGCACCGACAAGTGGAAGGGCTATGGCGATCAGACATCCGAACAGGCCAATCTCAAGACGGTGTACCAGTGGGGCGACGGCAACCGTCTGAGCCTGTTCGTGGATACCTCGCGGCGCAAGGAATACGACTACATGGATCTATCGTTGACCAGCCAGCGCGCGCTCGGCTGGGACTACGATTACCTGCAACCGGATTGGGCCACCGCCGTGCAGATGGCACGCGCCTACCAGAACACCGGGGCCACCAGCGGCGTGGCCAACGGCTACCCACAATCGCTTGCCGGTCTGCCCAGCGACTACAGCTGGCTCGATGCCAGTTATTACGCCGGCGGCGGCTTGCGTCGCGACAACCTGGCAGGCCTGTCGGGCACCTTCGTGTTCGGCGGCGCCACGCTCGATGCCAGTGGCTATTACCACGGCAATCGTGGCGAAGGCCAATGGGTGACACCGTACGTGCGCACCTCCGCGCAGATTCCAGTGTCGATGCGCACCACCGACTACGGCCTGGACCGCTTCGGCGGCACGAGCGCATTGAAATGGTCGTGGGGCAATCACGATCTGGAAGTGGGCGCATGGGCAGAAAACGCGCGCACCACGCAGGGCCGCAATTACTTCGCGCTCGGCAACGAAGGTTACACCTCGCTCTACAACGTCTACGAAGCACAGACCCCGTTCCGTCGCGACTTCCTGCAGCGCTACACCACGCAAACCCGGATGTTGTATGTGCAGGACACCGTGCGCCTGCTCGACGACCGCCTGACCCTGAATTACGGCGCAAAGGCGCTCAGCACCACCACGCGCGCGCAATCGCTGGTGCCGACCACCGCGCTGGCGCAGGGCCGCATCCGCGCCGAAGATAATTTCCTGCCGCAGCTGGGCATCAACTACAAGCTCGACGAACGCCAGGACCTGTACGCGTCGTACAGCAAGAACATCGCGGCGTTTGGCTTCACCCCGTTCGCCACCTCGCAGGCCGCCTTCGACCGCAGCCGCTCCACGCTGGAGCCGGAACAATCGCAGACCGTGCAGGTGGGCTATCGCGTGCAGGATGCGCAGTTCCAGCTCTCGGCCGACGCCTACTTCACCAAGTTCTCCAACCGCCTGCTGACCACCTCGCCGTGCACCGCGGTGCAGACCTGCGCCTCGATCCTGAGCAACGTCGGCGCGGTGCACAGCGCCGGCGCGGATCTGGCGCTGATGTGGCGCCCAACCGAAGGCCTGAGCTGGTTGAACTCGTTGTCGTGGAATCGCTCGCGTTACCAGGACGATTACCTCAACAACGGCGTGGTCGCCACCTCCGGCAAGGACGTGGTCGGCATCCCGGCGTTGATGTTCTCTTCCAGCGCCAGCTACCAGATCGGCAACCTGCGCCTGGATCTGGACGGCAAGTACGTGGACAAGCGCTACATCACCTTCCTCAACGATTCGCAGGTGCCGTCGTACTGGCTGTTCAATGCCGGCGCGCGTTACGACTTCGGCCGTGTCGGCGGGGTAGCGGATGTGGCGCTGGCGCTCAACATAAGCAATCTCACCGACAAGCGCTACTTCGCCAGCACCGGCACCAACGGCTACGTCGCCTCCGATCCGGATGGCTACAACCAGACCATGGTTGTCGGCGCACCGCGGCAGTACTTCATGAGCCTGGATGTGAAGTTCTAAGCGCGGCTGACAAACGTGGCGAGCCGCGGGCAGAGGGCCATGGACGGCGCGCTCACAACCGGAATGTACGCGTGGCACACGCCGATTCGGAGTGGTGGGCGCGCCCGCATGGCGGCTGTGCAGTGTTTTTTTGACTGCTCTGGCCCCGCTGCCTGCTCCTTCCGCCTGCAGGGCCCAAAAGACCAGGCTGGCGCCATGCGTGAAAGCCAGCGTCGCCGCATCGCAGATGGGGCCGTAGCGCGGAGCAAGGGCATTGGAGCGATGCTGGCGCAGATGACGCACGCCTGCGATGTTTGGCCAGCGCGCTAGCCCTCGCAGGCAACGACAGGCCTGGACGGCGGCTCTCATCCTGCGCTGAGGTGCCAACTTCGTCAAACGGGCATGGGCCGGATCGGCCCTGGCCCACCGTGGATCCAGGGCGGCATCACGTCCATTCCCGCACCGCCGCATGGCATACAGGCCGCGACGCCTATAATCGCCGGCTTACTTTCACTCAGCAGGTTCCGCCAGATGGCGCAGACGATGAAGGCGCTGGTCAAGCGCGAAGCGAACAAGGGCATCTGGCTGGAACAGGTGCCAGTGCCGACGCCCGGCCCCAACGAGGTGCTGATCAAGCTGGAAAAAACCGCCATTTGCGGCACCGACCTGCACATCTACCTGTGGGACGAATGGAGCCAGCGCACGATCAAGCCGGGGCTGACCATCGGTCATGAATTCGTCGGCCGGGTGGCTGAGCTCGGTTCGGCAGTGACCGGCTACCAGATCGGCCAACGGGTGTCGGCCGAAGGCCACATCGTGTGCGGCCATTGCCGCAACTGCCGTGGCGGCCGTCCGCACCTGTGCCCCAACACGGTCGGGATCGGTGTCAACGTCAACGGCGCCTTCGCCGAATACATGGTGATGCCGGCCAGCAACCTGTGGCCGATCCCGGACCAGATCCCGTCCGAGCTTGCCGCGTTCTTCGACCCCTACGGCAATGCCGCGCATTGCGCGCTGGAATTCGACGTCATCGGCGAGGATGTGCTGATCACCGGCGCAGGCCCGATCGGCATCATTGCCGCCGGCATCTGCAAGCACATCGGTGCGCGCAATGTGGTGGTCACCGACGTCAACGATTTCCGTCTCAAGCTGGCTGCCGACATGGGAGCCACGCGCGTAGTCAACGTCTCCAAGACCTCGCTCAAGGACGTCATGGCCGACCTGCACATGGAAGGCTTCGACGTGGGCCTGGAAATGAGCGGCAACCCGCGCGCGTTCAACGACATGCTCGATTGCATGTACCACGGCGGCAAGATCGCCATGCTCGGCATCATGCCGCGTGGCGCCGGTTGCGACTGGGACAAGATCATCTTCAAGGGCCTCACCGTGCAGGGCATCTACGGCCGCAAGATGTACGAGACCTGGTACAAGATGACGCAGCTGGTGCTGTCGGGTTTTCCGTTGCACAAGGTGCTGACCCATCAACTGCCGATCGACGATTTCCAGAAGGGCTTCGACCTGATGGAAGAAGGCAAGGCCGGCAAGGTCGTGCTGAGCTGGAATTGATCGGCTGACACTGCAGATGTGCGAAAGGCGCCGCGAGGCGCCTTTCGCGTTTTTAAGCTACGCGCGCTTACGAGTGCGCGAGCGATTTTCTGAAGCTGGCGAAGCGTCTCATGCGACGCGGGGTCGGCTAGGGTCTGGATAAAAGCCTAGTGGGTCGAGGGCGCGATGCCCTCGCCACTCGCGGGACACGCCGCAAGTACGTCCATGTAGGCTCGATGGCGGCATCCATGCCGCCAACGGTCACGCAATCGGCAAGGACACCGCACCTGACAGTTTGCTGTTGACCTAAAGAACAGAAACACGCACCAGACAGTTTGTCTGGTCACTTCAGTGAACAACGAAAACACTGCGCTAGGTGATTCGACGAAACGCCTTGCTGGAACTCTACGCACCGAGCATCTCAACCGGTCCTTGTCCGCCCACCGTCGCGGAACCTTATGCGGCATGGATGCCGCGTAAGAGCTTACATTGCAGCGTGTCCCGCGACAGTGGCGGGCAAGGGCCGCGCAGCCACCCCACAGATCAGGCGCTCTACGAGTGATCGATCCGCACGGCCAATCGCGTCAATACACAACACAACCGGGATTTTGCGTCCTGCCGTTGTTCAGGCGTGACAATGAGAT
The DNA here is from genome assembly GCF_008801575.1 of Xanthomonas cissicola. Taxonomy (GTDB): domain Bacteria; phylum Pseudomonadota; class Gammaproteobacteria; order Xanthomonadales; family Xanthomonadaceae; genus Xanthomonas; species Xanthomonas cissicola. Next base: position 43,357 of record NZ_VZPL01000010.1, on the reverse strand, counting down.
GTTCGAGCATCAACTCTTCCTGCCTCACAACGACACAGCCAAGTCTTCAAAACAGCTTCGGAGCAGCGAGCAAAACTAGTGCGCACCTATATTTTCTTGTCGCTTTTATTCAATCGCCATCACGGCCAAGCAACCGTCGCCGTCGCCACCAGATGGTTCTGCGAATTCTGACGACCGAAGCCGAATTCGGCGGCTTTGCTGGTGTCGTAATACCCCACGCTCAAACCCAACGGGCCGAACGTCTTGCCGACGTTGACGCCGAAATCGTTGTAGTCGTGGTCCACCTGACTCAGCGACGAGGTGTAGACGCTATGCCCTGCGTGCGCGCCGAAGGTAAAGTCGTACGGCAACGTCCAGTTGGCATCGAAGGCGTAGTAATAGCCATCGGTCTTGCTGCCGTAGAGATCGTCGGTGTAGGCGAACGTCACGCTATAGGTCTTCAGGAACGTGGTCTTGGTGATCAGCTCGGCGTAGTTGGATGCGCCCGCTCCCAGATACTGGTAGCGGTTGATCATGACGTCGAAGTTCCAGTGGCTGCCAAGGTCGGTGTTGTAGCCGACGAAACCATCCACTTCCCAATCCGGATCGCCGGCGCCAAAATCGACGTTGGACGTCCAGGTCCCCAGGTACAACCCGAATGGCGTCTTGTAGGTCAAACCGGCCTGAAACGCAGGCTCTTCATTTGTCTGCGAAATACCGCGGAACAGGTAATCGCTGGTCACCGCAAAGGTGCCACTGAACGGCGATGTAGACGCATCTTCGTCCTGCGCCTGCGCAAGCGGCGCAACGCCGAGCAGCAGTAACGACAGACAACAAGCGAGCGGGGACGACTTCATGGGCATCTCCTGGAGCGATGAACGGTGGGATGGCGCGAAGCGAGGCTGCAAAGACTTATTAGTCCAACTGTCATTGCAGCGCAACATGAAAGTCGCGTTCGCTTGATCCAGCGCACATACTCAAGAGCCCATGCGCGAATCAGGTGTTGATGTCATCGACCGCTTGCGCCGAATCTTGATGTTCGGAAGCTGGGATTGGGAATTGGAGATTCGCCACAGCCAAGGCGAAACCCACGCCTCGCATACCCATTCCGGCGAGCCCCGACCCCAGCCGGCGCCCGCTTACGCGGGAAATATCCCGTACTGCCGTGCTGCCAAGCGCACTTGCTGCCCTGGCTGAAAGCTGCCGGCAGAGGCCGGCAGTTCCACCTCCACTTCGTTGCCTGACGGTTCCAGCGTTGCGCGCAGCCGCAGGCGTGAGCCACTGCGCTGCGACCACGCCACCGTGGCCGGCCAGCCGGCCTGGTCGGGCACCAGATCTTCCGGCCGCACATACACCTCGACCGGCCCGGCCGCCAATGCCGCATTGGCCAACGGCAGTGCGTGCCCAGCCACCTGGATCTGGCCCTGCGCCAACACCCCGGGAATCCGGTTCACCGCACCCACGAACGAATACACGAATGGCGAGGCCGGCTTGTCGTAGATCATGGCCGGCGTGTCGAGTTGTTCGATGCGGCCGCGATTGAGGATGGCCACGCGGTCGGCCAGTTCCAGTGCTTCTTCCTGGTCATGGGTGACGAATACCGTGGTCAGGCCGGTACGTTCGTGCAACTCGCGCAGCCAACGGCGCAGGTCGCGGCGCACCTGCGCATCCAGGGCACCGAATGGCTCGTCCAGCAACAGCACGCGCGGTTCGATCGCCAGCGCGCGCGCCAGCGCCACGCGCTGGCGCTGGCCGCCGGAGAGCTGGGTGGGATAACGCTGTTCCAGGCCCTGCAGCTGCACCAGCGCCAGCAGTTCCTCCACGCGCGCACGGATGCGCGCTTCGGCCCAACGCGCGTTGCCGCGGCGCACGCGCAAGCCGAATGCGATGTTCTCGAACACGTCCATATGCTTGAACAACGCATAGTGCTGGAACACGAAGCCGACCCGGCGCGATTGCACGCTCATGCGGGTGGCATCCTCGTCGCCGAACAGCACCTGCCCGCCATCGGCATGCTCCAGCCCGGCCATGATCCGCAGCAGCGTGGTCTTGCCCGAGCCGGAGGGCCCAAGCAAGGCCAGCAACTCGCCCTGGCGCACTTCCAGGTCGATGTTGTCCAGCGCGGTAAAAGTCTCGAACTGCTTGCGCAGGCGGTGAATGCGGATGCCCATGGTCACCTCAATGGCGGTGGTTGGCGGCCAGCGAATCGCCGTGTCGCCATTCCAGATACGTCTTCAGCGCCAACGTCAGCAGCGCGGTCAATGCCAGAAGCGACGCGCAGGCAAATGCGGCGCTGTAGGCGTATTCGTTGTAGAGAATTTCCACATGCAGCGGCAGCGTATTGGTGCGTCCACGGATATGCCCGGACACCACCGACACCGCCCCGAATTCGCCCATCGCACGCGCCGCGCACAACAGCACGCCGTACAACAGGCCCCAACGGATATTGGGCAGCGTCACCCGCCAGAACATCTGCCAGCCGTTCGCGCCCAAGCTCAGTGCCGCCAGTTCTTCGTCGCTGCCCTGCTGCTCCATCAACGGCATCAATTCGCGCGCGATGAAGGGGAAGGTTACGAACGTGGTCGCCAATACGATGCCCGGCAACGCGAACACGATCCGCGGCAACTGGATCACAAGGTCGCCCAGCGCCGGCAGCTGCACATGCCAGCCTTCGTCGATCAGTGGCCAGGCCCAGCCATTGCGGCCGAAGATCAGCACGAAGATCAAGCCCGCCACCACCGGCGACACCGAGAATGGCAGGTCGATCAGGCTGACCAGCAGGCGTTTGCCCCGGAACTGATGCTTGCTGATGGCCCACGCCGCGGCCACGCCGAAGACCAGATTCAACGGCAGCACGATCGCCGTCACCAGCAAGGTCAGCTTGATCGCCGACAACGCGTCCGGGTCGACTACCGCGTGCAGGAAAGTTTCCCAACCGCCACGCAACGCCTCGGCGAACACCAGTACCAGCGGCAGCAGCAAGAACGCCAGTAGGAAGAGCACGGCGCCCAGGATCATCAGCCATTGCACCCAACGCGGCTCATTGGTGGCCGAATCGCTGATGCGACGCGCCTGCTTGGTCATGGCATGGGTCGGCAACATGGAAGGCAGCGATGAAACAGCATCGTTCATACGGGCCTGCGTTGATAGCGCAGCAGCCGTGCCTGCAGCGTATTGACCACCAACAAGATCACGAACGACAGCAACAGCATGGCCGCGGCAATGGCAGTCGCCCCGGCGTAGTCGAACTCTTCCAGTCGGATGGTGATCAGCAGCGGCGCGATCTCGGTGGAATTGGGCAGGTTGCCGGCGATGAAGATCACCGAGCCGTATTCCCCCACGCCGCGTGCAAACGCCAGCGCAAACCCGGTCAGGACCGCCGGCCACACCCCCGGCAGCACCACCCGCCAGACCGTCTGCCAGCGCGAGGCGCCCAATGTGGCGGCGGCAGCCTCCATTTCACGATCGCTCTCGGCCAGCACCGGCTGCACCACCCGCACCACGAAGGGCAGGCCCACAAAGACCAATGCCAGCACGATACCCAGTTGCGTGTAGGCCACCTTGATCCCGATCGCCTCCAGCCAGCGTCCCACCCACCCGTTGCCGCCATACAGCGCGGTCAGCGCAATGCCGGCCACCGCGGTAGGCAACGCGAACGGCAAATCGATCACCGCATCGAAAAAGCGCTTGCCCGGAAACCTGTAGCGCACGAAGACCCATGCCACCCAGGTGCCCATCACCGCGTTGAAGGCACCGGCCGCAAACGCGGTGCCGAAACTCACCCGCAGCGCCGACAGCACACGTGGCTCGCTCCATACCCGCCACAGGCCCTCCCAGCCCAGGCCACTGGTCTTGATGAAGATACCCAGCAGCGGGATCAGCACGATCAGGCCAAGCCAGGTCAAGGTGATTCCCAGACTCAGGCCCAGCCCCGGCATCACGCGTCGGCGCGATGACGGCGCTGGGTGGGGTGCAACCGACATCGACATCGCTTACTTGTTGGCCTGGATCTGGTCGAACACGCCACCGTCGGCGAAATGCTCTTGCTGCGCCTTCTCCCAGGAGCCGAACGCCTGCTGGATGGTCACCAGCTTGATCTCCGGAAACCGCGCGATGTCGGCCGGGTCGGCAAATTCCGGATGCCGCGGACGATAGAAATGCTTGGCTGCCAGCTTCTGACCTTCAGGCGCATACAGATAGCGCAGGTAGGCTTCGGCCACCTCGCGGGTGCCATGCTTGTCGACGTTCTTGTCCACCAGCGCCACCGACGGCTCGGCCAGGATCGACAACTTCGGCACCACGATCTCGAACTTGTCCTTGCCCAGTTCCTCGCGCGCCAGCAGCGCCTCGTTTTCCCAGGCCAGCAGCACATCGCCGATACCGCGCTGCACGAACGTCGTGGTGGCGCCGCGTGCGCCGGTATCCAGCACCGGCACGTTGCGGAACAACGCCTGCATATAGCGCAGGATGCGCTCGCGGTCGCCCTTGAAGATGTGGTCGGCGTACGCCCAGGCGGCCAGATAGTTCCAGCGCGCGCCTCCGGAGGTCTTCGGGTTCGGCGTCACCACCGCCACGCCAGACCGCAGCAGGTCCGGCCAGTCGTGGATGTTCTTCGGGTTGCCCTTGCGTACCAGAAACACGATGGTCGAGGTATACGGCGCACTGTTGTCGGGCAGGCGCTTTTCCCAGTCGGTCTCGATCAGCTTGGCCTTCTGCGCGATGGCATCCACGTCGTACGCCAGCGCCAAGGTCACCACGTCGGCCTCGATGCCATCGATCACCGCGCGCGCCTGCTTGCCCGAGCCGCCGTGCGAGGTTTCCACGGTCACCGTGTCCTGCGGGTGCTGCTGTTTCCACTGCGCTGCAAAGGCGGCGTTGTAGTCGCGATAGAACTCGCGGGTCGGGTCGTAGCTCACGTTGAGCAGCCCGATCTCGCGTGCGCCAGCTGGGCCGGCCAGGACCAGCAAGGCGAAAAGAAAGGAGGTAAAACGGAAACGGGAATATGTCACAACGATCTCCTGGCCGGTTGAGCACAGCTGAACAGCAAGCATGCCATGCTGCGCAGCGGCACGCAGGCGGTGAAATGACATCAGCGCCGCCGCTTATGCCGATTTTGCATGACGTAGTGGTATGCCACCGTGATCGTTAAAATCGCGCTTCTTTCTGCCATTGCGACCGCCATGACCACCGCTCCCGCCGCGCTGACCGCCCATTACGCCGCCGAACTGGACGCCATCCAGGCCCAGGGCCTGTTCAAGTCCGAGCGCATCATCACCGGCCCGCAGTCAGCGGAGATCACGCTGGCCGATGGTCGCCGCGTGCTGAATTTCTGCGCCAACAACTATCTGGGCCTGGCCGATCACCCGGACATCATCCAGGCCGCCAAGGACGCGCTGGACAGCCACGGCTTCGGCATGGCCTCGGTACGCTTCATCTGCGGCACCCAGGATCTGCATAAGCAACTGGAACGCACCATCGCCACGTTCTTCGGCACCGAAGACACCATCCTCTACGCAGCCTGCTTCGATGCCAATGGCGGCCTGTTCGAACCGCTGCTCGGCGAGCACGACGCCATCATTTCCGATGCGCTCAACCATGCCTCCATCATCGACGGCGTGCGCCTGTGCAAGGCCAAGCGCTTCCGCTACGCCAACTGCGACATGGCCGACCTGGAAGCGCAGCTGCAGGCCGCCGACGCCGCCGGCTGCAAGACCAAGCTGATCACCAGCGACGGCGTGTTCTCGATGGACGGCTTCATCGCCCCGCTCGACGAAATCACTGCCCTGGCCCGCAAATACAACGCGCTGGTACATATCGACGAATGCCATGCCACCGGCTTCCTCGGCGCCACCGGCCGCGGCTCGGCCGAGGTCAAGGGCGTACTCGACCAGATCGACATCTTCACCGGCACGCTGGGCAAGGCCATGGGCGGCGCATTGGGCGGCTTCACCACCGCAAAGCGCGAAGTGATCGAGCTGCTGCGCCAGCGTTCGCGTCCCTACTTGTTCTCCAATTCATTGCCGCCGCACGTGGTGGCTGCAGGCATCAAAGCCTTCGAAATGCTGGATGCCGCCGGCGAGCTGCGCACGCAGCTGGTCGAAAACACCACGTATTTCCGCGCACGCATGACCGCCGCCGGTTTCGACATCAAACCGGGCGTGCATCCGATCAGCCCGGTGATGCTGTACGACGCACCGCTGGCGCAAAAATTCGCCGAGCGCTTGCTAGAGGAAGGCATCTACGCCATCGGCTTTTTCTTCCCGGTGGTTCCGAAAGGCCAGGCGCGCATTCGCACCCAGATCAGCGCAGCGCATACGCGCGAGCACCTGGATCAAGCGATCGAAGCGTTCATCAAGATCGGGCGCGAACTCAAGGTCATCGAGGCCTGAGCATGCGCACGGTGCTGCGCCAACGGCTGCTGCTGGCGGCGCAGACCGATGCGCAGGCGCAGCTGCTCGACGGCCATTGGGAGACGCGCTGCCTGCACTGCCGTCGGCATCTGCAGATGCGCGCCGACGGCGAACCGCTCGGCCACACCACGCTCGAACACGTGGTGCCGCAGGCCTGGTTCGGTCGGCGCGCGGCCGCGTCGCTGTGCGTATTGGTGGGCGACGATGCCAACAATGCGCGCAATCTGGCGCTGGCCTGTGCCGGCTGCAATCACGCCAAGGGTCGCCGCCACGATGCCAACGGCGCCGGCGACGCCCGCGCTTACGACGTGGTCAGCGCCCTGCTCAGCGCGCGTCTGGCGCGCTGGCGTGCGCCGCCGGCACCAACGCACTGACTTCCTCGGCGCTCAGCATCCGCCACGCGCCTTTGCCCAGCTCCCCCATCGCCAGCGGGCCGATCGCCACGCGCACCAGCCGCAGTACGCCGATGTCGACTGCGGCCAACAGCCGGCGGATCTGCCGATTGCGCCCTTCGTCCAGCACGATCTCCAGCCAGGCATTGCGCTCGCCTTCGCGCAGTACGCTGACCTGCTTGGCGCGCAACAGTAGGCCCTGGCCCTGCGGATCGGGATCGACCACACCGGCATGCAGCTGCACCAGTTGCGCGGCACTGGGACGGCAATCGATCTGCACGTGGTAGGTCTTGTCCGGCCCGGTCGCCGGGTCGGTCACCGTCGCCGCCCACTGTGGGTCGTTGCTGAAAAGCAACAGGCCTTCGCTGGCCTTGTCCAGGCGCCCCACCGGCGCGATCCACGGTAGGCCGGCGTCATCGAAGCAACGGTAGACCGTGTCCCTGCCCTGCTCGTCGCGCACGGTGGTGACCGCGCCGCGCGGTTTGTTGAGCATCAGGTAGCAGCGTGCCAGTCCCGCAAGCGGTTGCCCATCGACAGCGATGGACGATTGCTGATCGCCGCGGATCGGAAACTCGGGGTCGCGCACCACACGTGCCGACACGCTGACGCGGCCAGCGGCAATCCAGCGCGCCGCTTCGGTGCGCGAACACACGCCAAGCTTGGACAGCACGCGCGCCAGCCCATGGCGTGGCGCGGCATTGGCGGATGCGGCAGCGGGTGGGCGCACCGCGCCGCCCGCCCCCGGACCACGCTGACGCTGCCGGGACGTTGCCGGCGCAGGTCGCCGGGGCATGCCGTCCCGACCGCAGGGCTTACTTGTTTTCGACCGACTTGGCGTCGGCCGCAGGTGTTGCGGGCGCTGCCGCTGCAGGTGCCGCACCAGCGGCCGGGCGAGCCTTGACCACGCGCACACCGCGGGCCTTCATCCAGGCATCGAATTCTTCTGCCGTCATGCGCTTGCCGTTCTGGCTCATGTCAAAGCGCCACGGGGTGTTGTCGAACGCGGTAGTGGCCTTGTAGGCCGCCGGGTCGTTCGGGTTGACGGTGCCGCCGGGCGGAATGACCTTGGCCAGATCCTGGCAACCTTCCACGCGCAGGCGCAGCAGCACACGATCCACCGACTGGTCGCTGCTATAGGGCTGTGCCAGCACGCCGGTGGGCATGCCCAGCTGCACGCTACGGGTATAGAACTCGGCAGCCGCGGGTGCAACGACGGTGGCGGGCAACGGCAGTGGCTGGGACACCATGCTGCCGGCGCAGTTTGGAGCGGCGTAGGCAGCGGGGATCAGAGCGAGACAGAGCAGTCCTGCCGTAGCGGTACGCAGCATCGGGTTCTTCCAAGTATGAGTGTGGTGTTGACGCGGCGAGTGTAGGCAGCGATGAACGCTGTTTCAACAGGAACCGTGCCTGGATGGCAACACAGACAGGATCGGCAGCGCTTGAGCGCGCTTTTCCCGAATCTGCATAGACAAAACCCGGCACAAGGCCGGGTTTTGTCTGCAATAAAGCTAGCGGTCCGATTAGTTCTGGACGTTCAGCTCGGTACGACGGTTCTTCGCACGACCTTCAGGATTGTCGGAACCATCCGGGTTGGTGTTCGGAGCAATCGGACGGCTCTCGCCGTAGCCGATCGGGCCGACCAGGCGCGATGCATCGACGCCGTTCTTGGTCAGGTAGTCGTACACGGTGGTCGCACGACGCTCGGACAGCTTCTGGTTGTACGCGTCGGTACCCTTCGAGTCGGTGTGACCGGCAACCTCGACCTTCAGGTCGGGGTAGCGCTTCAGGATCTCGGTCGCTTCGCTCAGGATCGAAACGGCATCCGGACGCAGGGTCGACTTGTTGAAGTCGAAGTTCACGCCCTTCAGGTCGATCGAGACAGGAACCGGGCAACCGTCCGGACCGATGGTCTGGCCAGGCTGCGAGTTCGGGCACTTGTCGTCGCAGTTGTTGACGCCGTCACCGTCGTCATCCAGATCGGCGCAGCTCGGAGCAACCGGAGCCGGAGCCGGCGGCGGAGCGGTCGACGGAGCCGGTCCCAACGGGATCACGACGCCGACCGAAGCCAGCACGTCGCCGAACCAGTCTTCCTGCGGAGCAGCAACGCTCTGGTCGTTGAAGTCAGCGCGGTAGGCCAACTCGGCACGCACGGCGACGCGCTTGTCGAAGGTGGTCTGCAGACCGACACCGGCCTTGGCGGCAAAGTTGCCGTCCTTCTGCTGGCCCGGCGAAACCGGGTTCGGGGTCGCGTCGAATTCTTCTTCCGAACGCTGGTAGCCCAGACCGAACAGCAGGTAGGGGTTCCAGCCGCGGCCTTCCTGGATGAAGTGGCGACGCAGGTCGAACGAGATGCCGTACTGGCTCCAGTTCAGATCCTGGTTGGCATCGAAGTTCGGGTTCTGATAGTTCAGCTCACCGTCGATCGACCAGTTCGGGCTGACGAACTTGCCCAGACCCAGGGTGACGAACGGGGCATCATTGGTCAGGCGATCGCTGTCCTGGAAGTTGAAGCCAGCGCTACCGGTCAGGTACCAACGGTCGTCGAACTCCTGCGCGGAAGCAGCCTGGGCAACTGCCAGACCGCCGAGCAACGCGGCAGTGAGAATTTTCTTGTTCATTTATACAGCTCCTTCTTTGGGAGATAAAACCGATAGAGGCGTTGTGCTTGGTAAAGATGCTCGTCACATCCAGAGCCATCGGGGCGCAGATTAAGCCGGCCTCGGTGAAGATCGCGTTAACGGTCATATAACATGTGAAAGCAATCACCTGGTCCCGCAACGCCAAGCAATCCTACGTATACAGCTTCATGAAGGAAAGGACCGGGCACCCATTTCGCACAACGCGCCTGCATGAACGGCAGCCCAATTAAGTCACTTGAATACGGTTCCGTGCCGACTGGTTTTCAGCGTTCCAGGTTGCCTGGAAAACTACATTGGTGAACGCCAAGCCCCGTCCGAGCTGAATTGTGGGGTGGATGGTTGCGGACGACTTGTCCCACAACGCACCCTGAACCTCCCGCTCAGGAGCGCTCCAATGAAAGCTGTCGCCCTCACCCGCCATCTTCCGATCGACGATCCCGAATCGCTACTTGACGTGGAACTTCCGGCACCTGCGGCGCCGTCGGGGTATGACTTATTGGTGCGGGTGGAGGCGATCTCGGTGAACCCGGTCGATACAAAGGTGCGCGCGCCCAAGCCGCAGCCCCTGCAGGCGCCGAAGGTCCTGGGTTACGACGCAGCCGGAGTGATCGAGGCGGTCGGCCCGGAGGTCACCGCCTTCGCGGTCGGCGACGAGGTCTACTATGCCGGCGATATCGGGCGGCCGGGCAGCAATGCGCAGTATCAGTTGGTGGACGCGCGGATTGCCGGATGCAAACCGACCTCGCTCAGCTTCGCGCAGGCGGCCGCGCTACCGCTGACCACCCTGACGGCATGGGAGCTGCTGTTCCAGCGCATGCCCTTTTCATTCGACGGTGCACGCAATCGCGGCAGGCATCTGCTCATCATCGGCGGGGCTGGCGGCGTGGGCTCCATCGCGATCCAGCTGGCGCGGCATGCCGGATTCACGGTGATTGCCACCGCCTCGCGCCCGGAGAGCATCGAATGGGTTCGCCAAATGGGCGCGCACCACGTGATCGATCATCACCAACCGCTGCAGCCGCAACTGCAGGCGCTGGGATTGGAAACGGTGGACGCGGCGCTCAATCTGGCCGACACCGACCGCTACTGGCAGCCACTGGGCGAAGTGCTGGCGCCGCAGGGCCATGTGGGCCTGATCGTGGAGCCGCGCGGGCCGTTGTCGATCGGCGACCCATACAAATCCAAGTGCATCGGCATCCATTGGGAGCTGATGTTCACGCGCGCGCGCTACGCGACCGAGGACATGGTCGAGCAGCACCGCATCCTCAACCGGGCGGCCAGCCTGATCGATGCCGGCGAGCTGCGCACCACGCATACCGAGACGCTGTCGCCGATCAATGCGCAGCAGCTGCGCGAGGCGCATCGTCGGCTGGAAAGCGGCAGCACGATCGGCAAGCTGGTGCTGGCCGGCTGGTAAGGCGGCGGTCTGGCTCACGTCGCTGCGGCGATGCATGGATGCGCGCGCCCGTGCGGGCGGCAGCGAAGGCGTGTTGCCCACCAGACGTCTCCGGGGCATCGGTAGGGCCGCTGCATGCGTCAGGACTTGCCGCCAGGCCGGTTTGCCGGCATCGTGCGCAATCCGTACGCCAGCGTATCCACATCATGTCGCCCGCCACCGGCCCTTCCGCCTTGTCGTTCCCGCACCTGTTCACCCCGCTCGATCTGGGCTTCACGCAACTGCGTAATCGCGTCCTGATGGGCTCGATGCACACGGGCCTGGAAGACCGTGCGCGCGACTTCCCCAAGCTGGCGGCGTATTTCGCAGAGCGCGCCGCCGGTGGCGTGGGCCTGATCGTGACCGGTGGGTTTTCGCCGAATGTGGTGGGCTGGCTCACGCCATTCGGCGGCAAGTTGTCGTGGCCGTGGGAAGTACGCCCGCATCGCCAGGTCACCCGCGCAGTCCACGAACACGGCGCCAAGATCTGCCTGCAGCTGCTGCACGCCGGGCGCTACGCGTACCACCCGCTGTCGGTTGCGCCATCCAGGCTCAAGGCACCGATCAACCCGTTCACTCCGCGCGCGTTGTCGGCCGGCGCAGTGGACCGGCAGATCGCAGCCTATGCGCGCGCCGCGCGGCTAGCGCGCGAGGCGGGCTACGACGGCGTCGAGGTCATGGGCTCGGAAGGCTATCTGATCAACGAATTCACCGCCGCGCGCACCAATCGGCGCAGCGACGCCTGGGGCGGCGATGCGAGCAAGCGCATGCGCTTTGCGGTAGAGATCGTGCGGCGCATCCGCGAGGCCTGCGGGCCGGACTTCATCATCATCTACCGGCTGTCGCTGGTGGATCTGGTCGAAGACGGCAACCAGTGGCAGGAAATCCTGGCCCAGGCGCAGGCGATCGAAGCGGCCGGCGCGACCATCATCAATTCCGGTATCGGCTGGCACGAAGCGCGCATTCCCACCATCGCCACCTCGGTGCCGCGCGCCGCGTTTGCCGGGGTCACTGCCAAACTCAAGCCGCATCTGCGCATTCCGGTGGTGGCAACCAACCGCATCAACATGCCGGAGGTGGCCGAGCGCATCCTGGCCGACGGTGCCGCAGACATGGTGTCGCTGGCGCGGCCGCTGCTGGCCGACCCGCAGTGGACCAACAAGGCGCGCGCCGGGCAGTCGCACACCATCAATACGTGCATTGCCTGTAACCAGGCCTGCCTGGATCACGTGTTCGACAACAAGCTGGCCAGCTGCCTGGTCAACCCGCGTGCCGCACACGAGACCGAACTCAACTACACCCCGACTGCCACGCCCAAGCGCATTGCCGTGGTCGGTGCCGGCCCGGCCGGTCTGGCCTGCGCGACGGTGGCGGCAGAACGCGGGCATCGGGTGACCTTGTTCGATGCAAGCGATGCGGTCGGCGGGCAATTCAATGTCGCCAAGCGCATTCCGGGCAAGGAAGAGTTCAACGAGACCTTGCGTTACTTCGGCCATCGCATCGAAGCGACCGGCGTGCAGCTGCGTTTGAACACCCCGGTGCAGGCTGCCGATCTGAAAGACTTCGACGAAGTCGTGCTGGCCACCGGCATCGAGCCGCGCAAGGTGGATTTCCCCGGTGCCGATCATCCGATGGTGGTGAGCTACCTCGACGTGGTGCTGGGCCGCCACGTCGCCGCCGACAAGGTGGCCATCATCGGTGCCGGCGGAATTGGCTTTGATGTCGGCGAGTTTCTGGTGCACACGGGCCAATCGCCATCGCTGGATCCGCAGCGCTGGATGGCCGAATGGGGCGTAGATCCGAGCTTCGAAGCGCGCGGTGCGTTGAACAAACCGCAACCCGAGCGTGCCGCCCGTCAGGTCTGGCTGTTGCAGCGCAGCCCCGGCAAGCCCGGTGGACGCCTGGGCAAAACCACTGGCTGGATCCACCGCGCGACGCTCAAGGCCAAGGGCGTCAAAATGCTCGGCGGCGTGGAATATCTGGGCGTGGACGACGCCGGCCTGCGCATTCGCGTGGAAGGCAGCGAACAGCTGCTGGATGTCGGTACGGTGGTGGTGTGCGCCGGGCAGGAGCCGCGTCGCGAGTTGCTGGCCGCGCTGCAGGCCAATGGCCAGCAGCCGCATCTGATCGGCGGCGCGGACGTGGCGGCCGAACTGGATGCCAAGCGCGCGATCAACCAGGCAAGTCGGCTGGCCGCGACCCTGTAACGGATTTTCGAGGACGGCGTCACGACGACGCCGTCGTTGCGTTCGGGGCTTGCCGCACGACTGCCGTGCATGCAGCGTTACCGACGTCGACATGCATGCGGATGTAGTGGCCTGCCACGCCGATTCTTTTTCTTGCCGTGCGGATCGGCGATAAGTGCGGCATGCATCGTTACCGCACGCATTACCGCCTGTCGCATTGCGCGCCTACGCGGCAGCGCATCTCGACACGGGCCTGTGTGGTAGACGCGCGGGCACTTCGCGCATCTAAAACGCGCTCAGGTACCGCTTGCTGCCTGCATTGTCGATTCGCAATCGCCGCTACAGCATCAGCGTGCGCTTGTGGGATGCGATGACACCGCGTGTCTTATCGCTTCGACAGAGATTTTCGCAACGTGCATGCACGTTTCTGACGACAGTGCATGCTGCACTGATTGCAGTACCTGGCGTATCAGCGCCTACTTCGTTTTGGCACCCATTGGTCTTAAAACTTTCGTATCTGACACTTCTGCACTTGAGCATCTTCGCGCTCTTGCGCTCTTGAACATGCGACCTCGCAAACAGATCGCAACGCAATAAGACACACCACTGGCGCATCGAATGCTCGACGAGCTTTCGAAACATCGCTACGTGCCCTCCGAACATCACGCGACAACGGCCATCACGTCGTGATGGCAGATAGCTTTCGCTGCAACAGCTAGCATCTGTACTGCTTCTGATGGCGTGATCAGCGAGATGCGTCAAGACTGCGTATCCATACGCAGAGGAGATGACGCATAACGCGCCAGTGATGCAGCACACACACCGCTGCATCTCAGACGCTAGCACTGTCGCCATCCAGGGCGTCTCCGCGACGCCCGTCTTTCTCGCGCACCCTTGATCGATGTACGAAACCGAAGTGCACAACTGCACTCGACAGCATAACCACGCGTGACGAGTGCGTGTATGAAATTTGCGCTTATCAGGAAGGCGGTTTTTTGCCACCAGGCGATCATCCGAACCGATACGCAATGCCGCAGCGCGCGATGTGGCAAACAATTCATGCAAACACAACAGTCGCTTTAACAATGCGACGCAGATTCGATGTTGCGATGCACGCTAGGCTGTTTCACAGCGCGATGCATCGCGGGCAGTCGGAATCGTCAACCCCTCTCATTCAGCCGCGATTGTGTGATCGACGCCTACCTTGCGCCAACTTTTTGACCCATCGCATTTGGTGGGCGCCTTCGGCAGATGGTCTTTCGCCGAAGCATTTGGCGACCGGTGGCAGGTCGCCTCCCCATGACGCCAAGCCCTCTGCACTGGTGCATCCACATTGGATGCTCTGCGGACCGGCCCATACGGAGCAAGGAGTTCTATGAAACTTGTTTGGATACTCTGGCTGTCGCATGTGTTGCCGCAGCCAGCTGCAGATTCGCTGTGTTTGAGTACGACCGTCTATCTGGAAGCGCGCGACCAGACCTTGCGTGGCCAGCAGGCCGTTGCAGAAGTTGCATTGCGTCGCCTGGATAGCGGTTTGTGGGGCGACTCGATGTGCCAGGTGGTCACTGCACGCAAGCAATTCGCGCCGACGATCGTGGCGCCAGGCACGCAGCTGAAGAACGACGATGCCTGGAACAAGGCTTTGGGCGTGGCACTGGCGGCGCAGCGCAACTGGGCATTGCCGGTTGGCCAACGCAAGGAGATCGTGCCGGGCGCCAGCCACTTTGCCGCCAGCGCAATCGCGAGCCCTAGCTGGCGTAATGCCTATCAGGTGGCCACCATCGGCGACCACACGTTCTATCGCGTGCAATCGCTGCGCCCGCGCAACGCGTCCTGAGCGCGGACTGTCGCGGTATCTCTGAGCGTCATACGTCGCTGAGGTCGTTGATTATCGAGATGCAGTGCCGATGCGTCTGACGCGTCTTGATGCGCCCATCTCGAGACACCCATACGTCGCAGTACAACGGACACACCGCACGCGTGGCGATCGACCGGCGTGGCAGAAAGCGGTATCAGGCACCGACCCGCCTCCCGCACCCGGATAGGTTGCAAAGAAGACCCTGACCAAGCTGTAGCCGCTGTCGCCATTTGCCGCGCTGGCTAGCATGATGGTGCCCTTCGTATCGGCATAACACCAACTTCAGCGACCAACGGGCCAATGGGCGACACCCTGCTCAAGCCTCCAATACCCGCTGCGCGCTCCACACGGCATCGTCTGCCCGCTAAGCTTGGGTCTTCATTTCCGCGTGGATCGTCCATGAAGCTGTATACCAAGCCCGGCGCTTGTTCGCTGGCAGATCACATCGTGTTGCGTTGGTCGGGGCTGCCGTTCGACCTGAGTGTGGTCGATGCGGCGACGATGAAATCTCCCGAGTATCTGCGTCTGAATCCAGCAGGCGCCGTGCCATTGCTGCTGGTCGACGATTGGGCACTGACCCAGAATGCAGCCATCCTCAATTACATCGCCGACATCGCGCCGCTCACCGGCCTATCCGGCGATGGCACCGCGCGCAGCCGTGCCGAAATCAATCGTTGGATCGCCTTCGTCAATGCCGACGTGCACCCCATCTTCAAGCCGATCTTCGGCAGCACCGCGTATCTGCAAGACCCGGCGCTGATTGCGCGCAGCCAGGACGATGCGCGCGTCAAATTGCGCACGCTGTACGCGCGCGTCGATGCGCATCTGCAAGGTCGTACCTGGCTTGCCAGCGACAGCCACACCGGTGCCGATGCGTATTTGTTCGTCACCTTGCTGTGGGCGCAGAAAGCCGCTGTGAATCTGGATGGCTTGAACGCGCTGCAAGCGTTCGTGCAACGCATGCTGGCCGATGCCGATGTGCAGGCTGCACTCAAGGCCGAGGGTCTGGCCTGACAGCGCAGCCGTTTGCCACACGACGCGTAATAACAAAAACGCCGGGCAATGCCCGGCGTTTTCATGACTGCCGTGATCGACCAACTCAGCCCAGCAGGTGCGCCACGCCGCTGCGCTCTTCTTCCAGCTCGGCCAGGGTCTTGTCGATGTACTTCTGGCTGAAGTCGTCGATCGGCAGATCCTTGACGATGGTGTACTTGCCATTTTCGGTGGTGACCGGGAAGCCGAACATCACGCCTTCCGGAATGCCGTAGGAGCCGTCCGACGGCACGCCCATCGTCACCCACTTACCGCTGGTGCCCAGCACCCAGTCACGGATGTGGTCGATGGCGGCATTGGCCGCGGAGGCAGCCGAGGACAGGCCACGCGCTTCGATGATCGCCGCGCCGCGCTTGCCCACGGTCGGGATAAACGTGGAAGCGTTCCACTCCTGGTCGTTGATCGCATCGCCGATGGAGGCGCCATCGGCGGTGGCGAAACGATAATCCGGGTACATGGTCGGGCTGTGGTTACCCCACACCGCCAGCTTCTCGATGCCGGCCACCGGCTTGCCGAGCTTGGCCGAGAGCTGGCTCAGCGCACGGTTGTGGTCCAGGCGCAGCATGGCGGTGAAATTCTTCGGGTCCAGGTCCGGCGCCGACTTCATGGCGATGTAGGCGTTGGTGTTGGCCGGATTGCCGACCACCAGCACCTTCACGTCGCGCTTGGCGACCTTGTTCAGGGCCGCGCCCTGTGCGGTGAAGATCTCCGCATTGGCCAGCAGCAGGTCCTTGCGCTCCATGCCCGGGCCGCGCGGACGCGAACCGACCAGCAGGGCGACATCGACGTCCTTGAAGGCCACTTCGGCGTCGTCGGTACCGACCATGCCGGCCAGCAACGGGAACGCGCAGTCTTCCAGTTCCATCATCACGCCCTTGAGGGCGGCCTGGGCCTTCTCAATCGGCAGTTCAAGCAACTGCAGAATGACCGGTTGGTCCTTGCCCAGCATTTCGCCGGAAGCGATGCGGAACAGCAGGGCATAGCCGATCTGGCCGGCAGCGCCGGTCACAGCAACACGAACAGGTGCTTTCATGGGGTGTTTCCTCTGCTAAAAAACGTTGGTGGGGTCGCACGCTGGCGGGGCACAAGGCCTGGCGGCGCGCATTGACAAGCGAACGGCCGCACATGGCGGCCGTTCGACGGGATGCGATCAGGCGGCGAGGATCTTGTTCCACTCCGCAACGCGGTCGGCCTTGGCGGCCAGCACGGCGTCGGTGTCGCCTTCGATGGTGAGGGTATTGATGGTGTCGCCCTGGGCAACGCTATCGACCACGTCCAGGCCCTGGGTGACCTTGCCGAACACGGTGTGCTTGCCGTCCAGCCACGGGGTGGCGGTGTGGGTGATGAAGAACTGGCTGCCGTTGGTGTTCGGGCCGGCATTGGCCATGGACAGCACGCCGCGCTCGTGGCCGACGCCATTGTTGGTCTCGTCTTCGAAACGGTAGCCCGGGCCGCCGCGACCGGAACCTTCCGGGCAACCGCCCTGGATCATGAAGTCGGCGATGACGCGGTGGAAGCTCAGGCCGTTGTAGAAGCCGCGCTTGGCCAGGTTGACGAAGTTGGCAACCGTCAGCGGGGCCTTGTCCGGGTACAGCTCGACGACGATGGGGCCGCGGGAGGTGTCGAGAGTGGCGATCAGGGACATAGAAATCCTTGCAGGTTCTGGAGTGATCAATAGCCCGTTAGGATACACCCGGGTGCGTGGCCGGCCGCATGGGTACGACCATCGTCCAACGCTCCCGCCTGCCACGTACCCGGCCCGTCACGCCAGCTGAATGGGCGATCTGAATCGGCTCAGGGCAATCGGCAACGGCAGCGCAACGAAACCGCTATAATGTCGGGCTTACCTCATCTCAAGACTGGCGCCAGACAGGGGCCCTTTCCGCATGTCTATCGAAAAACTCCGCAATATCGCCATCGTCGCGCACGTCGACCATGGCAAGACCACCCTCGTCGACTGCCTGCTGAAGCAGTCCGGCACCCTGTCCGAACGCACCGTGTTGGCTGAGCGCGTGATGGACAGCAACGACCAGGAAAAGGAACGTGGCATCACGATCCTGGCCAAGAACACCGCCATCACTTGGCAGGGCAACCGCATCAATATCGTCGACACCCCCGGACACGCCGACTTCGGTGGCGAAGTCGAGCGCGTGCTGTCGATGGTGGACTCGGTGCTGATCCTGGTCGACGCGATGGATGGCCCGATGCCGCAGACCCGCTTCGTGACCCAGAAGGCCTTTGCGATGGGTTTCAAGCCGATCGTGGTGGTCAACAAGATCGACCGTCCCGGCGCACGCCCTGACTGGGTGATCGACCAGGTGTTCGACCTGTTCGACAAGCTCGGCGCCACCGACGAGCAGCTGGATTTCCCGATCGTCTACACCTCCGCACTGAACGGCTACGCAAGCCTGGATTCGGACGTGCGCGAAGGCGACATGACCCCGCTGTACGAAGCGATCATGCAGCACGTGTCGGCCCCGGACGTGGACCCGGACGGCCCGTTCCAGATGCGCATCAGCCAGCTGGACTACAACAACTTCGTGGGCGTGATCGGCATCGGCCGCATCCAGCGCGGCACCCTGAAGAAGAACATGCCGGTCAGCGTGATCGACCGCGAAGGCAAGAAGCGCCAGGGCAAGGTGCTGCAGGTGCTGGGCTTCCTGGGCCTGGAGCGTATCGAGCAGGACACCGCCGAGGCCGGCGACATCGTGGCCATCTCAGGCATCCAGGAACTGACCATCTCCGACACCGTGTGCGCGCTCGATCATCCCGAAGCGCTGCCGGCGCTGACCGTGGACGAGCCCACCATCTCGATGACCTTCCAGGTCAACAACTCGCCGTTCGCCGGTAACAAGGACCTGTCCGGCGGCAAGTTCCTGACCAGCCGCCAGCTGCGCGACCGTCTGGACCGCGAGAAGGTGCACAACGTGGCGCTGAAGGTCGAGGAAGGCTCGGACGCCGACAAGTTCCTGGTCTCCGGCCGTGGCGAGCTGCACCTGTCGGTGCTGATCGAAAACATGCGTCGTGAAGGCTACGAGCTGGCCGTGTCGCGTCCGGAAGTGATCATCAAGGAAATCGACGGCAAGCTGATGGAGCCGATCGAACAGCTGGTGGTGGACATCGAAGAACAGCACCAGGGCGGCGTGATGGAAAAGCTGGGCACCCGCAAGGGCCAGCTGAAAAACATGGAACCCGACGGCAAGGGCCGCGTGCGTCTGGATTACATGATCCCGGCGCGTGGCCTGATCGGCTTCCAGAACGAATTCCGCACCCTGACCCAGGGCTCGGGTCTGCTGTTCCACGTGTTCGACCACTACGGTCCGAAGGAACAGGGCGCGATCGCCAAGCGCCAGAACGGCGTGATGATCGCCAATGCACCGGGCGCGACGCCGGCTTATGCGCTGGGACCGCTGGAAGAGCGCGGCCGCCTGTTCGCCGCCGAAGGCGACAACGTGTACGAAGGCCAGCTGGTCGGTATCCACTCCAAGGACAACGACCTGACCGTCAACGCGATCAAGACCAAGCCGCTGACCAACATGCGCGCCTCGGGCAAGGACGATGCGATCAAGCTGACCCCGGCGATCAAGTACACGCTGGAACAGGCGCTGGACTTCATCGAGGACGACGAGCTGGTGGAAGTCACGCCGAAGGAAATCCGCCTGCGCAAGAAGTTCCTCACCGAAAGCGACCGCAAGCGTGCTGGCCGTTCGGGCTGAGTTGTTGAGCTGACGCGTGAGTGACAAACCCTATAGCCCGGATCCGCGCGCGCATCCGGGACTGCATGTGATCGCCTTGCTTGAGGCGGTCAAGGGGACGCTTGCGCTGTTGGCGGCGACGGGCCTGGAAATTCTGGGCCCGCTCCCGCTGCAAAACGCGGTCATCACCCTGATCCGCCGCTTCAATCTGGACCCCGACCACGGCGCACTGCCGTCGTTGCTCAAGACCATCAGCCCCGATGCAGTGCATCTGGCCGCTGCCGCCATGCTGGCCTATGGCCTGCTGCATGTGGTGGAAGCCTGGGGTCTGTGGCGTGCCAAGGCGTGGGCCTCGGTGCTGGGCTGCCTGTCGGCGGCCATCTATCTGCCTTTCGATATCTACGCCATCGTGCGTCATCCCGGCTGGACCGCCTGGGGCGTGTTGGCGATCAACCTGCTGGTGGTCGGCGTGCTCGCACGCGACCTGGTGCGACGCCGCCGTCGCTGAGCCTGCCTGCCCGTTTGCGGGCACGCCCTCCGTTGTCACCCCGACGCAGCGCCGTTAGCCTGCGACTTCTCCCCGGGGATGACCATCCATGCGATTCACTCTTTTGTCCTTCGCGCTGCTTGCCGCGCTGTGCGGCTGTGCGCATGCCGATGATCCATCGCGTTCTGCGACCGGCACTGCCGACGCGTCCACCGCCCATCCTATCGATCTGAGCGAGGCCGACGTGGCCGGCCTGCAGGCGCGCATGGCCAGCGGCCAGAGCAGCAGCCTGCAACTGACGCGCGCGTATCTGCAGCGTATTGCCAGCATCGATCGCGACGGCCCCAGGCTCAACGCGGTGATCGAACTCAATCCGCAGGCCGAAGCCGACGCCCGCGCCCTGGACGCCGAACGCAAAGCCGGCCACGTGCGTGGGCCGCTGCACGGGATCCCGGTGCTGCTCAAGGACAATATCGACGCGCTGCCGATGGTCAACAGCGCCGGCTCGCTGGCGCTGGCCGAGTTCCGTCCCGACCGCGACGCGTTTGTGGTGCAGCGCCTGCGCGCTGCCGGTGCGGTGATCCTGGGCAAGACCAACCTCAGCGAATGGGCCAATTTCCGCTCCACCCAATCCAGTTCCGGCTGGAGCGGACGCGGAGGGCTCACGCGCAATCCGTATGCGCTGGATCGTAATCCCTGCGGCTCCAGTGCCGGCACCGGTGCGGCCATCGCGGCAAGCCTGGCTACCGTCGGCATCGGTACCGAAACCGATGGCAGCATTACCTGTCCGGCATCGGTCAACGGCCTGGTCGGGCTCAAGCCGACCGTTGGCCTGGTCAGTCGCGACGGCATCATCCCGATTTCCACCAGCCAGGACACCGCCGGCCCGATGACCCGCAACGTCGCCGATGCGGCTGCAGTGCTGCAAGCCATCGCCGCACCCGACCCGCAGGACCCGGCCACCGCCAGGGCACCGGCGACCAGCGTCGATTATCTCGCCCACCTGAAACCCGACAGCCTGCGTGGCGCGCGCCTGGGCCTGTTGCGCAACCCGCTCCGCGAGGACCCGGCGATCGCCACGGCGCTCGACCGCGCCGTGCAGACGCTGCGTGCAGCAGGCGCTACTGTGGTCGAGACCGCCCTGGTCACCGATGGCAAGTGGGACGCAGCCGAGCAGATGGTCTTATTGGTCGAATTCAAGGCCGGCTTGAATGCGTATCTGCAAAACCACCACACGCCCGTGGCGACCCTGCAGCAGTTGATTGCGTTCAATCGCAACCATGCGCAGCGCGAGATGCCGTACTTCGGGCAGGAGCTGTTCGAACAGGCGCAGGCAGCGCCCGGTCTCGATGATGCGGGGTATCTGAGCGCGCGCGCCAACGCCAAGCGGTTGGCCGGGCCGGAAGGCATCGACGCAGCCTTGAAGGCAGATCGCCTGGATGCCTTGATCGTGCCCACCACCGGCGCGGCGTGGGTCACCACGCTCGGCAAGGGCGATACCTTCCCCGGCGCCGGCTATGGTGCCGCTGCAGTGGCCGGCTATCCAAGCCTGAGCGTGCCGATGGGACAGACCCAGGGCTTGCCACTTGGCCTGTTGTTCATGGGCACGGCCTGGAGCGAGCCGCGCCTGATCGAGCTGGCGTATGCGTACGAACAACGCAGCCATGCGCGCTTTACGCCTGGCTATGCGCCCAGTGCGCCGGCTGCGCCAGGTCCGGCAACGTCAGGCACGACACCCGTCGCGCCGGCGCAGGGGTCGCGCCAGCATGATTGACCGCTGTGACGCCTTGCGTCCCAGAGGACGAACCGGCCCGGTGGGGACTTGTGCAAATACCTGCCGAATACATGTGATGCCGGCAGTTGGCGCAATACCACCCGACAAAAGCAGCTACATATCGTAGCGAGCGTCGTCAGGTGGCGTGGCCGGCGTGCACGGAACCGCATGTACGAGTAGTCAATGCCAATTCCGAGCACGGCCGCACCCGCTTGGCGGCCATGCAGTTGTTTTCTTGGCCGCGCTAGATGCTGGCCGCAGGCTCGCCGTCTTCTGCGCCCGGCGAGCGCACGCTCTCCTGCGCAATCGGCTCGGCAGGGCGTGATGGCGGCCTTTCCTGCGTCGCGATTTCGGCGCGCAGCCTCGGCAATGCATACGTATGCTCGCGCGTCAGGAAATCGATCATGCGTTCGCGCACCAGGCAGCGCAGATCGAAGGCATCGCCGGAATTGCGCGCGCTTACCAGCAGTCGCACCTGGATGGTGTTGTCGCTGGTGTCGGTAATCTGGGTCACGCACACGCGGCCATCCCATAGCGGTTCGCTGTGGCAGATACGCTCCAGTTCCGCACGTACCGCTGCAATCGGCGTACGGTAATCCAGCCACAGGAACGCGGTGCCGAGCAGGTCGGCACTGCTGCGCGTCCAGTTCTGAAACGGGTTTTCGATCCACCAGGTCAGCGGCACCACCATGCGGCGCTCGTCCCAAATCCGCACCACCACGTACGAGCTGCCGATCTCTTCGATGCGGCCCCACTCGCCTTCCACGATCACCACATCGTCCAGGCGAATCGGCTGGGTCAGTGCGATCTGCAAGCCGGCGATCAGGTTGCCGAACACCGGCTTGGCCGCGATACCGGCCACCAGCCCGATGATGCCGGCCGACGCCAGCAATGTCTTGCCGATCTGGCGCACCTGCGGGAAGGTCAGCAGCACCACCGAAATGCCGAGCAGGATCACCGTGCCCATCAGCACGCGGCTCAGCACCCGCGTCTGGGTCTGGATACGCCGTGCGGTGAGGTTGTCCGACACCTCGATCGGGTTGCTGCGCAAGATCGCCGCCTCGCCGGCGGCCACCGCGCGTACCAGCAACCAGGTGACGCAGCCGACGATTCCCAGATGCAGCAGATGCTGCACCGCTGCCAGCGCCTTGCCGGCCAACGGGGTCGCTTCGGTGGCGATCCCCAGAAACAACAGCGGCAGGATAAACGCCGCCGGCAGCGTGATCACGCGAATGATGCGCGCACGGCGGTAGTCGCGGCCCTGCATGCGGCGAAACAGCCACAGCATCAACGACCAGGTGACGATGCCCGCCAGCAGCGAGGCACCGAGCGGAATTGCGTATTCGCGGATGACGTTCCAATCGGCAGTCAAACCGTTCCTCCTGTGGGGGGAAAGAGGGATGGCTGCCAGAGCATGCCGCACGCGGCATGAGCATCACGTCATGCGCACACGCCGCTCATGCGCCCAGCGGCTGCGAGGCCGCCTGTTGTTGCTTGCGCACGATCGCCATCGCAATTTCCAGCGACTGTTCGTAGTTCAGACGCGGATCCACGCTGGAGCGATACGCCCGCTCCAGATCCCGCTCGGTGAGCTCGCGCGCACCGCCGGTGCATTCGGTGACATCTTCGCCGGTGAGTTCCAGATGCACGCCACCCAGCCGCGTGCCGGCGGCCGCGTGCAGATCGAACGAGGTCTCCACTTCGTTGCGGATATTGTCGAAACGCCGGGTTTTATAGCCATTTCCGGTGCTTTCGGTATTGCCATGCATCGCATCGCAGACCCACAGCACCCGCCGCCCGTCGCGCTTGACCGCATCCAGCAACGGCGGCAGCTTGTCGGCGATCTGCGCCGCACCCATGCGATGGATGAAGCTCAAACGCCCGGGTTCGTCCTCAGGATTGAGCACATCGATCAGGCGCAGCAGCTGGTCCGGCTGCACCGACGGCCCCACCTTGATCGCGATCGGGTTGCGCACGCCACGCAGGTATTCCACGTGCGCGCCATCCAGCGCGGCCGTCCGCATCCCGATCCATGGGTAGTGCGTGCTGAGATTGAACCAGCCCCACTGCCGCGGCACCTGACGGGTCAGGCCTTCCTCGTACGGCAGCAACAAGGCCTCATGCGAGGTGTAGAAATCGATGCGATTGAGGTTGTAAACCTCCGCCCCGGACAGCGTTTCCATGAAGCGCACGGCGTCGCCGATCGAGGCAACCATCTTTTGGTAGTCCGCCGCCAGCGGCGAATAGCCCACCCAGTCCAGATTCCAGTATTCGGGGTGATGCAGGTCGGCGAAGCCACCGTCGATCAACGCGCGCACGAAGTTCATCGTCATTGCCGAGCGCGAATGCGCGGTGATCATGCGTCGCGGATCGGGCACGCGCGCGGCCTCGGTGAAGGCCGGCGCATTGATCACATCGCCGCGATAGCTCGGCAAGGTCACGCCATCGCGCGTTTCGGTATCGGCCGAGCGCGGCTTGGCGTATTGCCCGGCAAAGCGACCCACCCGCACCACCGGCAAATGCAGGCCGTGCACCAGCACTAGGCTCATTTGCAGCAGCACCTTCAACCGGTTGGAGATGGTGCCCGATTCGCAATCGCTGAAATTCTCAGCGCAATCGCCACCCTGCAGCAGGAAGCGCTTGCCTTCCTGCGCTTCCGCCAGCTGGCGCTTGAGCGCAAAGATTTCCCACGAGGTCACCAGCGGCGGCAGCCGCCCCAACTCGTGCATGGCCGCCTGCAGCGCGTTTTCATCCGGGTACACCGGCAGTTGCAATGCAGGTTTGCCGCGCCAGCTGTCCGGTGCCCACGCTGCGGCGGCGGAATCGGTAACGGAAGTGGCAGCGGAAAGATTCATGAGAGGACTCCTAGGCAGCCTGCGATGTTGGCAGAGCCGGAACGCTACGCAAAGCGCCGGGAGGCCAGTGGCTCCGAATTTCCGCCGCGTCGGTCCGACGTGGCGTTCGCGCGCCGGCCCCTTCGACCTGAACAGCAAACAACATCGCCCGTCGAGCCATGACTTTCGACCTACGCTAGCGCTCGCCAAAGCGCCCAACGTTACAAAATAACAACACCTTCCCTCACCCACCGCGCGAAACCGCCATGACTCCTCGCCTTCTGTCTGCCGCCATCACCGTCGCCTTGCTGGCCGCCCCCATCGGTGCGGCGTCTGCCGCCGATGCCGACTCCGAGCGCACGACCGACCTGGATACGGTCAATGTGATCGCCAAGCTCGAGGCGGCACGCAATGCCCTGTCGCCGGATATCGGCAGCAGCCAATTTGCCATCACCGCTGACGATATCGATCGCCTGCCGCTCGGCGCGGCGACGCCACTCAATCAGGTCCTGCTGCAGGCGCCGGGCGTGGTACAGGATTCCTACGGCGGCATCCACGTGCGCGGCGACCACGCCAACCTGCAGTACCGCATCAACGGCGTGATCATTCCCGAATCCATCTCTGGCTTCGGCCAGAGCCTGGAGCCACGCATCATCAAGAACCTCAAGCTGCTCGATGGCGCATTGCCGGCACAGTTCGGCGACCGCACCGCTGCGGTGGTCGACATCACCACCAAGAATGGGGCCGAGCTCGGCAATGGCGGCAGCGTCGGCATCACCGCCGGCTCCTACGGCACCATCAACCCCAACGCCTCGCTGTGGGGCAGCAGCGGGCGTTTGAGCTGGTTCGTCAGCGGCGATTACGACCAGAACAAGAATGGCCTGGAAAACCCGGTCGACAGCCTCAACCCCCTCCATGACAAAACCCATCAGGGCAAGGGCTTCGCCGATCTGACCTACCTGGTCAACGAGGACACCCGTCTCAGCCTGCTGGTCGGCTACGCGAACAACCGCTTCCAGATCCCCAACAATCCGGGGCAGACGCCGGCCTTCGATTACCTGGGCACCACCGATTTCGACTCCTCGCGCCTGGACGAGAACCAGCGCGAAAACACCCGTTTCGGCACCCTGGCCCTGCAAGGCACGCTCGGCGACACCAACTATCAGCTCTCCGCCGGCCAGCGTTACAGCAGCGTCGCCTTCTCCCCCGACGTTGCCGGCGACCTGATCTTCAACGGCATCGCCTCGCAAGTGGACCGCAGCAACCGCGCCAATACCGTGCAGGCGGACTTCGCAACGCCCTGGGGCGGATCGCATACGCTGCGCTACGGCGTGTACGGCAATTTCGAACACGCCATCGCCAGCAACAATTCGTATGTCTTCCCTGCCAACGACGACGGCAGCCAGAGCAGCAACGTGCCGCTGTTCATTCTCGACGGCAGCCGCTTCCATGCCAGCACCTACGCGCTCTACCTGCAGGACGAGTGGAAGATCGGCGAGGACTGGACCGTCAATTACGGCCTGCGCGGCGACAAGTACAAGGCCTTCGGCACGACCGAAGGTCAGCTCAGCCCGCGCCTGGGCGTCATCTGGCGCGCCAGCGACAGCACCACCCTGCATGCCGGATACGCGCGTTACTTCACCCCGCCGGCCAGCGAGCTGATCTCCACCAGCGACATCGCGCTCTACGACGGCACCACCAATCAGCAGTCGGCCGGTGACGGCCCGACCACGCCACTGAGCGAGCGTAGCGACTACTACGACCTGGGTATCTCGCAGGTGGTCACCGATCATCTGACGCTTGGCCTGGACACCTATTACCGCGAGGCCGACCGGCTCCAGGACGAAGGCCAGTTCGGTGCCGCCTATGTCTATTCCACCTTCAATTACCGCTATGGCCGCATCCGCGGCGCCGAATTCAGCGCCGACTACACCAACGGGCCCGTGACGGCATATTTCAACCTCGCCTACAGCAAGGCCATGGGCAAGCGGGTCATGACCAGCCTGTACAACTTCGATCCGGATGCGCTGGCCTATACCTACGACAACTGGATCCACCTGGATCACGACCAGAAGCTGACCTCGTCCGGCGGCGTCAACTACGCCTTCAGCGAAGGCAGCAAGGTCGGCGTCAACTATCTGTTCGGCAGCGGTTTGCGCACCGATACCGACACCGTACCCAACGGCGCTTCGCTTCCGTCGTACTTCCAGTTGAATGCCAGCGTCGGTCACGACTTCGACGTCAACACGCATCCGCTGCATGTGCAACTGGCCGCGGTCAATGTCCTCAACCGCAGCTACCAGTTGCGCGATGGTGGCGGCATCGGCGTGTTCGCGCCGCAATGGGCGCCGCGCCGCGGCGTCTATGTGAGCCTGCAGCAGGACTTCTGATTGCCGTGCGAGGCAGCGAATGGACCGGAACACGACCAGCCCATTCGGTGCCGAAAGGCTGCAGCACGGCTGGCCACGCTGCGTACCGCCTGCATGGCGGGTGCGCATCGTTTGGCGGACGTGTACATATCGGCTTATTGATTCGAGCGGTGCCACGATCCAACTGCGATCCACCAGCGCTAGCCAGCGGAAAGAGCCAGTACTCAGTCACGCCTCCGATGTCGCTATTCTCGCTCACGGTCGACACGCCGCAGACGCATGCAAGCGGCAGCAATGGCTTCGAGTATGAAGGCCAGGAAGCAGACGCGTCGAGCAAGCGCGGCGCAGGCCACCTTGCGACGAATCAAGGCGCCTGACCTGCAGCGGAAGGCGTACCTTTTACCCGTCAATTACGCATCAGCGTCGTCTAGGTAACGCACAGCGGCCGTTCCCGTCGCGATGCCCCAGCACGCCTACGAGGCTGCCGCAGGGCATTGCAAAGCGCCGGACCTGTTAGTGATGAACCGAACTACGCCGTACCTTGAAGCCCGCGTATAGGGCCCACAGCGCCAACCCTACGAACCACACCATGCTCCACATCGGCATGCTCAACCCGAGGAAGCGCCAATCGATATTGCCGCAGTCGCCGGTGCCGGTCAGCACGGTGCGGAACACCTCGAAGGGCCCCATCGTCTCGCTCAGAAAGCTCAACGGCGGCCCGCACGAAGACATCATGTCCTTGGGCCGGATCTGCACCCACACATGCCGCGCAGCGATGCCCATACCCACGCCTGCGGCGATGAAACTCAAGACCCCATAGACCTTGCGCCCGGCGGCGGCACGCGGCCCATGCAGCGCGCCAAGCAGGAAAAACACTGCCAGCGCTGCGAAGGCGATCCGTTGGAAGATGCACAGCGGGCAAGGCTCCAGACCCAGATGCAACTGCACATAGATCGCGTAAGCCAGCAATCCTGCGCATGCAAGAAAGCCCAGCAGAAACTGCGCCCGGAAACTCCAACGAAATGGATTCATCGTCACTGCTTGCCTTGGGTCAAGCTGTCGATTATCAGCCATCGCCACGGCCGTGACCACGCATGTCCGAACGGGCGGGCCATCGGGCCAGGCACTGGTGGGATCTTCCGCATGGCCGCGACGAAGACCTGCACGCATTACCCCCAGGATCAAGGACACCGGACCAAATACCCAATCTCAGCGACGCGCGGTGCCCTCCGGCACCGGCCCGCATCGACAAGCCGCAGGCGCTTCCACTTGAGGCCTGCTTAGCGGCATCGCCTCATCTTGTGCAGCACGCGTCGGCGGACCGATAGAGCCGACAGCGTTCAGCGCCCCCCCCTTCGACCAGCAATAAAAAAGCCCGGCGTGTGCCGGGCTTTTCAAGAATCTTTATAGAGGCGATCCGATTACTCGGCCACTT
The DNA here is from genome assembly GCF_008801575.1 of Xanthomonas cissicola. GTDB lineage: Bacteria > Pseudomonadota > Gammaproteobacteria > Xanthomonadales > Xanthomonadaceae > Xanthomonas > Xanthomonas cissicola. Next base: position 14,811 of record NZ_VZPL01000010.1, on the reverse strand, counting down.
CTTCGGCAACGACCGGACGGTCGACCAGCTCGACATACGCCATCGGCGCATTGTCGCCGGCACGGAAGCCAGCCTTCAGGATGCGCAGGTAGCCGCCGGGACGGGTCGCGTAACGCGGGCCCAGTTCGACGAACAGCTTGCCCACGGCTTCCTTGTCGCGCAGGCGAGCAAATGCCAGACGACGATTGGCAACGCCATCGACCTTGCCGATGGTAATCAGCGGCTCGGCGACGCGACGCAGTTCCTTGGCCTTCGGCAAGGTGGTCTTGATCAGCTCGTGCTTGAACAGCGAGGCGGCCATATTGCGGAACATGGCTTCGCGGTGTGCGCTGGTACGGTTGAACTTACGGCCGGATTTCTGGTGACGCATGAGTATGTTTTCCTAAGGAATATTGAGACTGCTTCAGTGACGTTGTCGCCATCCTGGCGCTGTTGAATGGACTGCGGTTGGTCCGAGCCGGCCGTCCTTTGACCGGATGTCATCGCGGGCTTCGGCCCGTCGATGTAGAAAAACAGCATGGGCGCCCGAAGACGCCCATGCGGTGACCCATTAACCAAGCATGCCGTGCTGGGCGACACCGGCCGGCGGCCAGTTCTCCAGCTTCATGCCCAGAGCAAGGCCGCGCTGCGCCAGCACTTCCTTGATTTCGGTCAGCGACTTCTTGCCCAGATTCGGGGTCTTGAGCAGCTCCACTTCGGTTTTCTGGATCAGATCGCCGATGTAGTAGATGCTCTCGGCCTTCAGGCAGTTGGCCGAACGCACGGTCAGCTCGAGGTCGTCGATCGGACGCAGCAGCACCGGATCCACGCCGCTGGCAGCCGGCTTGGCCGCACCGCGATCGCGGTGGGTGAAATCGCCGAACACCGACAGCTGATCGCTAAGGATGTCGGCGGCGGTGCGCACGGCTTCCTCTGCATCGATCGTGCCGTTGGTTTCGATATCGATCACCAGCTTGTCGAGGTCGGTGCGCTGTTCAACACGCGCAGCTTCCACGGCGTAGGCAACGCGACGCACGGGCGAGAACGACGCATCCAGCATCAGACGACCGATGGTGCGGGTCTCTTCGTCCGGACGACGACGCGCAGCAGCCGGCTGATAGCCGAAACCGCGCTCGATCTTCAGGCGCATGTTCAGCGCCGTATCCTTGGTCAGATGGCAGATCACGTGGTCGCCGTTGATGATCTCGACGTTGTGATCGGTCCTGATGTCTGCCGCAGTGACCGTACCCGGACCCTGCTTGGACAACGACAGCGTGGCGCTATCGCCACTGTGCATACGAATCGCCACGTCTTTCAGGTTCAGCAGGACGTCGAGCACGTCTTCCTGCAGACCTTCGACCGTGGTGTACTCGTGGAGCACACCGTCGATCTCGACCTCGGTGATCGCAAAACCGGGGATCGACGACAACAACACACGACGCAGGGCATTGCCCAACGTGTGCCCGTAACCGCGCTCCAAGGGTTCGATCACGACCTTGGCACGGTTGTCGGTAAGACGTTCGATCTGCGGACCACGGGGGCGCAGAACCTGGTTGGCGGTAACCGTCATGTTGCGGGGTCTCCTGCGAACCTCCGGCAGTACCGGAGGTTCTCCAATGTGAATTACTTCGAATACAACTCGACGATCAGCGCTTCGTTGATATCCGAAGGCAGGTCAGCGCGATCCGGAACGGCCTTGAACACGCCGCTGAACTTCTTCGAATCGACTTCAACCCACGACGGCGTCATGTCGTGCTGCTCAGCCACGGTCAGGGCTTCCTGCACGCGGAGCTGCTTCTGCGCCTTTTCCGACAGCGTGATCGCATCGCCAGCCTTGATCTGGTACGAGGCCAGATTCACCGACTTGCCGTTGACCAGCACGCCACGGTGCGACACCAGCTGGCGCGCGGCCGGACGGGTGACGGCAAAACCCATGCGATAGCAGACGTTGTCCAGACGGGTTTCCAACAACTGCAGCAGGTTCTCGCCCGTGTTGCCCTTCTTGGTCGAGGCCTTCTTGTAGTAGTTGCGGAACTGACGTTCCAGCAGACCGTAGATACGCTTGACCTTCTGCTTTTCGCGCAGCTGGGTGGCGTAGTCGGAAAGCTTGCCCTTGCGAGCCGCGCCGTGCTGGCCGGGCTTCTGCTCAAGCTTGCACTTGGAGTCCAGCGCACGCGCCGGGCTCTTGAGGGAAAGGTCGGCGCCTTCGCGACGCGCGAGCTTACAGGTAGGACCGATATAACGAGCCATTTCTTATCGCTCCCTTTAGACGCGACGCTTCTTCGGCGGACGGCACCCGTTGTGCGGGATTGGCGTCACGTCGATGATGTTGGTGATCTTGTAGCCCACGTTGTTCAACGAACGCACGGCCGACTCACGGCCCGGACCCGGACCCTTGATACGCACTTCCAGCGACTTCACGCCGTAATCGAGCGCAGCGCGGCCAGCCTTCTCGGTGGCAACCTGGGCAGCGAACGGGGTCGACTTGCGCGAACCACGGAAACCGGCGCCGCCGGACGTGGCCCACGACAGCGCGTTGCCCTGGCGATCGGTGATGGTGACGATGGTGTTGTTGAACGAAGCGTGGACGTGAGCGACGCCGTCGGTGATGACGCGCTTGATCTTCTTCTTCGTTTTCTTTTCTGCTGGCTTGGCCATGATCTATCCCTTACTTCCTGATCGCCTTGCGCGGACCCTTGCGGGTGCGGGCGTTGGTACGGGTGCGCTGACCACGCAGCGGAAGACCACGGCGATGACGCAGACCGCGATAGCAGCCCAGGTCCATCAGTCGCTTGATCGCGATACCGATTTCGCGGCGCAGGTCGCCTTCGACGACATACTTGCCGACTTCGGCGCGCAGGCGCTCGATTTCGGGTTCGGACAGATCACGAATCTTCGTGGTCGAGGTAACGCCTGCGGATTCGCAGAGCTTCTTCGAACGGGTACGGCCGATGCCGTAGATGCTTTGCAACCCGACCCAGACGTGCTTCTGGGCTGGCAGGTTGACGCCTGCAATACGCGCCATGACGCGATTCTCCAACTGAGTGATGGCCCGACAGCGCCCAGGCGCCATCCGGCAGGATGGATCAAAAGTTAACTCGGAATTATAGCAAGGCCTCGGATTGCTTTGAAGCCCGTGGAACCAGAGGTTCCATGGACCCGGCGTGGGGAGTGTGCCCTCGCTCCGGCGCCGGACGGTGCTGATCCAGAAAACCACTCCGAATCGCCTGTGCTACTCCCGCACAGAACCACCCCGTCACACCCGCGCGCGAGACGTCGCGCGAGCCGCCCTTCTGATCGGAAGATCGTGGCCCGGGAACCAGGCCGTCTTCACGTAATGAAGATCTAGTGTACCACTTAACCGCGCGCAAGACCGCCGCGCGAGCCGCCCTTGAGGTTGGCCTTCTTCAGCAAGCTCTCATACTGGTGCGACATCAGGTGCGCCTGGATCTGCGCAATGAAGTCCATCACCACCACCACTGCAATCAACAGCGAGGTGCCGCCGAAGTGGAACGAAGTGCCGAGCTGCGTGCGCATGATTTCCGGCAGCAGGCAGACGATTACCAGGTACAACGAACCGGCAGCTGTCAGGCGCGTCAGCACGCCATCGACGTAATCTGCGGTGGCCTTGCCTGGACGGATGCCCGGAATCAGCGCGCCCGACTTCTTGAGGTTGTCGGCGGTTTCCTGCGAGTTGAACACCAGCGCGGTGTAGAAGAACGCAAAACCGATGATCAGCGCAGCGAAGACCAGCATGTGCACCGGCTCACCGGGGCCAAGCGCGTTGGCAATCTTCTGCAGCCACGAGCCGATACCACCCGATGCAGCCTGACCCGACCACATCGACAACGTTGCCGGGAATGCCAGGATGCTGGACGCGAAGATCGGCGGAATCACACCGGCCATGTTCAGCTTGAGCGGCAAGAACGAGGTCTGGTTCATATACGCATTGCGACCGCCCTGGCGGCGCGCGTAGTTGACCGTGATCCGCCGCTGCCCACGCTCGACAAACACGACGAACAGCGTGAACGCCAGGATGGTGATGACGATCAACAACAGCGAGATGAAGCTCAGATTGCCTTCGCGGAAGGCTTCGACCGTCTGGATGGCCGCCGACGGCAGGCCAGCCACGATGCCGGCAAAGATGATCAGCGATACGCCGTTACCGATGCCGCGCTCGGTAACCTGCTCGCCTACCCACATCAGGAAGATGGTACCAGCGGTCAAAGCGATCACCGCGGTGAGCACGAAGCCCATGCCCGGCGCATACACCACCGGAGCGCCACCAGGGGCGGTCTGGTTCTGCAGTGCCAGCGCGATACTGCCGCCCTGCACCACCGCCAGCAACACCGCACCGATGCGCGAATATTGGGTGATCTTGCGTCGGCCCGATTCGCCTTCTTTCTGCATCGCCTTGAGGGCGGGAAAGATGTGCGTGGCCAACTGGATCACGATCGATGCCGAAATGTACGGCATCACATTCAATGCAAAAATACTGAAACGGTGCAGGGCGCCGCCCGAGAACATGTTGAACATGTCCACGATGCCGCCGCCCTGCGCCTGCATCAACGAAAGCATGGCATCGGGATTCACGCCAGGCACCGGCACATAGCAGCCGATGCGATAAACGATCAATGCCCCGAGGACGAACAGCAACCGCTGGCGAAGTTCTGTGAACTTGCCGAGCCCGCCGCCGAGGTTACCAATGCCAGCCTGCGCCATCTGCCGATTACTCCTCTACGCTGCCGCCGGCAGCTTCGATTGCCGCCTTGGCGCCTGCGGTTGCCGCAACGCCCTTCAGCACGAACTTCTTGCTCAGCTCGCCCTTCAGCACGATCTTCGCCTTCTTGGCGCGGCTCGGGACCAGATTGGCCGCACGCAGCGCTGCAAAGTCGACATCGCCAGCATCCAGCTTGTCCAACTGGTAGGACAACACTTCTGCGGTATCGCGCGCCATCTTGGAGCGGAAACCGATCTTCGGCAGACGACGCTGCATCGGGGTCTGGCCGCCTTCGAAGCCGGCCTTGATCTTGCCGCCACCCTTACGAGCGAACGAACCCTTGTGACCGCGACCAGCGGTCTTGCCGAGGCCCGAACCGATACCACGACCGACGCGGGTGCGCTCGGTACGGGCGCCGTCGGCCGGCTTGAGGTCATTAAGACGCAGAGTCATGGGATTACTCCTCAACCTTGACGAGGTAGTGAACCGTATTGATCAGACCACGCACCTGCGGGCTGTCCTTCAGTTCACGCACATCGTTGAGCTTATTCAGGCCCAACGCACGCACCGACAGGCGGTGACGCGACTGGGTTCCACGCAGGCCACGCACCAGGCGCACCTTGACGGTCTTGTTGGTGTCCTTAGCCATGGTTGAGCTCCTCCACCTTCTTGCCGCGCTTGGCCGCAACGCGTGCCGGCGACTGCACTTCCGACAGACCCTTGAGAGTCGCACGGACCAGGTTGATCGGGTTACGCGAACCGACGGCCTTGGCCAACACGTTCTTGACGCCAACCGCTTCCAGCACAGCGCGCATGGCGCCGCCTGCGATGACGCCCGTACCTTCCGACGCCGGCTGCATGTAGACGCGTGCTGCGCCATGGCCAGACTTGACGGCATGCCACAAGGTGCCGTTGTTCAGATCGACAGTAGCCAGGTTCTTGCGTGCCTGTTCCATCGACTTTTGGATGGCGACCGGCACTTCGCGCGCCTTGCCATAACCAAAACCGACCTTGCCCAGACCATCGCCGACCACGGTCAGCGCGGTGAAGGTGAACTGGCGACCGCCCTTGACCGTCTTGCTGACGCGATTGACCGCGACCAGCTTTTCGATCATGCCATCGTCGACTTTCTCTTCGCGGTTACGGTCGCGATCACGACCCCGCGGTGCACGTTCTTCTGCCATCTTGATTCCTTGATTGATTGAGTATGTACGGCTCGAAGCCGCTTATGGTTGTGAAGTGAAGCGGTGTTCCCGGCACCGTTGCAAAAGAACGGGGCGGTCCGGCATTTCCCTGCCGGCGGTATTGCGGAGGCGGTCGATGACCGCCTCCGCAGCAGTGCTTAGAACTGCAGGCCGCCTTCGCGCGCTGCGTCGGCGAGCGCCTTGATGCGGCCATGGTAGCGGTAGCCCGAGCGGTCGAATGCAACCTTCTCGATGCCAGCAGCCTTGGCGCGTTCGGCGATCAGCTTGCCGACCTTGGCAGCCGCATCGCTGTTCTTGCCATTCTTCAGGCCATCCTTGACGTCGGCCTGCAGGGTGTTCGCAGCAGCGATCACCTTGGAGCCATCGGCAGTGAAGACCTGCGCGTACAGGTGCTGACCGGTGCGCAGCACCGACAGACGGGCAACGCCCAGCTCACGGATGTGCGCACGGGTGGACTTGGCGCGGCGCAGACGGGCGATGTTCTTGTTGATGCTCATGATATTTATCCTACGAAAGCTGAAGGGAAAGCGTGCTCCTATCAAAAGTCCGCACAGGGATGTGCGGGCTCCTGCGAGGGACTCGCCATTAAGCCTTCTTGGCTTCCTTGCGAATGATGACTTCACCGGCGTACTTCACACCCTTGCCCTTGTAGGGCTCCGGCGGACGGAAACCGCGAATCTTGGCGGCAACTTCGCCGACGCGCTGCTTGTCGGCGCCCTGGACCACGATTTCGGTCTGAGTGGGAGTCGACAGCGTGATGCCTTCCGGCGCCACGAACACCAGCGGGTGCGAGAAACCGAGCGCCAGGCTCAGGTCCTTGCCCTGCATGGCAGCGCGGTAACCGACGCCGACCAGTTCGAGCTTGCGCTCGAAGCCTTCGGAGACACCCTTGACCATGTTGGCCAGGATGGCGCGGACGGTGCCGGTGAGGGCGATCTGCGACGGATCGTTGGCCGACAGCGTGGCAACGCCGCCATCGATGGCGATTTCGACACCAGCCGGCTTCGGCAGGATCAACGTGCCCTTCGGGCCCTTGACGCTGACCAGCTCAGGCTGGACGTTGAGTTCAACACCCTTCGGGAGGGAGACAGGCTTCTTGGCTACACGGGACATGTTCGATTCCTTCCCTTAGGCCACGAAGCACAGAACTTCACCACCAACGCCGGCTTCGCGAGCCTGCGCATCGGTCATGATGCCCTTCGACGTGGAGATGATGGCGATACCCAGGCCACCCAGGACCTTGGGCAGCTCGGTCTTGCCGCGGTACTGGCGCAGACCCGAGCGCGAAAAACGCTTCAGGGTCTCGATGACCGGGCGGCCTTCGAAATACTTCAGCACGATTTCCAGTTCCGCCTTGTTGTTTTCGGTCTGGGTCACGCGCAGGTCGGTGATGTAACCCTCGTCCTTCAGGACTTGGGCGATCGCAACCTTAATCTTGGACGACGGCAATTTCACCGTCTGCTTACCAACCGCGGCCGCATTCTTGATGCGAACCAGCAGGTCGGCGATGGGATCAGTCATGCTCATGTGAGTACCTTTGAGTGCACCGATATCCGCTTTCGCGAAAATCTTGTGTTTTCCTGGGGACGGGCCAGGACCCTTGACGCCATGCCAGGCCCGCACGGGCAAGACAGAAGCGGAAGTATACGACAAAAGAGCCCGACTTGCGTCGGACTCCCTTGTTGAACAGAACGATCCTGTTCAAATCCGGCCGCGAACGGCCGGAATGCAGTTACCAGCTTGCCTTGCGCAGGCCCGGAACGTCGCCGTTCATCGTGGCCTTGCGCAGCATATTGCGACCCAGGCCGAACTTGCGGTAGACACCGCGCGGGCGACCGGACAGCTCGCAACGGTTGCGGTGGCGGCTCGGCGACGAATCGCGCGGCAGCTTCTGCAACTTGGTCGACGCATCGATCTTCTCTTCGTAGGACGCATCCTGACTGGAGAGGATCTTCTTCAACGCATCACGCTTGCCGGCGAATTTCTTCGCCAGCTTTGCACGCTTGATGTCGCGGTGGATCATGGAGGTCTTTGCCATTTCGGATGTCCTCGACGGTCAGTTACGGAACGGGAACTTGAACGCTGCCAGCAGCGCCTTCGCTTCCGCATCCGTCTTGGCGGTGGTGGTAATGGCGATATCCATACCGCGGATCGCGTCGACGGCGTCGAAGTCGATTTCCGGGAAGATGATCTGTTCCTTCACACCCATGTTGAAGTTGCCACGACCGTCGAAGGAGCGACCGGACACACCACGGAAGTCACGCACGCGCGGCAACGAGATGTTGATCAGACGATCCAGGAACTCGTACATCTTGGCGCGACGCAAGGTGGTCTTGCAGCCGATCGGCCAGCCGTCACGGATCTTGAAGGATGCGACCGAAACGCGCGACTTGGTGACCACCGGCTTTTGACCGGAGATCTTCGCCATGTCGGCAACCGCATTTTCCAGGATCTTCTTGTTGGTAGCGGCTTCGCCTACGCCCATATTGAGCGTGACCTTGACCAGCTTCGGCACTTCCATCGGATTGGTGTAGCCGAACTCCTTCATCAGGGCCGGCACCACGTTGTCCTTGTAAAACTTTTCGAGACGAGTGTTCATGATCTCATTCCTCAGGCGTCGAGCGCCTCACCGCTGGAGCGGAACACACGCAGTTTGCGTCCATCCTCCAGCACCTTGAAGCCAACGCGCTCGCCCTTGCCCGTTGCCGGGTTGACGATATTGACGTTGGAGATATGGATCGACGCTTCACGCTCGACCACGCCGCCGGCAACGCCTGCCTGCGGGTTCGGCTTGGTGTGGCGCTTGATGACGTTGGCGTTGGAGACGATCACGCGATCGCCGTCCACACGCACCACTTCACCCTGCTTACCCTTGTCCTTGCCGGTGTTGATGACGACCTGGTCGCCCTTCTTGATACGGTTAGCCATGTGTATGTCCTCCGCTCACAGCACTTCGGGAGCGAGCGAGACGATCTTCATGAACTTCTCGGAACGCAGCTCGCGCGTCACCGGCCCGAAGATGCGGGTCCCGATCGGCTCCTGCTTATTGTTCAACAGCACAGCGGCGTTGCCATCGAAGCGGATCAGCGAACCGTCGGGACGGCGCACACCCTTGCGAGTACGCACCACGACGGCGTCGTAGACTTCGCCTTTCTTGACCTTGCCACGCGGAATGGCGTCCTTGACGGTCACCTTGATGATGTCGCCAATATGTGCGTAACGGCGCTTGGAGCCGCCCAGCACCTTGATGCACATCACTTCCTTGGCACCCGAATTGTCGGCGACATCGAGGTAGCTCTGCATCTGGATCATGATTCAGATCTCCCTTATTCGGCCGAACGGGTGACGATTTCCACCACCCGCCAGTTCTTGGTCTTGGACATCGGAGCAATCTCGGTCACACGAACGACGTCGCCTTCGTTGCAGGCATTGTCGGCGTCGTGTGCGTGCAGCTTGGTCGAGCGCTTGATGTACTTGCCGTACAGAGCATGCTTGACCTGGCGCTCCACCAACACGGTGACCGTCTTGTCCATCTTGTTGCTGACGACACGGCCTTCGACCGTGCGCAGCGTTTGCTTTTCGTTATTGTCGCTCATCGCGGCCGTCCTTACTTGGTGCTGCCGAGCAGGTGCTTGACGCGAGCAATCTCGCGGCGCACCCGGCGGGTTTCGTGGGTCTTCGGCAGCTGGCCGGTGACCTGCTGCATACGGAGCGAGAACTGCTCCTTACGCAGATCGGTCAGATGGGCCTTCAATTCGTCAGCCGACTTCTCGCGGAGTTGTTTGATATCCATCAGCGCACCGTCCGGGTCACGAAAGTGGTGGTCACCGAGAGCTTGGCAGCGGCAAGGCGGAACGCCTCACGTGCGGTCTCTTCGGGGATTCCCTCGATTTCATAGATCATGCGGCCCGGCTGAATCTGCGCGACCCAGTACTCCACGTTGCCCTTACCGGAGCCCATGCGGACTTCGATCGGCTTCTTGGTGATCGGCTTGTCGGGGAACACACGGATCCACATCTTGCCGCCCTTCTTGACGTGGCGGCTGATCGTGCGGCGTGCTGCTTCAATCTGGCGTGCGGTCAGCTGACCGTGCGCCGTGGCCTTGAGACCGTACTCGCCGAAGCTGACGGCGTTTCCGCTCCATGCCAGGCCGTCGTTACGGCCCTTGTGCATCTTGCGATATTTGGTTCGCTTGGGTTGCAACATTGCCGTTACCTCGCTTCACGAGCCGGGCGCGACGGGCGGTCACCACGGTCGCCGCGATCGTTACGATCGTTGCGCGGGCTGTCGTCCTGCTTTTCCTGGCCAACCTGAGAGAAGTCGAAGACTTCGCCCTTATAGATCCAGACCTTGATACCGATGATGCCGTACGTCGTGGACGCCTCGGCAAAACCGTAATCAATGTCGGCACGTAGCGTGTGCAGCGGCACGCGGCCTTCGCGGTACCACTCCGAACGGGCGATTTCTGCACCGTTGAGGCGGCCAGCCACATTGACCTTGATGCCCAGGGCACCCAGGCGCATCGCGTTACCGACCGAGCGCTTCATTGCACGGCGGAACATGATGCGACGCTCAAGCTGCTGCGCGATCGACTCGGCGACCAGCTGCGCGTCCAGCTCCGGCTTGCGCACTTCGGTGACGTTGATGTGCGCCGGAACGCCCATCAGCTCGCTCACTTCCTTGCGCAGCTTTTCGATGTCCTCACCACGCTTGCCGATCACCACACCCGGACGGGCGGTGTGAATGGTCACGCGGGCGGTTTTGGCAGGGCGCTCGATCAAGATCTTGCTGACACCTGCCTGCGCGAGCTTCTTGCGCAGCATTTCACGCACTTTCAGGTCGGCTGCCAAATAGGAGGCGAACTCGGCCTTGTTTGCGTACCACTTGGAATTCCAGTCCTTGGCGATGCCGAGGCGGATTCCAGTCGGATGAACTTTATGACCCATGGTCTTTTCCTTTCCGCTTACTTGGCGGCGCCCACAACCACAGTGATGTGGCTGGTGCGCTTGAGGATGCGGGTACCGCGGCCTTTCGCCCGCGCCATGAAACGCTTCAGGGAGGGACCTTCATCAACCATGATGGTCTTGACCTTCAGCTCGTCGACATCCGCGCCCTGATTGTTCTCGGCATTGGCGATCGCCGACTCCACCACCTTTTTGATCAGGTGTGCAGCCTTCTTGTCCGAGAACTTCAGCAGATTGACCGCACGCTCGGCGGACAAACCACGCACCTGGTCAGCGACCAGGCGGGCCTTCTGCGGGGAGATGCGCGCGGTGCGCAGGATTGCTTTCGCTTCCATCGTCATCTCTCCTTACCTGCCCGACTTCTTGTCGCCACCGTGACCCTTGAAGGTCCGGGTGACGGCAAATTCGCCGAGCTTGTGGCCGACCATATTCTCGTTGACGAGCACCGGAATGTGGTTCTTGCCGTTATGCACGGCGATGGTGATGCCTACCATTTCAGGCAGAATCATCGAACGGCGCGACCAGGTCTTGATCGGCTTCTTGCTACCCGCAGCGGACTCCACCTTCTTTGCAAGGTGATGATCGACGAACGGGCCCTTCTTAAGTGAACGTGCCATGGTCGATTAGCCCCTACGATCGCGGACGATGAACTGCTGGGTGCGCTTGTTCTTGCGCGTCTTGTAACCCTTGGTCGGAACACCCCACGGGGTGACCGGATGCGGATTACCCTGACCAGCCTTCGCTTCACCACCACCGTGCGGGTGATCGACCGGGTTCATGGCCGCACCGCGAACGGTCGGGCGAACACCGCGCCAACGCTTGGCGCCGGCCTTGCCCAACTTCTCGAGGTTATGCTCATCGTTGCCGACTTCGCCGATGGTGGCGCGGCACTCGACCGGCACCTTGCGCATTTCGCCCGAGCGCAGACGCAGCGTGGCATAGATGCCTTCGCGAGCGACCAGCTGGACGGCTGCACCGGCAGCACGTGCGATCTGAGCGCCCTTACCCGGCTTCAGCTCGATACCGTGAACCGTCGTACCGACCGGGATGTTGCGCAGCGGCAACGTGTTGCCGGTCTTGATCGGTGCGTTGGCACCGGCAATGACCTGGTCGCCAGCCTTCAGGCCCTTGGGGGCGATGATGTAGCGGCGCTCGCCGTCGACATAGCACAGCAGGGCGATATGAGCGGTACGGTTCGGATCGTATTCGATCCGCTCCACACGCGCCGGAATGCCTTCCTTGTTGCGCTTGAAGTCGATGATGCGGTAGTGCTGCTTGTGACCACCACCGACGTGACGCACGGTGATGCGGCCGTGGTGGTTACGACCACCGGACTTGCTCTGCGAATCGAGCAGCGCCGCGTGCGGTGCACCCTTGTGCAGATCGGGAGTAACCACGCGCACGGCGGAACGACGGCCGGGAGAGGTGGGTTTGAACTTCATCAATGGCATGGGATAGACCTCAGGCCTTGGCCGTTACGTCGATGGACTGACCATCGACCAGGCGGACGTACGCCTTGCGCCAATTGCCACGGTTGCCAGCACGGTTACGGAAGGACTTGCTCTTGCCCTTGACGTTGACCACGTTGACTGCCTTGACCTTGACGTCGAACAGCTGCTCAACCGCGGCTTTTACATCGGCCTTGGTGGCTTCGTTCGAAACTTCGAAGACATACTGGTTGGAGATTTCCTGCAGGCGCGCGGTCTTTTCGGAGACTCGCGGAGCGCGCAGCACGCTGAAGATTTTTTCGTTGCTGCTCATGCCAGCCACTCCTCGACCTTCTTGACCGCGTCAGCGGTGATCACGACCGTATCGGCCCCGACCAGAGCGACCGGATCCAGGCCCTGCACGTCACGCACCTGCACATACGGCAGGTTGCGAGCGGACAGATACAGGTGCTCGGAAGCCTCTTCGGTGACGATCAGCGGGCGCTTGCCCACTCCCAGCCCCTTGAGCTTTTCGATCAAGCCCTTGGTCTTGGTCGCTTCGAGGTCGAACGCGTCGACGATCATCAGACGACCCTGACGGTTCAGCTCGGAGAAGATTGCGCAAATGGCCGCACGGTACATCTTGCGGTTGACCTTCTGCTCGAAGCTGCGCGGCTTGGCCGCGAAGGTCACGCCGCCACCGACGAAGATCGGAGCCGTCAGCGCGCCATGACGCGCACCGCCGCCCTTCTGCTTCTTCGACTTCTTGGTCGTGCCCGCAACTTCCGAACGCGTCTTCTGTGCCTTGGTACCGGCGCGACCGGCGTTGCGATACGCGACGACGACCTGGTGAACCAGATCTTCGCTGAATTCGCGACCGAACACGGCATCGGAGACCGAGACCTTGTTGTTGCTACCCGTGATAACGAGTTCCATCGTCATCTCTCCTTATGCCTTGCTCGCCGGACGGACGATCACGTCGCCACCAGCTGCGCCAGGCACGGCGCCGCGGATAGCAATCAGACCACGCTCGACATCGACCTTGACCACTTCCAGGTTCTGCGTGCTTTGCTGCACGGCGCCCATGTGGCCCGACATCTTCTTGCCCGGGAAAACGCGACCCGGGGTCTGGCGCTGACCCAGCGAACCCGGCGCGCGATGCGACAGCGAGTTACCGTGGGTTGCATCGCCCATACGGAAGTTGTAGCGCTTGATGGTGCCCTGGAAACCCTTACCCTTGGTGACGCCCTGGACGTCAACCTTCTGGCCGACCTCGAAAATGTCCGCCTTGATTTCGCCACCGACGGCGAAATCGCCGAGCTGGGCATCTTCAACACGGAATTCCCACAGGCCACGACCCGCTTCCACCTTCGCCTTCGCGAAGTGGCCAGCAGCCGGTTTGTTGACCAGCGCGGCACGACGGGCGCCAACGGTGACCTGCACGGCGCTGTAGCCGTCAACCTCGACGGTCTTGATCTGCGCGATGCGGTTCGGAGTTGCTTCGATCAGCGTGACCGGTACCGAGCGACCGTCTTCAGTGAAGACGCGGCTCATACCAGCCTTGCGGCCCACGAAGCCCAACGAATATTTCTTCGTCATGGTCGTAGTCCTCAGGTCAGCTTGATCTGGACGTCGACGCCAGCCGCGAGTTCGAGCTTCATCAGCGCGTCCACGGTCTTGTCGTTCGGGTCGACGATATCGAGCACACGCTTGTGCGTGCGGGTTTCGTATTGGTCACGCGCATCTTTGTCAGCGTGCGGGGATACGAGGATGGTGTAACGTTCAATCTTGGTCGGCAACGGGATCGGGCCACGCACTTGCGCGCCGGTCCGCTTAGCCGTTTCGACGATCTCGCTGGCCGAACGGTCGATCAAACGATGATCGAACGCCTTCAACCGAATCCGGATCTTTTGTTCCGACATGACGGAAGCTTCCTTCGTTAAAAGAGCGACGGGCAAGCCTCTGGGATACCTGCCCCGATATTCCTGACGTTGATGAAATCGCCGCGCGTCCTACTGGCGAGGGCATTTCCTCCGCCCAAAAACTGAGGCAGCCCGGTAACCCGGCCTGCCCAGACGGAAAAGTATAATGCGCAACAAGAGCACGGTCAACAACGCATGAGTTGTTGAGTGTTCCATGCAACGCGACCTTCCCGGTCTGGCGAACACGAGCGGCATCCTGCCGTTCTTTTCGCTGTAACTCAGCGCCCTACCCAGGGACACCGAGCCGCGCATTGTAGCGAACATGATTTGGGCGCGCAAGCCCATGCTTGGGTAGACCCGCAGCCCATCCTTACCACCACTGCCTGACAGCAACGAAAAAGGGCCGGCTTGCGCCGACCCCTTTTCCACTGCACCAACGGCCTAGACCGTCAACCTGCAGCCCTCTTTTACTTGATGATCTTGGCAACCACGCCGGCGCCGACGGTACGACCGCCTTCACGGATGGCGAAGCGCAGACCTTCGTCCATCGCGACCGGGTTGATCAGGGTCACGACCATCTTCACGTTGTCGCCC
>NZ_VZPL01000009.1 GCF_008801575.1 Xanthomonas cissicola | reverse complement strand
AACGCGAACGAAACAACTCATCGGCAGGCAACTGCTCGGCGGCAGGACGGCGTGTACGCATGGGCGAAAACTGCCAGAAACCAGTTCGTAGAGTAACGAAAACTGGCAATTCCAGCACACCTAAAACGCAGGTTAAGCCTTGCAATGGATGCAGCCTGGGGGTTTTTCAGGGGCGACCAAGTACAGCGTTGTTATCAAAGCTGAGGCTGATTCATACAAGATGAAGCTAGTGCACCAAGACCACGATGAACATATTGAGACCGCTGCGCAACACCTGAGCTATGGAGAAAGAAATGCCTTTGCTCTTATACTGTTCATGTATCAGGTTTTGAGGGAAAAGCCTGGGCTGGCAGTCTTGGATGATCCTGTCTCAAGCTTTGACAAGACGAAGAAATTCGCTATTTTGAATGAGTTGTTTAGAGGTAAGGCGAGCCTTCGCGATACAACCGTCCTCATGCTGACCCATGATATCGAGCCTGCCATAGATGTTATTCGCGGCGTTAAACGGCTATTCCAGCACCCCAAGCCAACGGCATACTTCCTAGCGTCGAAGGCAGGCGTCGTGTCCGAGGTGGAGATTAAAGAGGAAAACATTCAAACCTTCGCGCAGATATGCAATGACAATATTCGTGAGCTAGCGGATGAGGTTATTAAGTGTATATATTTGAGAAGGCACTTTGAGATAATCAACGATCTCGGTATGGAATATAACTATTTGGCGAATCTTTTGCATGCGCGGGATGTGCCTATTCTAAAAACTGCCGTGGGCGATGTTGGAATGGATGCGCAGCAAGTTGCGGATGCTGAAGCAGGCATCAAGAAATTTATCCCGACTTTCAATTACGCGTCGGTGCTTGCCATAATTAAAGATAAGGCAGAAATGAAGCGTCGCTTCACCGATGCTATGGTTGGGTACGATAAGATTCAACTTTTCCGCATTTATAAGGAAGTGCACAGTTCCGCCAATGGGGAACAGGATGGCATTCTCCAAAAATTCGTGAATGAGTCTTTCCATATCGAGAATGAGTATGTGATGCAGCTAAATCCCCACAAGTTTGATAATGTGCCGGAATATGTTGTCCAGGAGTGTGATCGGCTGGTTTTAGCCAGCTGATTCTGACACGATGGATACACAACGTGTATCCATCGTGTTATCATGCGCGGCATGTCAATCAAAGATTCCGGGATGCGCATCAGGGTGGAGAAGGAGCTGCGCGACGCGTTCGTGCAGGCTTGTCGCGCCCAAGATCGGCACGCTTCTGATGTGCTGCGCGACTTCATGCGTACCTTCACGGAGAAGCAACTGCTAGGTCAGGCTGACCTGTTCGCCGGCCTAAAAGGAAAGCAAAAATGACCGTGCAGACGGAACAAGAGCTAGTAGCCCTGAGCCTAGCCCTTATCGGAGGACAAGGCGGCCTGTCTGCGCCCGAGCGTAAGCTCGTGAAGACTGCGCCGGCATTGGTGCTTAAACCTCGGGAAATCGAGTCGGTCCGCAAAGCGATCGCACGTGGCGCCGATCCGCTAGGCGAGGCCTTCTCGTCGATCCGTTCGGCGACCGAGCGTCGCGCGGCTGGTGCTGTCTATACGCCTGCACCAATCGTCCGTTCAATGATGACCTGGCTGGCGAGCCAAGGAACGCCTCACCGAATTGTCGATCCGGGGGCCGGTTCGGGTCGCTTCATCCTGGCCGCAGGCGAAGCCTTCCCTCAGGCGCAGCTCGTGGCCGTGGAGATGGACCCGTTGGCCGCCCTCATGTTACGCGCGAACTTGAGCGCCCGCGGCTGGACCGATCGTGCGACGGTGTTGGTCAAGGACTATCGGGAGACCAAACTACCGCGTTGCGCCGGCATGACCGCTTTCATAGGCAATCCGCCTTATGTACGACATCACGATATTGCCGAGGACTGGAAAGCTTGGTACGCCTCGACCTTTGCTTCCTTCGGCATTAAGGCTAGCGCGCTGGCCGGCTTGCATTTGCACTTCTTCCTGCAAACGCGGTTGCTTGCCAAAGCGGGCGATGTGGGCGCATTCATCACCTCTGCCGAGTGGATGGATGTGAACTATGGCTCGGCGCTACGACGACTCTTGCTCGATGAGCTGGGCGGGATCGCCCTGCATGTGCTTGAGCCGACCGTTGAAGCCTTTCCTGGCACGGCGACAACGGCAGCAATTACCTGCTTTCGTGTTGGCGTCACGGCCGAGCCGGTTCGCGTGCGCGCCGTCGACGAGCTGAAACGCCTCAACGGTTTGGCCAAAGGCACCGACATCCCACGCGAACGGCTGCATGCCGCGCCTCGCTGGTCAATCATCGTCCGGCCGTCCGAATCGGTTGCCGTTGGCGAGATCGAGCTTGGCGAGCTATTCCGTGTACATCGCGGCCAGGTCACCGGCGCAAACGATATCTGGATTGCTGGAGAGCATGCGAAAGGCCTGCCTGATCGCGTCAAACTGCCGGCGGTGACTAAGGCCAAAGACTTGATCCAGGCCGGTGCGCATTTGCACTCGGCTGAGGTTCTGCGCCGCGTCATCGATTTGCCGGCTGAGCTGGACGACTTCACCAACGAAGAGCGCCGGAGCATCGCCGCCTTTCTGGCTTGGGCCAAACTTAACGGAGCAGATCAGAGCTACATCGCGCGACATCGCAAAGCTTGGTGGTCGGTGGGCCTCAAGGCCCCAGCCCCTATCCTATGCACTTACATGGCTCGCCGACCGCCCCAGTTCACGCTCAACGCGTGTGACGCGCGACATATCAACATCGCTCACGGCCTCTATCCACGTCAACCGCTGGCCGACGGAGTAACCGCTCGTCTAGTGACGTGGCTCAACAGAAACATCAACACGGGAAGTGGTAGGACATATGCCGGTGGCTTAACTAAGTTCGAGCCTAAGGAAATCGAACGCCTGCGCATCCCAAGCTTGGAAGCTCTTCTTGCATGATAAGCGCACCGCCTCGATGGACTATTGATGAACTTGCCGAAGACTCTACCACCTCTGCCGCGTTGTTCCGGGCCGAGCGTTTAGCAGTCTCTGATTCCTGGGAAACACACTACAACCAAGCGCGTGGCAAGTTCGAGCAACTGTTCAAAAAACTGAGCGATCTCAACCCTGGCGCGATCACCAACGACAACCTCGCCGAAGCCTACAGCCTCGGCCTTGGTGAGGCGCTGAGGTATTTGGCCGGCCCGCCGATTTCTGACGACGACCTGCGAGTTATCGCCAATGTCGATTCGATCGCTCCAGGTGTTTTGAAGAAAAATCCCGAGACACTGCGTAAGGTGTTCGAGGTTATCGAGCGTGTGATCGACCCGCATCGGTTCCCATGGATGGAGGTAGGCGGTGCGCCGACTGACCAACAACGCGAAGCAGCCTTGTTGGCTTCTTCTGTCCTCTTGGCCGCGCAACGCATCGCCACTGAGCGACGCAATGAAGGGAAAGAAAACCAAGAGGCGAAGGTGAAGGACTATCTTCGCAGTCTTGGTTTCGCCGAGGTTCCGGCGGTGGCGATCAATACAATCGTCAAGGGGCCGCAGGCTATGCAGTTCTGCTCTGAATGTCAGCTCGGCGAGCGCAAGGCCGATGTCGTCGTGCGCTTACACGACACCCGCCTCATGGCAATCGAATGTAAGGTTTCGAACAGCGCGACCAATAGCGTCAAGCGACTAAACAACGACGCAGCAGTCAAGGCCGAATACTGGATCAAGCAGTTCGGTAGCGCGCAAGTCGTGCCCGCCGCTGTACTGGCTGGTGTCTTTAAGGTGCTGAATCTTGAACAGGCACAGGCACGCGGCCTCTCCTTGTTCTGGTCGCATGATCTTGAGAAGCTCGGTGCATTCATCGATTCGACACAGTGAAACTAGATCATGGTATTTCTCATGGAATCGACCATGCATCAATACTTCAAGTGTATGAATTTAAATGATTTTTTCTCTCAAACTATCATCGAGTGGGAGTGACAGCCGTTCTGTCCGACCCACGCTTTCGTCGATCGAAATCGCCGCATCGGTGATCTGATCGCGCGGCGTTTCTTTGAGGTTGGAAGTAGACCCCAGGTGCGTCCTCGCCTTTCACGAGCGAGGGCGCCAGTCGAGCTAGAACCTGTCTTACGCGAGGATGGGTGTGCGATCGCTCTGCGAATGCGCATCCCCGAAAGACGTCTCCCAGCGCAGGTTGCCGAGATAGCGGTGCGCCATGCGGCCCTCGTCGTCCAGGGCGAACAGATGCAGCCAACGGTTGTCGAACAGCGCGCGGACCTGCGGGTGACGTTCGAGGATGTTGGTGATCGCTTCGGGCGGCGCTTCGATCAGCACGGAGAGGCGCAGCGGCTCGTGGGTCAGGCGTTGGCCGTCATGCACCGATTGCCACGGCAATCCGGTGCGCAGGATCCCGCCGTTGCCCTCGACTACACCGATGCCGCCGGTGACGTTGTGCAGCAGCTTGTTGCCGGCGCCAAAACTCTCGGGCGCGACGGTCGATCCGTAGTACTGCAGGCTGATCCAGCTGGCGACGACGACCGGTGCGGTCAGGATCAACTCCAGCACGCCGAAGCCGTCGTCGTAGCGCCAGTCGTAGTCGTGGAGGAAGGCGCGCCCGGCCAGGTCGCGCCCGGCAGTGCGCGAGCGCGGTGCGGCGATGAAGGCCTGGCAGCCGGCAAGTGCCCATTCGGGGCGAATCTCGGCCCAGTCGCGGGCGCGATGTGCGATGTCCTGGCTGCGGTGCGCGCGGGGCAGGCGCGCGGCACGTTCCCCCCGCGCCAGCGCTCCGGCCGCGGCCAGCCACTGCGCCGCTTGAGCGAGATCTTCGGCATGCCCGGGCGAAGGGTGATCGGCGGTGTAGAGGGTGACCGCATCGGTCGTGGTGTCGTGCAGTGCGGCCAGGAATAACGTGTCGGCGGGAATGACGATGCCGCGTGCGGCAAGACCGGCGCGCACCTGGCTATCGTTGAGCAGCGACGCAAGCAGCCGCGCGTTCACTTCGCCGGAATAGCCGCCGCATGCGCCGCAGTGCAATGCGCTCGCATGGGGGTTGTTGACCACTTTCGCACCATGGCCGGCGAGTACCACCAGCCGCGCGAAGCCGCCGGTGAACGACATCGCCTTGATGATGCGCGTGGCCATGGTCAGCCGGGTCTCCAGGTCCAGCCCGTCGGCAGGGCGTGGCGCAGGCTCGTTCGGTGCGTGCTGGCGGGCCAGCGCCAGCCCGTCGCGCAGCAGCTTGGCGACGTAGATCGGGCCGGTGGCCTCGACGAAGGCGAACGAGGAAATGGCCGCCAGCTTGAAGCGGCCCCAGGCGCGTTTGGCACGTGCCGCGATCCGTGCGCTGAGGTCGGAGGCGGCTGCCGACGCCGTCGCGTCACCTGCGCAGGTGATCACGCCTGGAGCGAGCAGCACCGGCAGGCGCGCTTCGACCACGTCCGAGGCGAACCGGCGATGGCCGATGCCCAAGCCGAAAAACCCTGCAAACCCGAGGGTCTGGATGCCCGAATCGAGGCTTTCCAGCGCCCGGCGGAAGACTTCCGAGCGCACATCGATGCAGAACGCCATTTGCAGCTTCATACGGCCAGCTGCGACCTGGGCCGGCGATGGCGCGGCCAGCACGGCGTTGAGCTTTCGCTGCGCTGCACGTTCGGCCGCTTCCTGCAGGATGCTGTCGATGACATCGTCCGAGGTTGCAGCGACCGGCTCGGCGTAGGCGGCAACGGCCGTCCGCCAGCCAGGCACCAGCGCGCAGCCGCCGTTGCCCAGCAGCGCGGCCTCCCAGAGCATGCGGATGGCGAGCAGGTCGGTGACGCATGCATCGGTTGCGCCGCTCAACTCCGCCTGCCAGAGCCGATACCGGCCGAGCTGTCCCCAGCCGCCCAACGTGGTCAGCAAGCGGTGGAAATAACCGTCCAGCGCGTCCTGCGAAAGTCCCAGGCGAGCGACGCAGTCGACGATTGCGTCTTCGGCATTGGCTGGCGCATCCGCCACATACTGTGCGAAACCTACCAGGCCGGCGATTTCCGGAGTCAGATCGTGGGTCGCGATGATCCGCCAGGTGCTGTAGGCACCACCGGACCGGCCGACCGCCCAGAGCGCCTGGCCCTGGTCGAAATAGCCCGCTGCCCAGTGACCGATGCGTTCGTTGACGATGCCGGGCCAGTCGACCGCGGCTGTGTCGCGGGCCAGCTCGGCGACCGTGGGGATCGCCTGCGGGGCAGGGCGCGTGGCTGCGATGGCGTGTCTGAGCGCGGACAAGCTCGGCGGGCGCAGCGCGGCCGGCGCGTTCTGCAAGGCCGCCCGCAGATCGTCTTCGGTGATTTCGCCGGACTGGAGCCGTTCTGCGTACCAATGCCGCGGCATGGTGACGGCGATACCGGACGCGCGTCGCAGTCGCGCCGCCGCCATTTCCAGGGGCTCGCTGGCCTGGCCGAGGAAGGGGTTGACCGCAACGCTGGAGGCGAGCGGCCACAGCGGCGGGATGGCGCGTGCCGCACGTTGGGTGGCGGCGATGATCACATCGTGGGACAGGGACACAGACATGGCGGTGGTCGTCATGGTCATCAGCATGGGGGCCTAGCGTGAAGGGGTTCAGGAGGTCTTGCGAACGGACCAGCCGCCAAGCAGGCGATCGATCGTGGCGTTGGCGTACAGCCCATTGGAGAGGTGGACGCGGAGCCCGGCGGCAGCGGGGTGCGATGCCCAGAGCGGAAACAGCGCTTGCGCGACCGCCACCAGCCCGAAGCTCAGCACCGCGAGCGTCATCAGGGTCCACTCCATGCGTCCCGGTGCGGGCGTTGCCGGCAGCACGCCGGCGGTCAGCCATTCGGCGGTGGTCTGCAGCGCGAAGTAGCCGATCGCCGCGGCGCTGGCGTAGATCGCCGTCCTGCGGGTGAGGGGGCGCGGCGCGGCGTCGGCAAGGCCCTGGGCCAGCAGATAGGCGACCCCGAAGATCAGGATCGCGCCCAGCGCCAGCGCCTGCGGCGACTTGTGCTCGAAGCCGAAGGCGGACCCGAAGGCAGTGCCGATGCCGATATAGATCGCCAGTGCGATCAAAAATGCGCGGCCGACCGCCGACCCATCCGGAACGGCGACCGGCCCGGGCCGACGAATGGCCGCCACCTGCTCGACCGCGCCGCCGGAGGCCAGGAACGCGTGCGCCTTGTAGAGCGAGTGCGCCACGATGTGCAGCAGGGCCAGCGGGAACAGCGCCAGACCGCACTGGAGCATCATGAATCCCATCTGCGCGACCGTGGACCAGGCGAGCGAGGTCTTGACCGCCGGCTGGGTCAGCATCACCAGCGCGCCGAACAAGGCGGTGAACCCGCCCAGCATGGCCAGCACGGCGAGCACGCCGGGGGCGGCAAGCATCAGGTCGGCAAAGCGGATCAGCAGGAAGCCGCCGCCATTGACCACGCCGGCGTGCAGCAAGGCCGATACCGGCGTGGGCGCTTCCATCATCTCGGTGAGCCAGCCGTGGGTCGGGAACTGCGCCGATTTCAAGACCGCAGCAAGTGCAAGCAGAGCGGCCGCCGCGACCAGCGACCAGGAGTGCTGCCCGCGCGCGGCCATCGCGTTGATCGTCGCGATATCGGTCGTGCCCATGCTTTTCCAGATCAGCAGCGCGCCGCAGGTAAGGGCGATACCGCCGGTGGTGGAGAACACGCGCTTCTTGCGTGCGGCGCGCTGCGCTTCCACGCGCTCGGGATAGAACAGCAGCAGGCGATGCATCGCGATGCTGGTGGCAATCCAGGCGATGACGACCTGGATCAGATTGCCTGCCTGCACCAGCAGCAGCACCGCCGCCAGTGCCATGCATAGCCAGCCGGTGAAGTAGCCCTGGCGAGCCTCGCCGTCGAGATAGGTGCGTGCGTACCGCACCACGATCCAACCAACGAAGGTCACCAGCAAAAGCATCGTCACGCTGACCGCGTCGAGCCGCGCGGACAGGCCGATGTCGCCCCATCCGATCAGTGGGCTGTCGCCAGTGCCTCGCAACAGCACCAGCGCCAGCGATGCGATCGCGATGCAGAGCGCGCCGAGCGCGGCGCCTTCTGCGAGGAGGGGGATCTTGAGTGGACGGCGATCGCCGCGAACCAGGGCGACGACAGCGGCGGTCAGCAGCAGGAGTGGTGCGAACAGTGGGAGTAGATAGAGCGACAAGGCGATCCCCTAAGAACGAACGTGGTGGCGGGCCGCGCCACGATAACGACCGGTGGGGTTGAATAAAAATTCATTGTCATTGCAGGTTCGTTCGTTATTATCGAATGATATGGCCGCCTTGAACTACAACCATCTGCGCTACTTCTGGGCGGTCGCGCACGAGGGGAACCTCACCCGTACTGCCGAGCGTCTCAACCTCACCCAGTCGGCGCTTTCGGTGCAAATCCGCAAACTGGAGGAGCGCCTGGGCCACGCGCTGTTCGAACGCCGCGGGCGGCAACTGCATCTGACCGAGGCCGGGCAGATCGTGCTCGACCATGCCGATGCGATTTTTGCCACCGGCGATGAGTTGCTTGGCACGCTGCGGCAGACGGGTGCGGCGCGGCAGGCACTGCGGGTCGGTTCGCTTGCCACGCTGTCGCGCAACTTCCAGATGGAGTTCCTGCGGCCGCTGCTGGGCCGCACCGACATCGACCTCATCCTGCGATCGGGCAGCGCGGGTGAACTGCTGCGCGCGCTGGAGGCGCTCAATCTCGACGTGGTGCTGCTGAATCGGGCACCTGCCGGCGATGCGCTGTCCCCCTTCGTCACCCACCGGCTCGCGGAGTACCCGGTCAGCCTGGTGGGCACGCCGGATCGGCTGGGCCATGCGGCCAGCTTCGCCGACCGCCTTCGCAGCCACCCCATCATCCTGCCCACGGTGGATAGCAGCGTGCGCATCGGCTTCGACGCGTTGGCCGACCGCCTGGGCGTGCGGCCGCAGATCGTGGCGGAAGTGGAAGACATGGCGATGATGCGACTGCTTGCCCGCGAGGACATCGGCCTGGCGGTTCTGCCGCCGATCGTGGTCAAGGACGAGATCGCCGCTGGCGCACTGATGGAAGGCGATCAATTGCCGGACATCGTGGAGACCTTCCATGCGGTGACCATGTCGCGACGTTTCCCGAATCCTCTGCTCAAGCTTCTGCTTCAGCCCCCGACCAGGCCAGACAGTCCGTAATGCCACCCGGTTGTCCAAGCCGTGGCGCGCTGTAGACCCGCACGCGACGCGGCGCTTCTACCGGATCCAGCACCGGCAAACCTCTGTCGGGCAATCTGCAGCGCTTCGTCGCGCATTGCGATCTGCAAGAGCTGCGCGTTTGCTGATGGCCGACGTGCTGAGCCTGCGTCGGATCCCATGATCTATCGCCACGCTGGCCACTGGGCATGCTTCGCAGACCAGCAACGCATAGCCGATGTCCGGCCTGCGTCGACATGGTCTGAAGTTGCAAGGCATGGCCAGCGCCACTGACGCGCCGACAAAAAAGCCGCGCAGTGCGCGGCCTGATGCATGAGCCGAACTGAAGATGCTCCTCAGCGGACCTTGGCCAATGCCACGCGGGCGTCGGCCATGAACTTCTGTGCTTCCTGCGGCGTGGCCAGGTTGGCGGCGAGCTGGCTGAGCACCTGCTCAATGTCGCTGAAGGCATCCCAGGCTTCATCGCACAGCATGCCGGCGATTGGGCCGAGATAGTTCAGTGCGACCGCTTCCAGTGCATCGCGGACGCTGTCGTCGGGCCCGGCGCCAGTGGCAACCGGCGCCGCACTCGCGCTTGCGACAGCTGCGGCAGGTGCGGGTGTCGGCGCGACCGGCGCCCGCACCGGCGACGGTGCGCCGCCGAGATCCTGTTCAAAACCGCCCATCAACCACTGCCGCGAGTCGTCGCTCAACAGCGAGGGTTTGCCCAGGCCGGCACCGGGGTCGACCTGGAAGCGCGCCTTCGCCGCGTTGACCATGGTGAGGCGTTGTACCGCCTCATCATTACGCAGCATGCGGAACACCACTTCTTCGATCTGCCCGCTGTTGATGCGGACGATGCAGGAGTGGTTTTCCTCGGTGACGATGAACAGAAAGCCGGACGCCTTCTTCAATGCCAGCGCTTTGAGCTCGCGCAGGATCTCGATCAGCGGACGGAATTCAGTGGACATGGCGTCTTCCTTGCAGCATCAGGTACGGAATGGGTGACAGCGACTCAGCGTTTGCTGAGGCGCTCCATGGCCAACCGGACGCTGTTGGACAAGCGGGAAATGGCGCGCGCCAGGGTACCGATTTCATCTTTGAGGTTGACCTCTGCGATGGTGTGGTTCCACTTGCCCAGGCTCAGTTCTTCGGCCACGGTGGTCAAGTGCTGGATCGGGCGCAACACGCGGCTCCAGATCAGGGCCCACTGCAGGCCGAGCAACAAGGCGCAGACCAGCAGACCGATGCCGGCGATCCACAGCGACTGACGCACGATCACGCCATTGACGTCGCTTCTGGGATAGGCCGAGACCAGGGTGAAGCCCCAATCGGGTACCTGTTCCTTGGTGACGACCCAATCATCCGGGGTGTCCTTGACGATCCGCTCGATGGTGGCGGTATCGGTGGTGGCGCCGGTGGTGGACTGGAAGCGCAGCTTGTTCTTGCTGTCGAACACGGCAATGAAACCGGAGTCGAGCACGCGGCGGCTGCTGACCACGTTTTCCAGCGCCTGGGTGTCTGCCTTGTAACCGACGTACCACGCACCGATCACGCGCTTGTCGTTGCCGGCAAAGATCGGCTCGTAGCCGGTGACGTACGGGTTGCCGAGAATGTCGACCACGCCGTAGAAGCTTTCGCCGTTACGCAGCTTGGCGGCGGCCTGGCCGTTCGGATCGAGCACGGTGTCGATGGCGCGGCTGCCGTCGTCCTTCTTGGCGTTGGTGGAGATACGCACGAAGTCGTCGCCGGTACGCGAGAACAGCGTTGCGGTACCTTCGTGGATGGCGGTGACCTCGTCGACCAAGGTGAAGGCATTGGCCTGCGAGCGCTGGCCCAGCAGCAGGTCGTTGGCGCTACGATCGGCAACGCGGACGTCGCCGCCAATGCTGGGCGCGCCCTCCTTGTTGGCTTCCCTGCGCAGCTGGCGCATGGAGGAATTGACGCGGTCGAGCATCATCGCGCGGGTGACCGCGAACAAGGTCTGCAAGGACACCGACTGGCGCTCGATCGCGTCGCCGGTTTCGAACTTGACCCGGTTCGCTTCGGTAATGGCCAAAATGACCGTCAGTGCCACCACCACTACCAGCACCAAGGCCAGCACCGGCAACAGCAGGCGCACCCGCAAAGAGTGACGAAGCATCGCAATTCCCCTGAACGCGTTTAAATGATTGAGTCGAGTGCCGCCGCAGCGCAGTGCGACGGTTGGACGTAGCCGTTATCGGCTGCCGAACCAGATGCTAAAGCGGCCCCCATGCCGCTTGGCGGTGCATACGATAGCGTAAGCCGATCGGTTTGAGCGCGCGCGGCTATCGCGCGTGTCGCCTCGCGTTCAAGAATGGTCGACCGTATAGCAAAAGCCACCCCCTTGGTGGCGCGCAGGAGTGGCAAGGCGCCGCTCAGGTCTCCAGCGACAGGATCCCGCGCCGCAGCGCGACGGTGACCGCATGGGTGCGATCGCGCACGCCGAGCTTGCCCAGGATGTTCTTCATATGTGCCTTGACGGTTTCTTCGGAGATGCTCAAGGCACTGCCGATCTGCTTGTTGGAGCAGCCGGTAGCGACCAGGTTCAGCACTTCGGTCTCGCGGGCGGACAGGGCATCATCGAGCACATGGGCGGCGATATTTTCGGCCACCGAGGCCGGCACATGCCGGCGCTGGCCGCGGCGCACGTCGCGGATGGTGTCGACCAGCTCACGGCGCAACGCGCTCTTGAGCAGGTAACCGCAGGCGCCTGCCTGGACGGCGCGTACCGCGCGCACGTCGCCGGTGTAGGTGGTCAGCACGATGACCTTGGCGGCGGAGTCGACCTGGCGGATGCGCTGGATGGCTTCGACCCCGTCCACGCGCGGCATCTGCAGATCCATCAGCACCACGTCCGGGCGCAGGCGCGTGTAGCAGGCCACCGCCTGTTCGCCGTCTTCCGCTTCGCCGACCACGCGCATGTCGTGCTCGGCGGCGAGCATGGCACTGAGCCCATCGCGCAGCAGCGGATGGTCGTCTACCACCAGCACGTCGGTTGGTCGGACCATGTCAGCCATTGGAAGTCTCCGTGGATCGTGCGGTGTGAAATGGCCACCACCATCGCTTGGCGCGCAGGTAGGCGGCACGCGCGGGCAGGGTGATCTGGATTTCGGTGCCGCTGCCGGGACGCGACCACAGCTGCATCTTGGCGCCGATGCGCTGCGCGCGTTCTTGCATGCCGGTCAGGCCCCAATGCCCGGTGTGGGCGTGGCCGTGCAGCACATCCGGATCCAGGCCGCGGCCATCGTCGCGGATGCGCAGCGTGAAGTCACGAGAACCGTAACGCAGTTCCAGCGCGATGCCGGTGGCATTGGCGTGCCGGTCGGCATTGGCAAGCGCTTCGCGTCCGAGCTGGAACAGTTCGTCGGCCACCAGGTGACGCAAGCGCATGGGCCGGCCTTCGACAGCGACCTGCAGTGCGGCCGTTGGCGGCGGCATGGTGGCGTTACGCGCCCGCTGCAGGGCGGCGGCCAGGTCTTCGTGCAGGGACTGGCTGTCGCGCAAGCCGCTGACGCGATCGCGGCCTTCGGCCAGCGCGTTTTCGGCCAGATCCACCGCCTGTTCCAGCTCCAGCCGGCGCGGATCGTTCCAGGGGAGCGAGCGGCTGGCGGCATGCAGCCGCAGGATCAGCCCCTGGGTGCCCTGCAGCAAGGTGTCGTGCAATTCGCGGGCGATGCGTTCGCGTTCGCGGTAACGCTCTTCCAGACGCGCGCGCAGGCGTGCGGCCACCTGCTGGGTCCGCATGCGCCAGGCGATGCCGAGCGCCAGCAGCAACGCCAGCGCGCAGCAGGCCTTGAATTGCCAGGTTTGGATGAAGGCCGGCTCGATGACGAAGTCCAGGGTGTCGCCGCGCGCATTCCACAGGCCGTCGTTGTTGGCGGCCGCAATACGGAAGCGGTAACGCCCGGGCGCAAGGTTGGTATAGAAGGCCTCGTTGCGGTTGCCGGCGTCCTGCCAACGTGCATCCACCCCTTCCAGCCGGTAGCGGAACCGCACGCGCTCCGGGCGGGTAAGGCTGATCGCGTCGTAGCCGATGCGCAGACGATCGGTCCATTCGGGCAGGTGCAGGCCGTCCTGACGCGGGTAAGGCCGGTCGTTGGCGACCACGTCGGTGATGAAGACCTTCGGCGCGGTGGGGTTGCGGTAGGTCTGCTCGGGATCGAGCCAGGCCAGGCCCTGGTTGGTGGTGAACCAGAGCAGGCCATCGGCCGCGGCGATCGCGGTAGGCACCGGGCTGGCCTGCTGGGCGACGCCGGGCAGGCCATCCATGATGTCGTACAGGCGCAGCGTGGGGCTGACCACGCCGGTGCGCAGGCTGCGCAGCAGTGCCTGCCTGCCGATTTGCACGACGCCGCGATTGCCGTTCAACCAGAAGGTGTCGTGACGGTCGCGCACGATGCCGGTGATGCCCTGCAACACCGGATTCGCCTGATCGGCCACCTGCTGGAAGCGGCCATCGCTGCGGAGCACTGCCAGCCCGCTTTCGCCAGCCACCAGGGTGAGGGCCGCGCTGTGCCAAATGGCGGTGATCGGGCCGACCGACAAGCCGTTGTTGGCGGTGTAGTGCCGCACCTGCCCGCCGCGCAGCACGCTGAGCTCACCTGTGACGCTGCCTACCCACAGCGCGCCGTCCGGCGCGGCGAGCAGGACAGAACAGGGTTGGTCCAGCAAGCTGGCAATCGCCTGCCAGCGATGACCATCCCAGCGCTGCGGTCCGCTGGCATCGGGACACGCCCAGGGCGAGTCCTGGGCATCGACGGCAAACGCGCGGATCGATCCGGTGCGCACGTCCTGCGGTAGGGGCAAGGCGTGCGTGCGGCCTGCGTGCAGGCGCAGCAGGCGGTTGTCGCCGAGCAACCAGCCGTTGGCGCTGGCGGGCACCTGCAGGGCGCTGGCGGGCGCGCCGCGTTGCAGGGCCTGGATGCCGGTACGCGTCAAGGCCAGCTGACGCTCGTCGCGCAGGACCGCCAGCAACACCGGTGCGCCTGGCGTGGCGACGGTCGCGAAGATCGCCACGGCCGTGGGATGGCCCGGCAGCAATGCCGCCAGTGGCAGCAGGGCGCGATGCCGGAAGCGGTTGAGCCCCAGGTTGGTGCCGGCCCAGAGATTGCCTTCGTGGTCCTCCAGCAGCGGGCCGGCAGTGGAGGAGGTCAGACCCTGCAGCGGGCCATAGCGTTCGAGTACCGGCGTCGGCGATGTGGGCTGGGCGACACGGAACACCCCGCCTGCGACGTAGTCGCTGCCCCACAGCGCGCCGTCGCGCATGAAACGGATGCGATGGGCGAACAAGCCGGGAAACCACAGCCGGTGGCGAACCAGAGCAGGTAACACCGTGCCATGCGTATCGGTGAGCGCGAACACGCCGCGGTGCGGATCGGCGACCCAGACCGTGCCGTCCGGGTGCTCGGCCATGGTGGTGAAGTGCCCGACCTGCTGGCCGCTGGATTCGAAGCGTCGCGCACCCGGTTGCAGCGACAGGATGCGGCTGCCATCGCTCACCCACAGGATGCCGCGGCGATCGCGCAACAGCCATTGCGCGCTGGATTCCGGGTAGCCCCAGTCGGCACCGGCGCGGTGCCAGCGCCGTCCGTCGAACCAGCACAGCCCGCCATCGATGGCGGCCCACAGGCGGCCGCTGCCATCGCGCTCGATGCGGAACACCATCCCATCCGGCACATCCTTGCCAGGCACGAAATGAGTGAGATGGCCGTCGGCCAGGCGATCGATGCCGGCATTGAAATAGCCGATCCACGCGCCGTCGTCCGTGGTCAGCGACAGCGCGGTCATATTGTGCGATGCATAGGCTTCGCCCTCCGGCGCCGCCTGCCTGGTGAAGTGTTCGCCGTCGAACTTGAACAGCCCGAAGCCAGTCGCCAGCCACAGCGCGCCGCCATCGGCTTGCTGGATGTCCCAGATGTCGGCCGGCGCGCCGCGCTCGATGCTCCAGGCGGTGTGGTGGAACTGCAGCAGCCCGTCGCGGGTCGCGGCAATGCCGGCTGCGCAGGCGGGACGACAGAGCATCAGTAGCCACCACAGCGCCACGACCGCTGCCGCGCGCAAGCGCGACAAGCAAAGCGAACGGATGACGGGCTCATGCGGCATCGCATCATTGTCGGGCGTGATCGGGGGAAGCACCACCACCTCTTTCGAGGGACGCACGCGCAGGCCGAATTGGTTTAGCGACTGATGCACGCCGCGCGCGTGATGCGGGAACTGTCGGGCAGCGCGCAACGCCTCGACATGCTGCAGCTCGACTGCACCCCATTGCGGTTGCGTTTGCTTCCCGCTCGCCTCGATGCGCCGTTTCGTGGTGATCGCGACATTGAACAGCTGCGCGCTGTCTGATCAGCGCGATGTTCGGCGATGCGTTTGCGTTCTCT
The DNA here is from genome assembly GCF_008801575.1 of Xanthomonas cissicola. GTDB lineage: Bacteria > Pseudomonadota > Gammaproteobacteria > Xanthomonadales > Xanthomonadaceae > Xanthomonas > Xanthomonas cissicola. Next base: position 92,522 of record NZ_VZPL01000009.1, on the reverse strand, counting down.
CGATTCCACTGGCACTGCATCGGCATGACGCAGCGCTCTATCAAACGCGCATCACATCCAAACTGCTGCCCATGGCGAACAGGTGCAAGCACTCCCCCGAAAGAGGGAACGATTCGCCTCACCATCAGGGGTAGGGCAGCAAAGCCGTCCCCGGCACCATACGGTCATTCCCCCCGGAGACGCCCCATGGCACCTCTGATTGCCGTTGCTTGCCCCGATACGCGTGCTGCAGGGCGCATGCACATACAGGCATCGCGTGTGCGCGCTGTTGCGCGCGCAATGCAGTACATCGACACGCATCTGTACGAACCTGTCAGCGTGGCGCATCTTGCGCAAGCGGCCTGCATGAGCCGCTTCCATTTCGCACGCGTTTTCCGCGATGCGGTCGGCGCCAGTCCAATGGAGTACCTGCGTCTTCGTCGGCTCGAACGTGCCCAGGCGATGTTGCGCGAGGGCGGCCACACCATCAGCCAGATCGCGACCGATCTGTGCTTCTTCGATCAAAGCCACTTCGTTCGCAGCTTTCGCAACGCCACCGGTTGCACGCCGGCACGTTTCGCCGCGCAGATGGCGATGGAGCCGTGCGGCGCATGCCCTCATGCCCTCGTCGCAGCGACGCGGCGGTGAATCGGTTTCGCTTTCCATGGAGCAACCTGCATGACCACTGCAACTGCCGTACCCGGCACATCCTTGCTATCGCCCGGCGATCACACCCTGATTCTGATCGACCATCAATCGCAGATGGCGTTCGCCACGCACACCATCGACATTTCGGCGCTGCGCAACAACGTGTCTTTGATTGCAAAGGGCGCCAAAGGGTTCAAGGTGCCGGTGATCCTGACGACCGTCGCAGAAAAGTCGTTCTCCGGCCCGTTGTTCCCCGAGTTGCCGGACATCTTTCCCGGCGAGCCGGTATTCGATCGCACCAGCATGAACGCCTGGGAAGACCAGGGGGTAATCGATCGCATCAACGCAATCGGCAAGCAGCGTCTGGTGATCGCCGGTCTATGGACCAGTGTGTGCATCGTCGGCCCGACACTGTCGGCGATCGAACAAGGGTTCGAGGTGTACGTCATCACCGATGCTTGCGGCGACGTGAGCGATGAAGCGCACGAACGTGCAGTCACGCGCATGGTGCAGGCCGGCGCTGCGCCCATGACCAGTGTGCAGTACCTGCTGGAATTGCAGCGCGACTGGGCACGTGGCGATACCTATGCGCTGACCACCGGCATCGCACGCGCGCATGCCGGTGGCTATGGCATCGGCATCCAGTACGCCAAGAGCATGTTCGCTGCGCAGGAAGGCGGGCATTGAACGTATCGGCACCACGTGGCACCGCCGGACTTTCATCAGCGTTGCTGATGCTGCGCATCGCTGGCGGCGGCTTCCTGCTGCCGCATGGATTGGGCAAGTTGCTGGGCTGGTTCGGTGGACCGGGCTTGACCGGATTTGCCGCTGAGTTGCATCAGTTCGGCTTTCCATCCGCTGCACCGTTGCCGCTGCTGCTGGCCCTGGTGCAGACCCTCTCCGGGCTGGCGGTCTTGCTGGCGGTGTGGACGCGTGCCAGCGCCGCACTGGCAGTGCTGTTCATCGCAACCACCGTGCTGGTTGCCGTGCCCAAGGGCTGGTTCTGGATGCACGGCGGAATGGAATACCCGCTGATGTGGATGTTGGTGTTGCTGGCACTCGCTGCAGCCGGTGGTGGCGACTGGTCGCTGGATCGCCTGCGTAGGCGTGTGGCATGAGCCGCATGCCAGGCAAGCACGATGCCGGACGGCGCTTGTGGATGCAGGGCGCCGCAGCCGGTCTTGCGTTGGGTGCATTGCCGGCTGCTTCGTCTGCATCAGGGAAGTCTTCAATGGTCGATCTCGTCGTTCGCAATGCGCGCATCACCACGCTCGATCCGCGCCAGCCCAACGCTACTGCCATCGCCGTTGCCGATGGGCGCATCGTGGCAGTCGGCGACGATGCGCAGATCATGGCCTTGGCAAAGGGCGCGCGCACCATCGATGCGCAGGGGCGACGTCTGCTGCCCGGCCTCAACGACAGCCACACGCACCTGATCCGTGGTGGTCTGAATTACAACCTGGAGCTGCGCTGGGATGGCGTGCGCTCGCTGGCCGATGCAATGGCGATGCTGAAGGCGCAGGTCGATCGCACGCCAGCGCCGCAGTGGGTGCGCGTGGTCGGCGGTTTCACTGCGTATCAATTCGCTGAAAAACGCCTGCCCACGCTTGAGGAGATCAACGCCATCGCGCCGGAAACGCCGGTGTTTCTGTTGCATCTGTACGATCGTGCCTTACTCAATCGCGCAGCGCTGCGAGCCTGCGGCTACGACAAGGCCACCCCGGATCCGCCGGGAGGGCGCATCGAGCGCGACAAGCTGGGCAACCCAACGGGTCTGCTGCTGGCCAAGCCCAACGCGTTGATTCTCTACGCAAGCCTCGCCTAAGGCCCGCGCCTGCCGCTGGAATACCAGGCCAACTCCACTCGCCATTTCATGCGCGAGCTCAACCGGCTCGGGGTCACCTCGGTGATCGATGCCGGCGGTGGTTTCCAGAACTATCCGGAGGATTACCAGGTCATCGAACAGCTGCATGCGGCCGATCAACTGAGCGTGCGTATTGCCTATAACCTGTTCACCCAGAACAAGGGCAGGGAGGTCGAAGACTTCCGCTGCTGGACCGAAGTACTGCCGTTACGCAAGGGCGATGACCTGCTGCGTCACAACGGCGCCGGCGAGATGCTGGTATTTTCCGCTGCAGACTTCGAACAATTCAGCGAGCCGCGCCCGGAGCTGCCGGCGGAGCTGGAACCCGAGCTGGAGCAAGTGGTGCGGCTGCTGGTGGAAAAGCGCTGGCCATTCCGTATCCATGCAACATACGACGAAAGCATCGCGCGCATTCTCGATGTCTACGAAAAGGTCAACGCCGACATCCCGTTCGATGGCCTGCACTGGTTCATCGACCATGCCGAAACGATTACCCCGCGCAATATCGAGCGCATTCGCGCCTTGAACGGCGGCATCGCCGTGCAACATCGCATGGCCTACCAGGGTGAGGCGTTCGTGCGGCGCTATGGCGTGCAGGCTGCAAGGCAGACGCCGCCAGTGCGACGCATGCTCGCAGCGGGAATTCCGGTCGGCGCAGGCACCGATGCCACCCGCGTGGCCAGCTACAACCCGTGGGTGGCGCTGTCGTGGCTGGTCACCGGCCGCACGGTGGGCGGTCTGGCCCTGTATGGCGACGAGAATCTGCTCGATCGCGAACAGACACTGCGGTTGTGGACGCAGGGCAGCGCCTGGTTTTCCGGTGACGAGACCAACAAGGGCACCCTGGCGGCGGGGCAGTTGGCCGACTTCATCGTGTTGTCCGACGATTACTTCCGCATCGACGACGCGGCCATCTCCGACATCACCAGCGTGCTGACCGTCCTGGGCGGGCGTGTCGTGCATGGCGAGGGCGACTTTGCCGCGCTCGCCCCCACGCTGCCGCCTGCCATGCCGGATTGGTCGCCGGTGAATCGGTTCGGCGGCTACCAGGTTGGAGGCGGGATGAGCGGGCTAGCCGCTGCGCCGCACGCGCATGCGCGCGGCCACGCGTGTCGAGCCCACGGCGCGCACGCGCATGCGGGGCTGCATGCTGTCCCCACCGATGATCTACGTCGCTTCTGGGGTGCCTTGGGATGCGCGTGCTTCGCGTTCTGATGGCGGTATCGCCGGTACATCTTCGTGCCTGCATGTTGCACGCGGCACACTTCTGCGTCGTTTGTTTCATCCCATTGTCTGGAGTCTTGCCGCGATGAGTGTTTCTGCCGCACCTGCCGAAGGTGGTGCGTGGGCGCCGCTGCGTGAGCCGGTTTTCCGCGCCTTGTGGCTGGCGATCCTGGGCAGCAACATCGGTACCTGGATCAATGATGTCGCCGCGTCCTGGGTGATGGCCGAACAGACCGGCTCGCCATTGATGGTGGCGGCGGTACAGTCGGCCACCACGTTGCCGGTGGTCTTATTGGCACTGGTCGCCGGCACGCTGGCCGACATCGTCGACCGTCGTCGCTACCTGCTGTTGACCCAGCTCTGGATGCTGCTGGTGGCCGGTACGCTCGCGTTATTGGCGCATCTGCAGTTGCTGGCGCCTTGGGTCTTGGTGGCGCTCACCTTTGCAATGGGCGTGGGCGCAGCAATGGCGATGCCGGCGCAGGCGGCGATCGTGTCGGAACTGGTGCCGCGCCCGATGCTGGCTTCGGCGGTGGCGCTCAATTCGATCGGCATGAACATCGCGCGATCGATCGGCCCGGCCGTGGGTGGGCTGATCGTGGCGCAATTCGGCCCGCCGTGGGCCTTTCTGCTCAACGGGTTGACCTTTGGCATGATGCTGTACGTGCTGTGGCGGTGGCGCCGCGATGTGCACACCTCGGCGCTGCCGCCGGAGAGCTTTGGCGCAGGCCTGCGCGCAGGGTTGCGCTACGCCGCGCGCGCCGGTCGCCTGCAGGCGGTGCTGATCAAGGCCGCCGGCTTTTTTGTGTTCGCCAGCGCGTTGACCGCGCTGCTGCCGTTGGTGGTCCGCCGCGACATGCAGCTGGGCGCCGGCAGCTACGGCGTTTTGCTGGGCTGCATCGGCGTCGGAGCGATCAGCGGCGCCTTGCTGTTGCCGCGCCTGCGTGCGCACTACGACCGCGATCTGTTGGTGTTCGTTGCCACCCTGGTGTGCGCCGCATCGCTGCTGGGGTTGGCGTTGTCGCGGCTGCTTGGCGTGTTGTGCGTGGTGATGGTGGTGAACGGCCTGGCCTGGATCACGGTGCTGTCGTCGTTGCAGATCGCCGCACAGACCGCCGTCCCTGCGTGGGTGCGTGCCCGTGCATTGTCGCTATATATCGTGGTGTTTTCCGCAGGCATGGCCAGTGGCTCGCTGTTATGGGGTGCGTTGGCCCAACGCACGTCGATTGCCACAGCACTGCAGATCGCCGCCGCCGGTGCAGTGATCGCCGCGCTAGTGGTCAAACGCGCGCGGATTGCCGGAACCGAACAGCTGGACCTCGCCCCCGGTGGGCATTGGCCTGCACCTGCGCAAGTCGATCGCGTCGAGCACGACCGCGGCCCGGTGCTGGTGACAGTGGAATACCGTATCGCTGCCGAGGCACGCGTCGCGTTCTTGCAGTTGATGACGCAACTGGGCAATGCGCGCCGCCGCGATGGCGCCGTGGTCTGGGGCATCGCCGAAGACGCTGCAACGCCGGGTGTGCAACTGGAATACTTCATCCTCGCTTCCTGGCTGGAGCATTTGCGGCAGCACGAACGCGTCACCGGCGACGACCGCCAATTACAGGAACAGATCCGCGCCCTGCATCACGGCGAGCGCGCGCCGGTGGTGCGCCACTTCGTCGGTGGCGGCGGTGCTGCGCTGCCGCCGCACGCGCACTCGGATATCTGATGCCCATGAACTGGAAGTTCATCAGCGGTGTCGCGTTGGGTGTGGCAATCGGCTTGGGCTGCCGCATGGCCGGCATTCCATCGCCTGCTCCGACGGCTTTCGTCGGCGCGCTGCTGGTGCTGGCAATGACGTGCGGCTATGCACTGGCCGACCGCTTTCTGGCCCAGCGTGCCGCCAAGAATCTGGGGCATTGCGGCGGGCCCGGCGGCCGCGTGGGCCGGCAGGGCGACGCATGAGCCTGGCAGTGCTCGGGGTACTGCTCGCATGGGCGATCGGCATCGGCTGCCGGTTGCTCGACTTGCCGCTGCCCGCTCCGCCACGTCTGACCGGTGCATTGCTCGTCGTGGCGATGAGCGGCGGGTTCCTGCTGGCTGACTGGGTGCTGCGCTGAAGCGGCACGGTGTCGGGGGCTCGCGGCGTGTCCTGCAAGCGGCAAGCGCGTGATGCCCTCAGCCAACCAAGATCTCGACCAAGTCTGCGAAGCGCAGCGAACAGCAACGACTGTCACCATCAGGCAGACATGGCCGGTGTGCGATCGGGATCTATCACTGGCAAGGTGCAGATATGAGCGCACCGTCGATGCGGCCCGACAACAAGCTGTCTGAGTGCGTGAGCTGTTCTTGTACGATCCCTAACGCCAGATCAAAAAAAAGGCCGGCTCTCTCGAGCCGGCCTCTCGCTGATCCATTCAACCTCGATCAGGCTTTTGCGAACGCCAACAGATCCTTGTTGAACTGGTCCGCATGGGTGACGGTCAGGCCGTGCGGCGCGCCGGCATAGATCTTCAACTCTGCATTCTTGATGATCTTGGCCGACATCTTGCCGGACGCATCGATCGGCACGATCTGATCGTCGTCGCCGTGTACCACCAGCGCCGGCACATCGATCTTCTTCAGGTCGGGCGTGTAATCGACTTCGGAAAATTCCCTGATGCAGTCGTACTGGCCCTTGTGCCCACCCAACATGCCTTGCAGCCAGAACGCATCGCGCATGCCCTGGGTGACCTTGTTGCCATCGCGGTTGGCGCCGAAGAACGGCGTGGTCAGGTCCTGGTAAAACTGCGACCGATCCTTGGCCACACCGTCGCGAATGCCGTCGAACACGCTCATCGGCAGGCCGCCCGGGTTGGTCGGGCTCTTGACCATCTGCGGCGGCACGGCGCCCACAAGCACCACCTTGGCCACGCGCTTGCTGCCATGCCGGCCGACGTAATGCGCCACTTCGCCACCGCCGGTGGAATGGCCCACCAGGATTGCGTCTTTCAGGTCCAGCGCCTCGATCACCGCAGCCAGATCGTCGGCGTAGGTATCCATATCGTTGCCGTCCCAGGTCTGCGATGAACGGCCGTGGCTGCGGCGGTCATGCGCAATCACGCGATAGCCGTGCTGGCCCATGAACAACATCTGCGCATCCCAGGCATCGGCGCTGAGCGGCCAGCCGTGCGAAAACACGACCGGTTGGCCCTTGCCCCAGTCCTTGTAGAAAATATTGGCCCCGTCGGGACGTTTGACGAAATTGGACATCTGCTTGACTCCGTGAGTGGACGAGTGGGGCGGCGAGGTGGATGGCATGCGCGTGGCCGCGGCAGCGCTGGCGAGATGTGGCAGCGATAACGCTGCCACGGCTGCCGTGCCGGAAATGAGAAAGTGGCGGCGCCCGGCATCGGCCGGATGCGCCTCGAACGGATCCATAAGAACTCCTGCGGGCGAGGGCATGCAGCCCGGCGGTCGCATGCGCGCGTTGGCGCGTCATGTCAGGCATGCCCAAGCAGCGCAAGGCCACTGCAGGCAACGGACAGACCGGTGCATGCGCCAAGTAGAGCGCGTGAGGCACAAGGCAGATTGCACGCGCGTGCGCAGTGCACCCACTAGCGCAGAATGTGATCGATTCGCGCGATGCGCAGCCGTAATGGAAGAAGCGTAAACATGCGCACAGCGCTTGCAGCTGCCTCAAGCAAGTCCGGCGCGGTACTTCGCTCTTCAATAAGGTCACCGACACTTGTCTGGTTCGGCGTGCGCGCTGCTTGCAGGACCGTTGGCGGCATGGACGCCGCCATCGAGCCTACACGGACGTACCTGCGGCGTGTCCCGCGAGCGGCGATGGCACCGCGCCCTGAACTCAGTCGAGTTCGCTGAAGAGACCTTGCTCACCCATCCTTGCAGGACACGTTTTGTAATCTCTCAAGCATCACCAACAGCGATGGTGCGGGTTGAAGGGAAGAAAGCGCGACATCGTCTTCCAGTTGTCCGGGCGATACGAAACAATTGATCGAACGCTGGCGCAATACCCGCGCCGATGCCGCATCTCAATGCAGCGCGGTATCCCACAGCAGCTTCAGATTGAGGCATACGATCACCGCAGCGATCACCCACGCGATGCGTACCAGCCATGCTGGCGCTACCAGCGCGCCCATCAACTGCCGATCGGACACGAAGCGCACCAGCGGAATCACCGCAAACGGCAGCTGCATCGACAACACCACCTGGCTGAGTACCAACAACCGCGCGGTACCGGCTTCGCCATACAGCCAGGTCACGATGACCACCGGCACGATCGCGATGCCGCGGGTGAGCAAGCGCCGTATCCATGGCGGCAGGCGTAATTGCAGGAAGCCTTCCATCACGATCTGCCCGGCCAGCGTTGCGGTCACGGTGGAGTTGATGCCCGAGGCGAGCAGCGCCACCGCAAACAGCGTCGAGGCCAGGCCGACGCCCAGCATCGGCGCCAGCAACGCATGCGCCTGTTCGATCTCCTGCACGTCGGTGCGGCCCTGCGCATGAAACACCGCCGCGGCCAGGATCAGGATCGAGGCATTGATGAACAGCGCGAACATCAACGCCACCGTGCTGTCGGTGACCGCCCAACGCAGCGCGGATTTCCGGCCGACATCGGTCCGTGGATACGCGCGCGTCTGCACGATCGACGAGTGCAGATACAGGTTATGCGGCATCACCGTCGCACCGATGATGCCGATCGCCAGATACAGCGCCTGCGGGTCGGTGACCACCTGCGCACGCGGAATGAAACCGCCCAGTACCGCCGCGATCGGTGGCGCGGCCAACGCGATCTGGATCCCGAAACACGCGAAGATGATCAGCAGCAGCGCGATCACGAAGGCTTCCAGCGCGCGGAAACCGCGGTTCATCAGCAACAACACCAGCACCACATCCACCGCGGTGATGATCGCGCCCATGGTGAGCGGAATCCCGAACAACAGCTTTAACGCAATCGCGGTACCGATGACCTCTGCCAGGTCGCAGGCGATGATGGCCAGCTCGCAGATGCCCCACAGCGCCAGATTGACGCCACGCGGGTAACGCGCGCGACAGGCCTGCGCCAGGTCCAGCCCGGTGGCGATACCCAGCCGCGCGGACAGGCCTTGCAGCACGATCGCCATCAGGTTCGACAACAGGATCACCGACAGCAGCAGGTAGCCGAACTGCGAGCCGCCGGCCAGATCGGTGGCCCAGTTGCCCGGGTCCATATAGCCCACCGACACCATGTAGCCCGGTCCCAGGAAGGCCAGTAGGCGGAACCACCAATGGCCGCTGTTGGGCACAGAGACGCTGGCTTGGTGGTCGCCCAGACCGCCGATGGCGGTGGCTGACGATGGCGCTGAGGCGGCGGTGTCGGCGGACATGCACTCGGGTCGAAACGGGTTAAGCGCATGATATAGCAGTTGCTATGCTGTTGAGCATTGGCAATTTCAATCGTATGGATCTGCTGTGTGCTTCAAACTATGCGTCCCGGCATCGACGCCGGCGACGATGACGAGGAACAGGGTGGGCAAGAGCGAAAAGGTGGAAGCGGCCGCGCCGGTCCTGATCGATGCGCAGGTGCACATGGAGAGCTTCCGTCAGGTGCGCGAAGCGCGCCGCGCCGAGCTGGTCGAAGACTACGTGGAGCTGATCTCGGATCTGCTGGTGGATGGCGGCGAGGCACGTCAGGTCGATATCGCTGCGCGCCTGGGCGTAGCGCAGCCCACCGTGGCCAAGATGCTCAAGCGGCTGGTGCGCGATGGTTGGGTCGTGCAGCGGCCCTACCGCGGGGTGTTCCTGACCCCGGCCGGTGAGGCGCTGGCCGCATCCAGCCGGCAGCGCCACCAGATCGTGGAGCGCTTCCTGCTTGCGCTGGGCATCGATGAAGCCACCGCGCGCCGCGACGCGGAGGGCATCGAACACCATGTCAGCGAAGCCACGGTTGCCGCGTTCGCCGCGTTCCTCGACCGCCAGGGCGGTTCGGCCACGTGAGCATGCCCACCGATGCGCCGACCGATACGCCGCACGCGGCGATCGACGTGCACTGGATGCAGCACGCCTTGCAATTGGCCGAGCGTGCCGAGCGCGACTATGACGAAATCCCGGTCGGCGCAGTGCTGGTCGATGCGCAAGGCAACGTGCTCGGCGAAGGCTGGAACTTCAATATCGCCAGCCACGATCCCAGCGCGCATGCCGAAATCGTGGCGATGCGCGAAGCCGGGCGCCGGCTGGCCAATCACCGCCTGATCGGCTGCACGCTCTACGTCACCCTGGAGCCGTGCGCGATGTGCGCGATGGCGATGATTCATGCGCGGATCGCGCGCGTGGTGTTCGCCGCCAGCGATCCCAAGACCGGCGCCTGTGGCAGCGTCTTCGACCTGCTGGCCGACCCGCGCCACAATCATCGCGTGCAGGTGTGCGGTGGCGTGCTGGCGGCCCAGGCGAGCTTGCGGCTGACCAATTACTTCAGGGCCAAGCGCGGCAAGCCGCCACTTGCGCCCTGAGCGACGTGGCCGCGGTATGATGCGCGCCCTCTTCAGCATCCGGCCGGCGACGGCCTCCACAGGACGGCGATATGGCAGAGAACCTTGCAGGCAACGACCGACTGATCTGGATCGATCTGGAAATGACCGGCCTGGATACCGATCGCGATTCCATCATCGAGATCGCCACCATCGTGACCGATGCGCAGTTGAACGTGCTTGCCGAGGGACCGGAACTGGCCATTGCGCATCCGCTGGAAACCCTGGAAGCGATGGACGAATGGAACCGCAATCAACATCGCCGTTCGGGTCTGTGGCAGCGCGTGATCGACAGTCAGGTGACCCACGCGCAGGCCGAAGCGCAGACGGTTGCATTCCTGAGCGAGTGGATCCGTGCCGGCGCCTCGCCGATGTGCGGCAACTCGATCTGCCAGGATCGCCGCTTCCTGCACCGCCAGATGTCGCGCCTGGAGCGCTATTTCCATTACCGCAACCTGGATGTGTCCACCATCAAGGAACTCGCGCGACGGTGGGCGCCGACGGTGGCCAACGGGTTCGCCAAGAGTTCGGCCCATACCGCCCTGAGCGATGTGCGCGATTCGATCGACGAGTTGCGCCACTATCGTCAGTTCATGGGTGCGCTTGGTGGCGATACCGCAGCGGGTGTGGAGAACTGAGAATCCGCAGGCATGTGTTGCGCACTGAAGTTCGAGCAGCAGGGTGGATCGTGTCGTCGGATGAAGTGTGCAGTGGGTGCACTTGAAGCACTCTCAGCATCGCTCTGCGCATCCCCGCACATACGAGCCTGAGCTATCCACACTCACAAAAAGGCCGCATCAATCGATGCGGCCTCTGGTTTTTTTACTGCGGTAATGCTGGGGACGCCGCATCAACGCGCCAGCGACGGCCCCTTGCTCAGGTCGCCATCGTCGGCGATGCCTTTCAGCAACAGGCCGGAGATCGGCTTGCCATCGGCATCGTGGTGATACACGTGCAGGTCGCGCTGCGGGTAGGGGATGTTGAGTCCGTTTTCCAGCAACTGGTTGCGGATCTGCTCCAGCGTGGTGCTCTTGGCGGCGCCGAAGTTGCCGTTGGTCGCATACGCGAACAACATCAGGTCGACCGTACTCTCGCCCAGGTTGGTCACCTGCACGAATGGTGCAGGCGACTCCAGGATGTTCGGGTTGTCCTTGGCGATCTGCAGCAACAACTGCTGCGCTTTCTTCAGATCGTCTTCATAGCCCACGCCGACCGTCACTTCCAGGCGGCGGTTGGGCAAGGTGCTGTAGTTGACGATGGGGGCAGTGGTAATCGTGCTGTTTGGCAGGGTGATCATGCGTTCATCGAACGAACGGATCCTGGTCTGGAAGATCCGGATCTCGTCGACGATGCCTTCCTGGCCGGCAATCAATACGTGGTCGCCATCGCGCATAGGCCGCAGCACGATGAGCATCACGCCAGCAGCGATGTTGGACAGCGAATCCTTCAGCGCAAGGCCGACCGCCAGGCCTGCTGCGCCGAGCACTGCGATCAGTGAGGTCGGTGGCACACCGATCTGACTCAACGCGCTGACGAAGACCAACACCAGCAACAACGCGTACATCACGTTGCGCAGGAAGTTGGTGAGCGTGATCTCGACGCGTGCGCGGGTAAGCGCGCGGTGCAACCATTGACTGAGTTGCCGGGCCAGCCACATGCCGACCACGACGATCAGCAGTGCCACCCCCCAATTGACCGCGTACTGCGCCCACGGGATGGCGGCCCAATTGAAGGCCGGCTCGCTGGTCGCGGCCGGCTTGGCGGCTGCCGCTCCTGCTGCCGCAACCGGTTTTGCAGCAGCTGCTCCTGCAGCTGCCGCCCACATTGCACCCATAGGTCCCATCAGCCCTCGCTCTTGAGCTTGGCCAGACGCAGCCAGGTGTCGACCACGGTATCGGGATTCAACGACACCGATTCGATTCCTTCCTGCATCAGCCACTCGGCCAGCTCCGGGTGGTCGGACGGCCCCTGGCCGCAGATACCCACGTACTTGCCCTTGGCGCGCGCCGACTTGATCGCCATCGACAGCAGCTTCTTCACCGCCGGGTTCCGCTCGTCGAACAGGTGCGCGACGATCGACGAATCGCGATCCAGGCCCAGGGTGAGCTGGGTCAGGTCGTTGGAGCCGATCGAGAAGCCGTCGAAGATCTCCAAGAACTCGTCGGCCAGCAGCGCGTTGGACGGCAGCTCGCACATCATGATGATCTTCAGCCCGTTCTCTCCTTGCTTGAGCCCGTTCTGCTCCAGCACTTCGATCACCTTGCGACCTTCTTCCAGCGTGCGCACGAACGGGATCATCACCCAGAGGTTGTCCAGGCCCATCTCGTTACGCACCTTCAGCACCGCCTTGCACTCCAGCGCGAACGCCTTGGTGAAGGAGGGATCGACATAACGGCTGGCGCCGCGGAAGCCGATCATCGGGTTTTCTTCATGCGGCTCGTAACGCGAACCGCCGATCAGGTTGGCGTATTCGTTGGACTTGAAGTCCGACAGACGGACGATCACCGTATTCGGCGCAACCGACGCGGTCAGCGTGGCGATACCTTCGGCCAGGCGATTGACGTAGAAGCTCACCGGATCGCCGTAACCGGCAATCTTGGCGTCGATCTTCTTGCAGACGTCGGCGTCCTGCTTGTCGTATTCCAGCAGCGCGTTCGGGTGGATGCCGATGTGCGCGGCGATGATCATCTCAAGACGCGCAAGACCAATGCCGGCATTGGGCAACTGGCCGAAGTCGAAGGCCCGCTCCGGGTTTGCCACGTTCATCATGATCTTGAGCGGGGCAGGTGGCATGTTGCCCAGATCGGTGGTGGTGCGCTCGAACGGCAGCAGGCCCTCGTAGATGAAGCCGGTGTCGCCTTCGGCGCAACTGACCGTCACTTCCTGGCCGTCGCTGAGCACGTCGGTGGCATTGCCCGAGCCCACCACCGCCGGCACGCCGAGCTCACGCGCGATGATCGCTGCATGGCAGGTGCGGCCGCCGCGGTTGGTGACGATGGCAGAGGCGCGCTTCATCACCGGCTCCCAATCGGGGTCGGTCATGTCGGCGATCAACACATCGCCAGGCTGGACGCGATTCATGTCGTCCAGCGAGCGCACCACGCGTGCCACGCCGCTACCGATCTTGGCACCGACGGCGCGGCCTTCGGCCAGGATCTTGGCGCCCTTGGCTTCCAGCGCAAACCGTTCGATCTGGGTCGCATGGCTGCGCGACTTCACCGTCTCCGGACGCGCCTGCACGATGAACAGCTTGCCGCTGACCCCGTCCTTGGCCCACTCGATGTCCATCGGGCGGCCGTAATGCTTTTCGATCACCAGTGCCTGCTTGGACAGTTCCTGCACGTCTTCGTCGCTGATCGAGAAGGTGCTGCGCATTTCCACCGGCGTGTCTTCGGTGCGCACCCGTTCGCCGGGCACATCCGAATAGACCATGCGAATGGCCTTGCTGCCGAGCGAGCGGCGTAGGATCGCCGGCTTGCCTGCAGTGAGCGTGGGCTTGTAGACATAGAACTCGTCGGGGTTGACCGCGCCCTGCACGACCATTTCGCCCAGGCCGAAGCTCGATGTGACGAACACCACGTCGCGGAAACCGGATTCGGTGTCCAGCGTGAACAACACGCCTGCCGCGCCTACGCCCGAGCGCACCATCAACTGCACGCCGGCCGACAGGAACACGTCTTCATGCTTGAAGCCGTGATGCACGCGATAGGCAATCGCACGATCGTTGTAGAGGCTGGCGAACACTTCCTTGACCTTGTGCACCACATCGTCGGCGCCGGTCACATTGAGGAAGGTCTCCTGCTGGCCTGCGAACGAGGCGTCCGGAAGGTCCTCGGCGGTTGCCGAGGAGCGCACGGCCACGGCAACGTCGCCGCCGCCGTTCTCGGCGCACAACTGGGCGTAGGCGCTGCGGATGTCGCGGTCCAGGTCCGGCTGCAGTGGGGCATCGATCACCCAGCCGCGGATTTCCTTGCCGGCCAGCGTGAGTGCATTGACGTCTTCGACATCCAGCGTTGCCAGCCTGTCGAAGATGCGCTTGGACAGATCGTTGTGCGCGATGAAGTCCTTGAAAGCTTCCGCGGTGGTCGCATATCCACCAGGAACCGAGACGCCCAACCCAGCCAGGTTGCCGATCATCTCGCCAAGCGAGGAATTTTTACCGCCCACGCGGGCCAGGTCGGCCAGGCGTAGCTCATGCAACCACAGGATATTCTCGTTCAAGCGCGATGCTCCGTAAGGCCATCGCCCGAGCGGGCTGAATGGCCGCGACCGTAGGAAGAAGCCGCTATGATGCAGTGCACAGCGGAACCTGCACAAGCATGAATCCGTAAGTTTTGGACACCAGTTCAAAGAGGTGGTCTTGATGTCAACAATTCGGCCGGTGTTTTACGTCTCCGATGGAACCGGTATCACCGCTGAAACGATTGGGCATAGCCTGCTCACGCAGTTCAGCGGTTTCAACTTCGTCACCGACCGTATGTCGTTCATCGATGATGCAGATAAGGCGCGCGATGCGGCCATGCGCGTGCGCGCCGCAGGCGAGCGGTACCAGGTGCGCCCGGTCGTGGTCAATTCATGCGTCGATCCACAATTGAGCATGATCCTGGCCGAAAGTGGCGCGCTGATGCTGGATGTGTTCGCACCCTTCATCGAGCCGCTGGAGCGCGAGCTCAATGCGCCGCGTCATTCGCGTGTGGGCCGCGCGCACGGCATGGTCGACTTCGAAACCTATCACCGCCGCATCAACGCAATGAACTTCGCGCTGAGTCATGACGATGGCATTGCGCTCAATTACGACGAGGCCGATGTGATCCTGGTGGCGGTGTCGCGCGCGGGAAAGACACCGACCTGCATCTATCTGGCCTTGCATTACGGCATTCGCGCCGCCAACTATCCGCTCACCGACGAAGATCTGGAAAACGAGCAGTTGCCCCCGCGGTTGCGTAATTACCGCAGCAAGTTGTTCGGCTTGACCATTGATCCTGAGCGGTTGCAGCAAATTCGTCAGGAGCGGCGCGCCAATTCGCGCTACAGCGCGGCAGAGACCTGCCGGCGCGAAGTGGCGATCGCCGAGCGCATGTTCCAGATGGAGCGCATTCCCTCGCTCAGCACCACCAATACCTCGATCGAAGAAATCTCCAGCAAGGTGTTGTCCACTCTGGGCTTGCAGCGCGAGATGTTTTGATCGGGGATCAGGCTTGGCAGCCGCCTCGCGGGTCTTGCGAGCGTGCGCATCGAATGAGAGCTAACGATGCCATTGCGCGGCGGCTGGGAGAGCAAAGCGGGCGGGGCAGTGCTCCACCAAGGTAGGCCTGTCGTTGGGCCCCCGTCAATGCTGCCCGTGCGGCGGCGCAGCGTGTAGGATCGGTCCATGGCGCAAGCACTGAGCAAACTCGAACGCATTCCCAAACTGAGCCGCTTCGGCTGGCTGATGGGCTTGTATGCAGAAAACTTCCAACATCTGACCCGGTTATTTGCCCCGGCCGATCTGGCGCCGGGCTCGTACGTGTCCTCGATCGGCGATGGCCTGAACCTGCGGCTGGACGTGATCGAATGCCACCGCTACACGGTGGAACTGCGCCTGACTTACGACCTGTGCGACCCGGTCACCGGCGAGCCGGACCCGTCGGCGTATGTACGGCTGTACCGCGATGCGCGCCAGGCCGAGACCACGCATTGCTATGTCGGTCGGCGCTGGCAGGACGTGATGGGCATGTTCCCGCCGCCGGCCGAGCTGATCAGCCACCGCATGCGCATGAATACGTTCCTGGGCAAGTGGCTGGAGTACCTGGCCGAACGCGGACACGGCGTTGCGACCCTGCACCTGGATACCGACCGCGTGGCACGGCCGCGCCCGAACCCGCAGGCCGCCGTCGGCTGAGCCGGCGTTGCCGCCGCGTGCGGCGCCGCGTGCCGCTTCAGTCATACTGATGCGCTTCGTGTCAGATCGCATGCCATGCCCTATACCCCGATTGTCGCCACGCTCGGCTACCTGTTGTCGCCGGACGGCACCCAGGTGCTAATGATCCATCGCAATGCCCGCCCCGGCGACCAGCATCTGGGCAAATACAACGGCCTGGGCGGCAAGATGGAGCCGGACGAAGACGTGCTGGCTTGCATGCGCCGCGAGATACGCGAGGAAGCCGGCGTCGACTGCGGCCGGATGCAGTTGCGCGGCACCATCAGCTGGCCGGGCTTCGGCAAGCAGGGCGAAGACTGGCTGGGCTTCGTGTTCCTGATCCACAGCTTCGAGGGCACACCGCACACCTCCAATCTGGAGGGGACGCTGGAGTGGATCGCGATCGAGCGGATGGATCAGGTGCCGATGTGGGAAGGCGACCGCAATTTCCTGCCGCTGGTATTTGATGGCGACCCGCGCCCGTTCCACGGCGTCATGCCGTATCGCGACGGGCGCATGCAGTCGTGGACATATTCGCGGATCTGATCGCTGCACGTGCACGGCACGTGGAGTGCGTGCCGCCGGCACTGCGCCGGCAGATATCTAGCCGGGCCCGACTGCTGTAGATCGACGTCCTCGGTGCGGGAGATAGATCGGCGCACCAGCGCTTGACGTCCGATCGGCGAGCCGTGCTGGCTAGCAGCGCAGCACCCAATGTCAGCCAGGCTCAACCGTGCGGCATTGAACATTGAGCGTCGGGGAGCCTCTCGGTTTTCCGCGGAACGGCAGGCCTCGCCCACTTCTCCACACCCCCTGTGGATGGACGCTGCGCAAGTCTGTGGACAAGTGCGCGGCCCCCTTATGCCATCTGGTACGCGTGGCGGCTGGTCAAAATTTCGCCAGCGTGATCATTGTGCCGTCCAGCCCCCATCGATGGCGAGGGCTTGCCCGGTGATATTGCGCGCGGCATGCGACATCAGAAACGCCACGGTGCCGGCCAGCTCGTCGTAGTCGATGAAGGCGCCCTTGGGCATCGGCTTGAGCATCACATCGCGCACCACGGCGTCCTCGGTGATGCCGCGGATGCGCGCCTGATCGGCAATCTGCCGTTCCACCAGCGGCGTACGCACATAGCTGGGGCACAGCGTGTTGATGGTGATGTCGCAATCGGCGGTTTCCAGCGCGATGACTTTGGCCAGGCCGACCAGGCCATGCTTGGCGGCCACATACGCACTTTTGTATGGGCTGGCCACCAGCGAGTGGATGCTGCCGATATTGACGATGCGGCCATAGCCGGCCGCGCGCATGCCGGGCAGCACGGCGCGACTGAGGCGTGCGGCGCCGGTGAGCATCACATCCACCAGCAGCGCCCACTGCTGCATCGGGAACTCCTCAAGTGCGGCCACATGCTGCAGGCCGGCGTTGTTCACCAGTACCTGCGGGGCGCGTGATGCATTGGCCAGTGCCTGCGCGATGCTGTCTGCATCGGTCACGTCCAACGCCAGCGCCTCCGCCGAGCCGCCTGCCTGGCGCAACGCATCCGCCGTGCGCTCGGCGGCCGCCAGCTGCACATCGCTGACGAGCAGATGATGGCCGTCGGCCGCTAGTTGGGTGGCGATACCGGCGCCAATGCCGCTGCCCGCGCCGGTGATCAGGATGCTGTGCATCGGATGTCCTCGTGAAGTCGTGCGCGGCCGGGAGCGGTCACGCGGATCGCCAGCCTAGCCGAGTGCAGCGAAACGGTCGCCTGCATGGCGCGCGCGCGTTACCCTTTGTGTCTTGCTCACCTTAGGTTCCGCATGAAACGCCATTTTTCGATGCTGCGCGATTTCCAACTCGCGGACTGGTTCACGCTTGCCAACGCGTTCTGCGGCACCGGCGCGGTGTTTGCGGCCATGCGGTTTCTGCAAGAGGGGCATCGCGGCGATCTGCTGCTTGGCATGGCATTGATCCCGCTGGCGTTCGTGTTCGATGCGCTGGATGGGCACGTGGCGCGCTGGCGCAAAGCGTCTTCCACGCTGGGCCGCGAACTGGATTCGTTGGCGGACGTGATCTCCTTCGGCGTGGCGCCGGCGGCGCTGGGCTATGCCTGCGGCATGCGCGGCGGTTGGGACTGGCTGGTGCTGAGCTATTTCGTCTGCTGCGGGGTCAGCCGGCTGGCGCGCTACAACGTCACTGCCGAAGAGATCGCTGGCGAGGCCGACAAGGTGCCGTACTTCGAAGGCACGCCCATTCCGACCAGCCTGGTACTGGTGATCCTGCTCGCGGTTGCCGCCAGCAGCGGGCATATCGGCGACACCTTGTGGTGGGGCCAATGGCAGCTGGGGCCTTGGCAGTTGCATCCGCTGGTGCTGCTGTTTGCGGTGTCCGGCTCGCTGATGATCAGCAAGACGCTGCGTATCCCCAAACCCTGAGCGGCACACCGCTACGCACGCGGTAGGATGGCTGGGTAGAGGTCACTGGATGGGATGATGGCAAGCAGCGGTTCGGACAACGGCAACTTCGACGACAAGGCGCGCCAATACTGGGCTGCCTGGGGAGATGCCATGCGCCACGGCCAGGCCGGCGCCGCTGCGCAACAACCACCGCCCACGTCCGGTAGCGACGCCCCGCAGGATTGGCGCAAGGCCGTGGATTGGTGGTCGCAATTGCTGCCCACCCAGGCCGCCCCACAGGCGCAGGAGGCCATCGACCGCTTTCGCACCCAGGCCGGCGACTGGTTTGGCACCATGCAGCAGGTGGCCGCGCAGTTTGCCGGGCGCGACACCTCGGCCAATGAAGTCGCCGATGCCTGGCGCCAGGCCGTACAAGGGCAGGGCGAGCAGCTGATGCAGTGGACGCTGGGTTCGCTGCGCGGCGGCAGCCCGGGCGGGTTCGACCCGTGGCTGCAGGACGCGGCGCAAGCGCTGCAAAAGTGGCGCGAGGAAAATGCGCCTTGGCTGGACATGCCGGCGTTCGGGTTGAACCGCAACCACCAGTCGCGCCTGCAGAAACTGGCACGCGCGCAGCAGGAGTTCCAGGCCCAGTCGGAGGCCTATGGCGAGCAACTCAAGGCGGCGATCGAGCAGGCGTTTGCGCGCTTCGCGTCCAGGCTGAGCGAGCACGAGAGCAGCGGCAGCCAGTTGACCAGCGCCCGCGCCCTGTTCGATCTATGGATCGAAGCGGCCGAAGAGTCCTATGCCGATGTTGCCTTGTCGGAGCAGTTCCGCAAGGTGTACGGCGGCTTTGCCAACGCGCACATGCGCCTGCGCGCTGCGCTGCAGGAAGAGGTCGAGCAACTCAGCGAACGCTTCGGCATGCCCACACGTTCGGAGATGGACGCCGCGCATCGCCGCATTGCCGAACTGGAACGCCTGGTCAGGCGGATGCTGCGTAACGCAGCCTCGCCGGCGAGCAAGCCCGCTGCAGCGGCGCAGCCTGCACCGGTGACACCGGCAGCGGGCAAGCGCGCGTCGTCCGCCGGGGCCAGCGCTGTCGCGCGGCCGGCCGGGGCAGAACGGGCAGTCAAGCAGGGTGCATCGAAGAAGGCGCCCGTCGACAAGACCGCGACGAAAAAGGCGGCTCCGAAAAAGGCGCCAGCCGTTTCTAAGCCGACGAAAACGACCTCGCCCAAGAAGCATGGTGGCGCGACATCCTCGCCCGAGCCTGCGGCCCGCAAACCTGCCGCAGCTAAAAAACGTGGAGCGCAGGCATGAAAGGTCCGTTGGGATTCAGCGCCGAAGACCTGATGCAGGAAACCCTGTCGATGCAACGCAAGTTGCGCGAAGGGCTCAAGCTGCTGCCGGGCGTGGACGATGTGGATTACGGCGTCACCGAGCGCGAAGAAATCTGGCGCGACGGCAAGGTGGTGCTATATCGCTTCATCGGCGAGCAGGCGCCGGTGGCCAAGACGCCGCTGCTGATCGTCTATGCATTGGTCAATCGCCCCTACATGGTCGATCTGCAGGCGGATCGCTCGCTGGTGAAAGGGCTATTGAGTCACGGCCAGGACGTCTACGTGCTGGATTGGGGCTACCCGGACCGCTCCGAGCGCTACCTCACCCTGGAAGATTATTTGCTGCGCTACATCGACGGCGCGGTGGATCATCTGCGCGCGCAGTCCGGGCTGGAAGCGGTGGATGTGCTCGGCATCTGTCAGGGCGGAACGTTCTCGTTGTGCTACGCCGCGCTGCAGCGCGACAAAGTGCGCAACCTGATCACCATGGTGACGCCGGTGGATTTCCATACTCCCGACAACATGCTGTCCAACTGGGCACGCATGGTCGATGTGGATCTGTTCGTGGACACCATGGGCAACGTGCCCGCGGATCTGATGAACGCCAGTTACCTGATGCTCAAGCCGTTCCGGCTCAACCTGCAGAAGTACGTGGGCCTGCTCGACATCCTCGACGACAAGCAGGCGCTGGAAGATTTTCTGCGCATGGAAAAGTGGATCTTCGATTCGCCCGACCTGGCGGGCGAGGCTTTCCGCGAATTCGTCACGGTGTTCTATCAGCGCAACGGGCTGGTCACCGGGCAGGTGAGCATCGGGGGGCAGGCAGTCGATCTGCAGGCGCTCGACATGCCGGTGCTGAATATCTACGCCGAACACGACCACCTGGTGCCGCCGGACGCTTCACGGGCGCTAGGAGGGCTGGTCGGCAGCGACGACTACAGCGAACTGAGTTTCCGTGGCGGGCATATCGGAATCTACGTCTCCGGGCGTGCGCAGCGCGAGGTTCCGGTGGCAATCCATCGCTGGCTGCAGGCACGTGGCGGCAATGCCTGAGATCGCTGCCTGCACGCCGTGCAGATGACGCTGCGCTGAGCAGGCCAGACGGCCGTCACGATCCGCAGCGGCCGCGTTTTCTAGACTGTTGGCTACGTTCTGCAGGAGTTTTGCCATGTCTACCACCACGCTGTCCCGCTCCCTCAACGACCGCATGATCGCCGGCGTCGTTGGCGGCATTGCGCGCCGTTTTGGCTGGAGCTCCACGCTGCTGCGCATTTTGTTTGTGATCGTGTCGATCGCCTCGGCCGCGTTTCCCGGCATCCTGGTCTATCTGATCCTGTGGCTGCTGATCCCCAACCAGGCCGATTGAAGCCGGTAATGCGCGGGCTGCCTGCATTGCAGGCGCTTGGCGCGGTATGGACGCTGCCCAATACCTTGATCGGGCTCGCGATCGGCGCGGCCGGGTGGAGTTTTGGTGCGCGTCCCGTCTGGTCGCCGCAGGAACGCGCCGTGGTCTTTCACGCCTGGCCATGGGGCCCGGGTGGCGCGATGACATTGGGCAACGTGATCCTGCTGAAAGGTGCATCGCTCGACCTGCAGTGCAGGACCTACGCGCACGCTGCAGGCCGTTGCCAGCATCCACCGGTGCGCTTGGGCGACCACGAACGCGCGCATGTCTATCAGTACATGCTGCTGGGGCCACTGTTTTTGCCCGTGTATTTTCTGTGCGGCGGCATCCACGTGCGCAACCCGCTGGAGCGGGCTGCCGATACGTATGCGATGCATGGCCATGGTTGGTGGCCGTGGGGGCCTCAGCCCAGGCGCGAGAAGCCGAACAATCCGGACAGCGCATGAGGCGTGCCCTCCAGTTGTGCGCGCAATAAGCCCGCACCAATGGCGCTATAGGTAATTCCGTTGCCGCCATAGGCCATCGCGAACGACACGCGCGGCCCGAGTTCGGCATGCGGCCCGAAGAACGGCAATCCATCGGCAGTCTCAGCGAAAGTGCCGGCCCATGCGAACGCTGGGCGCAGTCGCATATCGGGCATGGTCTTGCCAATTTTCTTCAGCAGCGTCTTGAGCTTGCTCTGCACGCGTGCGTCGCGGCGCGCGGGAAGGTCGATGTTGTCGTCTTCTCCGCCAGCGACCACGCGCCCGTCCGGTGTGCTGCGCACGTACAGATACGGGCGCGCGGTTTCCCACATCATGGTGTGCTTGAGCGCGCCCATATCGCTGTCGTGCAGGGGGTCGGTCACGAAGGCGTAGCTGCTGCGATTGCGCGCCACCGGCTGTGAGAGCCAGCGCTGGTTGCCATAGCCGGCCGCCAGGATCACGTGACGGGCACGCACGCTCACACCGTCTTCGGTGCGCAGGTCGACGTGCGGGTCGTGCGGTTCGATCGAGGCGATGGCGGTGCGGTCGTGGATGCGTGCGCCGTACTGCTCGCACTCGGAAAACAGGCGGTAGCAGAGGCGGTACGGGTCCACGCTGGCGGCCAGGCGGCTCAGGATCGCGCCATCCGAATGCACGCCGTAGTTGTGCCAGAGCGGCTCGCGTTCGATCCATTCCACCGGCAGTTTGTGCGCCTTGCGGGTCTCCAGCTCGTTGCGCAGGTCTTTTATGTCGCGCGAGCGGCTGGCGTAGTACAGGCTGTCCTGGCGCGTGAAGTCGGTGCCGCCGAGGGTATTGCACAAGCCCTGGAGGTCGAGGATGGCTTGCGCGCAGGCGCCATACGCCAGCGCCGCGGCGGACATGCCGTACTGCTTGGCCAGTTCGATCATCGGCGTATCGATTTCGTACTGCAGCAAGGCGGTGCTGGCCGAGGTGCTCCCCCAGCCGATGTAGCGCTGTTCGATCACTACGACTTCATGGCCGTGGCGCAGCAATTCGTGCGCGATCAGCGCGGCGGTGACGCCACCACCGACGATGGCGACCTCGCATTGGGTGTCTTGCTCCAGGCGCGGGTAGGCGCGCATCAACCCGTTGCGGATCGACCAGAACGGGTAGCCACTTTTGAGGTCCATGCGGTGTCGATCAGCGAGCAGGCGGATGGCGATTGACGGCCAAGCGGGGTGAAGCGGCCGTGAGGCGAGTCCGGCCTTGCCACCGTCACCAAACGGCAAACAGCCGGCGTTAACGTGCGTGGAAAGCTCCTCACGGCGCGCTGGGTATCCTCCCGCCACAACGCAGCAACAGCAGCAGAAGAGGGTGTGGGTATGTCGATTGTCCTGTACGTCGGTGGCAGTAAAGATGGCGACAAGGGCGTGGTGCCTTACGGTTTCAGCAAGTCGCGTGCGATGACCGATGCTGGCCCGGAGGTGTATGTCGAACGCATGGTGCCGCTGAAGGATATGGGCAAGGTGCGCGTGATGGCGCTGGAATCGCTGCAGGAAAGCATTCTGGTCGAACGTGCCGCCACCCATTACGCACGTCAGGTCAGCTGAGCGCGGCTGCATAGGTTTACGGCGACGTTGTCAACGGGTTTCCGTGGCGGGCCGGCACTGCGAAAATGCATTTTTCAGTGAAGCGGTTCACGCCGCGCCGTCATGCACGATAGCCAGCTTGCCCAGCAGATTGCTCGCACCATCGCCGATGAGATCGGTGCCCAACCCGCCCAGGCGCACGCCGCCATCGTCCTGCTCGACGAGGGCGCCAGCGTCCCCTTCATCGCCCGCTACCGCAAGGAAGTGACCGGCGGCCTGGACGATACGCAACTACGCAATCTGGAAACGCGCCTGACCTATCTGCGCGAGCTGGAAGAGCGCCGCGCGGCGATCCTGTCCAGCATTGGCGAGCAGGGCAAGCTCAGCGACGAATTGCGCAACGAGATCGTGGCGGCCGACACCAAGTCGCGGCTGGAAGACCTGTACCTGCCCTACAAGCCCAAGCGCCGCACCCGCGCACAGATCGCGCGCGAAGCCGGGCTGGAGCCATTGGCCGATGGCCTGTTGGCGGACCCGACGCAGTCCCCGGACGTGGCCGCGGCAGCCTTCATCGATGCCGAAAAGGGCGTTGCAGACAGCAAGGCGGCGCTGGAAGGCGCGCGCGCCATCCTGATGGAGCGCTGGGGTGAAGATGCCGCACTGGTCGGTGAGCTGCGCAGCTGGCTAGGTGACAACGGCGTGATCCGCGCACGGGTCGCCGAGGGCAAGGAAGAGGCCGGTGCCAAGTATCGCGATTACTTCGATCACGCCGAAACGCTGGCGAAGATTCCCTCGCACCGCCTGCTGGCGCTGTTTCGCGCACGCCGCGAGGAAATCCTGTACCTGGATCTGGATCCGGGCAGCGACGCCGAGGCCGGGCACCAGTACGCCGAAGGCCGCGTGGCGCGCAATGCCGGTATCTCCAACGAAGGCCGTCCGGCCGATCGCTGGTTGCTGGATGCGTGCCGGCTGACCTGGCGCGCCAAGCTGCATATGCACTTGCTGTTGGACCTGTTCAATCAGGCGCGCGAAAAGGCCGAGGCCGAGGCGATCGCGGTGTTTGGCGACAATCTCAAGGACCTGATGCTGGCGGCGCCGGCAGGCCCGCGCGTGGTGCTTGGGCTGGATCCGGGCATCCGTACCGGTTGCAAGATCGCCGTGGTCGATGCCACCGGCAAGCTGGTGGCCACCGAAACGATTTATCCGCACGAGCCGAAGCGGCAGTGGGATCAGTCGCTGCAGACCATCAAAAAATTGTGCATGCAGCACAACGTGGAGCTGATCGCGATCGGCAACGGCACCGCCAGCCGCGAGACCGACAAGCTGGCCGGTGAGGCGATTGCGCTGTGCGGCGCGGCCAAATTACAGAAGGTGGTGGTGAGCGAGGCGGGCGCATCGGTGTATTCGGCCTCGGAGTTCGCGGCCAAGGAATTTCCGAATCTGGATGTATCGCTGCGTGGTGCCGTGTCGATCGCGCGCCGTCTGCAGGATCCATTGGCCGAACTGGTGAAGATCGAGCCCAAGGCGATCGGCGTGGGCCAGTACCAGCACGATGTGGATCAATACCGGCTGGCCAAGGCATTGGAAGCGCGGGTGGAGGATTGCGTCAACGCGGTCGGTGTGTACGTCAATACCGCCTCGGCGGCGTTGTTGTCGCGCGTGTCCGGGTTGTCGGGCACGGTAGCGGAAAATATCGTGCGTCACCGCGACGACAATGGCCCGTTCAAGCGTCGCAAGGACTTGCTCAAGGTGCCGCGGCTGGGCGACAAGACCTTCGAGCAATGCGCCGGTTTCCTGCGCATTGCCGATGGCGACGAGCCGCTGGACGTGTCGGCGGTGCATCCGGAAGCGTATCCGGTGGTCGAGCGCATCGTGAGCAGCACCGGCAAGCCGATCAAGGCATTGCTGGGCGACGGCAGTTTTCTGCGTGGCCTGAAGCCGGAGATGTTCACAGACGACCAATTCGGTGTGCCGACGGTGCGCGACATCCTCAAGGAGCTGGAAAAACCCGGCCGCGATCCGCGGCCTGAGTTCAAGGCGGCGCAGTTCGCCGAGGGCATCGAGGACATCAAGCACCTCAAACCGGGCATGGTGCTCGAAGGTGTGGTCAGCAATGTGGCCGGGTTCGGTGCGTTCGTCGATATCGGCGTGCATCAGGATGGACTGGTGCACATCTCGGCGTTGTCGGAAACCTTCGTCAAGGATCCGCGCGATGTGGTCAAGGCCGGCGACATCGTCAAGGTCAAGGTGCTGGAAGTGGATGTGGCGCGAAAGCGCATCGCGCTGACCTGCCGTTTGTCCGATACGCCGCCAGCGGCGGATGGCTCTGCGCAACCGCGCGACGCTCGCGGCAGCGGTCCGGGGCAGGGCAGGCGCGATGGTGGTGGACGCGGTCAGGCGCAGGCCAACAGCAAACCGCGGATCACCGCACCGCCGGCAGACAATGCGCTGGCAGCGGCATTCGCGCGTGCCAAACGTAGCTAAGTCGCGCTTTTGATGGTTTGGTTGATCGGCGTGGTTCGGTGGCGTGGCATGGATCTAACGTCGTAATAGGCTGATCTGCGGTTTGGCTTAGATGTCTTAGCCGCAGATCATGATGAGATAGGTGTCGAGCCCCCCTAGTTGGTTTCTTTGGTAGCGGGTATGCCGCCCAAGGTCCTTGGGGGGATCTGCGGCTTGGCTGCAGGGCCCTTGCCCGCTCACCATCGCAGGACACGCTGCAAGTACGTCCTTGTAAGCTCCTTGGCGCATCCATGCCGCCAAGGGTCCCGCGACGGTGAGCGGGCAAGGACCAGTAGAGTTGGTCGGTATGCAGAGTTTTCAAAGCAGCTAACAACCAACGACGCGGTGTTCCTCGCTTTTCAACAGGCCCGGCAAACTGTCTGGTGCGGTGTCCTTGCCGCTTGCAGGACCGTTGGCGGCACGGATGCCGCCATCGAGCCCCCAAGGACGGGTTCACGGCGTGTCCTGCGAGCGGCGAGGGCACCGCGCATTCGGCCAAGCAAGCTTTTCACTCTCTCAGCGCTGTAGAAAGTGAACGTACCCGATGCCGCGAGGTTTCGTTGATTTGGTCGATCAACGACAAGGTGCTGGCCAGCCATGCTCTGGCGCTATCAGGCCTCATCTCGTACTGCGCGTCGGCAAGATCACGCGTTCGATCAGATCGACCAGGACGGGTGGTTCCACCGGCTTGCCCATGTGCGCATCGAAGCCGGCCACTACCGCGCGGTCGCGGTCTTCTTCGCGGACATAGGCGGTGAGGGCGACGGCCGGAATATGCCGTGGCAGATCGGCGCGGCCCGAACGCACCGTGCGGATCAGATCGTAGCCATCGCGCAACGGCATCGCGATATCGCTGACCAACACATCGAAGTGCGCGTTCGCCAGGCAGTGCTCGGCCGCGTCCACCGACCCGGCAGCCTGCACCTGCGCGCCGGCCAGCATCAGGAACTGCATCACCGCTTCGCGCGAATCCTGATCGTCGTCGACCAGCAGGACGCGCACACCAGCCAGGCGGTCGCGGCACTCGTCCGGCAGCGCGCCCACGTGGGTGGTATCTGCCGAGGCAGGGCGCAGGTCGCTGACCCCGTGCTGGAACGGCAACACGATGGTAAATAGCGCGCCCTGGCCTTCGCCCGCGCTGGAGGCGCCCAGGCTGCCGCCATGCAGGTCCACCAACTGACGCGAGATCGACAGGCCCAACCCCAGGCCGCCCACGCGCCGGGTAGTGCCTGCATCGGCCTGACGAAAGCGGTCGAACACATGCGGCAAAAAATCCGCCGCAATGCCGATCCCGGTGTCCTGTACGCACAGGCGCAGGCGCTCGTCTTCGACGTCCATCGTCACTCGCACCGTGCCGCCGGCAGGGGTGAACTTCAGCGCATTGCTGAGCAGGTTGGTCAGCACCTGCTGCAGTCGCCCGGCATCGCCGAAGAACCACAATTCGCCATCGCAAGGCGCATCTAGTTCCAGTGCGATCTTGCGCGTCAACGCCGTCGGCTGCATGAGTTCCAGCGCGCTGCGCACCAACCCTGCGATATCGAAATGCTCGGCCTGCAGGCGGATCTTGCCGGACAGGATCGCGCTCATATCCAGCAGGTCGTCGATGATCTGCGTCTGCGCGCGCGCACTGCGTTCGATGATCACCAGGCCCCGGCGCAGATTGGCCGGATCGGCGATGTCCGATTGCATCAACCGGGACCAGCCCAGGATCGCGTTGAGTGGCGTGCGCAACTCATGGCTGAGCGTTGCCAGGAATTCGTCCTTGACCCGGTTGGCATGCTCGGCCTGCGCGCGCGCGGCGGTTTCCGCCTGCAACGACAGCTTGAGCTTGGCATCCACCCGGGTGCGTTCGATCACGATGCCGGCCAGGTGCGAAGCCGAGCGCGCCATTGCCTGCTCGCGCAAGGACGGTAGGTGAGGGCGGTCGTAATAGATATTGAGCGTGCCCAATACCTGTCCGTTGCTGGCCAGGATCGGCGTGACGCAACACGCGGCGACGTCCATCGCCGCCGAGATCGCATGGTGGGCGCTGAAGCTTGCATCGGCCTGGATATCGCTGCAGATCACCTGACGACCCAGATGTGCAGACAGGGCGCAGGGCGGACCCTCCGGCCCGATTGGCGAGGGCTCGAAGTGCCCGCGGTACTCGATCGGAAAATGCGGTGCCGAGCCGAAACTCAATGTATGGCGGACCTCATCGCGCACCATGACCGAGCAGTACAGCGGGATTTCACCGCGCGCCTCCACGCTCAATGCGATCGCATCCAGCACCACCGGCAACGGCGCACCGGTGGTGATCAAACTCAGGATCGCACGGTCCGAAGCGGTGGCATCTTCGATGTGCTTGCGTTCGGAGATGTCGGTGAGCGAGCCGATGTGCCCCAGAAAACGTCCGTCGCTGGCGAAGTGCGGCGATGCGGTGTCGATGCACCATCGGTATTGCCCGTCGTGGCGGCGCACGCGGTATTCGGCGAGGAATTCGCCGCGTTGCTCGAGTGCCTGTTCGAAGGCATGCCGCACGCGTGCTGCATCGTCGGGATGCATCACATCCCACCAGCCCTGGTCTAGTGCCTGGTCTTCCCCCTGTCCGGTAAAGTTGTACCAGCGCGGATTCCAGTACACGCAATCGCCTTGCGCGTCGGCCATCCAGATCATCGCTGGCACCGTCTCGCAGAGCGCACGGAAGCGCACTTCGCTTTCGCGTAGTTGCTGCTCGAATGCGCGCCGGTCATGAATGTCGGTGTAGGTACCGATCCACTCGCTGATGCTGCCATCGTCGCCGCGCACCGGTAGCGCGCGCACCAGGTGCCAGCGCGATTGCCGATCGTGACGCAGCAGTTCGCACTCCACCTCGAGAGCGCGCTGGCCCTTCAGTGCCAGGCTCCAGGCCTGCTCGGACAGGCGCAGACCATCGGCAGTGTGCGCGAGATGCCAGGCGGCATCTTCGTTGTTGGAAGGATCCAGGCCGGTGTACTCGTACCAGCGCTGATTGAAGTAGTGCGGCCGTCCGTCCGGATCGGCGATGAAGATGATCTGCGGGAGCGTATTGGCGAGGCGGCGCAGGCGCGCTTCGTTGGCCGCGAGTTGCTGCTGCGCCTTGGCCCGTTGCATCGATTCCCAGCAGTGTGCCACAACCAATCGCACCAGTTCGATCTCCGCCGACAGCCAGCGCCGCGGTGCGCGTTGATGGACGCCGATCGCTGCCACCAATCGGTCGTGCTTGTGCAACGGAATGGCCAGCGAGGCGCGCAAGCCGGAGCGGCGGTACTGCTCGGCCACATAGTCCGGCGCACCCGGCGCCAGCGCATCGGTCGTGAACCAGGGGCGGTTTTCCAGCAGCGCATCGCGCAGGCCCCGTGCCGCCTCCAGTGGGAAATCGCCTTGCAGGCTCGGCATGTCCTGCACATGGTCGCTGATGACATGCATGGTGCTGCCATCGGCAGCGACCAGGCCGAATGCGCAACGGTTCGCCTGCAGATGCTCGCCGAGCAAGCGCACGCTGGTGTCGATGATCTGCCGCGGATCGGACACGTGCTGCAGTGCGTCTTCGAGCATCAATAAAAAACTGTCGCGGCCATCGCTGCGGCGTTGTTCGTCGACATCAGCCGTTGAAACAGCAACGCCGATGTAGAGCGCGCCCAACTGCTCGCCCGTTTGCAGCACTGGGCTGCATGACCAGCTCGCCAGATCCAGGGCGATTGTCGCTGCTGGCTCGCCATCGCCATCGGATGCACAGGTCAGCGCCGCAAGCGGCTGCCCGAAGGCCGCCGGATGGCGTGGCCCCAGTCGTGCAATGCAGGCATCGTTGTAGATGCAGCGGTCGTCGCGGCCCCATACGAGCAGCATCGGAACTTGCGCATGCAGGCAGATCGATAGTGCTGTGCGTAGCGCAGGGCTATCGCCCAGCAGCGCGTCCGCAGGATGCACTAACGCGGCTAGCAATGCTGCGGTTTCGCTCGTCTCCGGCAGCAAGCCGGCCAACGGCGACACGGCGATATCCATCCAGCGACCCGCCCGTCATTCTTCGATGGCAAATTCTAGTAGCAACCGGCCCGGCGCCGCTGATACCGCGCAAACGGCGATTCAGCTAATCGCTGCCCGTACACCCAAAACAGCGCGTCGGTGGCAGGATGAGGGGGTGTTAGAGACGGCATGCGTGCCGCACCGGGGCGGGCTGGCAGGTGCGCCCGTGCTGCTGCTCAGCCCTCAGCGCCGCGCGACTCGCGCGCTTTGGACAATGCGCCAACCAGTTCTTCGGACAGATACGGCTTGATCAGGATGACGCCACGTTCGAAACCGCTCGGGATGCTGCCGATGGCAACGCCGGTCGCCAGTACGAACGGGATACCGCGCTCCGACAACAGGCGTGCGACCGGTTCGCTGGTTTCGCCATTGCCCAAGCGATAGTCCAGCACTGCGATATCCGGTGCGTCGTCGTCGATCAGTTGCAAAGCATCGCGCACCTCGCCGACCGGGCCCATGACGACGGCACCCGCCTGAACAAGCTGCAGATCGAGCAGCATGGCATTCATGTCATCGTTTTCGACCACGAGTACCCGAACTCCACGCAACACCGACATTGCTTACTCCTTCACTAAGTCGGCCAGTATATCGGGACTGCCTGGACACAGCGCTGCAGACCCCGCTTGCACCTGAATTCGTCAGGCGCAAATTGACACTGTTCGTTTCAACAACAAATCGCTATACTGCGCGGCCACGCCGAAGTGGCGGAATCGGTAGACGCAGCGGACTCAAAATCCGCCGCCCTTAAAAGCGTGTGGGTTCGAGTCCCACCTTCGGCACCAGTGCATTGTTTCAGGATGTCCAGTAGCGTCCAGAAACTTCAATAAAACCCGCAACTTGGCGGGTTTTTTTGTGCCTGTTGGTCCAACTGCGTCCAGCGACATGCGTTGAAATCCGGCGGTAGGTGGCGGTAGCTTTGGCGGTAACAGCGGTGGTTGCCGCTCGCCAAGGCCGAAAGTTACCGCCATGCCGCTGACAGATACCGCCATCCGCAAGACCAAGCCCGGAGCTGTCCCGCTCAAACTGCGTGATGGCGGCGGCCTCTACCTGCTGATGCGGCCGGATGGCGCCCGCTGGTGGCGGTGGGACTACCGGCGCCCGGTGACGGGCAAGCGCAACACCCTGAGCCTGGGCACTTACCCGGATACCGGCCTTGCCGATGCGCGGGAGAAGCGCGACGCCGCGCGCAAGCTGCTGGCTGCTGGGGTGGACCCCGGCGAGCAACGGAAGCAGGCCAAGCAGGAGCGGGCGGCAGTGGTGATGGCTGCTGGCGAGACGTTCGAGGTCATGGCCCGCGAGTGGATGGCCCGCCAGACCGTCGCGCGCGTCACGGCGGAGAAGAATCGCTGGCTGCTGGAAACCTTCCTGTTTCCCGAGATCGGCAGCCGTAGCATTGGCGAGATCACGCCCCGCGAGCTGCTGGACGCCCTGCGCAAGATCGAAGCCACCGGCAAGCTGGAAACCGCCGCCCGCGCCAAGATCAAGGCCGGGCAGGTGTTCCGTTACGCCATGCTGGAAGGCAAGGCGGAGATCGATCCCACCGCCAGCCTGCGCGGCGCGCTCAAAGCCGCCAAGGCCCGCCATCATGCCGCTGTCACCGAGCCGGCCAAGATCGGCCAGCTACTGCGCGCCATCGAAGGTTTCAGCGGACAACCAGTGACCCATGCCGCGTTGAAGTTGGCCCCGCTGGTGTTCGTGCGCCCCGGCGAACTGCGCGCGGCCGAGTGGGCGGAAATCGACCTGGATGCCGCCATGTGGCGCATTCGGCCCGAGCGCATGAAGATGAAGGCGGCGCACCTGGTGCCCCTGTCAAGCCAAGCCGTGGCGATCCTGCGCGATCTGCATGCCCTGACCGGTGGCGGCCACCACGTGTTCCCTGGGCTGCGCCCCAATAGGCCCATGTCGGAAAACACTGTCAATGCAGCCCTGCGCGCGCTGGGCTATTCCGGCGACGAGATGACCGGCCACGGTTTCCGCAGCATGGCAGCAACAAGGCTCAACGAAATGGGCTGGAACGCCGATGCCATTGAACGGCAACTGGCGCACGCCGAAACCAACAAGGTGCGCGAGGCGTACACGCATGCAGCGCAGTACCTGCACGAGCGTGTCCGCATGATGCAGGCTTGGGCCGACTATCTGGACGGCCTGCGCTCGGTTGGCAACGTCGTACCGCTGTGGGCCAAAGCGGGCTGAGCTTTCACCGAACACCCGCACCTAGCCCGACGGGGCGAAAAGCCGGACACCCTGCCGGCCTGGTGTGGGGACTATTTCAGGGGCGCAAGGGTGCGCCATGCCGGAAATTCACGACCGAAAGAAACTGATCGACTACCTGTTGCGCCGCCAGTTCGGATCGCTCGCCCCGCCCCCGGTGCCCACGTTATCTGGCATGCGCGTGGATGCCATGCTTGATAAAGCAAGCTGGAAGCGCGATCTAGCGATGGCAGGCCGATCCAACGAAGCTACGCCGATGGAAAAGCAGCGCGCACGCTATGAGGCGATGAGTTTGGCAGAGCTTAATGTGCAGGTTGAAGCTGCGAAATCGAACGACTTGGAAAAGGCCAAGCAGCTTGTCGAGGAAGCCAAGCTATCACGCGAAAAGCGCTGGCCTCACTGGGCAAAAAAGGACCTGTGGAGCGAGGCAGAGTTGGCGGCACTGTGCTGCGGCTTCGTGCCCGATGAACGCGGTATGCCGAACGATCCCGGACGGGTCAATGGAAGCGACCAGCAAGCGATAGCGATATTGCGTGCAGGGGACGATATCCGCAGAGGCACTCTTTCTCAGAGGCTCGCATTCGTGCCAAGAGATGACGCCGACTCAGCGGCGCGGATGTATGGCACTGCTAGGCATTTCGTTCCCAGCGTTGCCGCAGAATGGGCAGCCCAGCAGTTCGACACCTTTCCTGCTTCGCTGCTCGCGGCTGTGCGGGAGCGTGCTCGCTCCAACGATGCCGATCTCGCTGCTATTGTGCCTGTGCCGGAGATCGCCCCCAAGGCAAACAAACCGCTTGATGAGCGCGAGCGCACGACGTTGCTATGCGTCATCGGTGCGCTTGCAAGGCATGCGAACTTGGATTTGTCGCAGCACATGAAGGCTGGCGACACGATAGCCGCCATTGTGCCGGAGTTGCAGCTGACCGGCCGAACCATTGGCGAGCATCTGAAAAAGGTCGGAGAAGCCATGGAAAAGCGAACGAAATAAAAGCAACTGCAATTGCACTGCTGAAGACTGCAATTGCAACTAGCAGGTAGGTTCAAAGCATAGTTTTCGAGTCCAACGTCGCCCATCCCGGAGCGGTGAAGGATATAGATATGCAGCTTGCACCACTGCCCGCAACGGGCTTCCTGCGACTTCCCCAAATCGTCGGCCGTGCTGCCGACACCAAGACCAACACCACGGCCATCCCGGCCCTGATCCCGGTCTCCCGGTCCACTTGGTGGGCCGGCGTGAGGTCCGGCCGCTATCCGCAGCCGGTCAAACTGGGCGAGCGCTGCACCGCCTGGCGGGTCGAGGACATTCGCGCGTTGATCGAGGCCACCGGCAAGGAGGTGGCTCCATGAGCCAGAACAACACGCATGCTCCGGCGGCTGAAAACGGGCCTGAGGCGAACATCGTTGATACTTCCGCATCTGCCCAGCGCGCGCGCCTGTTGGCCGCGTTGCGAAAGGGGCCAGTGACGACGCTGGACGCCCGGCGAGACTTGAACGTGTTCGTGCCCGGCGTCCGCGTATTCGAGTTGCGGCAGGAGGGGCACCCCATCGTGACTCGCCTGATTCGGTTGCTGGACGACCAAGGGCGGCCACATAGCCGCGTAGCGCAGTACGCGATGCAGGGGGAGGTGGCTGATGCGCTTCCCTGATAAACAACGCAGCCCGCACGAGGTGGGCCACGGCGCACACGCTGGCAGGCTGGGTGCGAGTCGAGACTACACGATGGAGGCGGCCTTGTATCTGGCGGCGGTGGCCATGGAAGCGGCGCAGGCCCAGCTTGAAGCATGGGCGCGCTTGACCGACGAGCCACACTGGGCCGTCGTGGATGCGGCCGATCTGTTGGATGCAGCACGCGCTGCGCTGGAGGGTTCCCGGTGAGCCGGCCTTGTTTCGACGGTGTTGGGAGCGTCCACCGCGCGCTTGGCGCCATACGGGGAGGCACGCGATGAGCGCCAGGAAACGGGAACGCTTCAAAGGCCGCAAGTCCGGCGGTGCATTTTTCCGGGTTAGTGTCGAAGTGCTGGAAAGTCCAGCGTTCTGCGGCCTCTCCATGAAGGCGCGTGCGCTTCTGCTGGATCTGGGCGCTCAATTCAATGGCTACAACAACGGAGATCAGAGCGCGGCGTGGTCTGTCATGCACAAGCGTGGCTGGAAGTCCAAGGACACGCTGCGCAAGGCGTTGTTGGAGCTGCTGGCCGCTGGATTGATTGAGCAGACCCGGCAAGGTGGCCTGCACTGGTGTTCACTTTTTGCTTTCACCTGGATGGGCATTGAGGAATGCGGCGGCAAGCTGGATGTAAAGCCCAACGTGGTCCCGTCAAACATGTGGCGAAAGTGCGTGCGACTGCTGCGCGTGGTGGCATGAAAACGCGATGCTCGCCCCGGTCATTGGGGCAGTGCGCCCCGGCTATCGGGTCAAGGAGCGCGCCAGTAGGTACGACTATCGGGGCAGTGTGGCCCGGTGGTCGGTCCTACAGGGCAGCTTTCACTCGCTTCGGTGCCCCGGCTATCGGGCACCTTCTAGATATCTACCAAGCGGTAGCTAGATCTATGGGCCACCACGGACCAATTACAGCGCGCCCCTTGCATGGAGGTGGGTGATGCACGACCGATACCTGAGCGGCGACAAGCTTCATCTGGCCAAACTGCAAAGGGAGCGGCGGGCCACAATGCGCCGCATCGACTACATGCCCGGCCGGAGGGCGCTGGCGGTGTTCGAGGCGCGGCAGGCGCAGGAGCGGCCCCGCAGCATTGAGGCAACCAATAGCGCGGTACTGGACGCCATCTTGATCGAGTGGGCCGAGCTGACCGGAGTAAAGTACAGCCAAGTAGGCCAGCCCAAAGCTACGGCCCCAACGCCGGAATTAACTGACCATTTCGCGCGGGCGCGTTTGACTTCGGCGCCACTGCCGGAATTAATGCTCCCATCGCGGGCGTGCGCGCATGCGTATGACTCCGGGCGAGCGGGAAACCAGAAGATCACCGCAAGGCCGTACCAGCGGGCCAACAAGTGCGGGGCAACTCGCCACCGCGACGGCCAGCCATGCCAGGCGAAGCCAGAGCCAGGCAAGCTCCGCTGCCGCTTCCATGGTGGGCGATCCACTGGCCCGAGAACCGATGAGGGCAAGGCGAAAGCACTTTCGAACTTGAAGCAGTACAAGGGCTAGCCGGGGAGGCGAAAGTCGCTAATATGGATTCGCGGAGCCTGTTGGCCTGCTCGGAATGGCGGATCATCGCGGATCATCGCGGATATGGGGGCGGCAATGTGGAAGGCGGTTTTTCTCATCATTGCTGGTTGGCTGCTGGCATCCGGCGTTGCCGAGGCTCAAACGGCAGTATTCAATTGCAAGAAGGAAGGCGAGCCAGTCACCTACAGTACAAAGCCCCTCCCACCCGGCTGGAGTTGCCGGGCGATCATTGTGAATGATCCAAGATGGATCAAAATTGCGGAAACCGCAGATGGAGATCCCGTCCAAGTCGACTCGAAGACGATATCCAGATCACCAGGCATCACGACTGCCTGGATTCAGCAGTGGGGTGTTCACCTCATCGCAAGAACTGGGCAAGGGACTCTGCAGCGAGTTGTGTCACGCATTGAGTTTGACTGCGCAAAGCGCACGGCAAAGCTGCTTATGAGCGTTGAGTACGCACTGGGCAACTCGAATGGCACGTCTTCTGCCCCATTACGCCCTGCTGCATTGCCTGTCGTCCCCGGAACCGTGCAAGAAATCGAACTGGACACGCTTTGCAGCAAGCGCTGAATAGCCCATCGCCCAGCAACGTCTGGTCGGCTAAAGAGGGTCAATCCCAACTTTCTTCCGGGAAGCGGGGGGCCATCTGCAGGCGGGAACGGCTGCCTGCAGATGGCCCAAGCGGCCACCTCGTGGCGGTAACTTTGGCGGTATCTTTCGGGCATCCTGCGCAGAATGGTTGATATCAATGGGTTTTCGTTGCCCACCTTCGCACCAAGTTGTTGCAGCACCAGCGAAAGCCCTTCTGGAGAAGTCCGGTGGGGCTTTTTGCTATGTGGCGTTTCGGCAGGGTATGGGGCTTGGTTGATCGCGGCGCGCGGACAGCGAGGCTGGCGACCGTCAGTGCGGTCCAGCTGAGCGCCAAGGCGGGGCGTGATCGGCGCGCGGTGCAGGATTGGCTGGCGCCGGGGGGGGGGGCGATTCGCTTGCAAGTGCGCCTGCGTGGCCCAGATGCCTGATTGCCCGCACGCCCACGCATCAGGCACACAACTGCCGTGCGCCATGCGGTGCGCAGGTCACGGATGACGTTGCAGGCACGCGACCATCACGCCGCTTGCGTACCTTGGGAGTTTCTTTTGAACAGGTGGCCCCATGGACTTCGATGCTTCGCAACAGCTACGCATCCTGCGCGACATCCACGACACCAAGCCGGTAGCCGACGAAGAGGGAAACTGGGCGGTACGCGCCGGCTATGCCACGCAAGCCGAAGATGGCGACATCGACCTGACGCACGAGGGCCGCAAGGCGCTGGATAGCGGGCAGACCTGAGGTGTTCGGCGGAGTGCACTGCATGGCTGGCTTCGAAATCGAACAGAGACTCTACTCATCTCATCGCAATAGCGTGCGATGGGGCCCTGTGCACTCTGAACGGATTGCGAGGTGGCGATGATTGGCTAGCGATGTAGCGGCTTGCGAGTGCGTAGATGAAGTGTTGCATGCGGGCTGCATCAGCGAGAAGCACTCGCACGACCACTGATCCCACTTCGCAATGGCCGCGACATACGTCGTAGACGCAGGTTAGGGACAGGCAAGAAAAAACCCCGGCAGTGCCGGGGCTTTAGATGATTGGCGTCCCCACGGGGATTCGAACCCCGGTGTCCACCGTGAAAGGGTGGTGTCCTAGGCCTCTAGACGATGGGGACGCGTATCAAAACCTCGTTATCCACTTGAGACGGCCTAATGTCTGAAATGGTGGAGCCAGGCGGGATCGAACCGCCGACCTCCTGCATGCCATGCAGGCGCTCTCCCAGCTGAGCTATGGCCCCGCGTTGCTGCGAGCCGGCAATCATAGCGACATCGCCACGCGATGGGAAGTGGCTGGGCAAAAATTTGCAGCAAGAGCGCATCTGCCAGGGCAACTGCAAGGCCGCCCGCGTCGGGTGCGGCGATTGAACGGCAGTGGCGCGCACCCGGAACGCTTCAAGCCGTCAGTCTTTGGTGTTCGCGGCGCAATGAATCGCTGTGACAGCGATATCGGCGCACTGGATGCGTCGATGCCAGTGTGCGCGTGATTCGACAGCTGTCGATTTGCGAGCAACGGCTCTGTCGGGCCGGGCGTCAGGTTCGCTGCATCTGGTTTACAAGCAACACCCGATCTTGCGTCCCTCGCTCGTCGTCATCGACGGCATGCGTGAGCGCGATCATCACGCACACTACGCTTTCGGCGTGGCGATCCTTAACGATGCCGCTGGCAACGTCGCGACGTGGCAACCGCGATGGCGGGCAGAGACATCTCCGGTAGCAAAAAAATCCGCGTGCGAACGCTCATCGGTTTGAGTAACACTGCAACTCGTCAAGCGCTGGGATCGAGCAGGCGTTGGCAGGGCGGTAATGGTCCGCCGAATGGCCGTGCGCGCGTACCGATGCGTGCACCAGGCGCTACGCTCGCCGCGGCATGGATTCAGCTCTTCTATCCGCTGCATGATGCCAATGAGCCAGGGCATGCCCAACGTTGCGCACAACTGGATTCGGCCCGCTGACAGGCAAAAAAAGCCCCGGCAGTGCCGGGGCTTTCAGATGATTGGCGTCCCCACGGGGATTCGAACCCCGGTGTCCACCGTGAAAGGGTGGTGTCCTAGGCCTCTAGACGATGGGGACGCATATCAAAACCTGAGTTGTCATTTCAGACGGCCTAATGTCTGAAGTGGTGGAGCCAGGCGGGATCGAACCGCCGACCTCCTGCATGCCATGCAGGCGCTCTCCCAGCTGAGCTATGGCCCCACGAAACTGAGAACGAAATGATAGCGGCCTGTTAATGTTCGCGCAAGCGCTTTTTCATTCCGAATGAGACGGTGTGGCGTCGCCTCTGACTCAGTTGACGCCGTGCAGATCGCGCAACTGGGTTTGCCGCGCGCCGAAGTACGCTGCCAGGTCGGCGATGTCCTGATCGCTCAGCGCGGTGGCCTGGGCGGTCATCAACGGATGCTGACGGTCGCCGCTACGGTAGGCCTGCAGCGCATGCGCAAGGTAGTCGCCGTATTGGCCGCCCAGTTTGGGATAGCTGGGATCGATCGGCGCATTGCCATCGGCACCGTGGCAGTCCACGCAGCTCTGGCCGGTCGCCTTGCCCTTGGCATGGGCGAGTTTGTCGCCGGCGTCGGCGCGGCCGGTAGGCAGACCTGCCGACGAGCCGGAGCCGTGTTCGCCGCTGGCGTGACCGGGATCGCCAGCGGAGTGATCGGTGGACTCAACCTGGGATTGGGAGCAGGCCGCCATCATCAGGGCAGCGACCAGGGCGATGGCTAGACGCGGAGCGTGCAGGGCGTTCGGCATGTGGGCGCTTACTTGAGGGTGGACAGAAAGGCGGAGATGTCGGCGATGTCCTGCTCGGAGAAGCTCTGCGCCTGTGCCTGCATGGTTGGATGTTTGCGCTTGCCCTGGCGATATTCGGTCAACGCCTGGGTCAGATACTGGCTGGTCTGGCCGCCAATCTTGGGCACGCGATAACTGGGGTAGGCGTTCTTATAGCCGGTGACGCCGTGGCAGCCCTGGCAGGTATAGGCGAGCAAGCGCCCATTTGACGGATTGCCGGTCGGCGCGGCAGGGGTTGCCGCCGCGGCGGCAGGCACCGGGGTGGCCGGAGCTGCGGGTGTGGCTTGCGGTGTTGCTGATGCGCCCCCAAACGGCAGGAAGACGACCAGAGCGAGACAAGCGGCGAGCGGCTGCGGGCGCATGGTTTCGTATCCGGAAGACTGATTGAGCGTCCGCACGTGGGGGCGTGGCGGAACCGGACCGAGTATGCCTGCGATTTGGCGCGGCGCAAACCGGGTGAATAGGCCAACTTGAATAGACCATGACCTTTGGCGCATTGGCGGCATGTGCATTTGGGTGGTCTACTTGCATACAACACCTGTTCACGCATCCACTAGGACACGACGATGTCGCCATTCTCCTTCTTGCCGGGTCGCAGCGGAACCTGCGCCGCTGCGTTGTTGATCACCACGAGCCTGCTGCTGGGCGGTTGCAAGGCAGGAGAGGGGAAGGCCAAGGCGGCCGAGGAAAAGAAGGCGGTGGATGCCGTGCCGGTGGAAATCGCCAAGGCCGCGCGCCGTGCGGTAGCCGCCAGTTACACCGGCACCGCTGCGCTGGAGCCGCGCGCCGAGGCGCAAGTGGTGGCCAAGACCTCGGGCGTTGCGCTGTCGGTGATGGTGGAAGAGGGGCAGAAGGTGTCGGCGGGCCAGGCGCTGGTGCGCCTGGATCCGGATCGCGCGCATCTGGCGGTGGCACAGAGCGAAGCGCAGCTGCGCAAGCTGGAAAACAGCTATCGCCGCGCCACGCAGTTGGTGGGGCAGCAGTTGGTCAGCGCCGCAGATGTGGACCAGCTCAAATTCGATGTCGAAAACAGCCGTGCGCAGCACCGGCTTGCAGCGTTGGAGCTCTCTTACACCACGGTGCAGGCGCCAATCTCCGGCGTGATCGCATCGCGCTCGATCAAGACCGGCAACTTCGTGCAGATCAACACGCCGATCTTCCGCATCGTCGACGATTCGCAGCTCGAGGCCACGCTCAACGTGCCCGAACGCGAACTGGCCACGCTCAAGTCGGGCCAGCCGGTGACCTTGCTGGCCGATGCGCTGCCTGGCCAGCAATTCGTCGGCAAGGTGGACCGCATCGCGCCGGTGGTGGATTCAGGCAGTGGCACGTTTCGTGTGGTCTGCGCGTTCGGCCAGGGGGCCGAAGCGTTGCAGCCGGGCATGTTCGGGCGCATCCGCATCGATTACGACCAACGCAAGGACGCGTTGGTGATTCCGCGCCTGGCGTTGTTGGACGATGGCGAACCGGCAGTCTTCGTGGTGCGCAACGGCAAGGTCAGCCGCGTGCCGGTGAAGCTGGGCTATGCCGAAGGGCCGTGGCTGGAAGTGCGGCAGGGCCTGAAGGAAGGCGATCAGGTGGTGACTGCCGGCAAGGTGGCGCTGCGCGACGGCACTGCGGTGCAAGTGATCGGCCAACCCGATCGCAAGCCGGTCGCGGCCAAGGCCGCTGCGCCCGCACATGCTGAGACGCACGCATGAGCCAGAACGGCAATCCGCATGGACCCGTGCATGATCCGCACGCGCCGCTGCCTGGCGGCGGTGGTCTGGTGGCCTTCGCCACGCGGCGGCGTGTGACCATCGCCATGATCACCGTGACCATGCTGCTGTTCGGGCTGATCGCGTTACGCAGCCTCAAGGTCAATCTGCTGCCCGATTTGAGCTATCCCACGCTCACGGTACGCACCGAATACACCGGCGCGGCGCCGGCGGAAATCGAAACGCTGGTGACCGAGCCGGTGGAAGAAGCCGTCGGCGTGGTCAAGAACCTGCGCAAGCTCAAGTCG
Organism: Xanthomonas cissicola; assembly: GCF_008801575.1. Taxonomy (GTDB): domain Bacteria; phylum Pseudomonadota; class Gammaproteobacteria; order Xanthomonadales; family Xanthomonadaceae; genus Xanthomonas; species Xanthomonas cissicola. The sequence continues at coordinate 51,979 of NZ_VZPL01000009.1, read as the reverse complement.
ATCTCGCGCACAGGGCAGAGCGATGTGGTGCTGGAGTTCGCCTGGGGCACCAATATGGACCAGGCCAGCCTGGAGGTGCGCGACAAGATGGAAGCCTTGTCGCTGCCGCTGGAAACCAAGCCGCCGGTGTTGCTGCGTTTCAATCCCTCTACCGAGCCGATCATGCGGCTGGCGTTGTCCCCCAAGCAGGCGCCGGCCTCCGATACCGATGCGATCCGCCAGCTCACCGGCTTGCGCCGCTATGCCGACGAAGACCTGAAAAAGAAGCTCGAACCGGTGGCCGGCGTGGCGGCGGTGAAGGTCGGCGGCGGGCTGGAAGACGAGATTCAGGTCGACATCGATCAACAGAAGCTGGCCCAGCTCAACCTGCCGATCGACAACGTGATCACCCGGCTCAAGGAGGAGAACGTCAACATCTCCGGCGGCCGGCTGGAAGAAGGTTCGCAGCGCTACCTGGTGCGCACGGTGAACCAGTTCGTGGATCTGGACGAGATCCGCAACATGCTGGTGACCACGCAGAGCAGCAGCGGCAGCGCGGCCGAAGCGGCGATGCAGCAGATGTATGCCATTGCGGCGTCCACTGGTTCGCAGGCGGCCCTGGCGGCAGCGGCTGAAGTACAGAGCACCTCCTCGTCGTCCAGCAGCAGCATCGCCGGCGGCATGCCGGTGCGGCTGAAGGATGTGGCGCAGGTGCGCCAGGGCTACAAGGAGCGCGAGGCGATCATCCGCCTGGGCGGCAAGGAAGCGGTGGAGCTGGCGATCTACAAGGAAGGCGATGCCAACACCGTGTCCACGGCGGCGGCGCTGCGCAAGCGCCTGGAGCAGCTCAAGGCGACCGTGCCGGGCGATGTGGAAATCACCACCATCGAGGACCAATCGCACTTCATCGAGCATGCGATCAGCGATGTCAAAAAAGATGCGGTAATCGGCGGTGTGCTGGCGATCCTGATCATCTTCCTGTTCCTGCGCGATGGCTGGAGCACGTTCGTCATCAGCCTGTCGTTGCCGGTGTCGATCATCACCACGTTCTTCTTCATGGGCCAGCTCGGACTGAGCCTCAACGTGATGTCGCTGGGCGGTCTGGCGTTGGCCACCGGCCTGGTGGTGGACGATTCGATCGTGGTACTGGAAAGCATTGCCAAGGCGCGCGAACGCGGCTTGAGCGTGCTGGACGCGGCCATTGCCGGCACCCGCGAAGTGAGCATGGCGGTGATGGCGTCCACGTTGACCACCATTGCGGTGTTCCTGCCGCTGGTGTTCGTCGAGGGCATCGCCGGGCAGTTGTTCCGCGATCAGGCATTGACAGTGGCGATCGCGATCGCCATCTCGCTGGTGGTGTCGATGACGCTGATTCCGATGCTGAGCTCGCTCAAGGGCGCACCGCCGATGGCGTTCCCGGACGAGCCGAGCCATCCGCAGTGGCAGCCCGAGCAGCGCTGGCTCAAGCCGGTGGCGGCCGGCCGGCGTGGTGCAGGTGCGAGCATGCGCTATGGCTTTTTCGGAGCGGCATGGGCCGTAGTGAAGGTGTGGCGCGGGTTGAGCCGCGTGGTGGGGCCGGTGATGCGCAAGGCCAGCGACTTGGCGATGGCGCCGTATGCTCGTGCCGAGCGTGGCTATCTGGGGATCTTGCCGGCGGCGCTGCGGCGTCCCTGGTTGGTGCTGGGACTGGCCGCGGCGGCGTTCATCGGGACGGCGTTGCTGGTGCCGATGCTGGGCGCGGATCTGATTCCGCAGCTGGCGCAGGATCGCTTCGAAATGACCGTCAAACTGCCTTCCGGCACGCCGCTGGCGCAGACCGATGCAGTGGTGCGCGAGTTGCAGCTGGCGCACGACAAGGACCCGGGCATCGCGTCGCTGTACGGCGTCAGCGGCAGCGGCACGCGGTTGGACGCCAACCCCACCGAGAGCGGCGAGAACATTGGCAAGCTCACCGTGGTGATGGCCGGCGGCGGTAGCCCGGCGGTGGAAGCGGCAGCGACCGAGCGGCTGCGCAGCAGCATGGTCGGGCACCCAGGCGCGCAGGTGGATTTCGCGCGACCGGCGTTGTTCAGTTTTTCGACGCCGCTGGAAGTGGAACTGCGCGGCCAGGACCTGGGCGAGCTGGAACGCGCCGGGCAGAAATTGGCGGCGATGTTGCGCGCCAACGGCCACTACGCCGACGTCAAATCGACGGTGGAAGAGGGCTTCCCGGAGATCCAGATCCGTTTCGATCAGGAGCGCGCTGGCGCTTTGGGGCTGACCACGCGCCAGATCGCCGATGTCATCGTCAAGAAGGTGCGCGGCGATGTGGCCACACGCTACAGCTTCCGCGATCGCAAGATCGATGTGCTGGTGCGTGCGCAGCACAGCGACCGCGCCAGTGTGGACGCGATCCGTCAGCTGATCGTCAACCCGGGGAGCAGCCGGCCGGTGCGCCTGGCGGCGGTTGCCGAGGTACTGGCGACGACGGGGCCGAGCGAGATCCATCGCGCCGACCAGACCCGCGTGGCAATCGTGTCGGCCAGCCTGAAGGACATCGACCTGGGCGGTGCGGTGCGCGAAGTGGAGACGATGGTGCGCAAGGACCCGCTTGCAGCCGGCGTAGGCATGCACATCGGTGGGCAGGGCGAGGAACTGGCGCAATCGGTGAAGTCGCTGTTGTTCGCGTTCGGGCTGGCGATCTTCCTGGTCTATCTGGTGATGGCTTCGCAGTTCGAGTCGCTGCTGCATCCGTTCGTCATTCTGTTCACCATTCCGCTGGCAATGGTCGGTGCGGTGCTGGCCCTGCTGATGACCGGCAAGCCGATCTCGGTGGTGGTGTTCATCGGCCTGATTTTGCTGGTGGGCCTGGTGACCAAGAACGCGATCATCCTGATCGACAAGGTCAATCAGCTGCGCGAAGACGGCGTGCCCAAGCGCGAGGCGCTGATCGAAGGTGCGCGCTCGCGCCTGCGGCCGATCATCATGACCACCTTGTGCACTTTGTTCGGCTTCCTGCCGCTGGCGGTGGCGATGGGCGAGGGCGCTGAAGTGCGCGCGCCGATGGCCATTACCGTGATCGGTGGATTGCTGGTCTCGACCTTGCTGACCCTGCTGGTGATACCGGTGGTGTACGACCTGCTGGATCGCCGCGCCGATGCGTATTACCTAGAGCGTGGCCGGCGCATGGCCGGGCAACGCGCGCAGGCGGCAGGCAACGCCGACGGGCTGGAGGCGCTATGAGCGTTGCCGCCTTCAGCATCCGTCGCCCGGTCACCACCATCATGTGCTTCGTGTCGCTGGTGGTGGTGGGCTTGATCGCGGCGTTCCGGCTGCCTTTGGAGGCGCTGCCGGATATTTCCGCGCCATTCCTGTTCGTGCAATTGCCCTACACCGGCTCCACGCCGGACGAGGTGGAACGCAACCTGGTGCGGCCGGCCGAGGAAGCGCTGGCGACGATGACCGGCATCAAGCGCATGCGCTCGACCGCCACCGCCGACGGCGCGAACATCTTCATCGAATTCTCCGACTGGGACCGCGATATCGCCATCGCCGCATCCGATGCGCGCGAGCGATTGGACGCGGTACGCGACGATTTCCCGGAGGATCTGCAGCGCTTCCAGGTCTTCAAATGGTCCAGCAGCGACGAGCCGGTGCTCAAGGTGCGCCTGGCCAGCCAGACCGATCTGACCGGCGCCTACGACATGCTCGATCGCGAGTTCAAGCGGCGCATCGAGCGCATCCCGGGCGTGGCCAAGGTGGAAATTTCCGGTGCGCCGCCGAACGAGGTCGAAATCGCGATCGCGCCGGATCGGCTCACCGCGCACGACCTCAGCCTCAACGACCTGAGCGAGCGCTTGGGCAAGCTCAATTTCTCGGTGTCTGCAGGCCAGATCGACGACAACGGCCAGCGCATCCGGGTGCAGCCAATCGGTGAACTGCGCGACCTGCAGGAATTGCGCGAGCTGGTGCTCAACGCCAAAGGCGTGCGGCTGGGCGACATTGCCGAGGTGCGGCTCAAGCCGACGCGCATGAATTACGGGCGGCGCCTGGATGGGCGCCCGGCCATCGGCCTGGATGTCTACAAGGAGCGAAGCGCCAATCTGGTGGAGGTGTCGAAGGCGGCGTTGAAAGAGGTTGAAGACATCCGCGCCCAACCGGCGCTGCGCGACGTGCAGGTCAAGGTGATCGACAACCAGGGCAAGGCGGTGACCTCGTCGCTGGCCGAACTGGCCGAAGCCGGCGCGGTGGGTCTGCTGTTATCGATCACGGTGTTGTTCTTCTTCCTGCGGCATTGGCCATCGACGTTGATGGTGACCTTGGCGATCCCGATCTGCTTCGCCATCACCTTGGGTTTCATGTATTTCGTCGGGGTCACGCTCAACATCCTGACGATGATGGGGTTGCTGCTGGCAGTGGGTATGTTGGTGGACAACGCCGTGGTGGTGGTAGAAAGCATCTACCAGGAACGCGAGCGCATGCCCGACCAACCGCAGCGTGCCGCGCTGCTGGGAACGCGCAGCGTGGCCATTGCGCTCAGCGCCGGCACCTTGTGCCACTGCATCGTGTTCGTGCCGAACCTGTTCGGCGAGACCAACAACATCAGCATTTTCATGGCGCAGATCGCCATCACCATCTCGGTGTCGTTGCTGGCGTCGTGGCTGGTGGCAATCAGCTTGATTCCGATGTTGTCGGCACGCATGAAAACGCCGCCGATGGTGACCTCCGAGCACGGCGTGATCGCGCGGCTGCAGCGTCGTTACGCCAAGTTGCTGGCATGGACGTTGGCGCATCGCGGCTGGAGCGTGGCCGGCATCATTCTGGTCAGTGCGATCAGCCTGGTACCGATGAAGCTGACCAAGATCGACATGTTCGGTGGCGACGGCGGCAACGAGGCCTTCATCCAATACCAGTGGAAAGGCTCGTACACGCGCGAGCAGCTGGGCGAAGAGATCGGCCGTGTCGAAAACTATCTGGAAGCCAATCGCGCCAAGTACCACATCACGCAGATCTACTCATGGTTCAGCGAGGTGGAAGGCAGCAATACGGTGGTGACCTTCGATGCGAGCAAGGTCAAGGACCTGCCGCCGCTGCTGGAAAAAATCCGCAAGGAGCTGCCGCGCTCTGCGCGTACCGATTACAGCATCGGCAACCAGGGCGATGGCGGCAATGGCAACCAAGGCGTGCAAGTGCAGTTGGTCGGCGATTCGACCGATGCACTGAAAGCGCTGGCCGACGATGTGATTCCGCTGCTGGCGCGGCGCAAGGAGTTGCGGGATGTGCATGTCGATACGGGCGACCGCACCAGCGAGCTGGCGATTCGCGTCGACCGCGAGCGCGCAGCTGCATTCGGGTTCAGTGCCGAGCAAGTGGCCAGCTTCGTCGGGTTGGCATTGCGCGGTACGCCGCTGCGCGAGTTCCGCCGCGGCGACAACGAGGTGCCGGTGTGGGTGCGGTTTGCCGGCGCCGAGCAGAGCAAGCCTGAAGATCTGGCCAGCTTCACCGTGCGCACCAAGGATGGCCGCAGCGTACCGTTGCTGAGTCTGGTGGAGGTGCAGATCCGTCCGGCCGCCACGCAGATCGGGCGCACCAATCGGCAGACCACGTTGACCATCAAGGCCAATCTCGCCGAGAAGGTCACCGTGCCGGAGGCGCGTGCGGCGATGGAGGCACCACTCAATGCGATGCGTTTCCCGGCCGGCTACAGCTACACCTTCGACGGCGGCGATTATCAGAACGACGGCGAGGCGATGGGCCAGATGGTGTTCAATCTGGTGATCGCGTTGGTGATGATCTACGTGGTGATGGCGGCGGTGTTCGAGTCGCTGCTGTTCCCGGCGGCGATCATGAGCGGGGTGCTGTTCTCGATCTTCGGGGTGTTCTGGCTGTTCTGGATCACCGGGACCTCGTTCGGCATCATGTCCTTCATCGGCATCCTGGTGCTGATGGGCGTGGTGGTGAACAACGGCATCGTGATGATCGAGCACATCAACAATCTGCGCCGCCGCGGGATGGGGCGCACGCAGGCCCTGGTCGAAGGCTCACGCGAGCGTTTGCGGCCCATCATGATGACGATGGGCACCGCGATCCTGGCGATGGTGCCGATTTCGCTGACCAGCACCACGATGTTCAGCGATGGCCCGCCGTACTTCCCGATGGCGCGCGCCATCGCCGGTGGCCTGGCGTTTTCGACGGTGGTGAGCCTGCTATTCCTGCCGACGATCTACGCGATCCTCGACGACATGAGCAGTGGTGCAGCTGCCCTGGTGCGGCGCGCGCGCGGTGTGCCGAAGACGAGGCCGTCGAGCGCTGCGTTGGAATCGTGAACGAGGTAAGGCGTTAAGCCCCTCTCCCCCTGGGAGAGCGGTTGGGGTGAGGGTACGGTTCCTTCCTTCGGCTCGTACGACGACCAAAGCACCTAACCGCCAATCAGCGGCCCCGGTAAGGGGCGACAGCGCGGCCGGGGATCGGCTCTTCGGCTCGACAGACATCCTGTCTGACTCGCCGTCGCGGCACATCCGTGTGCCGCTTTCCGCCGATCCCCGGCCACGCTGCCGCTTCGGTATGTCATCGCCGTGGCTTCGAGTAGATCGGTATGCCATCGCCTTGGCCTCGAGCAGAAAAGCTGCGTGGCCAAGATGCCTGGAAAGATTTTTTCTCGGGCCTACGAGCGAACACTGCAGTGATCGCCGTCGTGCAGGATTACTCGATCTTCATGCCGTCATCGGCGAATCAGCATATCTGTATCGACATGCAGATTCGAAGCCATCCAACGATCGACCTGCCGGATATGGCGCCCAGCCAATCAGCCCGCCCGCACCTGCCGCACGATCGCCGCCGCCTTGGCCGAACTTTCCTTGACCTTGTCCCATTGGCCCTGCGCCAGCCAGTCCTTGGGGACCATCCACGAACCGCCGATGCACAGCACATTCGGCTGCGACAGGAACTCGGCGGCGTTGGACTCGCTGATGCCGCCGGTGGGGCACAGTTTGAGCTCGGACAACGGGCCAGCCAGGCCCTTGAGCATCTGCAGACCGCCCACGGCGGTGGCCGGGAACAGCTTGCAGACGCGGAATCCCAGGCCCATCAACGTCAGTAGCTCGGTCGGGGTGGCTGCGCCAGGAACCGCCGGGATCGGCGCATCCGCCAGCAAGCGCGCCAGCGGCGAGGGCGTGCCCGGGGTCACAAGGAAGTCTGCACCGGCATCCACCGACTGACGCAGCTGCAATTCGCTCAGCACGGTGCCCGCGCCGATCACGATGTTGGGCAACTCGCGCTTGAGCATCGCCAGCGCGTCGATCGCAACCGGCGTGCGCAGGGTCAGCTCGATCGCGGGCAGGCCGCCTTCGAGCAGCGCATCGGCGACGCGGCGCGCCTGGTCCAATGTGTCCACGGTGACCACCGGCAGGATGCCGGCATCGCGCAGCAACTGTTCGGCGGTGTTCTGGGTCTGGGCAATCGTCATTGCAACTCCGGGTGACGGCGACCAACGGAGCGGTCGCAGAGAGGGAAGGGGGGTCAGGCGTCCTTGGACTCGTGCGGTGCCGCGGCGGCTGCGGCATCGGCACCGAGTTCGTACTCGGCGTCGTAGCTCCACAGCGCACCGTCCGGATGCGTCGGGCCGCATGAAATCGAGATCGCGCCCTGGTCGGCGGGGCCGACGACCTGGCGGTTGATGGCGAACAGATTGCGGCCCAGGTCGTTGCCGGCAACGGACGTATTGGGTGCAACCTCGCGCGATGCCCATTCTTCGGCCGAGACCAGCACTTCCAGGGTGCCGGCTTCGCCGTCCAGGCGCACGATGTCGCCTTCGCGTACGCGGCCGATCGGGCCGCCGCGCGCCGCTTCGGGCGTCAGGTGGATTGCGGCCGGGAACTTGCCCGAGGCACCGGACAGGCGACCGTCGGTGACCAATGCCACGCGCCGGCCCTGGTTCTGCAGCAGGCCCAGCAGCGGCGCCATCGAATGCAGCTCCGGCATGCCGTTTGCGCGCGGGCCCTGGTAGCGCAGCACCACCACGAAATCGTGCGGCAACACGCCGGCGGCGTGCAGTTTGTTGAGCACCTGCGGCGTATCGATCACCACCGCAGGTGCCTGGATGCTGCGGTGCTGCGGCTTGACTGCCGACAGCTTGATCAACGAGCGGCCGAGGTTGCCGCGCAGCAGGCGCAGCCCGCCTTGCGATTCGAAGGCATCGCCGACCGGACGCGCCACGCTGTCGTCGGCGGTGGTGGCGGTGCCCGGCACGTAGGTCACCTTGCCGTCCTGCAGGCGCGGCTCATTGATGTAGGCGCGCATGCCGCCTTCCACCACGGTCGGCAGGTCGTCGTGCATGTAGCCGGCGTCCATCAGTTCGCGGAACACGAATGCCGTGCCGCCCGCGGCCTGGAAGCGATTCACGTCGGCTTCGCCGTTCGGGTAGATGCGGGTCAGCAGGGGCACCGTCTGCGAGATCAGGTCCATGTCGTCCCAGGTCAGTACGATGCCGGCCGCACGCGCCACTGCGATCCAGTGGATGGTGTGGTTGGTCGAGCCACCGGTCGCCATCAACGCGACCACGGCATTAACGATGGCGCGCTCGTCGATCAGGCGGCCGAACGGACGGAAGTCCTCGCCCAGCGCGGAGATCGCCAACGCGCGCGCGGTGCCTTCCCGGGTCAATGCATCACGCAACGGCAGCTCCGGATTGACGAACGAGGCACCGGGCAGCTGCACGCCCATCGCTTCGAGCAATACCTGGTTGGAGTTGGCCGTGCCGTAGAAGGTGCAGGTGCCGGGCGAGTGGTAGGACGAGGCTTCGGCTTCGAGCAGCTCGGCGCGGGTGGCTTCGCCAGCGGCGTAGCGTTCGCGCACTTCGGCCTTCTGCTTGTTCGGGATGCCCGGCGTCATCGGGCCGGCCGGCATGAAGATCGCCGGCAAATGGCCGAACGCCAGCGCACCGATCAGCAGGCCCGGCACGATCTTGTCGCATACGCCCAGGTACACCACGCTGTCGAACATGTCGTGGCTCAGGCCGATGGCTGTCGCCTGGGCGATGTTGTCGCGCGAAAACAGCGACAGCTCCATGCCGGCGCGGCCCTGGGTCACGCCGTCGCACATCGCCGGCACGCCACCCGCCACCTGTGCGGTAGCACCGAGCGTGCGGGCAGTCTCGCGAATCAGCTGCGGGTAGTGCTCGAACGGCTGATGCGCCGACAACATGTCGTTATAGGCAGTGATGATGCCCAGGTTGGGCGTGGCCGCACCGCGCAGGCGCGATTTGTCGCCCGGCTCGGACGCAGCGAAGCCGTGCGCAAGATTGCCGCAGCTCAACCGGCTACGGAACGGGCCCTCACGCAGGGCGGCATCGAGACCGGCCAGATACGCCGCGCGCGAGGGAGCGCTGCGCTTGCGGATACGGTCGGTGACGGCTTGGATATTCGGATGCAGGCTCATTGGCTACCGGCTATGAGAAACGGGGGAAGAAAGCGTTTTTCTTAAATCCCCGCACAAGGATGTGCGGGCTCTTGCGAGGGACTCGCACTCAAGCGCACCAATGCACCCGCAACCGCGGACCGGGCTGCTGCAGCGCCACGCGGATCGGATACTCATTGATGTCGTCGCCGGCCAACGCGGCCTGCAGCACGTCCAGCTTCTGCTTGCCACGCAACAGCAGCAGGCGCGTTGGAATGCTGGCAAGCCCTGCGGGCGTCAGGGTGATGCGCAACGGCCATTGGTTCGAGCCCGGGCAGCCGGTGGCATCCAGCGATGCATACGGCTGCGGGCTGGCGAGCGCCTTGGGCAGGTCGGTGGCACCCGGGAACAACGACGCGGTGTGTCCGTCGCCGCCCATGCCCAGCACTGCCAGGCAGGCGGGTTCGGCATGCCTGGCCTGCAGGTTGGCGGTGTGCACGCATTCGGGCAGTTGCTTGCCCGGACGGACCAGCGGAATGAAGGTCGCGGCCGATGCGTGGGTCAGGAAGCTGTGATTGACCAGCCAGGCATTGCTGTCCTGATCCTGCGGCGACAACCAGCGTTCATCGACCAGGCCCACTTCTACCCGCGACCAGTCCAGCGGCCGGTGGGCGAGGGACTCGTATACCGGCGCCGGCGTAGTACCGCCGGACAACAGCATGCGTGCTTGGCCACGCCGGGAGATCTCCTGTTCCAGCAGGTCGGCCATTTCGCTGGCCACCGCCTCGGTCCATTCGGCCGGGTCGTCGTAGCGCACCAGGGTGATGCGCGGGTTGTCCTGCAGATTCATCGCTGCTCCCCGGGGTGCTGACGTTGTGCATCCACCGCGTAGGCGGCGGCGCCCAGCAGGCCGGCATGCGGGTGCATGACCGCCAGCGATGGCACCTTCGACATGATCGCGGAGAAACGGCCCTTGTGTTCGAAGCGCTGGCGAAAGCCGGAATGCTGCAGCGAATCCAGCACCTTGGGCACCAGCCCGCCGGTGAGGAACACGCCGTCCCAGGCGCCCTGCATCAGCACCATGTCGCCGGCGATCGCACCGAAGATGGCGCAGAACAGATCGATGGTGCGCGAGGACCGCGGGTCGCCCGCAGCCGCGCGTGCGGTGATGTCCTTGGGTTGCAGCGGGCCCGGATCGACCCCCGCGATCTCGCTCAACGCGCGATGGATATTGACCAGGCCCGGACCGCAGATCAGCCGCTCGTTGGAGACCCGGCCGAACTGCTCGGACAGGATTTCCAGGATGCGGATTTCTTCCGGCGTGCCGGGCGGGAAGCTGACATGGCCGCCTTCGGTTTCCAGCGGAAAGCAGCGCCCGTTGCGGATGATCAGGCCGCCCACGCCCAGGCCGGTGCCCGGGCCGATCACGCCATAGTTGCGCGCTTGATCGATCGGTGCCGGACGCCAGCTGGCGCCGCCTACCTGCACCACGTCCTGTGGACGCAGCAGGCTGATCGCCATCGCCTGCGCGGCAAAGTCGTTGATCAGATGCAAGGTACTGAAACCCAGCATGGTGGCGGTGCGCGAGCGCGAGATCACCCAGGGATGGTTGGTGATGCGTGCCTCGTCGCCGTCCACGCGGCCCGCCACGGCGAACACGCCCTGGGTGGCCTGCACGCCGATCTGGTCCAGGTAGTAGCGCGCCGCTTCGCCCAGCGAACCGAAGTCCACCACCGCAAATTCGCGCGAGGTGTCATCCAGCAACGGCACCGAGGCGTCGACATCGGCCAGCGCGAAACGCGCATTGGTACCGCCGATATCGGCAACCAGCACCGGCTTGGAAGGAGCGGTCATGCGTTGTTTCCCTGTGCGTCGGTGGCCGGGGGCAGGAAGTGGGCGGCCGATTCGGGACCCCAGCTGCCGGCCGGGTAGGGCTGCAGCGGCAGCGCGGCGTCTTTCCAGGCGTCGCTCACGCTGTCGATCCAGGACCACGCCGCCTTGACCTCGTCGTCGCGCACGAACAGCGCGGGGTTACCGTTGAAGGCGTCGACGAACAGACGTTCGTAGGCGATACGACGGTGCAGGCCAGTCGGCACCGACAGTTCCAGTTCCAGCGGCTGCAGTTCGATCGCGCCCCATTCCGGGCCAGCCAGGCTGCTCATCAGGCCGAGCTCGATGTTTTCCTGCGGCTGCAACTGGAAGGTCAGGCGGTTCGGCACCGCGTTCTGGCGGTCGGGGCGTTCGAACAGCCAGTGCGTCACCGGCTTGAGCGTCACCACGATGCGGGTGGAGCGCTCGGCCAGACGCTTGCCGGTGCACAGGTGGAACGGCACGCCGGCCCAGCGCCAGTTATCGATATGCGCGGTGACGGCGACAAAGGTTTCCACGTCGCTGCCTTCCGGCGGGTGGTAGGCCTGCGCCGGTTGGCCGTTGATGCTGCCGGCGGTGTAGCGACCGCGCACGCAGTCGTGCGCGGCGTGCTCGGCGGTCATCGGGCGCAGAGCGCGCAGCACCTTGACCTTCTCATCGCGGATGCGGTCGGCTTCCAGCGAGGCCGGCGGCTCCATTGCCACCAGGCACAACAGCTGCAGGATATGGCTCTGCACCATGTCGCGCAGGGCGCCGGAGCGGGCGTAGTAGGCATCGCGCCCGTCGACGCCTTCGCTTTCGGCGACCAGGATCTGCACCGACTCGATGTAGGTCCGGTTCCAGACCGCCTCCAGCAGCGTGTTGCCGAAGCGCAGCGCGATCAGGTTCTGCACCGCCGCCTTGCCCAAGTAATGGTCCAGGCGGAACACGCGGTCTTCGTCGATCAGCGCGCCGATCGACTGCAGGATGTCGCGGGCGCTGTCCGAGTCGTGGCCGATCGGTTTTTCCAGCATCAAGCGATGCGGTGCCGCCAGCGCGCCACCCAACGCCAGGCCCTGGCAGGTGCTGATGTACAGGCCCGGCGGGATCGCCAGATAGCTCACACACCGACGGCTGGCCAGTTCGCGGACCGCGTCGGCCACCGAATCGGCATTGCGCAGATCCACCGAGCGATAGTCGACCCGTTGTAGCAGCGTGTCGATCTGTTCGGCGGTCGCGATCGGCAGCGCTTCGGTCAGGCGCGGCCGCAGCACGTCGCGAAATGCATCGGTGTCGTGCGGCGACAGCGCCAGCGCACGGATGCGGAAGTCCTCCGGCAACAGACCGTCGATGAACAGACGCAGCAGGGAGGGAAAGAGATAGCGCTGGGCAAGATCGCCGGTGGCGCCGAACAGGATCAGGGTGTTGTGCATGGACCGCGTTTCAGATTCTGGAGACATCGTTATCAGCAGCTTGGCGGAAAGGCGCCGGTCGGCCGGCGGTCGGTATATCTGTTCCTGAGCGACACTTGCGTGCGCGCAGCGGGGGATGGACGCTGACACCCAATCCCGGATTGTTGCAGCAACTGGCGATCAGCGGTTAGCGCCATGGCGGCATAGCTGCACCTGCGTGATGGCATGCCATGCTGCGTGCGGCGAGCTGCACTGCAGGCAATGGCGTCATGACTGAGTGGTGGCATGCTCCTCCGGCGATCGATGTTGCCATGTGAAAACGATTACATGTCAGAATAAACCAATGCATTCGTTTGCAGGAAGTTCCTTGCAAGCGCATGCGGCGTCACCGCCATCGGGAGGGCCGAGGGCAGGGCGCACAACTTACGTTGAGGCCGAACGATGGCGAAAGTGCAGTTGGAAGGTGTCCGCAAGGTCTACGACAATGGCCAGGTGGCGGTGCAGGGCGCGAGTTTCGAAGTGGCCGATGGCGAGCTGATGGTGCTGGTGGGGCCGTCCGGCTGCGGCAAATCGACCCTGTTGCGCATGATCGCCGGGCTTGAAGACATCAGCGCCGGCACGCTGAAGATCGGCGAGCGCGTGGTCAACGACGTGGCGCCAAAGGATCGCGACATCGCCATGGTGTTCCAGAGCTACGCGCTGTATCCGCACATGACCGTGGCCGAGAACCTGGCGTTCGGGCTCAAGCTGCGTGGGCATCCGAAGCAGGTCATCGCCGAGCGCGTCAACAACGCCGCAGAGTTGTTGGGCCTGACCCCGATGCTGGACAAGCTGCCCAAGGCGATGTCCGGCGGTCAGCGTCAGCGCGTGGCGCTGGGCCGGGCGATGGTGCGTGAATCCTCGGTGTTCCTGCTCGACGAGCCGCTGTCCAACCTGGACGCCAAGTTGCGCCACAGCGTGCGCACCGAGATTGCGCAGCTGCACCGCAAGCTTGGCACCACCATGATCTACGTCACCCACGATCAGGTCGAAGCGATGACGCTTGGCCAGCGCATCGTGGTGCTCAAGGATGGCGTGATCCAGCAGATCGACAGCCCGATGGCACTGTACGACCGTCCGGCCAATCTGTTCGTCGCCGGTTTCCTCGGCAGCCCGGCGATGAACGTGCTGCTGGGGCGTTTGGACCCGCACGACGGCCTGCACCTGGTCATGGCCGATGGTTGGCGCGTCCCGCTGGGCGCGGCGCGGGTCGATGTGGGTTGGTTCGGCCAAGACGTGATCGTCGGCGTACGCCCGGAGCACTTGCAGCCGTCCGACGATGCGGTGCTGGGCTTCGATGCGCGTGTCGATGTGATCGAGCCGGTCGGCAACGAGATCTTCCTCAATCTCGACCGTGGCGGTCAGCCGCTGGTGATCCGTGTCCCGCCGCAGAGCTTGCCGGCGGTGGGCCAGCCGTTGCGCCTGGCATTGCGCAGCCAGGCCTTGCACTTTTTCGATCCAGCCACCGGGCAGCGGCTGGAGGCCGCGTAGGCCGACTGGTCAAACAGCGACGCCGCCAGACGGGCACGGCGGGCGTTCGGAATCGGTGGGTGTCGCTTTGTCACTGAGGTGCTGCATGACGTCGACGCCCGCCTGGCACGGCTCGCGACGGTTTTCGCTGCTAACGCTCCAGCCCCGTCGTAAGTGCGCGCGGCCGGGCGCCATGCCTGCCCGCCTGCAACGCGGTACCGGCGTCCAGCGTCAGCTCCAACGGCAATACCGCCAGCGCAAGGTTCCCGGCCACGCTCACCACTGTGCCGATCGCGCTACCGTCCAACGCGACGGCATCGCCTGCATCCACGGCAGCATCGGTTTCCAGCAACTGCAACGCGCGCTTGGCCTTGCCCAGGAAGTGCGTCCGCGCCACGATTTCCTGGCCCGGGTAGCAGCCTTTCTTGACGCTGTACGCCTGCAGGCGGTCCAGTGCCAACTGCTGCGGCGTCCATTGTTCGCGCTGGCCCTCGACCAGCCGGGCGAGCCCCAGTTGCAGATCGGTCGTCCGCCACTGCGCATCTGCACTCGGCAGTTCGATAGGCGTCGCCAATGCATCCGCGCTGTAGAGCAATAACGTGCGCGGCAGCGCGACGCTGCCCAGATCCAACTCGATACGCTGCGTTCCGATATCGGCTTGCGCAGCATGCGCATGCTCAGGCGCTGCGAAGCCGCCGTAAGCAAACAGCGTTGCAATACCGATTTTCAGCTTGCGGCGGAACACGAAACGGCTGAGTTGCGTGGCGATCTCGGCCGCGTTGCCGTCCGGCAACAGCATCAGTAAGTGTGCGTCGTCCTCACGCAGGAGTGCGAAGATGGCAATCACGCGCCCCTTCGCCGTCAGCCACGCGTTCCACTGCCACTGCCCAACCGCCAGCGCCTGTACGTCGTTGGCAAATTGGGCATGCGCAAACGCCACTGCATCCGTACCGGCCAGTCGGACGTATTGCATGTCGTGCAGGGAGCCAAAACCCTGCGGAATAAGATTCAGGTTGTCAGCCACGGAAGGGGAGGACTAAAATCGCCAAGTTGTGAGAGCACTATGATAGGCCATCCAACCCCCACCCCAGCGCAGGATTCCGAGACGCAGCCTTCTTCTCAGGAGCATATTCCCGAGAAAAAGCCACTGCCGAAGGAGATTGGTGGGCGCGACGGCCCCGAGCCAACGCGCTACGGCGACTGGGAAAAAAATGGACGCTGCATCGATTTTTGAGCAGCTTTTAGCCACAGCGGCCTAGCGCCGCCCAGCCGAGAAAACGAGCCCAGCGAATGGCGATCCGCGAACGTCCTCTCTCCCCGCATCTCCAGGTATACCGTTGGCAGATACAGATGGTGACCTCGATTCTCAATCGAGCCACCGGCATCGTACTGTCTGTCGGCGCACTGGGAATTGCCGCTGCCTTGCTCACATTGATGCTTGGCCCCGACCATTGGAATTGTTTCCGCGATCAGGCGGCAACCTGGTATGGGCAGGTCTTCCTGTTCGGCTGGACCTGGTCGTTCGCCTTCCACCTGTTCGGTGGCCTGCGCCACATGCTGCAGGACTTCGGGCAAGGCTACGCCGTGCGCTCGTTCATCAGCATGGGTTGGTTGTCGGTGGTTCTGAGCCTTGTGCTCACCGCTGCCATCTGGGCTTACGTACTGCTGTCCGGAGGTGCCGTATGAGCCGCTACCGTACCCCGCTGAAGAATGTGCGCGGCCTGGGTGCCGCCAAGACCGGTACCGAACATTTCGTGATCCAGCGCTTGACCGCGGCCGCATTGGTGCCGCTGTCGATCTGGTTCCTGATCTTCGTGCTGAGCCTGATCGGTGCCGATCACGCTGCCGCCAGCGCGGCAGTGGCCAAGCCGTGGAATGCGATTCTGCTTGTCGCCTTCCTCATCGCCTCGTTCTGGCATGCGCAGCTGGGCATGCAGGTGGTACTGGAAGACTACGTGCACGACTCGTTGCTCGCGCTGATTGCGCAGACCCTCGTGCGTTTTGTTGCCGTGCTGGGCGCCATCGTCAGCGTGTTTGCCGTGGCGCGTATCGCGCTGGGCATGAGCTGAGTCGTCAGCGACCAAACAGGAACCCATAATTCGATGTCCGCTTACAAGATCACAGAACACAAGTACGACATGGTCGTGGTGGGCGCCGGTGGCGCCGGCCTGCGCGCCACGTTCGGCCTGGCCCAGAAGTGCCTGCAGACGGTCTGCCTGACCAAGGTCTTCCCGACCCGTTCGCACACCGTGGCAGCGCAGGGCGGTATTTCCGCAGCGCTGGGCAACATGGGCGAAGACGATTGGCGTTATCACTTTTACGACACCATCAAGGGCTCCGATTGGCTGGGCGACCAGGACGCGATCGAGTACATGTGTCGCGAGGCGATTCCGGCCATCATCGAACTCGAACACTACGGCGTGCCGTTCTCGCGGACCGAAGAGGGCAAGATCTACCAGCGCCCGTTCGGCGGCATGACCACCAAGTATGGTGAAGGCCCGTCCGCGCAGCGTACCTGCGCCGCAGCCGATCGTACCGGCCATGCCATGCTGCATACCTTGTATCAGCAGTCGTTGGCGCACAACGCACGCTTCATGATCGAGTACTTCGCGCTCGATCTGATCTTCGACGAAGAAGGTGTTTGCCGTGGTGTGCTCGCACTGGACATGGCCGAAGGTTCGCTGCATCTGTTCCGCGCCCACGGCGTGGTGCTGGCGACCGGCGGTTACGGACGTGCCTACTTCAGCGCCACCTCCGCACACACCTGTACCGGTGATGGCGGCGGCCTGGTGATGCGTGCGGGCCTGCCTGTGCAGGACATGGAATTCGTGCAGTTCCATCCCACTGGCATCTACGGTGCGGGCTGCCTGATCACCGAAGGCGTGCGCGGCGAAGGCGGCATCCTGCGTAACAGCAATGGCGAGCGCTTCATGGAGCGCTACGCACCGCATTACAAGGACTTGGCTTCGCGCGACGTGGTGTCGCGTTCGATGACGGTGGAAATTCGCGAAGGCCGCGGTGTAGGCGAGCACAAGGATCACATCCTGCTCGACCTGACCCACCTTGGGCCGGAAGTGATCAACGAAAAGTTGCCCGGCATCGCCGAAAGCGCACACATCTTCGCCGGTGTGGACGTGACCAAGCAGCCGATCCCGGTGCTGCCGACGGTGCACTACAACATGGGCGGTATTCCGACCAACTTCTACGGAGAGGTCGTGCGCAAGCAGGGCGACGATGCGGATGCCGTGGTGCCGGGCCTGTATGCCATCGGCGAGGCGGCGTGCGTCTCGGTCCATGGTGCAAACCGTCTGGGCTCGAACTCATTGCTGGACCTGGTGGTGTTCGGCCGCGCGGTCGCCAACCGCTGTGCCGAAACGGTCAAGCCCAATCAGCCGCACAAGACCTTGCCGTCCGATGCCTGCGACAAGGCCTTGGGCCTGCTGGACAAGCTGCGTCACGCCAACGGCTCCACGCCGACGGCCGTGATCCGCGACAACATGCAGCGCACCATGCAGTCGGACGCCGCCGTGTTCCGCACCAGCAAGACGCTGAAAGAAGGCGTGGACAAGATGGCCGAGATCTTCGCCACCTTCGAGGACGTCAAGGTGTCGGACCGCTCGCTGGTGTGGAATTCGGACCTGATCGAGACCTATGAATTGAACAACCTGCTGCTCAACGCGGTGGCGACGATCAATTCGGCCGAACAGCGCAAGGAAAGCCGCGGCGCGCATTCGCACGAAGACTTCCCGGACCGCGACGACGTCAAATGGCAGAAGCACACGTTGGTGACCGTCGACGACAAGGGCAAGTGCGAGTTCGACTACCGCCCTGTGCACATGTACACGCTGAGCAAGGATGTGGACGTGGTCCCGCCGAAGCCGCGCGTTTACTGATCGATGCGCATGCAGCGACCCACCGTTGCCTTGTCATGGCTCGCCATCGCCTCTGCGCGTGGCAGCGAGCCGGTACAGCAGTTTGGTCGTCGCATGACCCTGGAGCAGCGCCGGCAGATGGCCGGCCGCTGCGCGACTGTTTCGGCAGTGGCATCCGTCATCTTTACCTTCATGCGCACGGTGCGGTTGTCGTCCGCACCGCGCATCGCCTGAGCCAACGAGAGCAGCTATGGCAGAGTTCACCCTCCCCAAGAATTCAAAGATCGGCAAGGGCAAGCATTACCCTGCAAAGGGCGCCAAGAACACGCGCACCTTCAAGGTCTACCGCTGGGATCCGGACGTCGACGCCAACCCGCGCACCGACAGTTACGAGATCGATCTGGATAAATGCGGCCCGATGGTCCTGGACGCGCTGATCAAGATCAAGAACGAGATCGACCCGACGCTGGCGTTCCGTCGCTCCTGCCGCGAGGGCATTTGCGGCTCGTGCGCGATGAACATCGACGGCACCAATACGCTGGCCTGCACCAAGGCGATTGCCGCGTGCGGCAAGTCCGAGGTGCCGATCTATCCGCTGCCGCACATGAGCGTGATCAAGGACCTGGTGCCGGACCTGACGCACTTCTATGCGCAGTACGCGTCGATCAAGCCGTGGATCCGCACCCAGACGCCGCCGCCGCCGGATCGCGAGCGCCTGCAGTCGCCGGAAGACCGCCGCAAGCTGGATGGCTTGTACGAGTGCATCCTGTGCGCCTGCTGCTCGACCAGCTGCCCGAGCTACTGGTGGAATGGCGAGCGGTATCTTGGCCCGGCCATCCTGCTGCAGGCCTACCGCTGGATTATCGATTCGCGCGACGAAGACACCGGTGCGCGTCTGGACGATCTGGAAGACCCGTTCAAGCTGTATCGCTGCCACACCATCATGAACTGTGCACGGACCTGCCCGAAGGGCTTGAATCCAGCGCTGGCGATCGCCGAAATCAAGAAGTTGATGATGGCGCGTCGCGCCTGATCGCACGGCATTGATTCCCCACCACGGGGATGTGGTTCGCAGCGGCACCGGCCCTTGGGTCAGGTGCCGCTGTCGTTTTCGGACCGCCATGCGGTGGGGTGGAGAGTGAGATGGACGAACAAACCCTGCTGAAAAAGTTGCGCTGGCGTTGCCGGCGCGGAATGCGCGAACTCGATCAATTGTTCGGGCGCTACCTGGATCAACGCTGGGCGCAGGCCCCCGACGCCGAGCGCGCGGTTTTCCTACAGCTACTGGATTGCGAAGACGATAAGTTGTGGCGCTGGTTCATGGGATACGAGGCCTGCCCCAATGCCGCCAACGCCGCACTCATCGCCGATATTCGCGCCCTGCCGGCTTGAGTGGCGACCCTCGCGCTGGCTGATCTGCGCATTGGGCGTGTTGGTGGCGCTCGCCGTGTGGGCGGTGTGGCGCAGCGGCGTACCGCTGTGGTTGGCCCTGTTGTTGTCTGCCTACGCGGTGCTTGCAGGCGGGCGAGCAGTGCGTCAGCTGTTGCGTTCGCCAGTGAGGCAATTGCTGGTGCCATGGACGCAAACGCCCGCCAGCATTGACGGTGTGGAGGTGGAAGAGCTGCAGGTACGCTGGCGCGGGCCGCTTGCGGTGGTGTCTTGGAAGCGGGCGGATGGCCGGCGCGAGCGCCTGCATTTCTGGCCGGACACCTTGCCGGCGCCGCAACGACGTGAACTGCGTCTGGCCGCTCAGGCCCACGCCATTTCGTCCGGGCGGCCGCTAGTGGCACCATAGCGTCCCTTTCCCGGTTGAACCGCATGTTCAAACCTATTCCGGTTGCCATCGGCTTGCGCTATCTGCGTGCCAAGCGGCGCAATGGCTTCATCTCGTTTATTTCGATGGCGTCGATCCTGGGCATCGCCCTGGGCGTAACCGTGCTGATCACCACGCTTGCAGTGATGAGCGGTTTCCAGAAGGAGATCCGCGACCGCCTGCTGCAGATGGCTGCCCACGCGACCGTCAGTGCAGAAGGCGCGCCGATGCGCGATTGGCAGCATGCAGTCGAGGTCGCCATGTCCGATCCGCGCGTGGCCGGTGCTGCGCCCTACATCGAAACCGAATCCTTATTGCAGGGCCCGCGCAAGCAGCCGGCCATCGTGCGCGGCGTGATTCCTGCCGAAGAAGGCAAGGTGTCGGTGCTGGCCAAGAAGATGCAGCAGGGTTCGGTCGACAGCCTGACGCCTGGGTCGTACAACATCGTCATCGGCAAGGAGCTGGCGTTGTGGCTTGGCGTGGATGTTGGCGACAGCATCGTCGTGTTGCTCAGCGACACCCAGGCGACGCCGCTGGGCGCGATGCCGCGGCTCAAGCGCTTTACCGTGAGCGGTATTTTCGAGGCCGGATACAACGAAATCGACCGCGGCCTCGCCGTGGTGAACATGCAGGACCTGGCGCGCGTGCTGCGCATGGATGGCGTCACCGGCGTGCGCCTGCG
Source organism: Xanthomonas cissicola (assembly GCF_008801575.1). Lineage (GTDB taxonomy): Bacteria > Pseudomonadota > Gammaproteobacteria > Xanthomonadales > Xanthomonadaceae > Xanthomonas > Xanthomonas cissicola. Next base: position 31,492 of record NZ_VZPL01000009.1, on the reverse strand, counting down.
CCTGCATGACATGGATCAGGCCTGGCCGGTGGCGCGCGATCTGGCGGTGAGGTTGCACGGCCCGTATCGGGTCAGCGACTGGACCCAGGAAAACGCCAACCTGTACCACTCGTTGAAGATGGAAAAGACGGTGATGGGCATCCTGCTGTCGCTGATCGTGGCGATGGGCGCGTTCAACCTGGTGTCGTCGCAGGTGATGCTGGTGACCGATAAACAGGCCGATATCGCCATCTTGCGCACCCTCGGGCTGTCGCCGGCCGGGGTGATGCAGGTATTCATGGTGCAGGGCTCGTTGATCGGCTTCATGGGTACCTTCATGGGCGTGATCGGCGGCATCGTGCTAACGCTCAATCTTGAACGCATCCTCGGCGTGATCGAAACGATTTTCAGCGTCAAGTTGCTACCCGAAGACGTGTACTACATCACCGGCCTGCCGACCGATATGCAAACCCAGGACGTGGTGGTGATCACCGTGGTGGCATTGGTGATGAGTTTCCTTGCGACTTTGTACCCGGCGTGGCGCGCTTCGCGCACCCAGCCGGCGGAGGCGCTGCGTTATGAATGAGATCCGGGAAACGTTCGTGCAAACACCAAAACAGGCAACTGCGGTGATCCGCGCCGAAGCGCTGGCCAAGACCTACGCCGAAGGCAAGATGCGCACGCCGGTATTCGATGGCCTGGATCTCTCGGTGGCCACCGGCGAAACCGTGGCGATCGTCGGCGCCTCCGGTGCCGGCAAGAGCACCTTGCTGCATCTGCTCGGCGGGCTGGATATTCCCACCTCCGGCGAAGTGTATGTGGCCGGCGAGCGCATGTCGGCGCTGTCCGACGCGCAGCGCGGCAAGCTGCGTAACCAGGCGCTCGGCTTCGTCTACCAGTTCCACCACTTGTTGCCGGAATTCACAGCGTTGGAGAACGTGATGATGCCGGTGCTGTTGTCCGGCAAGGATGTGGCCGTTGCCAAAAGCCAGGCGCTGCAATTGCTGGAATCGGTCGGGCTTGGGCATCGCGTCGAACACAAGCCCAGCGAACTCTCCGGCGGCGAGCGTCAGCGCTGTGCGGTGGCGCGTGCACTGGTCAACAAGCCGGGCTGCGTGTTGGGCGACGAGCCCACCGGCAATCTTGACGACAAGACCGCGGGTACCGTGTTCGAGCTGATGCTGGAACTCAACCGCGCCCAGCGCACCAGCCTGGTACTGGTGACGCACGACCGTGGCTTGGCACGGCGCCTGGACCGCGTGCTGGAGCTGCACCAGGGCAAGCTGCGCGAATTGGCGCCGTCTGCGGTGTAAGCACATGGCGACGCGCTCGATCGGCAGACCGATCGCGTTGCGGATGAGCGTGGCATTTGCAGTGGACACTGGTGCCGTGCCCGGTAGCCGAAATGGTGGCGCATTTTGAAGTGCAGTGGCAGCGAACGATCGCATGCAGCGCGACTGCCAGGGCACATGCCGCACGATCTCCGCAGGCCAGTGCGGCCTGCGGGGATGCCACAGCATCGGTCAAGGAATGATGCGCAGTGCCCGCAGGCGGGTAAACAGTTCGAAGAACGAGGCGCGGCTGTCGTAGAAGTCGAGGAAGCCCAATTCACGGCTCTTGGTCATGTCGTTGACGCACTCGATCTCGCGGCCCAGGTCGGCATCGGTATGCCACCACGATGCAAGCCGGTTGACGTCGGACTCTACCAACGTGTGTTGCGCGGCCACCTCTGCCCACAGGGCAGGTGCGGTCTGGCTCATGCGTGCTTCCAGCGGTTCCGGCACAGCGGGGCAGGGCGCAGCGTCGAGCTCGAAGAACTTCGCAATCTCACCCCACATCCAGCGCCAGCGGAATACATCGCCATTGACGGTGTTGAAGGCCTGATTGCGCGCCGCGGGGCTAAGCCCGGCCCAGGCCAGTTGGCGGCCAAGCAGCCCGGCATCGGTAAGGTCGGTGAGGCTGTTCCATTGCGCTTGCGACCCTGGAAACACGAACGGTTGCCCGGTGTGCTTGCATAGCGATGCATATACCGCCAGCGTCACGCCCATGTTCATGGCATTACTGCCGTTGGCCATGCCGATCATGGTGTGCGAGCGATGTACGCTCCAGCCGAAACCATGCTGCTCGGCATGCGCGAACAGCAGGTCTTCCAACGTGTAGTAGAAATTTTCGCCCGGCTGGCGCGGCTCGCTTTCGCGAAACGGCGTCTCGGCCTTGCCGCTGCCGTAATTTTCGAACGCGCCCAGGTAGTGCTTGGTGCCGGTGACCAGCGCCATGTGCTGCAGCGGCGCATCGCTGAGCGCATCGCACAGGTGCCGCATCATCGCGCCGTTGGCCTGGACGTTTTCGCGCTCGGTATCGCGACGCGTCCAGGTGCAGAAGAACACGTGGGTAATCGGTAGACCACGCAACGCATTGTTCGTGCTGTCGGCGTCCAGCAGATCGGCCGCCACCGGAATGACACCGTCGTGGGGCAGTGGCCGACGTGCAAGGCCGTACACGGTCCAGCCGTCGGCGAGCAGCACGTTGGCAAGGTTGTAACCGGAGATGCCGGTCACACCGACGATCAATGCAATGCCTTTACGCATGGGGGAGGCTCCTGAAAAAACGAATCTCACCATAGCGGTGACACCATGAAATCGGGGCGAACGCTGGGCCAGAGGGCGTGCTTGCGCCGTTGAGCGCTCGATCTGCTGCGGCATGCATCTTCACGTGTGCACTGTGCTACGCACCGCATCAAGTGATTGCGACGTGCCGCAGGACGTCGTTCGTATTCATAATCAGCGACCGCCGCAGCAGTGTTCTTCCTACCCAGGCTTGGGTAGATCTCCGCTGTGCGTGGAAGGTTTCGCGATCTAAGGTGAAGACGTTGATCGATAGGGTCCATGATGGCGACCGACAGCATGGAGGTGTCAGCGCACACGGCACCGCCGCAGATGGGATCGGCGGTGGTCATCGCGGCCGCGTTATTGCTGGGCGTGGTGGCGTGCGCCTGGTCGCCCATACTGCTGCCGCGCATGGTTTACGTCGGCTGCATGTGCGTTGCGTTGCTGGGCAGCGGCGCGACGGTGTGGCTGCGCCCGTGCTGGAGTGCGCTATTGCTGGCCGGCGCTGCGGCACTTCTTGGATTCGGAGCGATGGGATGGCAGGTGACTGGTGCGCTGCAGGCGCAGTTGCTTCCGCAGGATGAAACACGCGATGCCACCGTGCGCGGGCAGATTGTCGGGCTACCGATCGCCGAGCAACGCCGTACCCGATTTCAGCTGCGCGTGGACGAGGCTCCGGCCCAGCCGGCGGCACTGCGTGGCAAGCTCCTGCAGGTGGCCTGGTACGACGACTTTGATGCCGAGCGCATCGGCCCGCGCGCGGCGCTACATGCAGGTGCGCGCTGGCAGCTGCGGCTCAAGCTGCGTGCGCCACGCGGCTTGCGCAATCCCGGAGGCTTCGATGCCGAGCGCCAGGCACTGGCGCAGCGCATCGCTGCGACGGGCTATGTGCGCATCCCTGCAACCGCACACCAGACCGTACCGCCGCAAGGCGTGGATGCCTGGCGCGAACGGATGTCGCAACGCATCGCCGAGCGTGTCGGCGGCCCCTCTGCGCCGTACCTGCGGGCGCTCGCGCTCGGAGATACCCGGGGGCTGGACGATACGGCATGGGCAACGTTGCGCGCGACCGGGCTCAGCCATCTGATCGCCATCTCTGGATTTCATGTCGGGCTGGTCGGGGCATTCTTCGCGCTGCTGATCGCTGGCATATGGCGCTGGCAGCCGCGACTGGGCACATTCATGCCGCGTCTGCATGCGGCATCGATTGCCGCGCTACTCGGCGCTGCGGCCTACGCGCTACTGGCTGGCCTGGCGCTGCCGACGGTACGCACCGTATTGATGATTGCGGTGGTGGCCCTCGCCAGGGTGCTGCGGCGACGCGCCTCGACCGCGCATGTGCTTTCGCTCGCCTTGTTGGCGGTGTTGCTGTGGGATCCGCTCAGCGTGCTGGTTGCTGGCTTCTGGCTCAGCTTCGCCGGCGTGGCATGGCTGGTCTGGTGCCTGCCGTCTGACGATCGCGCCATCGTGCGCGGCTTCCTGTCTGCGCAGACCGTGGCCACCGTTGGCCTGCTGCCGTTGACGGTCAGCTTGTTCGGGCAGGCGTCGCTGGTCGGGCCGTTCGCCAATTTGATCGCCATTCCGTGGTGGACTTTCGTGGTGGTACCGCTGTGCCTGTTGGGGACCGCACTTGAGGCGATCTACCCGGGGACCGGCGTGTGGGCATGGCAGCTTGCGGGCTGGTGCTTTGAGCTGACCTGGCCGGGGTTCGTCTGGCTTGGGCAGACCGCGGTGGCGTTGTGGTGGGTGCCCGAGTCCGATGGGGTTGCCCTGATCGCCGCCTTGCTCGGTGCGTTCTGGCTGTTGCTGCCGCGCGCGACGCCGGGTAAATCGTTGGCGGCGCTGCTGTGGTTGCCGCTGCTCTGGCCGGATCGCGAGCTACCGGCCGCAGGCGAGGCGGAAGTGCAGGTGCTGGATGTGGGTCAGGGCTTGGCGGTGCTGGTGCGCACGCAACGCCATGCGCTGTTGTTCGATACCGGTCCGGCGGTGCGCGATGGCTTCGATGCCGGCGAGCGCGTCGTGCTGCCGGCGTTGCGCGCGCTTGGTGTGCGCCGGCTGGACGCCATCGTGCTCAGCCATGCCGATGCCGATCATGCTGGTGGCTATGCCGCAGTGCGCACGGGGCTGCCGGTGGCACGCACGGCTGCGCCACCGGGTGCGCCGTTGGACGTCACCGCACGCTGCCGCGCCGGGCAGCAGTGGGAGTGGGACGGGGTGCGCTTTCGCTTCTTGCATCCCGGCGCGGGTTTTCCTTACCTGCGCAACCAATCCAGCTGCGTGCTGCGGGTCGAAACCGCGTATGCGAGCGCACTGTTGCCGGGCGATATTGGCGACATCGTCGAGCGCCGCCTGCTGCGCGGGCACGCCGCGGACCTGCGTGCCGAGCTGGTGATCGTCCCGCACCACGGCAGCGCCGATGGCTCGCAAGCCGGTTTCATCGCCGCCACCGGAGCACGCCTGGCGTTGGTGTCGTCCGGTCATGGCAACAGATTCGGGCATCCGCGCGCCGAGGTCGTGCAACGCTGGAAGTCAGGCGGGGCAGAGGTGTTGGACACCGCCCAGGCGGGAGCGATCCGGGTTTGGCTCGGTGCCGCGGGCCTGCAACTGCGCGAGCGACGGCGCTGGCAGCCGCGGCTATGGGATGCTGCGGAACGGCGGCGGTCGGCTGCTATCCTATCGGTCAGCGAACAGGCGGCCGCGTTGCCGGAGGAATCGAATCGTGTTGGAGCTGGTCAAGGCAGGCGGTTGGCCGATGGTGCCGTTGCTGTTGCTGGGCGTGATCGCCCTGGCGATCGTGCTGGAGCGTCTGTGGAGCCTGCGCCGCAATGAGGTGACGCCGCCGGGCCTGGGTGAAGAGGTGCGCAATTGGGCCGCGCGCGGCAATCTGGATCCCACCCACATCGAGTCGCTGCGCCGCAATTCGCCGTTGGGCGCCTTGCTGGCCGCGGCGCTGGACGTGCGTGGCCGCCCGCGTGACGTGATCCGCGAACGTATCGAAGACACCGGCCGGCATGTGGTGCATCGCATGGAGCGCTATCTGAACGCGTTGGGCACGATCGCATCGGCTGGGCCATTGTTGGGTTTGCTCGGTACCGTGGTCGGCATGATCCAGATGTTCTTGGGCATCCTCGATCACGGCGTAGGCGATGTGAATCAGCTCGCCGGCGGCATTGGCAAGGCGCTGGTGTGCACTGCCACCGGCATGATCATCGCGGTTCCGGCATTGATGGCGCATCGCTTCTTCAAGGGGCGGATCGCCGGTTACATCGTCGAGATGGAGCAGGAAGCCATCTTGTTGCTGGACACCATGGATGGCCGAGTCGTGCCGGCAGCCTTCGCGCCGGCTGCAGCGGGCGGCAAGTCTGTCACGGCAAAGGGTTGACGGATGCGCATCGGCAGCGACCGAAGCCAGGACGAGCCGCATATCGACCTGGTGCCATTGATTGACGTCATCCTCGTCCTCATCATCTTTTTCGTGGTGACCACGACCTTCGACGCACGCTCCACGCTGCAATTGCAGCTGCCGACCGCCAGCGACCAACACAGCAGCACACCGCCACGTTCGCTGAGCGTGCTGGTCAATGCCGATGGGCGTTATTTCATCAACGATCAGGAAGTGCTGCGTTCGGACGTGGACTCGCTCAAGCAGACCATCGCCCAGATCGCCGGCGATGACCGCGAACAGACCGTGCTGATGCGCGCCGATGCGCGGACCCCGTATCAGGCCGTGGTGACCGCGCAGGATGCGCTGGGCCAGCTCGGCTTCCGGCGTATCGCCATCGCCACCGCGCCTCCGGCCAGCGCCACCGGTACGACTGGCAAGACAAGCACCAACGGAACCCGCCAGTGACCATCTCCATCGACCGCCCGGCGCCAGTGTCTTCCTGGCGCACGTACCGTCGCCTGCTGGCGTTTGCCAAGCCGTATCGTTTGTTGCTGGTGGCCGCGCTGATCGCTGCGTTGATCGAAGCGGCCGGCACCACCGGTTTTCTGGCGTTGATGAAGCCAATCACCGACGAGACCTTCATCTACAAGAACGCCGAGGTCAGTCGCTGGCTGCCGGTGCAGATCATCCTGCTGTTCGTGGTGCGCGGCGTGGCCGGCTACATCACCGACATGGCGATGGGCAAATCCGCACGCAGCATCGCGCGCGATCTGCGCATCAAGGTGATGGCCAAGTATCTGCGCCTGCCAGGGTCACGCTTTGATTCGGAGCCGGTGCCGTCGATGTTGATACGCCTGGGCTCGGATTCGGACCAGGTTGCGCAGGCCGCAGTGGATGCGGTCAAGGTCATGATCCAGCAATCGCTGCAGGTGATCGGTGCGCTGGCGCTGATGCTGTGGCATAGCTGGCAGGTGACATTGACCATCCTGGTGCTGGCCCCGGTGCTGGCCTGGGTGATGGACAAGGTGGCGCGGCGCTACCGGCGTATCAGCCACAGCATCCAGGAAAGCGGTGCGCAGCTGCTGCAGGCCGCCGACCAGACCTTGTCCAGCCATCAGGAGGTCAAGATCTACGGGGCTCAGCAGACCGAAATGGAGCGCTATGGCGCGCTGGCCAATCGCAACCTGCGCCTGGCGATGAAGGTCGAATCCACCCGCGGCATTTCCACTGCCACCGTGCAGATGATCGGCGCGATCGGCTTGTCGGCATTGCTGTTCGTGGCCGGTGCGCAGGCCTTGGCCGGGCGACTGACGGCCGGCAATTTCGTCGTGCTGATGACCTCGATGCTGACGATCATTCCTGGCCTCAAGCAGCTGACCAATGTGCAGAACATGGTGCAGCGCGGCCTGGCATCGGCCGAGCGTCTGTTTTCGGTGCTCGACAGCCCGGACGAGCCGGATCAAGGTACCGTGCCGCTGACGCGTGCCAAGGGCTTGATCGAATTTCGCGATGTCACGGCTCGCTACCCCGGCCAGGTCAATCCGGCGCTGGCAGATGTCAGCTTCGTTGCGCAACCGGGCACCGTCACCGCCATCGTCGGGCGTTCCGGGAGCGGCAAATCCAGTCTGATCAAGTTGATTCCGCGTTTTTACGAAGCCGAGGCCGGGCAGATCCTGCTCGACGGGCATCCGGTGCAGGCGTATGCGTTGGCGGATCTGCGTCGGCAAATTGCGCTGGTCGGCCAGCAGGTGATGCTGTTCGACGGCAGCATCGCCGATAACGTGGCGTTCGGCGAAATGCGCAACGCCGATGTCGGCCAGTTGGAGCGCGCGATTCTGGGCGCCAATGCAATGGAGTTTGTCGCGCAGCTACCCGAAGGTCTGCAGTCGCATGTCGGCACCAAGGGTGGGCGCCTGTCCGGCGGCCAGCGCCAGCGTCTGGCGATCGCACGCGCCATGCTCAAGGACGCGCCGGTCCTGATTCTGGACGAGGCCACCGCAGCGCTGGACAACGAGTCCGAACGACTTGTGCAAGATGCGTTGCACAAGCTGATGCCGGACCGCACCACGCTGGTCATCGCGCATCGTCTATCCACCATCGAGCATGCCGATCAGGTGCTGGTGATGGACCAGGGCCGGATCGTCGAGCGTGGTACGCATCACCAATTGCTGGCGCAGGGCGGCTTGTATTCGCACCTGCACGGCATGCAATTCCGCGAACGTCAGGCATGAGCAAGCGCGGCACCCGCACCCCGGGTTACTGGTACGACAACACGCCGATCCCATTGCCGGCGCGCATCCTTTCGCCGGTCTACGGCGCTGCGATCGCGTTGCGACGGGCGCTGTATCGCCGCGGCTGGCGCAGGCGCCACGGTGTGCCGGTGCCGGTGATCGTGGTCGGCAATGTCACCGCCGGCGGCACCGGCAAGACGCCGCTGACGATTGCCTTGGTCGCGAAGCTGCAGGAAGCCGGCTGGACCCCTGGCGTCGCCAGCCGTGGCTACGGCCGCGATGACGCCGGTACCGCCCGCTGGGTCGAAGCGGACACGCCGGTGGCGCTCGGCGGCGACGAGCCGGTGTTGATCGCCTGGAAGACCGGTGCGCGCGTGCGCGTCGACAGCGACCGGCTCGCTGCTGCGCGGGCGCTGGTCGAGGCGGGCTGCGACATCGTGATCTGCGACGATGGCCTGCAGCATTACCGTCTGGCCCGCGATGTCGAAATCGAAGTGGTCGATGGCCAGCGGCGCTACGGCAACGGACGCCTGTTGCCTGCTGGGCCGCTACGCGAACCGGCCGCGCGGGCGCAGGATTGCGATTTTCGCGTGGTCAATCTCGGCCAGGCCAGTGCAACTGCCGCACCGCAGGCGCCGGATGATGCCGGTTTCGGCGAATGGCAGATGCGTTTGAGCATCGACAGCGTGCAGCCAATGGACGGCAAGCGTGCGCAGCCCTTGAGCATGCTTGCCGGACAGCGCGTGCATGCCGTGGCGGGCATCGCGCATCCGGAACGTTTCTTCGCCATGCTGCGCGCGCGCGGCATTGGCGTGGTGCCGCATGCGTTTGCGGATCATCACGTCTATCGCGCCGCGGATTTCAGCTTCGGAAGCCGCCTGCCGGTGCTGATGACAGAAAAGGACGCGGTGAAATGCCGTCCGTTCGCCGACGAGTGGCTGTACAGCGTGCCACTGAAGGCGGAACTGCCGGCCGCGTTCTGGGTGAGCCTGCTGGACCGATTGAACAAATTGGCGAGCCGGCAGGGCGTGTGAGCGAGTCAGCTTGCAGTTGGACGGTTGCTGGCCAAGCATCCCGAGCCAGGCGTTGAGTGCACTCTTGCGGCTGCGATGTGTCATCCATGCTGGATGAAATCTCGCACCACTCGGGTAAAGGTCTACCCGAAAATATTGGTGCGCATCGCTGCGACCAGGGCGCGCGGCGCGGTTTGATGTCGTGCAGCGCAGCGCCAACTGAATACCGCCACTTCGCTCAATCACACATCGGCATCAAGCGATTCGGTTCTCTCGTTTCCCCCACTTCCTACTGCATCCAGAGCGCGCACGTATGACACCCACCACGCCTGCCGATTTCGTTGTCGCCATTCCCGCCCGTTACGCTTCCACGCGGCTGCCGGGTAAACCGCTGCAACTGATCGGCGATCGACCGATGATCCAGCACGTGGCCGAGCGTGCATTGCTGGCGGGTGCGCGCGAGGTGTGGGTGGCCACCGACGACGCGCGTATCGTAGCGGCGATCGAGCATCTGCCCGGAGTGCATGTGGCGATGACCGGCACCGCGCATCTTTCCGGCACCGACCGCCTTGCCGAATGCGCGCGCATTGCCGGATGGGACGACCAGGCCTGCGTGGTCAATCTGCAAGGGGACGAGCCGTTTGCGCCGGCTGCGGGCATCCGCGCTGTTGCAGATCTGCTGCAGCGCTCCGGTGCCCAGATGGCCACGCTGGCCGCGCCGGTGGACAACGCGCACGACCTGTTCGATCCCAACGTGGTGAAGCTGGTGCGCACGGCCGGCGGCGACGCGCTGTATTTCAGCCGTGCGCCGATTCCCTGGCACCGCGATAGCTTCGCCAGCCAGCACGATAGCGTGCCTGCAGAAGGTCAGTGGCTGCGTCACATCGGCATCTACGCCTATCGCGCAGGCTTCCTGCAACGCTTCGCAGCCATGCCGCCCGGCATGCTGGAGCGCACCGAATCGCTGGAACAATTGCGCGTGATGGAAGCCGGCTATCGCATCGCCGTGGCGGTGACGCCTGAGCCGTTTCCGCCAGGCATCGATACCGCGGACGATCTCGTTCGCGCGCAGATGCGGGTGGCTTCTGCATGAAGGTGCTGATCGTCTGCCTGGGCAATATCTGCCGGTCACCGATGGGCGAGGGTGCCTTGCGTGCGCAACTGGACAAGGCACGGCTGTCGCGGCGCATCGAGGTCGATTCGGCCGGGACCGGCGATTGGCATGCCGGCGATCCGCCGGACCCGCGCGCGATCCGCTGCGCGGGCGGTCACGGCGTGGATATTTCGGGTCTTCGCGCGCGCCAGATGAAGCACTCGGATGTCGAGCATTTCGATTGGCTGCTATGCGCAGACGGCAGCAATCTGCGCGATCTGCAGCGGCTGGCCCCGGCAGCGCAGCGCGACAAGCTCGCCTTGTGGCTGCCCTGGGCCGGCATCGACGCGCGCGATGAAATCCCCGACCCGTATACCGGCAGCATGGATGACTTCGAGCAGGTATGGCAGCTGGTCGACACTGCCGCGCGCCTCACCGTTGCCAGACTCACCCGCGGCTAATCGCGCTTGGGCATAATCACCGCATGAACGCCCAGCTCACCCAGGAACTGCCGGAATTTCCCACCTGGCTCAATGCCAGGCCCTCCACCTTGCAGGAGCATCGCGGGCGCGCGCTGGTGCTGGCGTTCGTCAACGCCAGCTCGGTGTGGTGCGCAGAACGCCTGGCCGAGCTTGCCCACTGGCAGGCGCGCAGCCCTGGCCGGCTCCAGGTGATCGTGGTGCAGGTGCCGCGTTTCGACAGTGAACGCCTGCCGCAACGCTCGCTTAAACAACTGCGCGGACACGGCGTGAGTGCGCCGATCCTGCTCGACAAGGACTGGGAAACCTGGCGTCGCTTCGGTATCGAATCCTGGCCCACGCTGGTGCTGCTGGATGCCTACGGCCGCGAGCGGCAGCGCCTGGTGGGCGTCACCGGCGATCTGGACAAGGCCCTGACTGCCCTGTGCGAAGGCCAGCCGCCGCCGTCTGACGCCGACCTGCACGGCGTGGCCGAGCGCGAGCCCGAGCCGCATCTGGCGTTGCGCTTTCCTACTGGTTTGGCGGCGACCGAAGACCGGTTGTATGTCGCCGATACCGGCCACCACCGCGTGCTCGAGTGCACGCACAGCGGGCGCGTGCTGCGCCAGTTCGGGCATGGCAATGCTGATCTCATCGACGGCGGTGTCGGCGAGGCGGCATTTCGGCGTCCGCAAGGTTTGGCGTTGGAACGTGATCAACTGTATGTCGCCGATACCGGCAACCATGCGCTGCGTCGTATCAACCTGCGCAGCGGGCAGGTTGATACCTTGTGCGGCACCGGTCGTTCCGGCGAGCCGGTCGAAGGCCCGCTGGCGTCGCCCGGTGGCTCTGCGCTGAACTACCCGCAAGGTCTGGCCATCGCCGACAACCAGGTGTTGATCGCCATGGCCGGCGATAACCGGATCTGGAGTTATCACCTGGGCCGCGCCGCGCTGACCGCGCGCGCAGGCACCGGTGCCCTTGAAATTCGCGACGGCAGCGGCCATCTCGCTGCTTTCGCACAGCCGGCCGGCTTGGCGTCGGTGCAGCAAGTGGCCTATGTCTGCGACGGACTGGGCTCGTCGATCCGCACCATGCAACTGCGCGGCGATCTGGTGCAGACCTTGGTGGGCGGGCAGGGCACCTGGCAATTTGGAGATCAGGACGGCTCACGCAGCACGGCGCGTCTGCAGTTCCCACAGGCCATTGCATTGGCGGCCGATTCGCCGCTGCTGTGGATCGCCGACACCGGTAATGGCCGCCTGCGCTGCCTACGCCTGGGCGGCGGCGAATTGACCACGGTCGCGCTGCCGCGTCGTCTGCATGGCCCTGCCGGTCTGGCGGTCGCCGCCGGTGCGGTCTGGATCGCTGAAACCGATGCACATGCCATCTTGCGGTACGACCTTGCAAGCGGCGCATTGAGTGATGTTTCGATAGACGAATGAGCGTCAGACCCCAAAACGATTTCGATGGAAAAGCGTTTGCTGCGCAACTGAGCACCGCGCCTGGCGTCTATCGCATGTATGCGGGCGACGACACCTTGTTGTACGTCGGCAAGGCGGGCGCGCTGCGCAAGCGCGTGGGAAGCTATTTCAACGGGACGCCGAAGAACGCCCGGTTGACCTCGATGCTGTCGCAGGTCGCGCGCATGGACGTCACCGTCACCCGCAGCGAAGCCGAAGCGCTACTGCTGGAAAACCAGCTGATCAAATCGTTGTCGCCGCGCTACAACGTGTCGTTGCGCGACGACAAAAGCTACCCATACGTGTTGCTGACGCGCGAACAATGGCCCCGTATTGCCTTGCATCGGGGCCCGCGTGCGGTGCAAGGGCGTTATTTCGGCCCTTACACGGGCGTCACGGGCGTACGCGAAACGCTGAGCCTGATGCATAAGCTCTTCAAGCTGCGCAGTTGCGAGGACAGCGTGTTCCGCAACCGTTCGCGGCCATGCCTGCAATATCAGATCGGGCGTTGCAGTGGTCCGTGCGTGGATTTGGTGGCGGCTCCGGATTACGCCGAATCGGTACGCCGCGCCACCATGTTTCTCGAAGGCAAGAGCGATCAGCTCGGCGAAGAGATCATGCACTCGATGCAGCAGGCCAGCGAGGCGCTGGAATTCGAGCGCGCCGCGCGTTTGCGCGATTTGCTCTCGTCGCTGCGCAGCATGCAGAACCGTCAATACGTCGACGGCCGTGCAGCGGATCTGGACGTGCTGGCCTGCGCCACGCAATCCAGCCAGGCGTGCGTCCTGTTGCTGAGTTTTCGCGATGGCCGCAATCTCGGCACGCGCTCGTTCTTTCCCAAGACCAACGGGGAAGATAGTGCCGACGAAATTCTTGGCGCGTTCGTATCGCAGTACTACGCCGAGCACTCTCCCCCGCGCGAAATCCTGCTCGACCGCGAGATTCCGGAAGCCGAGCTGATCGAAGCCGCGCTCAGTACGGCCGCCGAGCACAAGGTGGCGCTGAAGTGGAACGTGCGCGGCGAGCGTGCCGGCTATCTGTTGCTGGCCACGCGTAATGCGCAGCTGACCCTTGTCACCGAGCTCACCAGCCAGAGCGCGCAGCATGCACGCAGCGAAGCCTTGCGCGAGCTGCTTGGACTTGCCGAGCCGGTCAAGCGCGTGGAGTGTTTCGACATCAGTCACACCATGGGCGAAGCGACCGTCGCCTCGTGCGTGGTATTCGACGCCAGCGGCCCGGTGCGTGGCCAGTACCGGCGCTTCAATATTTCCGGCATCACGCCGGGCGACGACTACGCAGCCATGCGGCAGGCGATCGAGCGCCGCTTCCGTCGCGCCGTGGAAGAGAACGGCGTGATCCCCGACGTGCTGCTGATCGACGGTGGCGCCGGCCAGCTGGCGCAGGCCCAGGCCGCGTTGGCCGATCTCGGGGTCGAGAACGTGTTGCTGGTCGGCGTGGCCAAGGGCGAAGAGCGCCGGGCAGGGCACGAAGCGTTGATCATGGCCGACGGGCGCGAGCTACGGCCGGGCGCGGCGTCGCCTGCGCTGCAATTCATCCAGCAAGTGCGTGACGAAGCGCACCGCTTTGCGATCACCGGCCACCGCGGGCGCCGCCAGAAGGCGCGCATGACCAGCAAGCTCGAGGATATCCCCGGCATCGGCCCTCGGCGCCGCGCGAGCCTGCTCAAGCATTTCGGAGGACTGGTCGGGCTCAAGGCCGCTGGCGAGGCCGAGATTGCACGGGTGGAGGGGGTCAATGCCGCACTTGCCGCGCGAATCTACGCTAACCTGCACGGGCTGGCGCTTCCCGATGCGGCAGGCGAGGCAAGTCCGCAATGAAGTTGACCATCCCCACGTGGCTGACACTGCTGAGGATCGTGATGATCCCGGTGTTGGTCGTGGTGTTCTACCTGCCCTACACGTGGACGAACTTCGCGTCCGCCGGCGTGTTTGCGCTGGCCGCCATCACCGACTGGCTGGATGGCTGGGTCGCGCGGCGTTATCACCAATATTCCGCATTCGGCGCATTTCTGGACCCGGTCGCCGACAAGTTGATGGTCGCGGTGGCGCTGTTCCTGATTGTGCAGGGCCATCCCACGCCGTGGATGGCGTTCTGGGCGGCAGTCATCGTCGGACGCGAGATTGCCGTCTCTGCACTCCGCGAATGGATGGCCGAGATCGGCCAGCGCGCCAAGGTGCGCGTGGCGGCCATCGGCAAGATCAAAACCACCGCACAAATGGTGGCGTTGCTGTGCCTGTTGTATTCGGTCACCCCAGGGCAGATGCCTACGCATGAAATCTGGCTGGGCAACCTGATTTTTCGTGCGGGCTACTGGACGCTGGCCATTGCGGCCTTGCTGACGCTGTGGTCAGGGTTTCAGTATCTGCAGGCCGCGTGGCCAAGCCTGCGCGCCGACGAGAAAGCAGCGATCAGCAACAAGCCGAAAAAAATCGAAAGCAACAGTTGACAGCTATCCCGTTCACTGTAGAATTTCGCCTCCCAAGCGGGAATAGCTCAGTTGGTAGAGTGCAACCTTGCCAAGGTTGAGGTCGCGAGTTCGAGTCTCGTTTCCCGCTCCAAATATTGATCTACAGACTTCCACTTGCATCTGTAGGTCGTTGAAAAGAGGAGCTTCGGCTCCTTTTTTCATTCCGGCAAACGCCACGGACATCCACCAACAGCCAGCGTTTTTGAGGCCAAAATTGAGGCCAAAGAATGTGGGTGGTGCCGGTTCCGGGTTGTTGCTGGGGTTGGATCGGGATGACCAGCAGCATTGAGCCTAAGTCTCATGACTTAGGAGTTTAATGATGGCACTCTCTGATCTGACCGTGCGGCAAGCCAAGGCCGCCGAGAAAACCTACAGCATCCCTGACACTGACGGCCTCGGCCTTGTAGTCGCCCCCACCGGCGGCAAATCGTGGCATCTGCGCTACTACTGGCTCGGCAAGCAAAAGCGCATCTCTTTGGGCAACTACCCCGAGGTCGGACTGCGCGAAGCACGCACCTTGCGTGATGAAGCCCGAGCGCTCGTGGCGAAGGGCATCAATCCCCATACTGACCGCAAACAGAAGCGACGCGCTATCAAGCTAGCCTCGGACTACACGTTCAAGGCCGTCTTCGATGCCTGGGTCGAGCATCGCGCGAAGGAACTCAAGGAAGGCAGAAACAGCACGCTCTCGCAGATCCAGAGAATCTTCGGAAAGGATGTGCTGCCCAGCCTTGAGAGGATGTCGATCTACGACATTCGCCGACCTCAACTCCTGGGCGTCCTGGCGCGGATCGAGCGGCGCAAGGCTTTCACCACTGCCGAGAAGGTCCGCACTTGGCTGAGCCAGTTGTTCCGCTACGCCCTGGTCATTGTCGAGGGCATGGAGGCGAATCCGGCCACAGACCTCGACGTGGTGGCCGAGCCCAAGCCGCCGGTGAGCCACAACCCCTACCTGCGTCTGCCCGAACTGCCCGACTTCCTCCAGAAGCTCAGGCTCTACAACCCGCGTGGCTGGCAAACGCAGCTCGGCATTCGACTGCTGTTCCTGACCGGGGTGCGCACCGGCGAACTGCGACTGGCTACGCCGGAACAGTTCGACCTCGACCGCGGTCTGTGGATTATTCCGCCGCAGATCGTCAAACAGCTTCAGGACGAGATGCGCAAGGCCGGCAGGCGCCCGCATGACATACCGCCTTACATCGTGCCTCTGTCTGTCCAGGCGGTCGAGATAGTGCGCTACCTCCTGGGCGTAATGCGGCCTGCCCAGAAGCATCTGCTGGCGCACCGCAGCGAACTCAAGAAGCGCATCAGTGAGAACACCCTCAACGCTGCCTTGAAACGAATGGGCTACGACGCCCAACTGACCGGCCATGGCATTCGGGGAACGATTTCTACGGCGCTCAACGAGATCGGCTATCCCAAGATTTGGGTGGACGCGCAGCTTTCGCACTCCGATCCGAACAAGGTGAGTTCGGCCTACAACCACGCCAAGTATGTCGAGCCGCGCCGCCGGATGATGCAGGATTGGGCCGACCGTCTTGACCTGCTCGAACAGGGCCAAGTGGAAGCTGCCGGTGCACATCTAACCATCCATATCGAAGGGGTGCCAGCGATGGCGGAAGGGCCGGCGGCCATCGCCGATGTTTCTGCTAAAGCCGCCGTGTCGCCCACGCCGATCGTTGTGGTGCCAAGTACTGAGGGAACTACCTTCCAGCGGCTGTCGCAGGTGCCTCCGCCCCCCACTCGAACGCCGGAACCGGAAGCGTCCGCAATCCAGCGCGAGCGCGAGGAAACGCTGGCCATGTACGAGTCGCCTAGCTGCCTGCCGGTGGCGCTGTTCGGCAAGCTGGCCGGTAAGTCCAAGGACCAGATCAACCGCGAACTGAAGGCAGGCAAGCTGCTGTCCATTAGCCTGGGTAATCGAGGGCAGCGTGTTCCCGATTGGCAACTGGTGCCACTCAAGCACAAGCTGACCCAGGTCCTCATGAATCAGTGCCAAGGAGCGGACTCGTGGGACCTGTGCCGAATGCTGACCCGACCGCACACGGATCTTGGTGATCGCGCAGCGATTGATGTAGTCACGCCGACCAACGTGGTCGCGATCGTTCGGACCATCATGGGCGACCAGCATCATCCAGATGCCTCCGAGACCGTCTCACCGCAGGCTATCCCCGAGAGCGTGCGGCAGAGCGTTCGCCGGATGGTGGATGGAGGGGCGGTGTTTGAAGGCATTTGATTGCCAACGCTGCGGCCTGTTGACCGGAGCGGGGCCGCCCCGGTCGTATAGGATCAGGGTGCTCTAGCTCTGGCGACCTGCAGCGCTCTCTGCAGTACAAATGTCTGAATACGCTCTACCGAAGCTCTCTGAAGTCCAGCGAGAGCGATTGGAGGTACTGGACATTTTTGAAGGGCCAGACAACCTGGTCGTTGCCGACTATGCCAAGCTCGCGGGCAAATCGCGGCGGTGGATTGCTTACGAGATTCAGGCCCGCAACCTGTTTTCAATTCGGTTGGGCAACAAGGGGCAGCGGGTAAAAGGTGTGTTATCGACACGCCCAGTTGGCCCACTTAAAGTGGTATCGCGCCATTCTGGTCGCATCGCCGAAGTGTGACGCGTTAAGCGCTTATCAGGAGAGCCAATGAAACCTTGGTTGAAAGTTTTTCACTGTCATTGGCTTGCTAATCTCACTGGGACGATGCAACGCATTCTTAGCCACCGGGAAAGTCCCAACAGCTTCCGATCACTTGATAATTCCTCGCGACCTGCCGAACCAACCTCTGTTTGACTGCGCCGAACTCAGCATCAGCAAACTCTCCGCAACCAATCCGCCACTGGCAACCACTCTTGAGCAGATACAGAACTGCACAAAAAACCTCATACAAATCGACTTTGCGTGGCGCGGTCTTCTTGCGGGCACCTTCAAGCAAGACGCGGATCTGCTCGAACTGCTCACGGCTGATGTCACTGGAATAGCGTGCTCTCATCTCCATATGATCGGATAATTCGAGCAGACTTTGAACAAGCTCTTAGCGCATCCGCTGCACGGATGCGTAGACACGTCGTTAAAGAGCTTGCACAAATCTTAATGCTTTCATTTTTGAGGCTCGGCGGGCGTTCTTCCGGCAAAAATGCTGGCGCCTGCATGCGCGATCAGGCAAAGTCCGGGTGTTGGTCGCGCCGCCCGCCGTCGCACGCATTTCGCAGCGAGGGGCTCGTTGCCTGCATGTTGCGGCGATCGACGAGCCTGCAAGTCAGTGAAGCGAGAGTTATGGAGATTGGCGAGCGGTGCCGTATCGGCTACGTTCGCGATGGAACGGATCAGGAGAGGTGCCGTGCACGCCGAAGTGATATCCAGTGGAGTTGCCGCGCTACGTCTGAACCAGGATCGGCGCCTGATCCGGGTCACCACCGCGCTGGATCCGGGCACCTTCATCGTCAAACGCTTCGAAGGCACGGAGACGGTATCGGCGCCCTATGCGTTCGCCGTCGACCTGCTGTCCGCGCAGCGGCGCCTGGAACTGAAGCAACTGGTCGGCCAGCCGATCCAGCTCAGCCTGGGCGACGAGTTCGACGACCGTGTCGTGCACGGTTACGTCAAGGAGTTCGCGCTGATCGGTGCCGAAGGCGAATTGGCCGCGTACCGCGCCGAGGTCGCCCCGTGGTTCGCGTTTTTGCAGTACACCAGCAATTGCCGCATCTTCCAGGATCTGAGCGTGCTGGAGATTGTCGAGCAGGTATTCGGCGAATACCCCCAGCTGGCCGACTACAAGTACGAGTTGAATGCCGGCAACTTCCCCAAGCTGTCGTATTGCGTGCAGTACAACGAATCGGATTTCACCTTCGTCTCCCGCCTGTTGGAGGACGCCGGCATCTACTACACGTTCGTGCACGCCGATGGCGCGCACACGATGCTGCTGGCCGACGATTCCACCGCCTCCACGGCACTGGGCGAGCCGGCGCCTGTGGCGTTCGTGTCCGACCAGGGCGTGCTGCGGACGCCCGGCTTGCACAGCTGGTCGGCGCGGCGCCGGGTCGGTCCCACCGCGCATGCGGTGAGTAGCTTCGATTTCAAGCAGCCGCGTACTGCGCTGTCGGCCAGCAAGGCGCGGTCGATCCCGGTCGGCGCGCTCCCGGAACTGGAGCGCTACCACTACGACGGCGCGGCGCGTTTCGCCGACAGCCGCGTCGGCGATGCGTTGGCGGCGATCCGTAGCGAGGAAGCGGTGTGGCCCACCAAGTTGTTCGAAGGCGCCGGCAATAGTACCGAGCTGCAGGCCGGAGGGTGTTTCACCCTTGAACGGCATCCAGATTTCATTGGCCGCAGCGAGGACGACCGACAGTTCTTCGTCGTGCAGCTGCATCGCGAAGGCCGCAACAACTTCTCCAGCGACTACAGCCAGGCCGAGGCGCCGACTTATCTCTGCAGCGCCACCGCGCTGCGGCGCAAGATCCCGTACCGGCCGCTGCGCGACACGCCGCAGCAGCGCATGCCCGGCCCGCAGACCGCCACCGTGGTCGGCCCGCCGGGTGAGGAGTTGTACGCCGACCGCTACGGGCGAGTGAAGGTGCAGTTCCACTGGGACCGCAAGGGCCAGTTTCGCGAGAACAGCTCGTGCTGGATCCGTAGCGCCAGTCCGTGGGCCGGCGCCGATATGGGCGGCGTGTCGCCGCCGCGTGTGGGCCAGGAGGTGGTGGTGGATTTCCTCGATGGCGATCCGGACCGGCCGATCATCACCGGCCGCGTGTTCAACGAAGACAACATGCCGCCGTTCGGCATGGAGGTCAGCGGCCTGAAGTCCAAGACGGTCAAAGGCGGCGGCTACAACGAAATGACCATGCACGATACCGCCGGCGGCGAGCTGCTGAACATGCGCGCGCAGCGCGACATGGTCACCACCGTGCTCAACGACCAGAACGCGACGGTGAAGAACAACAAGAGCACCAGCGTGGCAGTCGACCACCGCATCGACGTGGGGTCCAACCAGAGCATCAGCGTCGGCGCCAACCGCGGCATCACCGTGACCGGCAACGACACGCTGGGCGTCACTGGCACGCGCAGCACCAGCGTCACCGGCGCGGTCACCGAGACCTACCAGGCCGGCGAGACCAAGACCATCGCCGCGGCCGGCTACACCGAAACCATCACTGGCAATTTCGTCACCACCCTGACCGGCAACTACACCAGCCAGCGCACCGGCGCGTGGAAGGAGACCGTCACCCAGACCTCGCTGCGCCAGGTGATCGGCAAGGTCACCGAGCAGCTGAGCGCCGGGCGCGAGGTCAGCATCACCGGCCTGGACAAACGCAGTGTGCAGGGCGCAGTGGAGGACACCAACGTCGGCGCGCGCACGGTCAGCGTCCAAGGCGACATGGAGCAGGGCATCACCGGCACCCACACGTTGATGGCCAACGGCAACATGACCCTGGCCTCGGGCAGCAACCTCACCGCGACGGTGGGCGGCGCGGCGATCGAGATCCTCGGCGAGAAGATCACCATCTCCGCCGGCGGTTCGGTGATCGTCATCGACGGCTCCGGGGTGTCGGTCAACGGCTCGGAAATCAAGCTGAACTGCTGAAACCTGGGAGGGCACCCGAAGCGTGAGCAAGAATCCGGTCGAACAACGTATCGAGCTGCTTGGCGATGCGTGGATGCATGCCAGCGAGGACCCGGCGCTGCGCCTGTTGGTGTGGCGTGTGCCGGCCAACGCCGCGCGCCTGTTGGCCGCCTTCTTCGAGGCGCAGAAACATCCCGGCGACTGGAACGCGCCGGATTACTTCCTGCGCCTGGATGCGCCGTTCGACACCGGCTTCGGCTACAGCCGCGCGCTGAAGCAGGCACTGCACGCCAGCTACCTCGGCAGCCAGAGCGCGCTGCGCGAGCAGGGCGTGGAACTGGGCTGGCCCGGCCCGGGACCCTCGCACCCGGACAGCGCGCTGGGCGTGGTCGAGGTCCTGGATTCCTTTGCTGCCTACCACCAAGTGCATCTGCGCTATCTGGCGGTGGTGCTGGAACCGGAGCGGACCACCTCCGGCGATGCATTCGCGCGCTGGATGGACGCGGCGCTGGCGGCGGCGCCGTCGCCTGCGCTGCGCCTGGTGCTGGTCGACACCCACGAGGATCCGCGCTGGCAGCCGCTGCTGGAGCGGCACGCGGCGATCGCGCGGCGCATCGAGCCGCCGCTGGACATGTTCGACATCGCGCGCGAAACCGCGGCGCAGTCGGGCGGCGCGGGGCCTGCGGTGGCCTACCGGCAGATGCTCAGCGACCTGATGACGGTGCTCGAGCGCGGCAGTGCGACGCAGCTGGCGCAGCGTGTCGAGCGGCCATTGGCGCTGGCCCAGCGGCATGGTTGGCCCGACCAGCAGGTGGTGCTGAACATGATGCTGGCCGGCGGCTGGCTGAAGGAAAAGCAGTATCCGCAGGCCATCGCCAGCTACCGGCAGGCGCGCGAGTGCGGCCTGCAAGCCCTGGCCGTGCAGCACCCGGCCGCGCGCGACCTGGTGATGCAGAGCTGGTACGGCGAGGCCAGCACCTGGTTCGTCGCCGGCCAGCCCGGCCGTGCCGCCGAGACCTACGTCGCCGCGGCCAAGGCCGCCGCCGAGATCCCCAACCCGATGTTCGTGATCGAAGGCTATCGCATGGCCGCGTTCTGCCTGGCCCAGGACGGCCAACGCGAGGCCGCGCGCGCGCATGGGCTGGAGGCGATCCGTGCGGCCAAGCCGTTGCCGCCCGCGGACCGCCGCACCACCACCTTGCCGCAAACGCTGCAGGATCTGCTGCTGCTGCAGGACAAGCCACGCGCGCAGAAGCTTGAGCAGTGCGCCGCGTCGTATCTGCAGGCCGTGGCCGCGCTGCACGCGCAGGCCGAGGCGCAGGCCGCGCAGCTCGGGCCGCGCCCGGACAGCGCGCAACTGGATCGCATCGAGGCCGCGCTGCATGCCGGTTTCGAACAGGCCTTCCATCGCGTCGCGCAGGCGCGCGAACGCCTGATCCAGGGCGGCGACGCGTTCTTCCGCAAGGTGGTGGCGGTGGGGCGCGACTTCCTGCATCCGACCTGGAACGGGCTGCCGGACATCCGCCATCCGCTGGACAACGAGATCCCCGCCTGGACCGAGCCGCCGGCGACGCAGCCGCTGCCCGATCCGTCCGCCCTGACCGGTTCCGCCACCACCACGCGCGATACGCAGGCGCCGGGACGTTCCGGACTGACCGAGGCCACCGCATGAGTTCGCGTAAACTGGCCGTGCTGGCCGTGTTCGTGGTGATCGGCATGGTCGCGGCGGCGTGGCTGGGCGTGGAGCATCGCGACGATGTGCGCGCGTTCCTGCGCACGCTGGCCCGTGCGCTGTAGCGACGAAGGAGCGTAGCGATGAGCACCGCCGCCAAGCATTTCGATCCGCAGTTGGGCATCGACATCCACATGTATCAGGTGCCGCCGTTTCCGCTGCCTACGCCGCATATCGGCATCGTGCTGGACCCGTTCGACTACCTGCCGTTCCTCGGCGCCACGGTCACCGTCAACGGGGTCAAACGCGCCACCGCCGGCACCGGCGGGCTGGACATCCATATTCCGCTGGGCGCGTGGGCGCCGCAGCTGAGCCTGCCGATGGGGCCGCAGTTCGATGGCGAAGAGATCTTCATGGGCAGCAAGACGGTCACCGCCGATGGCGCCCCGTTCTCGCGGCTGGCGGTGCCGGTGCTGGATTGCAATCTCGCCGGGCTGATCCCGCCGTTCCGGTTCAAGAAGCCCAAGAAGCCGCTGCGTTCGCTGTGGCTGCCGACCGGCATCAATGTCGCCATCCCGACCAACGTGCAAGTCGGCGGGCCACTGACCGTGTCGTGGATGACGCTGGGGTTGCATGCCGGCTTCGCCGCGCTGGGCGCGCTGCGCCGCTCCAAGCTGGGCGCGCGCGCGGCCGATGCGTTCCGTGGGCTGCGCAGGAAGGTGTTCGGCAACATGCAACCCGGCTTCCTCAAGTGCAAGGTGCTGCGCGCCGAGCCGGTGGACATCCGCGACGGCAGCGTGTCGGTGCAGCACGAGGACTTCGCGATCCCCGGGCGGCTGCCGCTGGCATGGTCGCGCGGCTACGGTTCCGGGCGCGGCGAGGAGGCCGGCGCCTGCGGCCACGGCTGGCAGACGCCGGCCGACATCCGCCTGGAGATCGACGCCGACGGCGTGGTGCTGTTCCACGACGGCCACAGCGTGGCCGTGTTCCCGCAGCTGCCGGACGCCGACGGCGTCCCGGTCGTCGAGTTCGTCGACGGCGCGCGGCTGCTGCGCGAGGGCACCGACCTGCTGGTGCGGACCAAGTCCGACCTGCGCTACCGCTTCGCCTATGCGCCGGCGGCCGGCGTCGGGGTGCTGCCACGCGCGCAAACCTTGCCGATCGCGCAGGTCGAGGACGCCTGCGGCAACCATTGGCGCTTCGAGCGCGGCGGTGGCCACCTGGTGCGCATCGTCGAACGGGGCGTGGACGGCTTGCAGGGCCGCTTCATCGAGGTGCAGTCGCGGCACGGCCGCATCGACCGCCTGCAACTGCACGATCCGGCCACCGGCCTGACCCATCCGCTGGTGGCCTATCGCTATGTGGAAAGCGATCTGGTCGCCGCCGAGGACGCGCTGGGCGTGCCGCGCACGTTCGAGTACCGCCAGCACCGCATGGTCCGGCATACCGACCGCGTGGGCCTGTCGTTCCACTACGCCTACGACGCGCAGTGGCGGGTGGTGCACGCCTGGGGCGACGGTGGCCTGTACGACTATCGCTTCGCCTACGACGACCTGCTGCGCGAGACCCAGGTGACCGATTCGCTCGGCCACGTGTCGCTGGTCAAGTTCGACGAGAACCGCCTGCCGCTGTGCGAGATCGACGCGCTGGACGGGGTCACCGTGTTCGAGTACGACGCGGTTGGCCGCACCGTGGCGGTCACCGACGCCGAGGGCCTGCGCACCGCGTTCGACTACGACGCGCGCGGCAACCTGTTGCGCCTGCGCCGCCCCGACGGCAGCACGCTGCACCAGGTCTACGACGAGGACGACCGGCTGCTGTCGGTCACCGACCCGGGCGGCCACGCCTGGCATCAGGCGCACGACGCGCGCGGGCTGCTGCAGACGCAGACCGATCCGCTGGGCGCCGCCACGCATTACGACTACGACGCGCATGGCCTGCTGGTCGCGCAACGCAACCCGCGCGGCGCGCAGACCCAGCTGGGCTACGACCGCTACGGCCTGTTGGCCTGGCTGCGCGACGCATTGGGCCACGAGAGCCGCTACGAGCACGACGCGCTCGGGCGGCTGCACAGGCAGGTCGATCCGCTGGGCCAGGCCACGCACTACGACTACGACGCCAAGGGCCGGCTGCTGCGCGTGCGCTCGGCCGACGGCGGGCAGGTGCAGTGCGATTACGACGCCGAGGACCAGCTGGTGCGCTACGTGGACGAAGCCGGCGCGCAGACGCGGCTGTACTACGTGGGCATCGGCCAGATCGGCAAGCGCGTGCAGCCGGACGGGCACACGGTGGAATACCGCTACGACAGCGAAGAGCAGCTGGTGGCGGTGATCAACCAGCGCGGCGAGGTGTACCGGCTGCGCCGCGATCCGCTGGGCCGCATCGTCGAGGAGACCGACTACTGGGGTCAGTCGCGGCACTACCAGTACGACGCCTGCGGGCGGCTGACCGCGACGATCGACCCGCTGGGCCAGCGCATTGCCTTCGCCACCGACCCGCTCGGGCGCATCGTCAAGAAGACCTTGCCGGACATACGCACGCCGGGCCAGCAGGTGCAGGAGCAGTTCGCCTACGACGCGCGCGGGCAGCTGGTGGAGCTGCGCAACCGGCATCGCACCGCCACGCGCAGGTTCGACGCGCTGGGACAGTTGCTGGAGGAAGTGCAGGACGGCTTCCGCGTCGGCTACGGCTATGACGAAGTGGGCAACCGCGTGCTGCGCGAGACCTCCGCCGGCAACCGGATCGCGTTCGGCTACGACCTGCGCGACCAGGTGGTCGAAGTGGCGATCAACGACGACGCGCCCATCGCCATCGAGCGCGACGCGCTGGGCCGCACCACCCGCGAACAGCTCAGCGCGCAGGTCCAGCGCCAGTTCCAGTACGACGGCCGCAGCCTGCTGACCGCGCAGACCGTGTTGCGCGATGCCGCGCCGTTGTTCGAGACCACCTACGACTACGACCGTGCCGGCAACCTGACCCACCGCCGCGACAGCGCACAGGGCGTGGACGAATACCGCTACGACGTGCTGGGCCGGCTGCTGCAGCACACCGACCCGAAGGGCCGCATCGAGCGCTTCTTCAACGACCCGGCCGGCGACCGGCTGGCCACGCGCGTGCAGCAGGTGCAACTGCGCAAGGTGGCCGGCGGCGACGACGACCAACAGGTGCAGTGGACCCGCGAGGGCAGCTACGACGGCGTGCACTACGTGTTCGACCGCGCCGGCGACCTGATCCGCAAGGGCAGCCCGACCGGCCCGGAACCGGACGACCTGGAACTGATCTGGGACGCCAACCACCGCCTGGCCGAAAGCCGCAAGGCGGGCCAAACCACCCACTACGGCTACGACCCGCTGGGCCGGCGCGTGTTCAAGCGCAACCCGACCCACACCACCTGGTTCTACTGGGACGGCGACGCGCTGCTGGGCGAAGTGAAGCAGGCCCACGACGAACCGGAGGCGGCGCCGGTGTGGGTGGGGAATGTGGCTGACTTGATCGAGGCCAAACGTCGCAAGGAGAAGCTCGCGAAGCTGCACGAGCGCACGCGGGAATACGTGTATTACCCGGGTACGTTTGTACCGTTAGCTTTGGTCGACGCGGAAGCTCCCGTCTCACGTGGGTATCTTCGCGAAATGCCGATTGATGTTTCGCGGGCGCTATCGGATGGCTCGGGAAGTCTAAAGAATCTAGAGGGGACTATTGGTGCCACTCGGTCGCCTTTTCTAAACCTAAGGCCATCTGAAACGAGCGAGGCCCTTGACGGGCCACGCGAGGGCTCAGGCGGCAATGTATTAGGCTCGCTGGGCGGAACGATTCTCGGTGGTGCGGGCGGGGTGCCTTCAGAAAAGGGTGAAAGTTCTGGCGGAGCAGGTGGACGGAGAAGTGAAAATCCGGAAGCGAGTTTGCTGAAGGACAATGTTGAGACGGACCTTGGAAATGATGCGGCGGAAGCTGTTTCGCCTCAGGATGCCTCAGTATATGGGGTGGAAAAGCATGACGCCTCCATGGCGGTAGACAAACAAAGACTTGCAGGGATTGTAGTTAACGAACGATTGAGGACTGTCTTTCATTATCAGGTCGATCCTAATGGGTACCCGCAGCGCTTAATTTCGAGCGCCGGAGAATTAGTGTGGCGTCGTGACTGGAAGTCATCATGTTGGGCTGGATTTAAAAGTACTGGTGGATTTGAAAGCTCTATAAGCTTTCAGGGGCAGTACCATGATGTCGAAACTGGATTAATTTACAATAGATATAGGTATTATGATGGTGTGCTTGGGTCGTACGTTTGTCTCGATCCTATCCGTTTGGATGGCGGAACATCTTTGTATGCGTATGGTGTTAACCCTATATCGTACATTGACCCTTTTGGGTTAAGCCCGGTTGCTGCGTATGACATAGTTGGATACGGAGTAAAGCAGCCTGGATTGGAGATGCATCATGGGATATTGGATGTCTGGGCAGCGAACAATGTTCCTGGTTATATATCAAGGGCATCTCATAACCCAACTATAGCTCTTACAAAAGCCGATCACGACGCAACAAAGAAAGCGTATCGTGACTGGTTGGAAGGTAGAACTGGCAGGCGTGTCGGGGGTAAGGTCGACTGGAGCACTATTTCTAAGCCTGAGATCTATAGGATAAGTGAAAAGATGTTCAACGAAGCCGGTGTTCCGAAAGCCGCTCGAAAAAATTACTATCGAGAATTTAACAAGTATTTGAAGAGGGGCTGCAGGAAATGAGCGAAATTTCCGATCTAATCGAGTTAATCAGCTCCAGGCGCGACTGCATCGTGCGTCCTGTCGCGCGCGAGGCTGAGATCTCAAGTCATCTTCCAGCCGACCTTAAATCTTTTTATGAAGTATGCGGTGGTGTGGAACTTTTCACTCATGCTGAATACCCACTGGCTGTGTCTGCACCTAATGAACTGCATCTATCCAATGAGGTTATAGTTGGAGAAATTAATTTGGGGGATATAACTGACTCTTGGGTTATAATCGCTACAGGGCGTTCCGATGAATATGTGTCGTTGGACACCGGAGCTGAAAGGCTGGGGTGGTGTTACGACAGCTTCTGGGATCGCCATGGCGTTGCCGGTTCCTGTCCCGTGATAGCTCGAAGTTTCTCGGAGTTTCTCCGTAAATCTGTTGAGTGTGCCGGGCAGCGCTATTATTGGTTGGCGGACGGATTCCAGTCTTATGGCGACGCTTATGATGATTGATAATGCGGGGGATTTTAAAGGAAGCTTAAGTGTTGTCCTGAAACCAACATCATCTGAGGTGGGCTATGCCAATTGAAGCCGGAAAATACGACCGCTCGATCACTCTCTTCTGTCCAACTTGCGGAGGGACGCAGTTTTCTAGTGACGACTCCGATGCCTCCGCAACTGCTCTCTTCACATGTGCCAGCTGTGGCCTTGAGATTCCAAAAGACGAGCTCAACCGAGCCAACTCTGAAAATATCGACGAGCACGTCAAAGAGATTAAACAGGAGGTCGCCAAAGATATCCAGAAGCAGCTGAACGATTCGCTCCGAAAAGCGTTCGGCGGAAGCAAGTACTTCAGGATTAAATGATGGCCTCTTTTAGCACGGGCGATGTCATCGCAGTGGCTGCTTTCCTTCTGTCCGCCTACGCCACTTGGAAGACCTACCAATTTAACGAGAAACAGAAAGGCCTGATAGAGAGTCAGGAGCGATTGAATAAACTTCTTCTCGAAAAAGAGGCCGGCGAGGCAAGTAATACCAAAAGAGCCGACTTGGGCGCAAACTTCATCAAGCTTGGTAGCAATCAATATCGGCTAAAAATATTCAACAAAGGCAAGTCTGTTGCTCGCAATGTGTCCATTGAGTTCCCGGAAGGAAACGATTGCCTCATCGATTGTGATATCGAAGCCAAGTTCCCCTTAGAGCGAATGGACCCACACCAGTTCGTTGAACTCATTGCCGCGGTGCATATGGAGACCAATAGCAAACAAGTCATCAAACTTCACTGGTCCGACGATCACGCGGAGAACAACGAGAAACTGGTGTATCCAACAATCTGACGTAGCTGTTTACGCGCCCGAAAGAAGCGAGAGGCAAGTAAAAATTCGCCCCTGCAAAACACCGCCGACTCGCATGAACACTGGGTTGCGGCGGTACAGCACGGCATCCAATCCTCACAATCGTCATATCAGAATCTGATTCCTGGGAGTTTTGCCGATGATTCGCACCCTGTGCTGGCCGTCTTCATTATTTTGGCGCATGATGTCACACCATCTCAGGCATTTGAAAGGCTCAAAGAATGGTTTAATAAGGCTAGAAATGGAGGCTAAGAGCGACTAACAAAACCCAGGAAGAAGCCGTAAGCAGACGATGGAGCATGCAAGCGAGAGCAGCGCCAAGTGGAGATCGATGCGGCGTTCAAAGCGGATGCGCAGTTTGCCCATGCCTGCGAACCAGGCATGCGTGCGCTCGACGACCCAGCGATGACGGCCCAACCGGTCGTTGCGCTCGATTCCCTTGCGTGCGATCCGCGCAATGATGCCGCGCTGCTTGAGGAAGGCGCGACAGCGCTCGATGTCGTAAGCCTTGTCGGCGTGCAATTTGTCTGGCCAACGTCGCGGGCGCCCTGGTTTGCCGCCAATTGGCGGCAAGGCATCGATTAACTCCTCGAACACGACCGAGTCGTGCCGATTGGCGCCGGTGACGCACACTGCCAAGGGCACGCCGTTGCGGTCCACGATCAGATGCCGTTTGCTGCCGAGTTTGCCGCGATCGGTCGGGTTTGGCCCGGTGTAGGCGCCCCCCGGGGGGAGGCCACACTGGCGGCATCCAGACTGGCTCGGCTCAGATCCAGCGTCTGGGCGCGACGCAGCTCGGTCAGCAACACCTGATGCAGACGATGCCACACACCGGCGGCTTGCCAATCACGCAACCGGCGCCAGCAGGTCATGCCGCTGCCATAGCCCAGTTCCACAGGCAGGTCTTCCCATGGCATGCCCGTGCGCAAGACATAGACGATGCCGTTGAGGGCTTGCTGATCACTGATACGCGGCCGTCCACCTTTGGGCGAACGCTTCACTTGGGGAATCAGCGGCTCAATGCGCTTCCACAGCGCAATGGGGATCTCTTTGCGACGTGTCATGTCCATAATTTTGCCGACAGCGAGACAATATTCAAGGGGTTTTGTTAGCCGCTCTAAGTGTGCTCAATGAATTGTTTTAAATTATCTGTTGATTTTAATGGGTTGGTCCTTTTTGATCTAAGCCGTTTGTCTGATCATTATGGGGGGCTTGAGGTAGGGCGTAATCTCTGGGCCGACTTCACCAATACAGAAAAAGGTGATGAGGTGGTGCGCCAGGGAATAATAGTCCCGCTTCTTGGAATAAACGATGGGCTGTACGATGTTTGTGTCCGGGCGGTCAACGAATCCACCAAGTGGGATGTAGAACAGTTAAAGGAAAATGGCGTATGATACGCCCAGGGTTCCGTAGACACTCAGGACCCTCGTTGCGCGTAGCGCCGTTCAAACTCTACAGGGGACAGGTCGCCAGTTGAACCGTGGCGGCGGTTGGGGTTGTAGAACATCTCGATGTAGTCGAATACCTCGGCGCGTGCGGCGTCCTTGGTGGGATAGATCCGCCGCCTGATCCGCTCGCGTTTGAGCAGGCCGAAGAAGCTCTCCACGGGTGCGTTGTCGTGGCAGTTGCCACGCCGACTCATGCGGCACACCAAGCCATGGGACGCCAGGAAACTGCGCCAGTCATCGCTGGTGTAGACAGACCCTTGGTCCGAGTGAACCAAGCAACCAGCGTTGGGTTTGCGCCGCCACACCGCAGACAACAAGGCCTGCACGACCAACTCGGTGTCGGCCCGATCGCGCATCGCCCAGCCGACGACCTGCCTGGAAAACAGATCGATCACAACAGCCAAATACATCCAGCCTTCATGCGTGCGGATGAAGGTGAAATCGCTCGCCCAGGCCGTGTCCGGCTCCGTCACGTCGAACTGTCGGTCAAGCAGGTTGGCAGCCGCCTTGCACTGCATTCCTCCATGGAAGCGCGGTTTGCGACCATAGCCCACCTGGGCACGCAGTCCCTCGGTGCGCATCAGCCGATGCACCCGATGGCGACTACAACGCTCACCCAGATCGCGCAGATCCGTGGTGATCTTGCGATGCCCATAGACACTGCCGCTGGCCAGCCAGTGGTGCTTGATTAGTCCAAGCAAGCGCTCATCTTCCTTGGCGCGCTCACTGTCGGGCGAGCGTAACCAGGCGTAATAACCCGCCCGGTTGACCCGCAACACCCGGCACATCGCACACACCCTGAATTCCCCGCGGTGGGCTTGCATGAAGGCGTACTTTGCCTTTACCCCTTGGCAAAGTACGCGGCGGCCTTTTTTAGGATGTCGCGCTCCTCGGTCACTCGACGCAACTCTGCCTTCAGCCGCCGAACCTCGGCGCTCTGGTCCACCTCGGCGCGCTGCACCACGCCAGACTTGCCGAACGTGCGCAGCCAGGCGTACAGGCTGTGCGTCGTGACACCCAGCCGCTCGGCGACTTCTGCCACCTTGAACCCACGATCAGTCACTTGCCGGACCGCCTCGATCTTGAACTCATCCGTATACCGCTTGCTGCTCATAGACACCTCCGAATCGACCATTTTCCATGGCCTTGAGATGTCTAGGAAACCCTGGGCGTATCATATCAAGGCGTCGATGAAGTTGGTCAGATGCTGTTGCAGTTGTGCGTGATCGTCGTAATGGAAGCGTTTGACAGTGGCTTCCTTGATCGTCCGATTCATCCGCTCGACCTGCCCGTTGGTCCAGGGATGCTTGACCTTGGTCAAGCGGTGTTCGATGCCGTGCTCCTCGCAGACTGGACTGAAAATATGGGGGAAGGCATATTGGTCGGTGCTGCGGTGGGTGAACTGGATGCCGTCATCCGTCAGAACCGTATGCAGGGTGTAGGGCACTGCCTGGATCACATTGCGCAGGAACTGCGCTGCAACCATCTTGTTGGCCGAGGCATGGAGTTCGGTGAACGCAAACTTGGACGTCCTGTCGATGGCCACGAACAGAGAGCGCTTGCCCTCGGCCGTCTGCACCTGTGCGATGTCGATATGAAGTAGCCAATCGGATAACTCTTGAAACGCTTCTTGGCGGCTTTTTCGCCTTTAATCTCGGGGAGCCGCGAGATGCCATGGCGTTGCAGGCAGCGGTGCAGCGATGAGCGCGTCAGACGCGGCATGCTCGGCTGTAGTGCGTAGAGACAGTCGTCCAGCGGCAGCAACGTGTGCTTGCGGAAAGCGACGATCGCCGCCTCATCCGTAACGGACAACACGGTGGAACACGGCTGCGTCGGCCCGGTTGGCAAATCGGCAACCGAGCTACGCTTCTTCCACTTCGCCACCGTCTTCTGATTGATCCCGTAGCGCTTGGACAGCTTAGACTCAACTTCCAAGCGCAACACCCTCTCAGCAAGTAGGGTGTATGCATGTCAAAGAGCTACGTTCACCTCAGCGCAGAAGAACGCGCAGTTCTCCAGATTGAAACGCGACGAGGCCAGAGCT
>NZ_VZPL01000008.1 GCF_008801575.1 Xanthomonas cissicola | reverse complement strand
AACGGTTCATGCGTGTGTAGACCGTATGCCAGTTGCCAAAGCGCTTGGGTAGGCCGCGCCATTTGCAGCCATGCTCGGCAACGTAAAGGATGGCGTTGACCACTTGCAGGTTGGTCATGCTGACATTGCCGCGCTGCGCCGGCAGGCAGTGTTCGATCAGAGAAAATTGTGCTGGCGTGATCTCCATGCCCAATAGTTTAATCGCTCGGGCCATTAGTGTTAACAGGCCCTAGAAGCCGACGCGTCAGAGTTCACGCGGATAGCTGTGTAAAAACTTTTTTTACAAACTCTGTTGGACGCGGCCGGAATCAGGCGGACGACGGGCAGGCGTTGCCGGCCCGCGTAGACGATGCGAGCAAGGCGCTGACGTGCAGGTGCGGCTATACAGCCGGCGAACGACAGTAAGGAATTAGCAGCGCAGGGCGGCGCATGCGTCTGCTGACGTACGCACGGGCTGGCGAAGAAGAAATTTGGCGCCAGAGAAGAGGGTCGCCGGAGAATCACCTCGGCTGAACTCGCCGACCTGCGTCGCGCTAGGCGCGGCATGATCCGGCGTCCGGGTGCGTCCGGCATCGTCTCAAGGCGAGGTGATTGCTACACGAGTTACAGAGCGTTACTCAGCAGCCGAACGCCCGCCACCACCTTCCAAAGCACTGAATTTATTGCGTTATTGCCGAGGCGTTACGCGCGTTACAGCAGTTACCCTGAAAAATGGCAAGTCCGAAAATAAAAGTGGGCAGACAGCGGCTAGATAGATGCCCTGAGACTGTCCAAGTAGTCCGCCCAGGCTTGCATCATCTTCCGGCGCTCGACCAGATGGGCAGTGCGGTTGTAAGCGCGTCCGTTGGGATCTCGGACGGCATGCGCAAGTTGGTGCTCGATGTAGTCGGGACGAAAGCCCAGAACCTCGTCCAAGACGGTGCGTGCCATTGCTCGGAAGCCATGACCTGTCATCGTGTCTGAGTCGTAGCCCAGCCGCCGCAGCGCCGCATTGATGGTGTTCTCGCTCATCGGGCGCCCTCTCCCACGCACGCTAGGGAAAACGAACTCACCGCGACCCGTCAGCGGATGTAGGTCGCGCAAGATGGCAACCGCTTGCGAGGACAATGGAACCACGTGGGACTGAGCGGTCTTGCTCGCAATGAATCGCCATTCGCTCGAATCAAGATCAATGTTCTCCCAGCGTGCTCGCCTCAGTTCTCCTGGGCGCACGAATACGAGTGGAGCCAGTTGCAGCGCTCCCATCACCACTGGTGAACCACGATAGCCATGGATCGCTCGCAATAGCTCACCTACCAAGGCTGGCTCGGTCACGCTGGCGAAATGACGACCCTCCGGTGGAGTCAAAGCGCCCTTCAGATCAGAAGCAGGGTTGCGTTCCGCTCGGCCCGTAGCAATGGCATAGCGAAACACTTGGGCGGCAAGCATTCGCGCGCGATGAGCAGTTTCCACCGCCCCACGCGCCTCAATCTTCCGCAGTGCCTGCAGTAGATCGCGAGCCGGTATTGCATCCACTGGACGGCTACCGATGTAAGGACCGAGATCCTTCTCAAGGAGGCGCCGCTCACGCACAACTGAGCCAGCAGAGAGCTTGTTGGCTCGCATAGATAGATGCTCCGCGGCGATCGCCTCAAACGTGTTGGCCGAGCGCTCCAAGGTTGCCGACTTCTCAGCCTTGCGCTGTTCGCCAGGATCGATGCCTTCGGCCAACAACTTGCGCGCCGCCGCATGCCGCTCACGTGCCGTAGCCAAGCTGACATCCGGATATGTCCCAAGCGATAGCGTGTTGCGCTTGCTCGTCACCGGGCGGCGGTAGTCCCAACGCCACCACTTTGCACCGTCAGGGCGCAGTAGCAGATACAGGCCGCCGCCGTCGCGAAGCTTCTGCACTGTGGCGGCGGGCTTTGCCTTACGAATGGCTGTATCGGTCAAAGGCACTTTGGCGGTAACTGACTTTGGGGGGCGGTAGCTTACCGCCAAACTTACCGTCATCAAACTTGGGATCTAAGCAAACCCCATAGGACGCAATCAGACACAAAAAAGGCCGAAACCCCTTTTTTTATGCGGGTCTTCGGCCTTCTTAGGACGCTACTGGATCTTAAAATGGTGGGCCCACCAGGATTCGAACCTGGAACCAAAGGATTATGAGTCCTCTGCTCTAACCGTTGAGCTATAGGCCCGCGTGTCTGTCGGCGAGATGGCGAGCATGTCGGGCCGTGCAGCGGACACGAAAGTTTACCTGTCTGTACGTCACCGTGTCTGCCATGTGCCCTCTGCCGGAAGCGATCCAGCGCTCATAGCCGCGAGATCACGTATCGGCTGTCCACAACGAAAAAGCCCAGCACCGGCTGGGCTTTGCGCATCAGATTTCAGGGTTAAGTCCCGCCGCCTTACAGACGCCTTCGACGGACCGGTGCGGTGCAACCAAGCAGATTGCAGCCCGGTGTGGAGCTTGGTGGTGCCGAAGCTGGTTTAGTTAGCAGCCCGTCGCAGCGCATGTGTGCGTGACCGGTGGCGAGCCTTCGGCGCAAGCTTGGCAATCAACACGACGTGGCGGCGGGCACGATGATCGCGATAACGCGCGGGGTGGCGTTGGGAAACACAATATCTCGAAGCAACCAGCAAACCCTACCAATCCAGAATCCCCAATCCCAATCCCCACCCTCAGGCATCAGCCGTCTCAAACTGCCCATCGATCAACTGCCGACCTGCACGAAACCCGTGCGCAATGGCCTCCTGGTACGTCGCATAGGCCAGCCCGTTGCAGCCGATACGCGGCTTACGCTTGCCGCCGAGCGCATACACGTCCACCCAGAGCGTCCACTTGGCATCAGGGGAAGCCTGCTCGGCGCGTACGCGGATCTCGTGTTCGCGGTACGTGGTGGTTTCAAAGCGGCTTTGCCTGCTCATAAAGCAATCTCGTCTCCATTCGTCGGCCAACTTAAAAGTCGCTGTCAGAACGCCACGTGAGGTTTGCAGAAACATCTGTTTAATGTTGCATGGCCGTGTAGCTTCGTCGGCGGTGCGTGAAACATCGGGGCTGCACCGCTGACGCTTGCCTGGCATGCGACCGATCGCAGCCCAGGTACCAAGCATAGCCAACTGCCTGAGCCATAACGCAACAGCCCCGCATGAGCGGGGCTGCTGTGTGATCACTGCACGGTCGCGACCGAGGACTCAGTCGATATCCAGGAACGAGCGCAGCTGTTCCGAACGGCTCGGGTGACGCAGCTTGCGCAATGCCTTGGCCTCTATCTGACGAATCCGCTCACGTGTGACGTCGAACTGCTTACCGACCTCTTCCAGCGTGTGATCGGTGTTCATGTCGATACCGAAGCGCATGCGCAGTACCTTCGCCTCGCGCGGGGTTAGGCCGGCCAACACGTCACGCACCGTCTCGGAGAGATTGATGTTGGTGGTGTTGTCGATCGGGGACTCCACATTGGTGTCCTCGATGAAGTCGCCCAGATGCGAATCCTCGTCGTCGCCGATCGGGGTTTCCATCGAGATCGGCTCCTTGGCGATTTTCATCACCTTGCGGATCTTGTCCTCGGGCATGTCCATTTCCTTGGCCAGTTCCTCCGGCGTGGCCTCGCGGCCGAACTGCTGGAGCATCTGACGGGAAATGCGGTTCAACTTGTTGATCGTTTCGATCATGTGCACCGGGATACGGATGGTGCGCGCCTGATCGGCGATCGAACGGGTGATGGCCTGACGGATCCACCACGTGGCATACGTCGAGAACTTGTAACCGCGACGGTATTCGAACTTGTCCACGGCCTTCATCAGGCCGATGTTGCCTTCCTGGATCAGGTCCAGGAACTGCAGGCCGCGGTTGGTGTACTTCTTGGCAATGGAGATCACCAGACGCAGGTTGGCTTCGACCATTTCCTTCTTGGCCTTGCGCGCCTTGGCTTCGCCATAGGCCATCGCACGGCTGATTTCCTTGATCTCGCCCAGGGTCAGGTAATTGGCCTTTTCCATCTCGATCGAGCCCTGCTGCTCGGAGATGATCTGATCCTTGACGTCGCGCAGCGCCGAGGACCACTTCTGCTTGCGCTTGAGTGCGTCTTCCACCCATTCCAGGTTGGTCTGGTTGCCTTCCCAGGAGCGGATGAAATCCTTGCGCGGCATGCGGGCCACGGTGGTGGCCAGGTGCAGCACCTTGCGCTCGTGGTCCTTGATGCCATTGACCACGCCACGCAGCTGGGTGACCAGCGCGTCGGTCAGCGGTAGCGGAAGCTTGAGCGTGGTGAAGATGGCGGCCATGTCTTCGCGCGCCTTGACCACCAGCTTGTGCTCGGCGCCGTTCTTGGCATAGACCTTCTTGAACTTGGCGTATTCGTTGGCCAGGTTCTCCATGCGCGTGGCCACTTCCACCGGGTCCGGACCGGTCGGGCCGGCCTCTTCTTCGGCGGCCTCGTCATCGCCGTCTTCGTCGTCGTCTTCGTCGACTGCTTCATCGTCGGACACGGCGACCGGGCCGGCCGCGGCGAGCGCAGCAGCGGCCGCATCGGCCTCTTCGATCAGGTCGTTGAAGCCGACCACGATCTCGGCCAGACGCTTCTTGCCCTCCTTGTGCGCTTCGTAGTCGGCCAGCAGCATTTCGGTCGACAGCGGGAACACGCCCAACGCGGCCTGGACCTGGCTCAGGCCTTCTTCGATGCGCTTGGCGATGGCGATTTCGCCTTCGCGGGTCAACAGCTCGACCGTGCCCATTTCGCGCATGTACATGCGCACCGGGTCGGTGGTGCGGCCACCTTCGGTGTCGAGCGCGGTCAGCGCGGCGGCAGCTTCTTCGGCTGCGGTGTCGTCAACCTCGCGGTTGCCGGTGTTGCCATCGTTGAGCAACAGGGTTTCGGCATCGGGTGCAACTTCATGGACATCGATGCCCATGCCGTTGATCATGCTGATGATGTCTTCGATCTGCTCCGGGTCGACGAGGTCGTCGGGCAGATGGTCATTGACTTCGGCGTAGGTCAGATAGCCCTGTTCCAGGCCCTTGCTGATCAGTAGCTTGATGTCGGATTGCTGGGCAGGACGTTCGTTGGCCATGAGTGCTCGCGCCACCGGCTTTGAGATTGGAAAGAGAACCTAGCATTATACCAGCGTGAAGCCCGGTCTGCCGGATTCAAGACAGGACCGCTGGTGGACGTGTTGTATCTAGGGTCTGAGAAGGAAGGTCACCGGGCCATCGTTGACAAGGTCGACAACCATATGGGCACCGAAACGCCCGGTTTCCACCCCGCCGCGATGTTTTTCGCGACAGATCGCCGCCAATCGATTGAACGCCGGTTCAGCCTCCAGTGGCGGCGCGGCGGTGCTGAAGCCTGGGCGGTTACCGGAACTGGTGTCCGCAGCCAGGGTGAACTGGCTGACCAGCAGCAGGCCGCCGCCGGTGTCGGCGAGTGAGCGGTTCATCTTGCCAGCGTCGTCGCCGAATACCCGGTAGCTCAGCAGCCGCTCGGCCAGGCGCCGGATCTGCGCATCGCTGTCGCCGGGCTCCACGCCGATCAGCGCCAGCAGCCCGGGACCGATCTGCCCGACGATCTGGTCATCGACCGTGACGCTGGCGCGGGTGACGCGCTGGATCAGTGCAAGCATGGGCATTCTCGGGCAGCAAACTGTGCCGCGCAGCATGCCCAGCGCCGCCGGCACTGTCACGCGCGGGCCTTCGCGGTCTGCGCTGTTTAGAATTGCGCGGATGACACCTGATGTTCGCGCTCGCCTGTTGTACGCCACCGCCGCCACCGTGGGCCGCTTGCCGTGGCCGTTGCTCAAGCGCGTGGCCGACACGCTGGCCTGGGGCTGGCGCAAGCTCAATGCACGCGAATCACGCATGGCGCGCCGCAATCTGGAGCTGGCATATCCGGAACTGAGCGCCGAGCAGCGCGCGCGCTTGCATGCGCAGATCCTGCGCTCGACCGCGCGGCAGACGCTGGAAGTGCTGCGCGCCTGGACCCGCCCGCCGGCGGAGAACCTGGCACGCCTGCAGCGCAACGGCCAGGAACTTTACGACGCTGCGCTCGCCTCCGGGCGCGGGGTCATCGTGGCGGCGCCGCATTTCGGCAACTGGGAACTGCTCAACCAGTGGCTGTCCGAGCGCGGGCCGATCGCGATTGTCTACCGCCCGCCGGAGTCCGAGGCGGTGGATGGCTTCCTGCAGCTGGCACGCGGCGGCGACAACGTGCGCCAGGTACGCGCCGAAGGCCCGGCGGTGCGGCAGTTGTTCAAGGTGCTCAAGGATGGCGGCGCGGTCGGCATCCTGCCCGACCAGCAGCCCAAGGCCGGCGACGGCGTGTTCGCGCCGTTCTTCGGCATTCCGGCCTTGACCATGACCTTGGTCAACCGGCTGGCCGAGCGGACCGGGGCGATCGTGCTGTACGGCTGGTGCGAGCGCGCCGGCGACGACCTGCAGTTCGCGCTGCATGTGCAACCGGCCGACCCCGCGGTGGCCGATGCGGACCCGGTGCGTGCGGCCAGCGCGCTCAACGCCGGCATCGAACAGATCGCCCGGCGCGACCCGGCGCAATATCAGTGGACCTACAAACGCTACACCCTGCGCCCGCCGGGCAGCGGCGAGGCCAATCCGTATGCGACCGAGCGGCATCCGCATTGAATGCAGAGCCACATCTCACTTGATTGCCCAGCGCATCACTGCCAGGTCAACGCACTTGGAGCGGCTACCAACACGTAGCGGGCAGTCGTCAGGTGGGTGCGGACGGCGCGCTCAGAACCGCAGTGTAAGAGTGGTACATGCCGATTCCGGGCATCGGCGCGCCCGCCTGGCGAGTGCGTAGCTTTGGTAACCGCTCAGTCGTCGTGCGGATCGGCAGGTGTGTCCAGGATGCGTTGATAGAACGCCAGGTCCAGCCAGCGCCCGAACTTGAACCCGGCCTCGCGCACGGTGCCGGCATGGGTGAAACCGAACTGTTCGTGCAAGGCGATGCTGGCCTGGTTGCTGGCGTCGATGCCGCCCACCAGCACGTGCACGCCACGCGCTTGCGCCGCTGCGATCAGGGCCTGCAGCAGCAGGCGCCCCAGCCCTTTGCCACGATGGTCGCGATGCACGTAGATCGAATGCTCGACGCTGTACTTGAAGGCGGGCCAGGCGCGAAACGTGCCGTAGCTGGCAAAGCCCATCAGGGTGCCGTCGTCGTGCTCCACGCCGATCACCGGAAAGCCGCCCGTCTGTTTGGTGGCGAACCAGCCGACCATGCTTTCCGGTGGCCGGGGACGGTAGTCGTACAGCGCAGTGGAATTGGCGATGGCTTCGTTGAAGATGTCCAGAATGGCGCTGGCATGGCGCGCTTGGCTGCAATCGACAATGTGCATGGGGGCCAACGAACATGGAGGTCGCCCGATTAGAAAGCATTGCCGGACCCTGAACAACGCGGGCAGCGGGGCAACCAAGTGGCGCGGGCCTGCCCACTCAATCGGCAGCGGCTGGATGCAGCGTTCTATCCGGTTGTGGCGACTGCCTGTCGCCAGGCGCGCGACAATGGGCAGAGACGATCACGCAATGACCGCGGCGGCGTCCGCCTTGAAGCGGCCGTGGCAATCCCCATCTGGAGTCGTGCATGAGCAGCCCCCTCCCCTCCCCCAGCACACAGGCCTTCGGCGATCCGGCGGCGATTCGCTGTGAGCGCGCCGCTTCCGAACTGCGTGCCGGGCGCCCGGTCTTGCTGACGGCGGCGAATGGGCAGGCGCGTGCGGTGCTGGCGCTGGATAGCAGCACGGCACAGTCGTATGCGGCGTTCGCCCGTGCCGCACGGGGCCGCCACTATCTCTTTGTGACGCCCACTCGCGCCCAGGTGCTGGGGCTGAGCGCGCCGCAGGGTGCGCGCGTGGGCTTGATCGATCACAGCTACGACCAGCTCGCCGCGTTGGCCTACCTGCGCGACACCCCGGTGCCTGCGCAGTGGACGGCCGGCGATGCGCTGGATGCCGGCGGCGTGGAGATCGCGCGGCTTGGCCTGCTGCTGCCGGCGTTGCTGGCGGTGGAGCTGCGCGATGTGCACGACCATGCCGCGTTCGCCGGCTGCCAGTCGCTGGCGCTGGACGATTTGCTCCGCGGCTGTGCCACCTCCGCGGCTGCCGGCTACGAGCTGGTGACCCGCACCCCGGTGCCGCTGCGCGGCCTGGGCATGAGCGAGTTCGTGGTGTTTCGCGGCGGTGTGGCGCAGCGCGATCAGGTGGCGATCGTGGTCGGCCAGCCGGACCTGGGCACTGCCGTCCCGGTGCGCGTGCATTCGTCGTGCCTCACCGGCGACCTGTTCGGCTCGCTCAAATGCGATTGCGGCGACCAGCTGCGGCACGGCCTGGCCAAGTTGAAGGAGCTCGGTGGCGGCGTCCTGCTGTATCTGGACCAGGAAGGTCGCGGCACCGGCATCGCCGCCAAGATGCGCGCCTACGGCTATCAGCATGCGGGCCTGGACACCATCGACGCCGATGCGCAATTGGGCTTTGGTCCGGACGAGCGCCGCTACGGCAGTGCGGTGGCGATGCTGCGCGGGCTGGGCATCGGCCGGATCCGGTTGTTGACCAACAACCCGGCCAAGGCCGAGCGCCTGCGCGCGGCCGGCATCGTGGTCGAAGACCGCATCGCGATCACCGGCGACATCACCGCCGAAAACGAGCAGTACCTGCGCACCAAGGCCGCACGCGCCGGCCACGCGCTGGATGTGGATGCGTTGATCCTGGCCGCGCAATAACGCGCCCGGCGCCGGGTGCGCCTGCACTGGGCAGCCGGCTATGCTTGCGCATCGCTTCTGCAGGCCCGCCTCGTGCACGACGCTCCACCGCCGCACCCCGACGTCTTGGTCCAGCCCGCTCCGGCAGAAGCCCCAGCCGTGACGCACAGCCAGTGGCAGTCGCTGCCGCGTCGCGGTGCATATGTGGCGGCGATCAATGGCACGCTCGGCGGCGGATGTGCGGGCCTGATCGCAGCCAGTGTCACGGTTGTCTGGCTGCACGCCTGGCGTTACTGGCCGGCGGTGCTGGGCGTGACCGCGGTCATCGCCCTGCTGGGCGCCTGGTTGGCGGTCAAACGGCACCGGCTGACGCAATGGAAACTCGATCAGCATGGCCTGGCGCTACAGCGCGGTCATCTGTGGCAAAGCGATACGCGCGTTCCGATTTCGCGCGTGCAGCATGTGGACCTGCGCCGAGGGCCGATCGAACGCGCGACCGGCCTGACCACGCTGGTGGTACACACCGCCGGCAGCCGGCTCAACGCGGTGGCGCTGTCGGGGCTGGATCAGGACGATGCCGAGCGCCTGCGCGACCGCCTGGCCCGCCAACTCGATCACGACGACGACGCGCTATGAGTGCCGTTGCACATCCCGGCAACGACGAGCAGCGCCTGCATCCATTGTCGTGGGTGTTCGTGTTGCTGCAGCAGATCCGTCAGTTCCTGATTCCGCTGGCCGCACTGATCCTGTTCGGCAGCCGCGACGGCAATCGCGATGTTGCCGACCAGATCGCCACCGGCGTGGTGATTGCGGTGCTGGTGGCGATTTCGGTGCTGCGCTACTTCACCTACCGCTACCGCATCGGCAGCGATAGCGTGGCCATTCGCAGTGGCCTGCTGGAACGCAGCCGGCGCGATATTCCGTTTGCGCGCATCCATAACGTGGTGGTGCATCAATCGCTGCTGCACCGTCTGGCCGGCGTGGCCGAGGTGCGGCTGGAATCGGCCGGTGGGCACAAGCCGGAAGCGGAAATGCGCGTGCTGCGGCTGGATCAGGCGCTGGCGCTGGAAGATCTGATACGGCGCCGTGCAAGCGACGCAGGCGTGCCGGCGCCGCAAGTCGAAGAAGACAGCGGCAGCTTGCTGCGCCTGCCGATGGCCGAGGTCATCCGGCTGGGCCTGATCTCCAATCGCGGCATGGTGGTGGTGGCGGCCGGCTTTGGCGTGATCTACCAGATGATTCCGCGCCGTACGGTGTCCAACTTCGTCGAGCATAACGGCGAGCTGGCCTATCGCTACGTCAGCCAGATCCATCCCGGCGTCGCGGTCATGGCAACGCTGGTGATCCTCGCCACGCTTGCCCTGTTGATGGCCATGCGCGCGCTGTCGGTCGCCCTGGCGGTGACCCAATACCACGGCTTCCATCTGAGCGAATCCGAGCGCCGCCTCACCGTGGAGCGCGGGCTGCTGACGCGGATCCGCAGCAGCGTGGCGTTGCGGCGGATCCAGTCGTGGACGTTGTACGAGGGCCTGCTGCATCGCCTGTTCGGTCGTCGCCAGTTGCGGGTGGACACCGCAGTGGCCGGCACTGGCGACACCCACGGCGGCGCATTGAAAGAACTCGCGCCCATTGCCGACCCGCAACAATGCGACGCCTTGCTGCAACGCCTGCTGCCCGGCATCGCCTGGCCGCCGACGCAGTGGCAGACGATCGCCACGCATTGCTGGTGGCGATTGAGTCTGCCCGCCGCGCTGATGCTGCTGCCGCTGACGGCGGGCCTGGCGTGGCAGTTCGGCAGCAAGGCCTTGTGGTTGCTGGTATGGCTGCCGTGGAGCGCGTTCAAGGCGCAACGCCAGGTGCAGCGCATGGCCTACGCGGTGGATGCGCGTTACGTTGCCGTACGCGGCGGCTGGTGGAAGCGCTGGTGGCGGCTGGCCGAGCTGGACAAGCTGCAGGCGCTGCAACTGCAACGCTCGCCGCTGGATCGGCTCTCCGGCACCGCCACGCTATGGCTGGATACGGCTGGCGCCAGCGCCACCGGCCCGGCATTGCGGCTGCGGTTTGTGCCGTTTGCGCAGGCGCAGGCGCTGCAGGCGCAACTCGGTGCCGCATTGGCACGGCGCAAACTGCGCTGGTGATCACCGCCGGCGATCAGTCATGGTGCTGATCCGTCCTTGGTGATCTGCGGTTGTGCTGGTCGAGTGGGCCACTCGGTTTCGTGATCCGATCATTGACGGCGATCAGCTTGGGCGATGCCTTGCAATGCTCACCGACGTGGTCACGGCTGATGCAGCCCGGCGCGGCACCAAACGTCGCGAGCCGTCGGACAACGCGGGGCACTGCAATCGACGCGTGGTACATGCCGAATCCGAGCACCGACCACGACCGCCTGACGGCTGCGCAGTCGTGGCATGAGCTGCGCTTAGCGCTGCGCCGGCCCCCAGTAGCCCAACTCGCGACGGATCTGCAACCCGCGCCACACCGCACCCAGCGGTTTGCGGCGCAGTCCGCCGAGCTTGCCGGCGATGAAGTCTTCGGTGGCGGCAATCACCCGCTCGGAAGAATGCCCGTCGCGATACGGGTGAATCGCATCGGCGTAACTGGCAAGCGCGCTACGCGATGCCGCATCCGGCGCCAGCGCGCGCGCCAGCTGCTGCGGCAATTGCTCTGCCTGCTGGAAGTCGAGCATGTGCGGCTGCGGCACACGGTTGCGAAAGGTCACCACCGGTTTATGCTGCACCACGAACTCGGACACGATCGATGAGGTATCGGAAACCAGCACGTCGGCCGCACGTTGCGCGGCCATGACCTCTTCGGGCTCGATGAAGCGAGCGTTGGCGCCTGCCAGTGCGCGATAGCGGTCGAACAATTCCTGCGCGCACTTCGGGTGCAAGGTCAGCAGCCAGTAATGCGCGCCGCGCGCGATGTCGGCGGCGATCTCGTCGTAGAGTGCGGGCGCTGCGCTCAGCCGCTCGGTGAAGGTGGAACCGAACAGGATCACCGGGCGGCCGGCGGCCGGCGCACGCAAGGCCGCGCTACGGCCGCCATCGTCGCGAAAGACCGGGTCGAGCTTGGGCCAGCCTGTTTCCACCACGGCAAAATGGCCCTCGCGCTGCGCCAGCGCGCGAAACGGCGCCGTGGTGGCGGGGCCTTGCGTGCAGTACAGATCGAACAGGCCACGCACCCGGAAATGGCCGCGATTGTCCTCGCGCTTTTGCACATTGAAACCGTGAAACAGCTGCACTTTCGCGCCGGACACAAACGGTGGCACCCAATTGGCGGCACTGAAAACCGCACGCGGACGCAGCGCCAACGCCTCGTGCAGGCCGACCTCGCGCACGCCCGGCAGCGCCAGCCCGCGCGCGCCACCTTCGAACCAGGCCGACACCGCGTGCCCGCAGGCCTGTAACGCCTGCGCCAATGGCGCCAGAATAGGCAACGCGTAACGCTCCGTTGCGAACAGCAGGTAATCGGCCATCACATGTCCTCTTCGACCGCACCCGACGAACGGCCTCGCATTAGCGCCTGCATTATCGCGTT
This sequence comes from Xanthomonas cissicola, assembly GCF_008801575.1. Classification (GTDB taxonomy): domain Bacteria; phylum Pseudomonadota; class Gammaproteobacteria; order Xanthomonadales; family Xanthomonadaceae; genus Xanthomonas; species Xanthomonas cissicola. The sequence goes on along the minus strand of NZ_VZPL01000008.1, from coordinate 100,056 downwards.
CAACGAGGCCGATCGCCTACGCGACTGTCTGACCTCGCTGGCGTTCTGCGATGAGATCGTGGTGGTGGACTCCGGCTCGACCGATGCCACTGCCGCCATCGCCAGCGCACACGGCGCGCGCGTGCTGCAGCGCGCCTTCGATGGCTATCGCAGCCAGAAGGCGTTCTGCGTGGCACAGGCCAGCCACGACTGGGTGTTGTGTCTGGACGCCGACGAACGCGTCAGCGATACCCTGCGCGCCTCGATCATCGCTGCGCGCGATGCCGGGTTCGCCACTGCGGCCGGCTACCGCTTCGCACGCCTGTCCGATTACTTCGGCCGCTTCCTGCGCCACGGCAACGCGTATCCGGACCGGGTGCTGCGCTTGTTCGATCGTCGCCGTGGTGGCTGGCGCGGCAAGCGCGAAATCCACGAAGCGGCCAGCGTGGATGGCCCCGTGGAGACCTTGCCGGGCGATCTGATCCATTACCCGTACCGCTCGCTGATGCAGCAGCTGGCCAAGACCCAGCGCTACGCGCAGATGATGGCCGAACACGAACACGCACACGGCAAACGCGCCACCTGGAGCAAGCTAGTGCTGGCACCGGCCTGGCGCTTCTGGCGCGGCTATCTGTTGCGCGGCGGCTTTCGCGATGGCTGGCATGGGCTGATCTACGCGTATGTGCGCGCCAACTACGTGCGCCAGAAGACCATCATGTTGTGGCTGCTGCAGCACAATCAGCCGGTGCAGGATCCGCCGCCCGCGCCGGAGCGGCGCAGCGAGTAGGCGCAGTTGAAAAGCCTGGCGAGCAGTCATCAAGCCGCTGCAAATAGTGCGCAGACGTCGGCATATCCAGGGGAGAGATGCCGATTCCAGCAACAAGTGCGCCGATTCGGCATCTGCGCAGTTGTCTTAGCAGTCGCTCAAAACGCGCGCATGCACCATATGCAGCTGATTGATCACCTGCCGCTAGCGAGCGATTGTCGCAGCGAGCTCGGTCTGCTGCGCCTGCCGCGCCGACAGACCCACCAGCACGCCTAGCGTGGCCGTGTAGAAGCTTGCCGCCACCTGATGCGCGAACATCGACTGGGTCAGCCCGCACAAGGCATAACTGATCACGATCATCACCCCGGCTGCGGCCGGGCCGCGGAACTGTTTCTGTCCACTGCGCCGATGCAGGCGCACGAATAGCCACAGCGGCACGCCGTAGACGGCAAGCAGCAGCAACAGCCCGGGCACACCCTGGGTTGCGCCCCATTCGGCCAGATCGTTGTGTGCATGTCCCAGATGACAGCGAACCAATGCCGGATCGGCGGCACAGGCCGGCAGGTCCTGCATCGCATCGTCGAAACGGCCAACGCCTACACCGGTCAGCGGATGCTCCTTCACGGTATCCCAGGCCACGTGCAAGCGTTCGATGCGGGCACCGGCCGACGAATCGCTATCGCCAACTTCGTAACGTTGCAGGTCGCTCTGCAATTCGCCCAGGCGCATCTGATCGGTCAGCCCCGGCACGCTGAGCACCACACCCATCGCCAGCACCGCGCTGCCGATGAAGGTGAGCAAGCGCATGCGCGTGCTGTGCCACGGCGCGCCCCAGATCAGCATGCCCAGCGTCGCCAGCAATGCCAACCAGACCCCGCGGCTGCCACTGAGCACGATCACCGCCACCGTGGCGACCGCAGCGCCCACTAGCCAACGCACATTGCCGGGCGGGCGACAGAACACCACCACCACCAGCAACATCAGCGCAATGTCGGCAAACACGATCGCGTTGGTGAAGCCTTCCGCGCGGTCGGCACCGTTCATCACCTGCAACAACGCAATCAACATCGCCGCGAACACGCCGGCTAGCGCGCCACGCCACAGCCAGAGCTGGCGCGGCTGCAATGCATAGGCCCATAGCGCCGCCCACGGCAGTACCAGGAAGCGCGAGCGGTTGCCCACATCGCGCAGCCCATGTTCGAACAAGGCGATCGACAGCAGCGACATCGCAATCACCGCCACGGTCAGCCAGCCCACTACGCGCAACGACCATTCGCGCGCAGCAATGCCGTCGCGCAGGCTGCGCCAGCCGATCAGCGAACCAAGCAACAGGCACAGGCCGAACGGCAGCAGCCCGCTCGGCATGCTGACCACCAGCGCGGTCAACACGAACACGCCCAGCTCGGCAATGCGCACGCCTGCCCGCGATGTGGTCTGAGCAGACGGCGAAAGCGATGCGGGCTGGGTACGCAAGGAATTCATCTAGAGATCGGCGGTGAAAGGGAGGTAACGCAGCGGACGGGCGGCGGCAACGCCGGCCAAGCTAACGATGCGCCGCATGAATCCCTGCTAGACGGCCGCCATCTGGCGCATTGACGCCGTACAAAGGGCGCCCGGCACGTGCGCATGCCTGTGGGTTGCGCTGGCTCATTCGGTATCCAGGTTGCCCTGTTCTTTTGCTTCCACCGCGCGCTCGCTGGAGCTGGCCACGCAGTCGCCATGCACCGCATCGCCCGGCACCAGCCACCAGCGTCGGCGATTGGCCACGCCCACCAGCTGGCTGCGACTGCGATCCACGCAGGCCAGCAACGCGGTTTCCTGCGCCATCAGCCAGCGCTGGCCGGGTTGCTGTGCCTGCCAGGCCACGCCGCGCTGCAATTGGGTTTCCCACGGCACCTTGAAGCCGAAGGTCTGCGCCGGGCGGTCGGCCATCAGCAGGTTCTGCTCCTTCCATGCCACGAGCCCGAGTTGCGCATCCGGGCCGATGCGGCGCCCGGCCTCGCGCATCACCGCGCTGGCCGAACTGGAATCGTTGAAGATCGGGTAGCAGACCAGCCCGAAGGCCACCCACCATGCACCAAGCAGCGAGACCACCGCGAATGCGGAGCGGCGCACCCGCATCAGCAGCAGGCTGGCAACGCCCCAGGTACCGACCGCCAGCAGCAGCCAGCCCAATGGGTCGGTGGCTTCGCTGCCGACCCCGCGGCTGTCCATGATCTTCTGCTCGAAGCCCGGATGGCCGATCAGCATCGCCGTGCCACCGGCGCTGAACACCAGCGCCAGCAGCACCCCGAACCCGAACAGCAGCCGCTGCACGCCAGCACGGCGCAGCAGGCCTGGCACCAGCGGCGCCAGTGCCAGGCAGAACATCGGCAGGGCCGGCAGGATGTAGACATCGCGCTTGCCGCTGGGAATGGTGAAGAACACCAGCACCAGCAGCCACCAGGCCAGCGGCAGCAGATAGCGCGGGTCGCGCCGCTTGAGCCGGCGCCGCCACGCCGGGATCGCCCACGGCAGCAGCAGGATGGTCGGCAGCCACATCGTGGCCATGCTTTGCAGGTGGTACCAGACCGGCTGCGCGTGATCCCAGGAGCTGGCGTAGCGCTTGGCGGTCTGGCGCAGCAGGATGTCGTTGAGATACACGCGGTATTCGGGCTGGCCGGCGGTCAGCGCCGTCACCATCATCGGCACGAACCACAACAGGATCGCCACGAAGAAGAACAGCGGCCCCAACCAGAAGCGCCGGTCGCGCACATGCACGCGCACACCCGCCCAACCACGCGCCGCGGCAATCCCGGCCGGGATCAGCATCAGCAGCGCGATGATGCCCACACCCTTGGTGATCACGCCCAAGCCGGCGGAAAACCAGCCCAGCGTCCACCAGCGCCAGGCCGGGCCCATCAGCAGATGGCGCAGCAATCCGTAATTGGCCAAGGTGATCCAGAACACCACCAGCGGGTCGATCTGCGCCTTCTTGGCCTGGAAGGTGAAGTGCAGCGTAAACAGCAGCATCCAGGCCGCATAGAGACCGACGCGCCGGGTCCACATGCGCCGGCCCAGATCGTAGACGCAGGCCAATGTGCCCAACGCGGCCAGCAACGACGGCAGCAGGAACGCCACCCGCCAATTGCCCAGCAGCGTGTAGGACAGCGCCTGCAGCCACATCAGCATCGGTGGCTTGTCCGAATACAGCTCGTTGCCGCGATGCGGGAACAACCAGTCGCCGCTCAACACCATCTGCTTGGCCACCAGCGCAAAGCGCGGCTCGTCCGCCGGCCACGGGTCACGCAAACCCAGGCCGGCACCGATCACCAGCACGGCGGTCATGGCCAGCAACCAGACATCGGTGGAAGCGCGATTCTTGAACATGTCGGGCGGCAGTCGGTCGCAGAGGGTGGCGCGCTGGACTTCGCGCGCGATCAGGAAGATTTTAGCAAAAGCGCGTAGAAAAATCCGTCGCAGTACTGCTCGCCTGGAAACCGCTGACGTCCGGCGCCCGCGGCATGCCCGAACTGCGCACCCAAGGTCTGCGCGCGTGCGTCGGGAGTGCGCTGCAGGAATGCATCGACCTGCGCCTGGTTCTCGCGCGCCAACAGCGAGCAGGTGGTGTACAGCAATTGTCCGCCTGGGCGCAGCGTGCGCCAGGTCGCATCCAGTAGCCGCGCCTGCAGCGCACACAGCGCCTCGATATCGTCGGCGCGCCGGTGCAGCAGCACATCCGGTTGACGACGCACCACGCCGGTGGCCGAACATGGCGCGTCCAGCAGTACCGCATCGAACGGCCGGCCGTTCCACCATGCGTCCGTATCGGCGGCGTCGGCCGCCTGCAACGCAACTAGCGCATTGGGGACCGTGCGCTGCAAGGTCTGCTGCACGCGCTCCAGGCGGCGCGCATCCACATCCAGCGCCACGAGCTGCAATCCGGGATGGCGCTCCAGCAGATGCGCCGCCTTGCCACCGGGCGCGGCGCAGGCATCGAGCACGCGTGCCCACGGCGCCAGGGTCAACGCATCGGCCACCTGCTGCGCAGAGCCGTCCTGCACCGAAACATCGCCTTCGGCGAAGCCCGGCAACTGGCTCACCGGCACGGCATTGTGCAGGCGCACCGCATCCGGCAATACAGCATCGGTGTGCGCGACGATATCCAGTTCGGCCAGTCGTGCGACATATGTCGCAGGGTCGGTGCGCGAACGCTGCACGCGCAGCCACATCGGCGCCATCTGCGCACTGGCGGTGAAAATGGCTTCGGCACGATCGCCCCAGTCCGCGCGCAACTGCTTGCGCAGCCAAGACGGCCAACCGGCATCGTCGGCCACCGCGGGAAATCCTTCGCGCTGGGCACGCCGCAAAATCGCGTTGACCATGCCGGCCTGACGGGGCCGGCCCAGTGCGCGACACGCATCCACGGTGGCCGACAACGCGGCGTGCGCGGGCAGTTGCAGCACGTCGAGTTGCGCGAAACCGACCATCAGCAGCGCCTTGAGTTCGGCATCGCGGGGCGGCAACGCGCGTTCCAGCCATTGCCGCAACGCGACCTCATACGCCGGGCGCCGGCGAATGACCGCAAAGCAGATCGCCTCCACCAGCGCGCGATCACGCGGATCGCCGATGCCGGGCAAGGTCGCGGCAAGTTCGGCCTTCAACGACCGGCCTTGATCGAACACCGCCGTCAGTACGCATGCGGCAGCCAGGCGCGAGGCGACGCCGGCGGTTGCGGTGTCGGCCGACATCAGCGCAGCGCCGGCAGGTCGCGTCGCGCGTTGAGGTAATCGGCGGCGGTAATCGCCTTGCCGCCCTCGCGCTGGAGCACGCGCACCCGCAGCGCACCCTCACCGCAGGCGATATCGATGCCCTGCTTGCTGGCCGCCAGCAGGGTGCCCGGCGGCTGTTGATGGGCCAGTTCAAGCGCCACCGCGCCATGCAGGCGCACGCGCTCGCCCGCCAGGATCGCCTCGGCCACCGGCCACGGGTTGAACGCCCGCACGCGTCGCGCCAGTTCCTGCGCCGGCTGTGCCCAATCCAGCCGCGCCTGCGCCTTGTCCAGCTTGTGCGCATAGGTCACCCCGTCGGCCGGCTGCGGCTGGGCCACCGGACGGATGCCGGCGCGCAACAGGCCCAGGCCATCGGACAGCACCTGCGCGCCCAGCGCGGCCAGCCGGTCGTGCAACTGCCCGCCGGTTTCCTGCTCGCCAATTTCGATGCGCTGCGACAGCAGCACCGGGCCGGTGTCCAACCCGGCTTCCATCTGCATCAGACACACCCCGGTCTCGGTGTCGCCGGCCTCGATCGCACGCTGGATCGGCGCGGCGCCACGCCAGCGCGGCAGCAACGAGGCATGCACGTTCCAGCAGCCGTGCGTCGGCGCGGCCAGCACTGCCTTTGGCAGGATCAACCCGTACGCCACCACCACCATCAGGTCCGCATCGAGCGCGCGCAACGTCGCCAATGCTTCGGGCGAACGCAGCGTCTGCGGCTGGAAGACCGGAATGCCGCGCGCGATCGCCTCCAGCTTGACCGGCGAGGGCGTCAACCCGCGACCACGTCCGGCGGGGCGATCGGGCTGCGTGTACACCGCCACCACCTCATGCCGCTGCGCGGCGGCGCGTAGCGACGGGACGGCAAAATCCGGCGTACCGGCGAAGATGATTCTCATAGGACTGGGATTCGGGATTCGGGAGTGGGGAGTCGCAACGGCAGGTCTGCTGGCCGGGGCGAGAATGGCGTGGAGCTGAGAGGTGGAAGCGGGATCTGCGCTGGAAGATTCGGCAACCCGGTGCCAGCACCTGCGTGGCCCATCCTCGATCGAGCGCGTCGAGAGGCAGGCCTGGCAACGGAGAATTGAATGCCCGCTGCAGGCAGCGGCTCATCCATCACGACGTCCGCATCCGAAGTTTCACGGCCATCCGCCCGCAGACGTGGCGCCATGGCAATGCACCGCCATCGCCATGAGTTCGCACCGAGATGAGCGCTCAACGATTTGAAACCAGCGGACTCAAAGGCCAGCAAAAACCCGCTTCTGCCAATCCCGAATCCCCAATCCCCAATCCCCAATCCCCAATCCCGGCCCTCAAGCCACATGCTTGCGCTGTTTGGCCAGCTTCTTGCGCACCATTTCGCGCTTGAGCGGCGACAGATAATCCACGAACAGCTTGCCGTCCAGGTGGTCCATCTCGTGCTGGATGCACACGGCTAGCAGCCCGTCGGCATGCAGTTCCTGCGGTTGGCCCTGGCGGTCGAGATAGCGCACGGTAATCGCATCGGCGCGGCTGACATCGGCATAGATGCCGGGCACCGACAGGCAGCCTTCCTGATACAGCTGCTCGCCCTGTTTGCTCACGATCTCCGGGTTGACGAACACCTGCGGCAGGTTTTTCTCGTCGCTGATGTCGATCACCATGAATCGCTTGTGCACGTCCACCTGACTGGCAGCCAGGCCAATGCCGGGCGCCTCGTACATGGTCTGGAACATATCGTCCAGCAGCGTCTGGAACGCTTGGCTGGTGACCTCGGCAGCATCGACCGGCACGGCCTTGGTGCGCAGCCGCGGATCGGGAAACTCAAGAATTGGGAGCAAAGCCATGGGGTTACCCGTCTGGAAACACCGGCGCGGCGCCGGCAAGACGGTGTCATTCTAGCGCAATGCTTGCGTGGCGCCCCGGTTTCTAGACTATAGTGCGCAGACCTGTTGGGGAATCAGGCAAGAAGGCACCTATGTTGAACCGACTTCGTACGGTCGTCGCTGCGGCGATGCTGACCGTCGCGACCTACGCTGCCGCGCAAGCGGTGGGCGAGCATCCAGACACCTATGTGGTCCGCAAGGGCGATACCTTGTGGGACATCGCTGGGCGTTTCCTGCAAAAACCATGGCTGTGGCCGGAAATCTGGCAAGCCAATCCGCAGATTCAGAATCCGCACCTGATCTATCCGGGTGACGTGATCAGCCTGGCCTATCTGGACCGGGTCGGCAAAGGCACGATCCAGCCCGGCCCGCGCCAGGAAGCGCCGATCAACGCCATTCCGCTGGCCGACGTCGAGCCGTTCCTGAAGAACCTGCGCGTGGTCGATGACTTCGACCAGTTGCCGTACGTCGTGGGTCTGGAAGGCGGTCGCACGCGTGCCACCACCGGCCAGGTCGCCTACGTGGTCGGGCTGGACAACGCTCAGCCGGGTCAGCGCTTTGCGGTGGTTCGCCCGACCGTGAAGTTCAGCCTGCCCAAGCACAACGAAGATCTGGACATGGCCGGCAACATCACCGCCGGCTCCGGCAACATCTGGAAGAACTTCATCGCGCCGAGCACGCGCCGCGAGTTCCTCGGCTACGAGATGGCGCAGGTCAATGTCGGCACCATCACCCGCAGCGCGGCAGGCGGCAACTCCAAGGCGGCCACCCTGCTGTTGCAGGACAGCGGCCGCGAAGTGCGCGCCGGCGATCGCATCGTTGCGGTCGAAGCGCAGCCGTACGATTTGCAGTTCATCCCGCATCCGCCGTCGGAACAGGCGCTGCAGACCGAGCTGCGCGTGCTGGCCATCTCCGACGCCTTCACCGTTGGCGGCACGCGCGATGTGATCGCCATCTCCGGCGGCGCTCGCGAAGGCATCAACAACGGCACGGTGTTCTCGATCTGGCGCAAGGGCCGCACGGTCAGCAACCGCGTCAAGCACTCGCGCTTCTCGCGGACCGACGACGATTTCAGCGGCCCGTCCGGCTCCACCGTCGGCCTGCCCAACGAGTACGCCTCGCATGCCATGGTATTCCGCACCTTCGACAAGGTCAGCTATGCGCTGGTGATGGAAAGCGTCAAGCCGACCGGCCTGGGCTATTTCGTCAAGCATCCTGACGCGCAATAAGCGAAAGATCCGATGCATCAACGCGACGGCGCCCGAGGGCGCCGTCGTCGTTTGTGGCCTAGCCTGGGTGTATGGCCCAAACCGCTCCCGACCTACGCGCACTGCTGATCCTGCTGCTGGCTGGCGGCCGCAGCCCACCGCGACGAAAATTGTTGACTTCGTACGGGTCAGCGTCCGAGATGCTGGCCGCCGGGCCTGGGGCGTGGCGTGCCGCTGGTTGCGATGAGGTGCAAGCCGCGCTGCTGCAGAGCCCCGATCCACATGCGCTGGAGGCCGCGCTGCGCTGGTGCGAACAGCCCGGCCATCACCTGATCGGCTGGCGCGATCCGGATTACCCGGCGCTGCTGCGGCATATCGCCAACCCGCCGATGGCCTTGTTCGTGGACGGCGACCCCGATGCCCTCTGGCACCCGGGCGTGGCGGTGGTCGGCAGCCGCGCGGCCACTGCCGGCGGCCGCGACCACACCCGCGCATTCGCCTCGAGCCTGGCCTGCGCCGGGTTAAGCATCGTCAGCGGCATGGCCGCCGGCGTGGATGCGATCGCACACGAGGGCGCACTGGCCCAGCACGACGGCATCACGGTGGCGGTGGTCGGCACAGGTGTCGATGTCGCCTATCCCGAGCGGCACCAAGGCTTGCGCGATCGCATCGCCGAACGCGGCGCGGTGGTCAGCGAATATCTGCCGGGCACTGCCCCGGTCGCGGCGCACTTTCCGGCCCGCAACCGGATCATTGCCGGGCTGGCGCTGGGGACGCTGGTGGTCGAAGCGGCGATGCGTTCGGGTGCACTGATTACCGCCCGGCTGGCGGCCGAAGCAGGCCGCGAGGTGTTCGCCCTACCCAGCTCGCTGCACAATCCGCTCGCGCGCGGCTGCCATCACCTCATCCGGCAGGGCGCCACGCTGGCGCAGGAGCCCGCACAGGTCATCGAGGGACTGGGCCAGCTGTCTGGCGAATTGGCCAGCGCCTTGCGCGAGCGCCTAGCCGCCCCCACAGAGTTGCCCGGGAAGGCTACGACCAGCGCTGGCTCCGGTCCTGCCCGCTCTGATCCCGACTACCAGCGCTTGTGGCAAGCGCTGGACCACGACCCAACCCCTATGGATTCATTGGTGCAGCGCACCGGATTGACGGCCGCCGCGCTGTCCTCCATGCTGCTCATCATGGAACTGGAGGGAGACGTGGTCACCGAGCACGGTCGCTATACCCGCAATCCTTAGTTTCTTCACCTCCACAGCGTCGCGCGACGCAGGCCGAGGGCAATGAAAGAGAGCATTCTCGATGTACTGCTGTACCTGTTCGAACATTACTTCAGCGAAGACGCGGACCTGGTCCGTGACCGTGACTCGCTTCAAAATGGCCTGATCCAGGCCGGTTTCAGTCCCGCAGAAATCAGCAAAGCCTTCGATTGGCTGGACGCGCTTTCCGAGCAGCGGCCCAGCGTCGCGCGCCCGCATGTCGATGGACCGGTGCGTATCTATCACGGGCCGGAGCTGGACAAGCTCGATGTCGACTGCCGCGGATTTCTGCTGTTCCTGGAGCAACACCGCATCCTCGACGCCGACCAGCGCGAGTTGGTGCTGGACCGCGCCATGGTGCTGGATCAGGACGAACTGGATCTGGACGACCTCAAGTGGGTGGTATTGATGGTGTTGTTCAACCAGCCCGGGGCGGAAGCGGCCTACGCCTGGATGGAAACCCAGATGTTCCTGGACGAGCCTGAACCCGTACACTGAGCGTTGAAGCCGCCACGGATGTGCGTGCAGGGGAACGGGGATGCGCAGTTGGTATTACGCCGATGGCCACCGCCATCGGCATGGCCCGGTGGCCGACGATGCCTTGCTGGGCCTGTATCGCGATCGCGTGATCGCCCTGGATACGCTGGTCTGGCGCGAAGGCCTGGACCATTGGGTGCCGCTGTCGGCGTGCGCCGACACCCTGGGTCCGCCTGTTTCCACTGATGTGCGGGCGGGCGCGGTTCCACCGCCGTTGCCGCCTGCCGCGGCGTACATCACGCCAGCCCATCCGTCCATCGCGCCAGCGCAGCCGCGCAGCGATCGCTCAGGCTGGCCGCTGGTTGCAGTGCTAGGTGCGGTGGTCGGTGTCTTCGTGATGGTGGGCGTCATCGGCATCCTGGCTGCGATCGCATTCCCGGCCTACAACGATTACCTGAGCCGCGCCAAGGTCGCCGAGGCGGTCGGCGAGTTGGCGGCATTGAAGCCGCAGATCACCGAATTTCTGGCCAGTGAAGGCCGCTGCCCGGCCAATGACGACACGGGGTTCAAGCCACCCGAGCAGTACGCGAGCGAGCGGCTGAGCAGCGTGCGCATCGGCCGTTTCGAGGGCAGCGAATGCGGCATCGAAGCCGTGCTCCATGCGCCCAAGTCGGCCAGAATCGACGGCAAGGCAGTATGGCTGGAGCTGGATGCGGATGCCGGCAGCTGGCGGTGCAGTTCCGAAATCGACGACACCCAACTTCCACCGGATTGCCGCGGCTGACCGCCTGCTGCATGCCGATCGCGACACGCTAAGGGGACAACATGACGCAGTGGTACTACGCCGACGCACAGCGGCAGCGCCAGGGGCCGGTGGACACGGACACGCTTCGTGCGCGCCTGTCGCAGGGCATCGTCGACCGTTCCAGCCTGGTCTGGCGCGAAGGTCTGGCGCAGTGGGTGGCACTGCACGAGGTCGAGGGCGAGCTAGGCTTCGGCGGCGCAGCGCCGGCCGCGGCCCCGGAAGCCAGCGGGCCGATGCCGGCGGATGCGACACGCCATGCGCCACTGTCGGCTGCGTATCCCGGCGACAACCCGCCGGCCACAGCCTCGGCTTCCGCAACCTTGCCGATCGACGACCACGCCGCTGAAACATCGCGCTGGCAGCCGGCAGTTGCCGGCGGCGGCATTGCCGGTGCGAGTGCCAGCACCAGTGATGCCGGCGCGACTGACGATGCCGGTCACCACCCGGCAATCGACTCCCCACTACATCCGCCGCGCGATCAATCCCCGTTATCGGACCCGTCGGCATGGTCCACCGCGCCGCTGGCTTCAGATCCAAGCCCGACCACGACCTCGAGCACCACGCCGACACCGGGTCCCCCCCCGGCAGCGGCGACCACGCCACCTCCAGGCGCCTGGGATGCCCCGGCCTTCACCGCGCCTGCCGCAGGCCTGGCGCTGCAGGATGCGCCAGTGGTCTACGCCGGTCTTTGGCGGCGCGTGGCCGCCAGTATTCTCGATAGCCTGATCACCACCTTTGCGGTGTACCTGATCGTGATCCCGCTGGTGTTCGTGGTGGCGCTGGTCACCACGCGCGGCGATTCGGGTTCGGCGTTGGACGACGGCAGTGCGCTCGGCATCGCCATCGTGGTGATGTCCTATGGCATCGGCCTGGCCATCCCGACGCTGTATTTCGCCTGGATGCAGTCCAGCCGGCATCAGGCCAGCCTGGGCAAGCTCGCCTGCGGCATCAAGCTGGTGCGTGCCGACAGCAACGGCGGCCGGGTCGGATTCTGGCGCAATGTGCTGCGCTATCTGGCCTACATGCTGATCAGCGTGCTGACCCTGGGCATCGGGGTGATCGTGGCGGCCTTCATGGCCGGCATGACCGAGCGCAAGCAGGCCCCGCACGACAAGGTCTGCGACACCCTGGTCGTGGACCGTTGGGCGTTCACCGAGCATCCGGAGCGGCAATCCAGAGGATTGGATACCGTGTCCATCGTGGTTCTGGCCATTTACGGGCTGATCCTGGTGCTCTCGGTGGTGGTCGTGACCTTCATGCTGGCGGCGATCGGAATGAGTCAAAGCTAGCAGTTCACGGCGCTGGCCGCTTGACACGGCGACGCCCGCCGTGATCTTTCTAATAAGAGAACTGAACGCCCGGGAGTCCTTCCCGGGCGTTAACGCGTGGGAAACGGTCGATCCGCTTCCCTCGACCGGCCAATTAGGCCACGCTACCCGCCCCCCGGGCTCCGCCCCAAGAAGTTGCCACCATGCCCAAGCACCTGCTCATCGTCGAATCGCCCGCCAAGGCCAAGACGATCAATAAATACCTCGGCAAGGACTTCACCGTCCTGGCCTCGTATGGGCACGTGCGCGACCTGGTCCCCAAGGAAGGCGCGGTCGATCCGGACAACGGCTTTGCGATGCGTTACGACCTCATCGAGAAGAACGAGAAGCACGTCGAAGCCATCGCGCGTGCCGCCAAGGGTGCCGACGACATCTTTCTGGCGACCGACCCGGACCGCGAGGGCGAGGCGATCAGCTGGCACATCGCCGAGATCCTGAAGGAGCGCGGCCTGCTCAAGGACAAGCCGATGCAGCGGGTGGTGTTCACCGAAATCACCCCGCGTGCGATCAAGGAGGCGATGGCCAAGCCACGCATGATCGCCGGCGACCTGGTGGATGCGCAGCAGGCGCGCCGCGCACTCGATTACCTGGTCGGCTTCAATCTGTCGCCGGTGCTGTGGCGCAAGGTGCAGCGCGGCCTGTCCGCTGGCCGCGTGCAATCGCCGGCGCTGCGTATGATCGTCGAGCGCGAAGAAGAGATCGAAGCCTTCATCCCGCGCGAGTACTGGTCCATCGATGCGCATTGCCGGCATCCCTCGCAGGCGTTCAACGCGCGACTGATCAAGCTGGATGGGCAGAAGTTCGAGCAGTTCACCGTGACCGACGGCGACACCGCCGAGGCGGCGCGCCTGCGCATCCAGCAGGCCGCGCAAGGCGTGCTGCATGTCACCGACGTGGCCAGCAAGGAGCGCAAGCGCCGCCCTGCCCCGCCGTTCACGACCTCCACGCTGCAGCAGGAAGCCTCGCGCAAGCTCGGCTTCACCACCCGCAAGACCATGCAGGTGGCGCAGAAGTTGTACGAAGGCGTGGCACTCGGCGACGAAGGCTCGGTCGGTCTGATCAGCTATATGCGTACCGACTCGGTGAACCTGTCGCAGGACGCCCTGGCGGAAATCCGCGATGTGATCGCGCGCGACTTCGGCACCGCTTCGCTCCCCGACCAGCCCAACGCCTACACCACCAAATCCAAGAACGCGCAGGAAGCCCACGAGGCGGTGCGCCCGACCTCCGCGCTGCGCACCCCGGCGCAGGTGGCGCGTTTCCTGTCCGAGGACGAGCGCCGCCTGTACGAGCTGATCTGGCGCCGCGCAGTGGCCTGCCAAATGATTCCGGCCACGCTCAATACCGTCAGCGTGGATCTGTCGGCCGGCAGCGAGCACGTGTTCCGCGCCAGCGGCACCACCGTGGTGGTCCCGGGCTTCCTGGCCGTGTACGAAGAAGGCAAGGACACCAAGAGCAGCGAGGACGAGGACGAAGGCCGCAAGCTGCCGCTGATGAAGGCCGGCGACAACGTCCCGCTGGACCGCATCGTCACCGACCAGCACTTCACCCAGCCGCCGCCGCGTTTCACCGAAGCGGCGCTGGTCAAGGCGCTGGAGGAATACGGCATCGGCCGTCCCTCCACCTACGCCTCGATCATCCAGACCCTGCAGTTCCGCAAATACGTCGAGATGGAAGGCCGCAGCTTCCGTCCCACCGACGTGGGCCGTGCAGTGTCCAAGTTCCTGTCCGGGCATTTCACCCGCTACGTCGATTACGACTTCACCGCCAATCTGGAAGACGATCTGGACGCGGTGTCGCGCGGCGAAGCCGAGTGGATCCCGTTGATGGAGAAGTTCTGGGGCCCATTCAAGGAATTGGTCGAAGACAAGAAAGACTCGCTGGACAAGACCGATGCCGGCAGCGTGCGCGTGCTCGGCACCGACCCGGTCAGCGGCAAGGAAGTCAGCGCGCGCATCGGTCGCTTCGGCCCGATGGTGCAGATCGGCACGGTCGAAGACGAGGACAAGCCCACCTTCGCGTCGCTGCGTCCGGGCCAGAGCATCTATTCGATCTCCCTCGAAGATGCGCTGGAACTGTTCAAGATGCCGCGCGCGCTGGGCCAGGACAAGGACCAGGATGTCAGCGTGGGCATCGGCCGTTTCGGCCCGTTCGCGCGGCGCGGCAGCACCTATGCCTCGCTGAAGAAGGAAGACGACCCCTACACCATCGACCTGGCGCGCGCGGTCTTCCTGATCGAAGAGAAGGAAGAGATCGCACGCAACCGGGTGATCAAGGAATTCGACGGCAGCGACATCCAGGTGCTCAACGGCCGCTTCGGTCCCTACATCAGCGACGGCAAGCTCAATGGCAAGATCCCCAAGGACCGTGAGCCGGCGTCGTTGACGTTCGAAGAAGTGCAGCAGCTGCTGGCCGACACCGGCAAGCCGGTGCGCAAGGGCTTCGGCGCCAAGAAGGCCACCCTGAAGAAGAATACGGTCAAGGATTCGGCGCCGAAGAAGCCTGCCGTCAAGAAGACCGCGACCAAGACCGCGGCCAGCAAGACCGCTGTCAAGAAGGCGCCAGCCAAGAAGACGGCCACCAAGAAGGCCGCCAAGCGCGTGGTCAAGAAAACCGTGAGCAAGGCCGCGGGCTGAGAGGCGCAGCATGACCGACACACTCGACCTGGATCGCGCCGTCGCCGCACTGACGCAGGGCGGCGTGATCGCCTACCCGACCGAAGCGGTGTGGGGACTGGGATGCGACCCGCGCCAGCGAGCGGCCGTGATGCGGCTGCTGGAGATCAAGCGGCGCCCGGTGGAGAAGGGCGTGATCGTAGTGGCGTCGAGCGTGGACGTACTACGCGACTGGGTCGACATCGACGCACTGGAGCCGGCACGCCGGCAGGACGTGCTGACCAGCTGGCCCGGCCCGCACACCTGGATCCTGCCGATCACCGACCGGGCGCCGCGCTGGGTCACCGGCGAGCATGACGGGCTGGCGGTACGCATCAGCGCGCATCCTGTGGTGGCGGCCCTGTGCGGGGCCTGGGGGGCGCCGCTGGTGTCGACCAGCGCCAACCTGGCCGGCGAGCCGCCAGCGCGTAGCCGCGCCGCCCTGGATCCGGCGTTGCTGGCGACGATCGACGGCGTGGTGGATGGCGAGACCGGCGCCCTGGCGCAGCCGACCCAGATCCGCGACGCACGCAGCGGGCAGATCCTGCGCGACTGAGTACGGCGGAGAAACGACCGCGCAGTCATCAGGCGAGCGCGGCCGGTCCATCGGTTCGTCTGTCCCATGCCGAATGTTCCGGGCGGTCGCCCTTGTCGGCCTACCTGGCGACTGCCCGCCCCTTCGGCAGCAGGCCGCAGCCATCTGGCGCGTCGTCGCCTCGACCCTGCACACC
The DNA here is from genome assembly GCF_008801575.1 of Xanthomonas cissicola. GTDB lineage: Bacteria > Pseudomonadota > Gammaproteobacteria > Xanthomonadales > Xanthomonadaceae > Xanthomonas > Xanthomonas cissicola. The sequence continues at coordinate 84,233 of NZ_VZPL01000008.1, read as the reverse complement.
GTTCAGCCGCTCCCCCTTTGCGACGGCCGCACAGACGCGCACACTGCGGCCATGCGCATCGTCCTGACTGTTCTGCTGCTCGCCGCGGCGCTGCCTGCGTCGGCCGCCACCGCCGCGAGCAAACCCGACCCGAATGTGCGGGTCTATCGCTGCGTGAGCAGCACCGGCACCGTCGCCCTGCAGGATGCGCCTTGCAGCAGCGGTCGCCAGCAGGTGCTGGATCTGCAACGGCCGCAAGACCCACCACCGCGTCCGGCCCGCGTGGAGCCGGCACCGGTCGTCGCAGCGCCCACGCATGAGGTCCGTATCGTCACCGTACAACCGCCACAGCCAATGTACGAGTGCACCACCGAAGACGGCAACCGCTACACGAGCGACAGCCCGGAAGGCAATCCGCGCTGGGTGCCGACCTGGGGCCCCGCCTATGTGGGCAATACCATTGCCCCCCCGGTCGGCGGCGGTGGCGGTATCCAGCGCCCCCCGATCTCGGTGAACCCGCGTCCGGCGATCTCGGTGCAGGGCGGCTCCGGACGAGGAAACATCCGCGGCAACGCAAGCTTCGGCGTAGATAGCTACCAAGGCGGCTATCAGGGCGGTTACAACGGTGGCCGATACGGCGGCACGGTCATCGTGCCTTACGGCAACGTGCAGATCCGCGACGAATGCCACGCCCTGCCCGCACAGGAAGTCTGCGCGCGGCTCGCCGACCGCCGTTGGGAGCTGATCCGCCGCTACAACAGCGCGCTGCAGAGCGAGCGCGAAGATCTCAGCCGCGAACAGCGCGGTATCGAGGCGCGCCAGCAACGCGACTGTGGCGGCGCATGAGGCGCTGGCCGCTGTTGGGCGCAATGACGCTCGGCATGATGGCGCTCGGTTCGCTGGCCGGCGCGCAGGAAGTGGCCATCTATCGCTGTACCGATGCGGCTGGCGCACTGACGGTGCAGAACATGCCGTGCCCGAAGGGCATGCAACAACAGAAGAAGCTGATGACCGCACCGGCAGCGGTGCCATTCGCGCCAGGCGGCGCGACCAACCCATCGCCTCCACATGCGATGCCAGCGGCCCAACCACGGGCTACCGCGCAGGCGGCTGCCTCGGCGCCCGTTGCACCGGCTACGCCCGCCGCACCGCCAGCACCGACGGTCACCTCGACGTCGACCCTGCCACCGCCGCCACTGTTCGAGTGCACCGCACACGACAACGGGCGTTACTTCACCGAAGACCGCGAACCGGCCACGCGCTGCCTGCCGATGCAGACCACCAACCTGGCCGGCGGGCCGGCCACTGGGGGCGGCAGCGCCTGCGAGGTGGTCACCGACCGCTGCGCGCCGGTGCCGGACCAGAGCCTGTGCGAGGCCTGGCGCAAACGCGCCGAGCAGGCCGAATCCACCTGGCGCTTCTCCGATGAAGCGCAGTCGGCCGAACGCAAGCAACGCTATGAGCAGATGCGCCGGGTTCTCGACGAGAGCCGTTGCGCCAATCCAGCCGCCATACCCTGAACACCCCTGTCGCGTCATTGAGCCAACGGGTCTGGACGGCGGGCGAGCAATCGCCATTTGCTGAAAGAAGAGGCGTGCAGAACCGGCGTGTGCATGAACATGCCGGCTCTGCGTCCATGCGCGTCCAATCGGAACCAGGCGGTATTTGTTGCCTGCGCTAGAACCCGTAGCGCAAGAAGCCGCCGTCCACCGCGATGCATTCGCCGGTGATGTAACTGGCGGCTGGCAGGCACAAAAAACCCACTGCGGCGGCCACTTCTTCCGGTTCGCCAATGCGGCGCATCGGGGTGCGTTCGATCACCTGCTCGTAGTAATCCGGATCGGACAACGGCCCGGAGGTGCGGCGGGTGCGGATATACCACGGCGCCACCGCATTGACGCGGATGCCGTCTTCGGCCCACTCCACCGCCAGGTTGCGCGTCATCTGCTGCAACGCCGCCTTGGTCATGCCGTACGGCGCGCCGCTACGTACATGGGTGATGCCCGAGACGCTGCCGACGTTCACGATTGCCGACGCAGCATGTTGCGTCAGCAACGGATGCGCATAACGCGACAATTCAAATGCGGAAAACACGTTGGTTTCGAAGATGCCGCGCCACTGGTCTTCGGTGTAATCGATTGCGGCGCGGGTAATGTTGCCGCCGGCGTTGTTGATCAGCAGATGCAGGCCATCGGCATGGTCTTCCACCCAATCCAGGATGGCGCGGCGCTCTTCATCGTCGGAGACATCGGCGGCCAGCCCATGCAGCTCGCGCTCGGGAAACTCGTCGGCAAGCTCATCGCGCGCCTGCGCCAGGGCATCGGCATCGCGTGCCACCATCAGCAGGTCGGCACCGAAGCCGAGCAGTTCGCGCGCGATGGCCAGGCCGATGCCGGCACTGGCGCCGGTGATGAGGGCGGTCTGTCCATCCAGCCGCCAACGGTGCGTTGTCACGTGGGTGATCCTCTTCAAAAGCGCAGGAAACGGCCGCTGCAACGCAGTTGACGCGCATGCGTGGCCCGGGCGTTAGAGCATGTTATGCACCTTGAGATGAGATGCGTTGGCCGTCAGCGGTGCGGAGCGGGTGCCGCGTAGCGCCGGCTTGGCTGGCGCCAAGGCAAGCTGCGCGGCGCCCGCGCCGTGCCGCTGACGGCCAACCCTCCGGAAAGCACTCACCTCAAAGTACATAACACGTTCTAGGATAACGCCACCCCAGGTGAGGTCACGACGATGAAGATGCATTGGATGCTTGCGGTTGGTCTGGCGTTGTCGCTTGGCGCCTGTCAGCGGCCGCAGCCCGCGCCCACCGATCAGAAGCCCGACCCGCAGGCCACCGCCTTGCGCGACCACATCCAGCAACCGTTGAACAAGGCGCACGCGGTGCAGGCCGCAACCGACCAGGCGGCCGACGATCAGCGCAAGGCGATCGATGCCGCCACGCAGTAGCGGAACCTCGGCAATCTGCTGGCGTCGCGTCCTCAAGCGTCTGCGTTTGTATTTAGCCGGCTGCCACCACAGGACGACTTGGTGCACCAAGCAGCACGTGCATGCAGAAGCGCACGTGGACCGCGCACCAATGTGCAAATACCTGTGCGAACGGCGGCCAAACCTGCAAAGGCGTTCACCGCAATATGCGTCATAGCTAGTTGCTGATTAGCTGATAGCTGATAGCTTGAACGCTAGACGATTGAATCATGCGTCCTGCCATCTGCTTCGTTCGTTTGTGCGTTCAAAACGCCGCATCTCCCGACTTTAGAAACAACAACGCCGGCACATGGCCGGCGTTGTCGATGCATCACTCGCTCACTGAGCGCAACGCGTCAGAACCCGCAGAAGCAATAGGCCAGCGACTTGACCGGCGTGCCGCCTGCCTTGCTGTCGTGCACGGCGCTTTCGACAAAGCGCAGTTGGCTGTCCACTTCCGGCAACGAGCGGGCCAGCAGCGCGCGCGCCATGCCCGAGTCGCTCAGCATCCAGGCACCCATGCGGCTGCCGGCAAACCCGCTCATGAACTGCGAGAACGGCGTGGCCGGCTTTTCCACATAGCGCACGCGGAACTTGCCGCGGCTCAGCTTGGCGCGGTCGGCCGCATCGACCACCGCTTCCTGCATGCCGCCGAACGCATCCACCAATCCACGCTCCTTGGCCTGCGCACCGCTCCACACACGGCCACGCGCAACCTTGTCGATCGCGTCCACCGACTGGTGACGCGCCTGCGCCACCTTGCCGGTGAAGTCGGCGTAGCCCTTGTTGATCACCGCCTGGATGACCTGGCCGGCAGCCGGATCCAGCGGACGGGTGATGTCGAACGCACCGGCGAACCGCGTGGTGGCCACGCCGTCGGTGTGCACGCCGATCTTGTCCAGCGCACGGGTCAGATTCGGCACCATGCCGAAGATGCCGATGGAGCCGCTGATGGTCGACGGGTCGGCGTAGATGCGATCGGCATTCATGCTGATCCAGTAACCGCCGGAAGCGGCAAGATCGCCCATCGACACCACCACCGGCTTGCCGGCCTGCTTGAGCGCAACCACTTCGCGGCGGATCTGCTCGGAGGCGAAGACTTCGCCACCGGGCGAATCCACGCGCAGCACCACCGCCTTCACGTCATCGTCGTCGCGCGACTGGCGCAGCAGCGCCGCCGTGGACTCGCCACCGATGCGCCCGGCCGGCTGTTCGCCACCGCTGATCTCGCCCGCCGCCACGACCACCGCCACCTGCGGGCGACTGTCCATGGGCGAACGCTGCGCCTGCAGCTGGCTCAGATAATCGTTGAACCCGATATTGCGGAAACCGCTGTCGGCATCGCTGTCGGCGACGCCGCGCTGGACCAGCAGCGCATCGACTTCCTCGCGCGTCTTGAGCCCGTCCACCAGCTTCTGTTGCAGCGCGAACTTGGCCAGGTCGCCACCGGCGGCGGCCACGCCTTCGGGCAGCGTGTCGATACCGGCAGCCAGCTGCGCCGGGCTCAGCTTGCGTGCGGTGCCCACGTCGGCCAGGTAGCGCCGCCACACATCGTTCATCCAGAACAGATCCGCTTCCTTGGCATCGGCCGAGGCCGCGTCCAGGATGTACGGCTCGGCTGCAGACTTGTACTCGCCAACGCGGAACAGATGCACGTCCACGCCGAGCTTGTCCTGCAGGCCTTCGCGGAAGTACTGGCGATAGCGGCCAAGGCCTTCCAGCAGCACGCTGCCCATCGGGTCCAGATACACCTCGTTGGCCTGTGCGGCGAGCAGGTACTGGCCCTGGCTCATGCTCTCGCTGAAGGCCACGATCTGCTTGCCGGAGGCGCGCAACTTCTGCAATGCGGCGGCCACTTCGCGCTGGGAAGCGAATCCGGACGGTTGCAACTTGTCCAGGTTCAACAGCACGCGCTCGATCTTGCGGTCCTTGCCGGCCGCTTCGATCACGCGCACCAGGTCGCGCAGTTGCACTTCTTCGGCACTCTTGTCGCCGACCGCCTTGGCCAGCGACCGGCTGACCGGGTCGGCACTGAATTGTTCGACCAGCGTGCCTTCCGGGTTGATCACCAGGGTAGTGCGCTCGGCCAGCGGCTTGGTGCCATCACCACGCGCGAGCGCCACCACGAACACCAGCAGCAGCAAAAACAGGAAACCGAAGAACACCAGGTTGAAAATCAGGCGCCGGGTGAAATTCATCACATCCCACAGGCCGACGAAGAAGCTGGCGATGGGATTGCGACGCACGGGGTGGTTCATGGAAAGCTCCGTCGAAAGACGCTGCATACAGATCGATGGCGCCCAGCATACCGGCTGCGCAGCGCGCGCGGGATGCGCTGGAAGTCAGGGTGTCACGGTGGCGGTCAGCCGCCGGCTGGTCTGGCGAAAGCGCAGCCCCATCAGGATCGACGCCACCGTCAGGCCCAGGATCAGGCCCACCCACATGCCCTTTGGTCCCCAGCCCAGCCCCAGGCCGAGCCCGGCGCCGATCGGCATGCCCACGCCCCAGTACGAAAACATCGCCAAGAACATCGGCACGCGGGTGTCCTTGAGCCCGCGCAGCGCGCCGGCCGACAGCACCTGGATGCCGTCGGGAAACTGGAACGTGGCGGCAAACAGCAGCAACACCGAGGCCAGCGCGGCCACGGCCACGTCGTCGGTATAGACGCCGACGATGGCATCGTGGCCCAGCAGCAGCGCGCTGGCCGATAGCGCTTGCGTGCCCAGCACGATGGCATAGCCGGCCCAGGCTGCGCGCCGCATCGCCTGCGGGTCGCCGCGGCCCACTGCGTGGCCCACGCGCACGGTGGTGGCCTCGGCCACGCCCATCGGGATCATGAAACACAGCTGCGCGACGTTGATCGCAATCTGGTGCGCGGCCGCTTCGGTGGAGCCCAGCCGGCCGATCAACAGCGCGGTGACGATGAACAACCCGCCTTCCATCAAAACCGTAATGCCGATCGGCAAGCCGGTGCGTAGCAACTCGCCGATGGCGCGCCAGCGCGGCCCTTCCAGGTGGGCGAACAATTGCAGATGCGCAAACCGTCGCGCGCGCCACAAATACAGCGCGAACACGCTCGCCTGCATCCACATGGTGATGGCCGAGGCCATGCCCAGCCCTTCGGCACCGTGCTCGGCGAAACCGAACTTGCCATAAGTCAGCGCATAGCCCACCGGTGCCAGGACCAGCAAGCCGCCAAAGCCCAGCAGCATGGTCGGCAGCGTCCAGTGCATGCCCTCGCTGAGGTAGCGCATGCAGAAGTAGAACGTCAGCGCCGGCACGCCCCAGCGGACCGCGTGCAAGAACGCGGTGGCACCGGGCACGATGTCCGGCGCAATCCCGAAGGTGGGCAGCAACGGCGGCACCACGCTCAGGAACACGAACATCAGCGCACTCAGCCCCAGCGACAGCCACAACGCCTGTCGGAACAGCGGCCCGATCTCGCGCTCGCGGCCGGCGCCGAGCAATTGCGAGACCGAGGCGGTCAACGAAATCAAGGTGCCGATCGGCACCAGCATCGGCAGCCACAGCAGCGAAGTGCCGATGGTGACTGCAGCCAGCGTGGCGGTGCCGTGGTGGCCGGCGATGACGTTGTCGACAAAACCGATCAGGCCGGTGGAAACGTGGCCGAGCACCAGCGGCAATGCAAGCAGGCCGGTGGTGCGCACTTCCGAGGCGAAGCCTGGCGTCGCGGACGGGGGTGCAGAAGAAACAGACATGACAACCGATCGCTGCGCGGACTACGGCCGTGCCGGGAGGCGCTGGCACCGGGTCGCGCGGGCCGGCTATCTTACGCCTACTTTCCGACTGCGGCCTTGCCGCGCAGCTGGGTAGAGCCCGCTGCGCGACTGCGCGCGCGGGCAAAAACGCGAAGGCTGCTGCAACCGGGCCGGCGCGGGATACCGTTGCACGCGTGCGCCAAACGCCGGTCTTTCGGGATCAGGTCGACGGCAACGCGCCTTCCCCGACTCGCCAACCGGACCTGGCTCATGTCACCGCATTCGACCGCGCACCATCCCACGGCCTGCGAAAATTGTGCGACTGCCTTGCATGGGGCGTACTGCCACGCCTGCGGGCAAAGCGCGCACAACCCGGTGCGCAGCGTCGCCCATGCAGTGGAAGAAGTCTTCGAATCGTTCTGGCATCTGGATGGGCGCATTTTCCGCACCCTGCGCGACCTGCTGGTGCCCGGACGCGTGGCGCAGCGCTTCCTGGGCGGCCAACGCGTGCGCTACGTGGCGCCGATGCGGCTGTTCCTGGTACTGAGCCTGTTGACGTTCTTCATTGCGCGCATCGCCGTGCATGCGTCCGACGCAGACAGCGATATCGCACCGGCGCCCGGCACCAGCCAGACCGCGGTTCCCAAGGATTTCGCACACGCACGCCGGCGCAGGTAGAAGCGGTACGCAAGCAATTGGTCGACACGCTGACGCAGACACGCGCGGCGGTGCCGACCGGCATCGCACGCGACAGCCTGGACGCCGGCATCGCGCGTGCCAACGCGCAAGCGCAACGCCGTCTGACGCAGTTGCAGGCCGACGCGCGTCCGACCAGCGCCGTACCCATCGCAGAGGCAAACAGCGACAGCACGTTCTTTTCGGTGACGGGCAAGCCGTGGGACCCGGTGAGCAACCCACTGCACTATGCGGCGCTACCGCAGTTCGCCAACCGCTGGATCAATACCCAACTTCGCCATATCCGCGACAACCTGCCGCGGCTGCGCAGCGATCCGCAGCTGCTCTACAACGCGTTCTTCGCAGCGGTACCGTCTGCACTGCTGGTGCTGGTGCCATTGTTTGCGCTGCTGTTGCGGGTGTTCTACGTGCGCAGCGGGCAGGTGTATCTGGAGCATCTGGTGGTGGCGCTGTACAGCCACGCCTTCCTGTGCCTGAACCTGCTGACGCAGCTGCTGTTGTCGCTGCTCAGCGATGCGCTGGCGCACGTCGCCAGCCCGATCACCTGGAGTATCGGACTTGCGCAGTTCGGGCTGACGGCCTGGATGCCGGTGTACCTGCTCTGGATGCAGCGGCGCGTGTACGCGCAGTCCTGGCCGGTCACCGTGCTCAAGTACCTCGGCCTGAGCGGGGTGTATCTGGTGTTGGTGACGGTGGCCGCGGCGCTATTGATGGTGGCGAGTCTGGCGCGTCTTTGACGCGACGAATCTGCGCAGACGGTTGCGCGAAAACGCCCGCATAGCAGCGCGAGGCAGCGATGCCGGGCTTGGAGGTGGGGCGTCTGGAGCGGCAGTGTGCAAACAGGCTCCCGCTTGAACCGATGTGACCGGCGAAACGCTAAAAAGCATTGCGCGCGCTGACGGCGCCGAACCGGTGGCGCGAGCGATCAACGCGCCAGTTGGCGCTTTAACCAGGTGCTGCGCGTGGCCGGCGCTTCGGCCAGGAAGGCCACGCGCAAGCCGTCGCGTTCCTGGGGCGGGGTGCGCTGCGCCAGCACTGCCAGTTGCTCCAGCTGACCGGCGTCCAGGCTGCGCAGCGCGGCCAGCATGGCCTCGCGCTGGGCAGGCGGCACGTAGCCGATCAACGGCTGCAACTGGGCATAGAACGCCCCTACCTGCGAGCCCAGGCGCCAGCCATCGCGATGCAGGCGATCCATCGCGCCGAACTGGGTGCGCAACGCGCGTTGCTGATCCTCGGGCAAGGCTTGCAGCCGCTCGCGTGCCTGGCGCAACACCACCCGGTCGGTAGCAGTCAGACCCTTCCAGGCAGCGTAGCGGGCGCGCAGCTCGGCTTGCTGCGCAGGCGTCATCGCCGCCCAGCGCGCGACCTGCTGCGCGGCGCTGGGCGATGTACCCGGCGCTGCGGCAGCGGACGTGGACGCGGCCGGCGCAGCGGCGGATTCTTCCAGCGGCGTCGGCAAGCGCTGCGCGCCGGCGACGGCGGCAATCGCGCAAAGCAGCAGGCCGCACCATTTAGTTGGTTTCATCATCGACCGTCTCCAGAGGGGCGGAAGGCTGCTCGGCCGCGGTGGCATGCGCACCGGATTCATCAACCGGCACCGGGTGGCCGGCGGCATACCAGGCATAGAAGTCCGCAGCGCGGGCCAGCTCCAGATCCGGGTCGGCCAGCATCGCCTGGTCGCGTGGATCCAGGCCCGGGGCGGCCACGGCATCCGGCAGGTCGGCCGCCGGGAGTTCTTCCACCAGTACCGGTGCCGCGTCGGTCACGTGCAGCACGCCGGCAGGCGCCTGCGAAACGGGCTCGGGAGGAAGCGCGGGCCGGCGGTGGGTCCACCACCAGCCCAGTACTGCCAGCAGCAGTGCCACCGCCAGCACGCCCAGTGCCACGCCGGCGTGGCGGCGCTCCAGCTGGGGCCACTGCCATTGCCGCCGGGCCCGCGCGCGCGCGGCGGCTGGACGACGCGGCGCCGGTGCCGGCTCGGCCGGCGCGGCAGCCTGCAGCGGCATTCCGGCCAGGGCCGAATCGCGGAGTTGGCCCAGCCGGGCCAACTGGGCCGGGCTCAGGTCGCGCAGTTCCACTTGCGCCGCCTCGGCCAGGGCCCGCCAGGCCTGGGCATCCGGATTGCCTGCGGCGTCGCGCGGGCAGGCACGCGCCAGCAACTGCCGGTAGTCGGCCGTTTCGACGCCTTGCACCTCGCTGGCCACGCCTTCTTCCAGCCCGGCCACGATCCGCAGCAGCAGCGCCAGGCGGTCGGCAGTCTGCATCCGGCCCAAGGCGGTGAATGGGGGCAGCCACGTGCCCGGCATCGGCTCGCGCCGCAGCGGTGGCGCGGTGGCCAGCAGGCTCCAGAAGCGCATCGGCCAGCCTGCCATCGGCCGACCTGCCGCCTGGCTGCTGAAGGCGCGCAAGGCCGCTGCGAGGGCGCGCTCGGCGGCGGCCACATCGCCGCACTGCAATTGCGCGAGCACCAGCCCCCGGCGTTCCACACCCCGCAAGAAGGCAGATAGCGCGGCGGGGGTCACAGGGGCGTCGGGGACTACGGTCATGAGAACTCCAGCATCGGCCGGCATGATACCGACGCGATTGCCCCCCGCCGATGGCTTGACAGATCGGCTCGGCCCCGCTCCGGCTTCACATCGGCCGCGCCTGCCGCCGATGCGGGTTGTGCACAGCGGCAGACATACCGATACGCAGGCGTCTGTCAACTGTTGTTTTTTCTTTGTTGCAATCGTGTTTCACGCCTAAGTGATTGAAATTTATTGACTTATGGATGTTGGCTAAAAAATGTCCAAGAGGTTGCAGAGGCTAGTGAATCCATCGTCACAGCGTGGAGCACGAGACTAATTCACAGGTTTATCCACAGCCGGTGTGGATAAACCCGTTTCCTTAACCCTCACATAGGTTTACGTCGTATTTATCACTTCCGTCACAGAAACGCGGCCGCTGCCCCGGCGTGGATCTGGGCCGATTCGGGGTCGGCCGCCGGCCTCTGGACAGGGTGGGTAGACTGGTCGGATGTCTTCGACCGTCGCCACCCTGCGCGTCGCCTTGCCGGTGCCGCTGCCCCAGTTGTTCGACTATCTGCCTCCGGCCGATGCGGCGCTGACCGATCCGGCGCGGGTCGGCTGCCGGGTGCGGGTGCCGTTCGGGCCCCGCGAGCTGGTCGGGGTTGTGGTGGAGATCGGGCAACTGCCCGCGGCCGACGGCTTGCGCCCGGCACTGGCGTGGTGCGACCAGGCCCCGCTGCTGGTCGATGAACTGGCCCGCTCGCTGCACTGGCTGGCCCGCTACACCCACGCCCCGCTCGGCGAGGCCCAGGCCAGCGCCCTGCCCGGCCCGCTGCGGCGCGGCGAGCCGCTGGCCGATACCCACGCCTGGGCCTGGCAGCTGACCGAAGCCGGCCGCACCGGCTCCACCAGCCTGCGCGCAGGCAGCCGCCCCGCCCTGCTGGCAGCCCTGCTGCGCACCGGTGCGGTCGGCGAGGAGCAACTGGACCCGCTGCTGCCGCAGTGGCGCGAAGCCGCGCGCAGCCTGGCCAAGCGCGAGTACGCCGAGCGCGTGGCGGTGCCGGCCGACACGATTCCGCCACGCCCCGGCAACGGCCCGCCGCTCAACGACGAACAACAGGCCGCCACCGCCGCGATCCGCGCGCATAGCGGCTTTGCCACCTATCTGCTCGACGGCGTCACCGGCAGCGGCAAGACCGAGGTCTACCTGCAGGCGATCGCCGATTGCCTGGCCGCCGGCAAGCAGGCGCTGGTGCTGGTGCCCGAGATCGGGCTGACGCCGCAGACCCTGGGGCGTTTCCGTGCGCGCCTGGGCGTGCCGGTGCATGCGCTGCACTCGGGTCTGTCCGATGGCGAGCGCGCGCGGGTCTGGGCGGCGGCCTGGCGCGGTGAGGCACGGCTGATCGTCGGCACTCGCTCGGCGGTGTTCACCCCGCTGCCCAACGCCGGCCTGATCGTGATCGACGAAGAACACGACGGCAGCTACAAGCAGCAGGACGGCATCCGCTATCACGCGCGCGATTTCGCGCTGGTACGCGGCAAGGCGCTGGATGTGCCGGTGATCCTGGGCAGCGCCACGCCATCGCTGGAAAGCCTGCACAACGCCTACGCCGGTCGCTACCAGCATCTGCGCCTGTCGCAGCGCGCCGGCGAAGCGCGTCCGCCGCGCGTGCGCGTGCTCGACGTGCGCAAGCGCCCGCTCAAGGACGGCCTGTCGCCCGAGGTGCTGGCCGGTATCGGCACCACCCTGGCGCGTGGCGAACAGGTCCTGGTGTTCAAGAACCGCCGCGGCTATGCACCGGTGCTGCTGTGCCACGACTGCGGCTGGACCGCTGCCTGCCAGCGCTGCAGCACACCGCTGCACCAGACCCCGATGACCGTGCATGCAGGCGGCCGGCGCCTGCAGTGCCACCATTGCGGCGCGCGCCAACCCGCACCGCTGGCCTGCCCGGCCTGCGCCAGCCTGGCGCTGCAGCCGCAGGGCATCGGCACCGAGCGGCTGGAAGAACGCCTGACCGAAGCGTTTCCGGATGTCCCGGTGGTGCGCATCGACCGCAGCACCACCCAGCGCCGCGACGTACTGGAAACCCAGCTCGCCCGGCTCGGCACCGAGGCCGGCATCCTGGTCGGCACGCAGATCCTGGCCAAGGGCCACGACCTGCCGCGGCTAACCATGGTCGTGGTGGTCGGCATCGACGAAGGCCTGTTCTCGGCCGACTTCCGCGCCGCCGAAAAACTGGCCCAGCAGTTGATCCAGGTGGCCGGACGCGCCGGCCGTGCCGACCGGCCGGGCGAAGTCTGGCTGCAGACCCATCACCCCGAACACCCGTTGCTGCAGACCCTGGTCAATGGCGGCTACCACGCCTTCGCCGACGCCGAACTGCAGCAGCGCGAGGCCGCGGGATTTCCGCCGTTCGCGCATCTGGCGCTGTTCCGCGCCGAGGCCAAGGACGTGGCCGCGGCCAACCAATTCCTGATGGCGGTGCGTGGCCTGACCACGGCAGACAGCACCGCACAATCGGCTGCCTTTGCCGCAGTGGAGTGCTACGGCCCGATGCCGGCACCGATGCCACGCCGCGCCGGTTTCCAGCGCACCCAGTTGCTGTTGTCCGCGCAACAGCGCTCGGCGCTGCATCGTCTGCTGGATGCGCAACTGCCTGCGATCTATGCGCTGCCGCAGGCGCGGCGCGTACGCTGGTCGCTGGATGTGGATCCGATCGATCTGTATTAGTGCGGGCGTATCGCACGCGGAGCAGCAGCTAGATCACCGTGTACCCAGCTTGCGTAGGAGCGCGCTTGCGCGATGGCGTTCCCGGGAATGCCCTCGCGCACCAGTGCGCTCCTACAGAAAACGCGGGCTATTTAGTCGCGCGATGTACAAGGCCCATGTCCTTGCAGCAACGTGTCGGGTCGGCAGCACGTGCGGCGCCTGCCATGGACCATGCTGGCCTGAGCGCAAACGCGAAACTCAAGTCAGCGCGGTCATCACCCCACGCTGGTACGCCGGCCGCACACGCAAGCGCGCGTACCACGCCTGCAGATGCGGCAATTCGGGCCGCTCGATCGGCATTTCGAACCACGCGTAGATGAAGCTGCCCAGCGGTATATCGCCCATCGCGAACCGTCCGCCGGACAGGTACGGCTGCTGCGCCAATGCCGCATCGGCACGTGCGAGCAACTCGCCCGACTGGGTCAACGCCGCAGCGATGCGTGCGTGATCGCGCTCGGCCTCCGGCGTGCGCACAACGCCCCAGAACAGGTCGCGAAACACACCGGCGAACGTGGAGGTGGTCCAATCCATCCAGCGGTCGCCCAGCGCGCGCTCGGCCGGTGCCTGCGGATACAGGGCCGGCGCATATTGCGCGGCTAGGTAGCGCACGATCGCATTGGACTCCCACAGCACCAGCGCACCATCCTGCAAGGTCGGCACCACGCCGTTCGGATTCAATGCGCGATAGGCCGGCGTGTCATTGCCGCCGAACGCACCGCCCACCTCGATCGAGCTGTAGGCCACCCCGGCTTCTTCGGCGCACCACAGCACCTTGCGCACATTGCTTGAATTGCGCCGGCCCCAGATCGTGATGGCGGGCATCGCTGCGGTGGGCACATTTGCGTCCTGCGTCATGCTCAGCCCCCTGCTGCAGGTTTGGCCGGCGCACGTGCCGGGCGCTTGGCAGCCGCCGGTTGCGCCGGTTTGCCGCGGCCACTCTTGGGCGTGTCGCGCACCCACAACGCCTGTTCGTCCTGCCTGATCTCGAACAAGCCGATCGCGCGCACCAGATCGCTGAGTTTGCGATAGCCATAGTTGCGTGGATCGAACGAGGCCTGGTTGGCCACCTGCTTGCCGACTGCACTCAGCAGCGCCCAGCCATCGTCTTCGCAGGCGCTGACGATCGAATTGCGCAGCATTTGGACCAGACGCGTATCGCGACGTAATGCGGTGGCGTCCTTGCGACCGGCAGCCGTCTCGCTGGCGGCTGCAGCTTGCTCGCCGAGCGCCTCGACATAGGTGAACTTGGAGCACGCATTGACGAACGGCGCCGGTGTCTTCTTTTCGCCGAAGCCATAGACCTTCATGCCGTCGGTCAGCAGGCGCATCACCAGCGGCGTGAAATCGGCATCGCTGGAGACGATCGCAAATCCATCCAGATTGCGCGCGTACAACAGGTCCATCGCATCGATCACCATTGCCATGTCCGAGGCGTTCTTGCCGGAACTGTAGGCAAATTGCTGGATCGGCCGGATCGCATAGTCGTGCAACGCCGCCTCCCAGCCTTTCAGGTGCGGGCTCTTCCAGTTGCCGTAGGCGCGGCGCACGTTGGCCACGCCGTAGCGCGCTACTTCGGCCAGCACCACGTCGATCTTGCCGGCCGGCGCATTGTCCGCATCGATCAACAGCGCGATGCGTTTGTCAGGGTTGTCGATCATGCTCATTGCTCCAGGGACTTCGCAGATTCGGTCTTGAAGTCGGTGTCGGTGTCGGTGTCGGTGTCCATCTCACTCTCCTCCACGTCGGTCTCGGCCGGCAATGTGTACTCGGTGCCATCGCGCAGCGTGAGCACGCCCGTACTCAGGATCTCGCGTTCTGCCCCGTCGCTGACCCAGGTAGCGTGCACGCGCCCGGTGCCGCGATCGCCTTCCACATCGAACACGAACTCGTCGCTACCCGGGGCCAGACTGGTGCGATACAGATCCACCTGCATGTCGCGGATGTGCCCGATATGTTCCTGCACCACGGCATCGGCCTGCAGCGCACTGCGCGCCTGATCGGCAAACAGCGACCAACCGATCGACATCAGCCAGATGAGCGCGCCGAGCACCAGCGTCCCGAACAGCACTACACACGTCGCCACGCCAATCAGCCCGATCGCCACACTGCTGAGCGGCTTCTTGACGCCCGCTGCCCGCGACGGTGCAGCGGGCGGCACAGACGACAACGGCGGCAACGGCGGCGGGAGCGACGACATGGGGTGGCCGGAAGCGGGAGATGCGACATGATGCCGCAGGCGGGCCACGCTCACGCGGCATGTTCATTGCCGATGCGGCATCCTGATACGCCCGCGTCGCACTCCATCGGACCTTACGATGACCTCTCTCCCCTCCCAAGCTCCGCTGCATCTGGTTGTGGTTGGCGGCGGATTCGCCGGCTTATGGGCGACCCGCGCGCTCGACGACCCCGGCATCCGCATCACTCTGGTCGACCGTCAGAACCACCACCTGTTCCAGCCCCTGCTGTATCAGGTGGCCACCGCCGGCCTGTCGGCACCGGACATCGCCGCGCCGCTGCGGCACATCCTGCGCGAGCAACGCAATGTCGAAGTACTGCTCGGCGATGTCACCGATATCGCACCAAGCCGCCGCGAGGTGGTGTTGGCCGATGGCGGCACGCTCGGCTACGACATGTTGCTGCTGGCCACCGGCGCCACCCATGCCTATTTCGGCAACGACCAATGGGCCGAACACGCCCCTGGCCTGAAAACGCTGTACGACGCGCTGGTGCTGCGGCGCAAGCTGCTGCTGGCCTTCGAACGCGCAGAAGCCGAATCCGACCCTGCCGCACGCGCCGCCTGGCTGAGCTTTGCAGTGGTCGGCGGCGGGCCCACCGGCGTCGAACTGGCCGGCACTCTGGCCGAAATCGCCCGCCACACACTCAAGAACGAGTTCCGCCACATCGACCCGCGGCAGGCGCGCGTGCGGCTGGTCGAAGCCGGTCCGCGCGTGCTGCCCTCGTTTCCGGAAGATCTCACCGCCAAGGCGCGCAAACAGTTGGAACGTCTGGGCGTGGAGGTGCACACCGGAACTCCGGTCACGCAGATCGATGCATTGGGCTACCAGCTCGGCGGCACCTTCGTGCCGGCCCGCACCGTGGTGTGGGCCGCCGGCGTGGCCGCCTCGCCGCTGGCGCGTACGCTGGGCGTGCCGCTGGATCGCGCCGGCCGCGTGCTGGTCGAAGCCGACCTCAGCGTGCCGGGCCACCCGGACATCTTCGTCGGCGGCGATCTGGCCTCGGTGCAGCAGGACGGCCGCCCGGTGCCGGGCGTGGCACCGGCCGCCAAGCAGATGGGCAAGCACATCGCCAAGGCAATCCGTGCGCGGCAGCGCGGCCAGACCGCGCCGGCGTTCCGCTACCAGGACTACGGCAACCTGGCCACGATCGGCCGCATGGCCGCGATCGTGCATGTGGGCAAGCTCAAGCTGTCCGGCGTCGTCGCCTGGTAGTTCTGGCTGGCTGCGCACGTGTACTTTTTGATCGGCTTCCGCAACCGGTTCGTGGTGCTGGTGAACTGGGCGATGGCGTACTGGAGCTACCAGCGCGCCGCGCGCATCATCTTCGGCGGCGCCACAGACGATCCTCCGCCCAGCAGCAAGGACGGATGACAGCGGCGCAGGCCGTGCGCGATGCTGTGCGGCCTGATGCGATGGCCTGATCGTGGCAACTGTCCTGTTCCTGCTGGATCTGCTCGGCACCTTCGTGTTCGCCCTGAGCGGGGCGACCGTGGCGGTACGCAACCGTCTGGACCTGTTCGGCGTGCTGGTGCTCTCCTGCGCGGCCGCGGTGTCCGGCGGCATCGTGCGCGATGTGCTGATCGGCGCCACCCCGCCGGCCGCGCTGGTGCAGCCGCAGTATCTGCTGGTGGCCTGCCTGGCCGGCGTGGCCGGGTTCTATTGGCATGCAGCGGTGGAGCGCCTGCGCAATCCGGTGCAGATCTTCGATGCCGCCGGGCTGGCGCTGTTTGCGGTCTATGGCACCAGCAAGGCGCTGGACTATCACCTCACCCCGTTGAGCGCGACATTGCTGGGCATGCTCAGCGGCATCGGCGGCGGCATTGCGCGCGATCTGCTGGTGGCGCGCACGCCGGTGGTGTTGCAGGCCGAACTGTACGCGGTCGCCGCGCTTGCCGGTGGCGGGCTGGTCGCGGTCGGGCACGTCCTGGATGTGCCGCAGGCCTGGTCGTTGGCGACCGGCGCCGGCGTGTGCTTCGGCCTGCGCTTCATGGCGATCCGCTACGGCTGGCATCTGCCGGTGGCGCGCTCGCCGGAGTAGCAATCGCGTAGCCCCACATAGACAGACGGCCCGGAAAACCGGGCCGTCTGTGCAAACACTCGCGCAAGACCGACAGGATCAGGCGACGAACAGCGCCTTCATCTTCTTCAGCGCATTCGCTTCGATCTGACGGATGCGCTCGGCTGACACGCCGTATTCGTCTGCCAGTTCCTGCAGCGTCACCTTGGAATCGGAATCCAGCCAGCGGCGCTTGACGATGTCGCGCGAGCGCGCGTCCAGGCCAGCCATACCTTCGCGCAGCAGCTGCAGCTGGTTGTCTTCGCTGTCGTGACGCTCGTACGCCTGCGACGGATCTTCTTCATTGGCGACCAGGTAGCTCACCGGCGACGGCGGGCCGTGATCGTCGTCTTCGTCCGACGACGCGTCGAAACCGATATCGCGACCGGACAGGCGCGACTCCATTTCCATCACTTCACGCTCGGAGACGTTCAGGTCCTTGGCAACCGCAGTCACTTCGGACGCATTGAGCCAGCCCAGACGGGTCTTGGACTTGCGCAGGTTGAAGAACAGTTTGCGCTGCGCCTTGGTCGTGGCGACCTTGACGATGCGCCAGTTCTTCAGGATGAACTCGTGCATCTCGGCACGGATCCAGTGCACCGCGAAGCTGACCAGGCGCACGCCCATGTCCGGGTCGAAGCGCTTGACCGCCTTCATCAGGCCGATATTGCCTTCCTGGATCAGGTCGCCCAGCGGCAGGCCGTAGCCGTTGTAGCCGCGGGCAACGTGCACCACGAAGCGCAGGTGGGAATGGACCAGTTCGCGCGCGGCGTCCAGATCCAGCTCGTCGCGAAAGCGACGGGCCAGATCCTGCTCCTCATCGACCGACAGCACCGGGATCTGGTGCACGGCACCGATGTAGGCGTCCAGCGAACCGAGCGCACTGGGAATCGGGAGATTGTTTGCCACAAGGGCAGTCGAGGTAGTCTGGTTCATAGGCACCATCTTAGCAGTCGAACTATTGGACTGCCGGGTACAGAAAGAGTTCCCAGCATTCCATTTATAGGACGTTCGGGCTTTTGGCATCGCCGGTGTTCTACAGCCCGGCACCCCAAATTCGAGGCTTACCGTATCACCAAGCCCCTATGCAAACCGTGACAAACTGGTTGCGCAACGGAATGTACGGGAGCGTCGTTCAGGCGCCGGCGGAGGTGAGGTCCAGCGCGCTGCGCGGTGGCAGCGACCAGTCGATCGGGCTCAGACCACGCCGCCGCAAATGGTCGTTGGTCTTGGAAAAATGCTGGCAGCCCAGGAAGCCGCGGTGCGCCGACAGCGGCGAAGGATGCGGCGCCTTCAAGACCCGGTGGCGCGTCTGGTCGATGACCTTGCCCTTGGACTGCGCATAGCTGCCCCACAGCAGGAACACCAGCCCTTCGCGCTCGCGGTTGAGGGTTTCCACCACATGATCGGTGAAGCCTTCCCAGCCCTTGTTCTGGTGGGCCCCGGCGCGTCCCTGCTCCACCGTCAGCACCGCATTGAGCAGCAGCACGCCCTGGCGCGCCCAGGGCATCAGGTAGCCGTGATCCGGCCGCGCGATCCCCAGGTCGTCCTGGATCTCTTTGTAGATATTGAGCAGCGACGGCGGCACCGGCACGCCGGGCAGTACCGAGAAGCACAGCCCATGCGCCTGACCTTCGCCGTGATACGGGTCCTGGCCCAGGATCACCACCTTGACTTGCTCGAACGGTGTCGCGTCGAAGGCGGCGAAGATCTGCGGGCCGGGCGGAAACACCCGCGCCCCGGCCGCCTTGCGCTGGCGCAGGAACGCCGACAGCTCCCGCATCTGCGGGCGCAGCAGCCAGTCGCCCACCCTTGCCTTCCACGACGGTTCCAGCTGGATGCGTCCTTCCCCTTCAGTCATAGCGTGACAGCCTGATCCTCCAGGCGTGCCAGGCGCAGCTGGAACAACACCTTGGTCACCAGCAAGCGCTCTTCGATCGGTTTTTGCACCAGATCGTTGGCACCGGCGCGCAGCAATTCGGACTGATTGCGCGGGTTGGTGTCGCCGGTCATCACCAGCACAGGCAGGCGGCGCTTGCCGTAGGCGAAGTCGATGCGGATACGCTCGACCACGTCGCGGCCGTTGAGCTCGCCCTTCAGCGTCACGTCGGTCAGCACCACGTCGATTCGGCGCTCGGTGCGGCCCAGCGATTCGGCGGTGAGCAGCGCAAAGGCATCTTCGGCGGTGAGCACGTGCACCACTTTCAGGCTCTGGCGTTCGAGCATGCGCTTGGTCGCCTCGGCCACCACGCGGCTGTCTTCAATGTAGAGCACGGTCGCGCCCACCACCGGCTCGGGCTGCACGTAGCCGCGGATGAAGGTCGCCAGGGCTTCATGGCCCAGCGCCTTGTCGAAATAATCGGTGACGTACTCGGTGAAACGGCGCTCCACCAGATGCTGCTGCGCATCGCCGGAGACCACGATCACCGGGACATAGGCCTGCCCGGCGGTTTCGCGCACGCTGCGCGCCAGGGTCAGGCCGTCGCCATCGGGCAGCGACAGCGAGGTGGTGACCAGATCCACCGCGCCGGCTTCCAGCGCCTGACGCGCTTCGGCAATGTTGGAACAGCCGATCACCTGCACATTGGGCAGGTCGCGCTTGAGCACGTCGGCAATCAGCTTGCGCACCAACTTGGAGCCATCGACCACCATCACGCGCGGCGCGTCGCTGATCAGGTGTTTGAGATCTGGTGGGTGCATGGCAGGCCTCAGGTCTCGGTAGGACGGGTCTGGCGAAGGAAATGGCCGGTCACCAGCCAGGCACCCAACCAACCCAGGACTAAGGTGCCGACCAGCACCATCGCAGAATGCAACAGATCCAGCCCATGCAGGGTAAAAGAACTGCCGTAACTGTCGGCCAATGTCGCCAACGGCGCACGCAATGCCAGGCCCGAGGCGGCGATCAGAGCGAGCGCGACAGCGCCGGCGCCGAGTCCGTACCACGCGCCCAGATACAAGAACGGACGACGGATGAAGCCATCGCTGGCGCCGAGCAACTGCAGCACGCCGATTTCTTCGCGCCGCGACTGGATATCCAGCCGCACGGTGTTGCCGACCACCAGCACCGCACCGATCCCGAGCAGGGCAGACAATACCTGGACCAGGCGCTCGCCGAAATGCAACCAGCCATCCAGGCGCTTGCGCCACAGCGCGTCGTGCTGCACCTGATCGGTCTGCGGCAGCGCCTGTAGCGCACCGGCCAGCTGCGCGTCGTCGGTCGCATCGGCGGGAGTGACGATCAACAAGGTGGGCAGCGGGTTGTCGCCCAGCGCATCGGCCGCTTCATCGAGCTTGGCGCTCTCGCGCAGCTCGGCCAAACCCTGTTCGGGCGTACGCAGCGTGACCTTGGCCACATCCGGACGTGCACGCAGCTCGCCGGCCAGCGCCTGCGCCGCATCGGCGGCCACGTCGACCTTCAGGAACAGATTGATCTCGCGCGATTGCTGCACGCTGCCGGCCAGCAGCTTGACGTTATCCAGCGCGATCGACAGCCCCAACGGCAGGGCTAGCGCCAGGGCCATCACCACGATGGTCAACAAGGTGGCCCACGGCTTGCGCATCGCACGGCCCAGGCTGAAGGCGATGCTGTGCAGATGATGGTCGATCCACACGCCGAACCGCGACGGCGCGACGGTTTCGGTATTGGCGGGCTTGCTCATTCGGCCAGGTCCTGCGGCGAGATGTCGTCGACCAGGCGGCCGTGATCCAGAATCAGCACGCGCTTGCGCATCTGCTTGAGCAGCGCCAGGTCGTGGCTGACCACCAGCACGCTGGTGCCACGGGCCGGGAGTTCGGCGAACAACTGCATGATTTCCGCGGCCAGTGCGGGGTCGAGATTGCCGGTGGGCTCATCTGCCACCAGCAGCCGCGGTTCGCCGACGATGGCGCGCGCGATGCCAACGCGTTGCTGCTCACCGGCAGACAATTGCGACGGCAGGGCTTTCTCGCGATGGGCCAGACCGATGCGCTCCAATGCCGAGCGCACGCGTTTGCCGATCTCGGCACGCCGGGTGCCGCGCAAGATCAGCGGCAAGGCCACGTTCTCGGCGATGCTGCGGTCGTTGAGCAGACGGTGGTCCTGATAGACCGCGCCCACCTGACGCCGATGCAGCGGAATCTGCCGGCCACGCACCTTGAGCAGGTTACGTTCGCCCAGCAGCACCGCGCCCTGACTCGGGCGTTCGCTGAGGTGGATCAGTTTGAGCAAGGTACTTTTGCCGGCGCCGGAATGGCCGGTCACGAACAGCATCTCGCCATCGGCCACTTCGAAGCTGACATCGGTCAGCGCCTGGTGGCCACCGGCGTAGTGCTTGCTGACGTTGTCGAAACGCAGAACGGTCATTCAGCGATTATGCCGGAGCGCCAGTGCTTGCGTCGCATCGCCGATGCGCGGCGATGCGATCAATGCCGCAAACGGTCAGTTGCCGGAGACCAGCGAACGCAGTCGGCGGCCGATCCGGCTGAGCAGCGACGGGCTACCCGACGGCTTGGCGGCGGCACGCACCGGCTTGGCAACCACCTGGGTGGGCTTGCGCGGTGCGGCAGGCGCGGGAACCGGCGTGGATGCCACTGCCGGCTCGGCACCCTCGACCGGACGACCGTTACGCCGACGCCGACGCTTGCGTGGTGCGCGCTCGGCATCGGCCACGCCCGCGGAAGGTGCCTGTGCCGCTACTGCAGCAACCACCGGATGTTCGGTCGACGCCGCAGCTGCAGGCGCTTGGCCTTCCACCCGTGGCTTGCGACGCGGACGCGGCTTGCCATCGGCACCTGCGCCATCGCGGCGACCACCGCCACTGCCGCTACGCGACCCGCCGGGGCCACCGCGCCCACCACCGCGACGCTGTTCTTCGGCGGCACGCTGCTCGCGCGCTTCGCGGAAGATCGTGCCCACACTGTCGCCAGCAGCGTCATCGTCGGCCTCTTCGCCTTCCACCGGCACGCGTGGCGCGCGCGGCAGCGGCGTCAGCAGTTCGGACGTCACCGGCTCGACCGGAATCTTCTGCTCGATGTAGGCCTCGATGTCGGGCAGGCTCATCGCATAGCGTTCGCAGGCGAAGCTGATCGCATCGCCTTCCTCGCCCAGACGCGCGGTGCGGCCGATGCGGTGGACGTAGTCTTCGGCGTCGAACGGCAGGTCGTAGTTGTAGACGTACTTGACGCCGTCGATATGCAGACCGCGCGCGGCCACGTCGGTGGCGACCAGGATTTCGAGCTGGCCTTTCTGGAAGCGGTTGAGCAGCGACTCGCGCTTCTTCTGCGGCACATCGCCCGACAGCACACCCACCCGGTAGCCATGCCGCTCCAGGGTGCGCGCCACGCGCTCCACGAAGGCCTTGGTGTTGACGAACACCATGGTGCGCGCGCCTTCGCTGCGCGACAGCAAGCCCAAAAGTAGCGTCTGCTTCTCTTCGTCGGACGGGAAATAGATGCGCTGGCGCACCCGCGCGGCGGTGATGCTTTCGGTTTCGACAACGAGCTTCTCCGGCTCGTTCATGTGCTCGTAGGCCAGCTCCAGCACGCGGTGGCTGAGGGTGGCCGAGAACAACAACGTCTGCCGGGTGCCGCGCTCGGGCATGCGCCGCAGCAGGAAGCGGATGTCCTTGATGAAGCCCAGATCGAACATGCGGTCGGCTTCGTCCAGCACGCAGATCTCGCAGGCGTGCAGCGAGACCACCTTGTGCTGTTTGACGTAGTCGATCAGGCGGCCCGGGGTGGCGATGATCACGTCCACGCCCTGCTGCAACAGCTCGCGCTGCTTGTCGTAGTCCACCCCGCCGTAGACCAGCGCAAAGCGCAGGCCCAGGTCGGCGCCGAACTTGACCGCATCCTTGTGGATCTGGATCGCCAGCTCGCGGGTCGGCGCCAGGATCAGCGCGCGCGGGTCTTCCGGCTTGCGGTCGGCCAGGGCCGGGCGGATCAGCAGCCGATTCATCACCGCGACCAGAAATGCCAAGGTCTTGCCGGTACCGGTCTGGGCCTGGCCGGCGACATCGCCGCCCGGCAGCGCGACCGGCAAGGTCAGCGCCTGGATCGGGGTACAGCGGGTAAACCCGGCGCTCTCCAGCCCGGCGATCAAGGCCGGATGCAGGTCGAACGAGGAAAAGGTCACATCGGTCAGCGGTTTGTCGCTCATTATTCCGTCTTCGTGAGGCGCCCTGGGCAGCCCGGGCGCGGCTTGCATCGATGCCGACAGCGTCGCAAACTGCGGCTGTTGTGGCGGACAGCGCGGCTTCAGGACTGACACTTGATTCAGTCACGCAATGCCCCAGTTTAGCGCAATGTAGCGGCCTGCCCGTTCGGGTGGGCCGTTTTGGTTTCCAGGAGACCCAAGGTGAGCGATAAGGTTCAACATGTCGGCGATGCCGACTTCGACACAGCTGTGCTGCAATCGGGCGAACCGGTTCTGGTGGATTTCTGGGCCGAGTGGTGCGGCCCATGCAAGATGATCGCCCCGGTGCTGGACGATCTGGCCGACACCTATCAGGGCCGCCTCAAGGTCGCCAAGGTCAATGTGGACCAGAACCGTGCGCTGGCCATCAAGTACCACGTGCGCTCGATTCCGATGCTGTTGCTGTTCAAGGACGGGCAGGTGCAGGCGACCCAGATCGGTGCCGTCGGCAAGGGCCAGCTGACCCAGATGATCGACAAGACCCTGGGTGGCGCGGCCGCCTGAGCAAGCGGGCGTCCAGCAATGGGCGCCCGATGATGCGCCGGCAGTTAAATCGTGCCCGGCAAGACGCTTGCGCGGCAACGCGCGGCGGTGATACTGTCAGTTGGTCCGGCACACGTTCGTGCGCCGCCGCACCCTCTAGAACCTCTTCTAGACTCCCATCTACCACCAGTTCGCCCCCTAGTTGGGCGCTCGCACCTTAGCGAGGAATCACGCACTTGTCCGATCATCCTTCCTCCGATACCGGGAGCAGCGTCGACGCTCCCGTCGAGAAGCGCGTGCGCAAGCCGCGCGTGAGCAAGACCGCCGCCGCCACTGAAGAGGCTGGCGCACAGCAGCCCAACCTGCCCTTGCCCGCCAGTCCCGCACCCGAAGCACCCCGTGCCGCGCAGGCACCGTCGCGCGCTGCCGATCCGGCACCGGCGCAGACGTCCAGCGATGGCGCCCAGGCCGGTCAGGCGCCCAGCGCCGGCCACGGCAGCGACACCCACGGCGAGCCCCGCGAGGGCGGCCAGTCGCAGCAGCAGCGCTTCAATCAGGCGCAGCAACAGCAGAACCAGAATCAAGGCCAGAACCAGGGCCAAGGCCAAGGTCAGCAGCAGGGCCAGAACCAGAACCAAAACGCCGGCCAGCATCAGCAAGGCCAGGGCGGTCAGGGTCAGGGTCAAAACCAGCAAGGCCAGAACCAGCAGGGCAACCGCCGTGACCGGTTCCGCAACCGCCGCGATCGCGGCCCGCGCGACCGCTTCGGCAACGACGGCGGCATGCCCTCGTCCGACGGCAGCAACGAACCGTTCATCGCGCGTCCGCATCCGGCCGTGCCGGAAGGTTTTCCGGTGTATTCGCTGAGCGACCTCAAGCGGATGCCGGCGCAGAAGCTGCTGGATATCGCCGACCAGCTCAATATTCAGGAAGGCGTGGCGCGTGCGCGCAAGCAGGACGTGATCTTCGCCCTGCTCAAGGTGCTGACCCGTCATGGTGAAGGCGTTGCCGCCGACGGCGTGCTGGAAATTCTGCCCGACGGCTTCGGTTTCCTGCGTGCGGCAGAAGCCAGCTACCTGGCCGGCCCGGACGATACCTATATTTCGCCCAGCCAGATCCGCCGCTTCAACCTGCGTACCGGCGACCACCTCTCCGGCCGCATCCGCTTCCCGAAGGACGGCGAACGCTATTTCGCGCTGTCGATCGTCGACACCATCAATGGCGAGCCGCTGGAAGCGAGCAAGAACAAGGTCCTGTTCGAGAACCTGACCCCGCTGTTCCCGCGCCGCCGCTTCCGTCTGGAGCGTGGCGATGGTTCCACCGAGGACATCACCGGCCGCATCCTCGATCTGATGGCACCGCAGGGCAAGGGTCAGCGTGCGCTGATTGTCTCCCCGCCCAAGGCCGGTAAGACGATGATGATGCAGCAGGTGGCCACGGCCATCACCACCAATCATCCCGAAGTGCACATGATCGTGCTGCTCATCGACGAGCGCCCGGAAGAAGTGACCGAAATGCAGCGCACCGTGCGCGGCGAAGTCATCTCCTCCACGTTCGACGAGCCGGCTGCGCGTCACGTGCAGGTCGCCGAGATGGTGATCGAGCGGGCCAAGCGCCTGGTCGAGCACAAGAAGGACGTGGTGATCCTGCTGGACTCCATCACCCGCCTGGCGCGTGCCTACAACAACGTGGTGCCCAGCTCCGGCAAGGTGCTCACCGGCGGTGTGGATGCCAATGCGTTGCACCGCCCGAAGCGCTTCTTCGGCGCGGCGCGTAACGTGGAAGAAGGCGGCTCGCTGACCATCATCGCCACGGCGCTGGTGGAAACCGGCAGCAAGATGGACGAGGTGATCTACGAAGAGTTCAAGGGCACCGGCAACAGCGAAGTGCATCTGAACCGTCGCATCACCGAAAAGCGCGTGTACCCGGCAATCGACATCAACCGTTCGGGCACGCGTCGCGAAGATCTGCTGATCGAGCCGGAGTTGCTGCAGAAGATCTGGATCCTGCGCAAGCTGCTGCACCCGATGGACGAAATCGCAGCAATGGAATTCCTGTTGGACAAGATGAAGACCACCAAGTCCAACGACGAGTTCTTCAGTTCGATGAAGCGCTGAGTTCAATCGGTTTATCGAGACGAAAAAGCCCCGCATTGCGGGGCTTTTTTGTGTGAGGCGACTGTCGCGCAGCCTTTAGTGTCCTCCGTCAGCCGCTCTCAACTTCCTTGCAGCGGTGTGACCAGGCGAACACCTTCTCCGCGTGCGGAGAACAATCCACTGGCAGGCAGCGCATCCGGGTCGTCGCTCGTCCTGCCGCTGTCGGTAAATCGCTAGAGCGTGTGATGCACGTTGAGATGAGATGCGTTGGCCGCCAGCGGTGCGGAGCGGGTGCTGCGTGGCGCCGGCTTGGCTGGGCTGGCGCCAAGGTAAGCTGCGCGGCGAGCGCTCCGCAACGCTCTAGGCCAGCCTGCGCGACTCCGCATATGGCGGGGTGTCGGGATAATCGTCGTCGCGAAGCCGGCTCTGCAGGTCGCGCCACCAGCGTGGGTCGAACAGTTCCGGGTGCTGGTGCTTGAGCGCTTCCAGTTGCGAGGAGGGCAGGCCCATGAACAAGGCGAAGCGCTCGGGAAAGACGTCGCGCGGGCCGACATGGAACCAGGGTTCTGCGGCCATCTGTTCTTCGTAGGTGGCGGGTGTCGGCCAATCGCGGAAGTTGCATTCGGTGATCAGGCACAGCTCGTCGTAGTCGTAGAACACCGCGCGCTGATGGCGGGTAATGCCGAAATTCTTCAGCAACATGTCGCCGGGAAAGATGTTGTTGCGCGCCATGTCCTTGATGGCTTGGCCGTAGTCCAGCGCTGCGGCATGCGCGGCTTCGGGCAACTGTTCGCGCAGGTACAAATTCAACGGGCGCAACCGGCGCTGCACATAGCACAGTGCGATCAGGACATCGTCGCCGTCTTCGCTCAGGCTCATCGCGCAGCTGGTCTGCAGCTCTTGCAGCAGCGCCGGCGAAAAGCGCGCCTTGGGGAAACGCAGGAAACGATACGGCTGCGCGTCGAGCAGGCGGCCAATGCGATCAAGCTGGAAGACCAATTCGTACTTACCCTCCACCTGCGCGCGGCTCATGGTTTTGGGATACGCAAAGCGGTCGCGAATGAGTTTGAAGACCAGCGGATAACTGGGCAGCGTAAAGACCACCATGACCATGCCGGGAGTGCCATCGGCGTGCACCAGCTGTTCGGATGGATGCGCCTGAAAATGGCTGAAAAACGTGCGGTAACGCTCGGTCTTGCCCTGCTTGGCGCGGCCCAGCATCGTGTATAGCTCATCGACCGGCTTGTGGGTGAGCAGGCTGCGCAGGAACACCACCGCATCGCCGACAGTGGACAGGTCGGCTTGAAAATAGCTGCGCGAGTTACTGAACAATTGCGCGACATCGCTGCGTCGGGTCAGCACCGCTTCGGCGCGCAGGCCGGCGTCGTCGTTGATCAGCGCGATCACGCATGGCGAAAAGCGATGTTCGCCGAACACGCGTCCGACCAGATACGCACGCCGCTCGCGATAGAATACCGTCTCCAGCAATTCCACGCTGCGCACCGGATGCTCGCCCCAATGCGCCAGGTCGTCTAGCAGACGCACCGCGATGGCAGCCGCGCAGCGGGTGCGGTGCGCATACGGCACGGCGAACGCGTAGTCGCCCAGCACCCGCACCAGCATGTCGGTCAAGCGGCCGGGCGAGACCGCATAGGTGTGGCGCGCAACAGGCACGGTGATGGCGTCGGTCGGTTCGATATCCAGCGCGATGAATTCGATGTCCGCATCGACCCCGTGGGTACCGAAGTAGCGCCGGGTCAGGGTGTTGTAGAACGTCTTGTACAACTCCTGGTCGATCAACCCGCTCAGCAACGCAGCGTAACGATCGCGCGCACGCATCCATAGCGCGCGGTCGTGCGCCTGACCCAGCAGTACTGCGCGCAGACGCAACATGCATTCGGCGATGTATTGGTCGTAGAGCGCGATGCGCGCCACTGCGTCTTCGCGCGCGCCGCTCCAATCGCGTGTTTCGAACCGCTGTTTGGCGCATGCGGTGATTTCGGAAAAGCGCGCGTGATAGTCCTCGAACGCTTCGTACACGGCCTGGGCGATCGCCAGCGCACGGCGCTCGGATTGTGGTGGCAACGATGGATGGTTCATGGCGACGGTGTCCCGGAGCGCTTGCGGCGGCGCGCGGCCAATGGCGTGGCGGTCGCCTGTTGCGCATGCGCGGCGTGTTCGCGCGCCTGGCCCTGTAGCCAGGTGCGAAACGCGAGAAACCCGCCATGGGTGCTGGAACGCGGCGGATACACCAGGTAATGCGACCAACTGGTCTTGAGCCGTTGCGTGGACAACGCCACCAGCTGACCGGACGCCAGCAACAGACGCGCGCGCGTCACGCGCCCCAGTGCGACGCCGACGCCATCCAGCGCGGCACGATGGTGTGCCTCCGATTCGTCGAGCACGGCGACATAGCGTCGCGGCACATCGCCGCCGAACGCCGCGAACCAGCGCGACCAGGCGTCATCCGGGTCGCCCAGCAGTGGCCACTGATGCAAGGGTGGCGCCTCCACGCCGCCCATGCGGGCGATCAGGGCCGGGCTAGCCATGGGCACCAGCCATTCGTCGAACAATGGCTCGGCGATGACGCCAGGCCATTGCCCGGCGCCGATACGCATGGCGGCATCCACTTGCTGCTGGCGCTCGAAATCCACCAGCCGCTCGCTCGACAGCAGGTTGATTTCGATGGTGGGATGACTTGCCAGAAATTCGCCCAGGCGCGGCACCAGCCAGGCCGATGCCATCGACGGCGTGAGACTCAGCGTCAGGGTGTCTTCGCGACGCGCACCGAAGGGCTCGAACGCCTCGACGATGGCGTCCAGATGCGGTGCGATGCGCTCGAGCAGTTGTTGGCCCTGCGGCGTGGCGGTGACGCCGCGCGCATGCCGTTGCAGCAGCGGATATCCCAGCCGTTGTTCGAGCGCGCGCATCTGATGACTAAGTGCGCTGACGGTCAGATGCATCGCGCAAGCGGCGCGCGACAGGTTACCCAGGCGTACCGCGCTGACGAAGCCTTGCAATGCGTGAAGCGGCGGACGCGACATGGCCAACCCTTGAATGGAATTCAATACTTACTTGTAAAAGCCTCGCTTTTACCTCCCCTAGCCTGCGCCTACTGTGGATTCCACTCAAGTGGAGGTGGGTCATGCGCATCTTTAGCGAACTGTTGTTTCAGCACGGCCACATTGCCGATGTGGCGCTGGCCCAGCGCCTGGCGGAACCGGACACGGCGGTGGAGGCGATGCAACGGCACACCGCAATGGAATCGCTTGGATCTCCCGTGCGGCCACAGCCAAACGTGCAGACGATGACCGATCCGCCTTCGCAAACCCGGCGCGAGCGACGCATGGCGCGGCTCAGCCGACGCCTGCTGCGTGGCGTGACGGGATTGTCGCCGTTTCGCTGAAACGAAAAGGCCCGTCTCTTCCGAGACGGGCCCTGCAGACGACATGCGGAGACAGCAGGCGGCGCGGCGACTCAGGCCTTGAGCGTGGCCAGGATGTCGTTGAAGGTCTTGCTGGGGCGCATCGCCTCGCTGACCTTGGCCAAGTCGGGATGGTAGTAACCGCCAATCTCCACCGGCTTGCCCTGCGCGCCGTTGAGCTCGGCCACGATCGTGGCTTCGTTCTCGGTCAGGGCCTTGGCCAGCGG
This sequence comes from Xanthomonas cissicola, assembly GCF_008801575.1. GTDB lineage: Bacteria > Pseudomonadota > Gammaproteobacteria > Xanthomonadales > Xanthomonadaceae > Xanthomonas > Xanthomonas cissicola. Next base: position 54,903 of record NZ_VZPL01000008.1, on the reverse strand, counting down.
CGCGAACTTGGCCTGCAAAGCCATGTCTTCGGTCTGCGCAGCCAGGGCCTGTGCCCAGTACATCGCCAAATAGAAGTGGCTGCCGCGGTTGTCGAGCTCGCCGACCTTGCGCGCGGGCGACTTGTTGTTGTCTAGGAACTGACCGTTGGCGACATCCAGCGCCTTGGCCAGCACGGTGGCCGATGGGTTGTCGTAACGGTTGCCCAGGTGCTCGAGCGACGCGGCCAGGGCCAGGAATTCACCCAGCGAATCCCAGCGCAGGCAGTTCTCTTCGACGAACTGCTGCACATGTTTGGGCGCCGAACCACCGGCACCGGTTTCGAACAGGCCGCCGCCGGCCATCAGCGGCACGATGGACAGCATCTTGGCACTGGTACCGAGTTCCATGATCGGGAACAGGTCGGTGAGGTAGTCGCGCAGCACGTTGCCGGTGACCGAGATGGTGTCCTGACCCTTGCGGATGCGCTCCAGCGAGAAGGTCGTCGCTTCCACTGGCGGCAGGATGCGGATATCCAGGCCGTTGGTGTCGTGATCCTTCAAATACTGCTCGACCTTGGCGATCACCTGCGCATCGTGCGCGCGCGCCTTGTCCAGCCAGAACACGGCCGGCGTCTCGCTCAGGCGGGCGCGCTCCACGGCCAGCTTCACCCAATCCTGGATCGGCGCGTCCTTGACCTGGCACATGCGCCACAGATCGCCGGCTTCCACTGCGTGCTCGAACACCGTTTTGCCGTTGCCATCGGTGACCTTGACGGTGCCGGCGCCGGACATCTGGAAGGTCTTGTCGTGCGAGCCATATTCTTCGGCCTTCTGCGCCATCAGCCCCACGTTGGGCACCGAGCCCATCGTGGACGGATCGAACGCGCCGTGCGCCTTGCAGTCGTCGATTACCGCCTGATATACGTCCGCGTAGCAACGATCCGGAATCACCGCCTTGGTGTCCTGCAACTTGCCTTGCGCGTTCCACATCTGGCCGGAGTCGCGAATCATCGCCGGCATGGAAGCATCGACGATCACGTCGCTGGGCACATGCAGGTTGGTGATGCCCTTGTCCGAATTGACCATCGCCAGGCCCGGACGCTGCGCGTATTCGGCCTGGATATCGGCAGTGATCTGTACCTGCTGCTCTTCCGGCAACGTGCCGATGCGTGCGTACAGATCGCCGATGCCGTTGTTGGGATCGAAGCCGACCGACTTGAGCGCATCGGCATGCTTGCTCAGCGTGTCCTTGTAGAACTCGCCGACCACCACGCCGAACAGCACCGGGTCGGAGACCTTCATCATGGTGGCTTTCAGATGCACCGAGAACAGCACGTCGCAGGCCTTGGCATCGGCAATCTGCGCGTCGATGAAGCTGGCCAGAGCGCGCTTGCTCAACACCGCAGCGTCGACGATTTCGCCGGCTTTGACCGCGACCTTGTCTTTCAGCACGGTGCTGCTGCCATCGGCACCGACGAATTCGATCTTCAACGTGCCGGCGTCGGCGATGGTGGCGGACTGCTCGCTACCGAAGAAATCGCCGGACTCCATGTGCGACACGTGCGACTTGGAATCGCTGCTCCACTTGCCCATGCGATGCGGGTGCTTGCGTGCGTAATTCTTCACCGACAGCGGTGCACGACGATCGGAATTGCCCTCGCGCAGCACCGGATTCACCGCGCTGCCCTTGACCCTGTCGTAGCGCGCCTTGATGTCTTTTTCCGCAGCATCCTTGGGCTCGTCCGGATACGCCGGCAACGCGTAGCCCTGGCCTTGCAGCTCCTTGATCGCGGCCTTAAGCTGCGGCACCGAGGCGCTGATGTTGGGCAGCTTGATGATGTTGGCTTCCGGCGTGGTGGCCAGCTCGCCCAGTTCGGCCAGGTCGTCGGCGATCTTCTGCGTGTCGCTCAAATGCTCGCGGAACAGCGCAAGAATGCGCCCGGCCAGCGAGATATCGCGCGTTTCGACCACGATGCCGGCGGTATCGGTGTAGGCATCGATGATCGGTAGCAGCGACTGCGTGGCCAGGTAGGGTGCTTCGTCGGTGAGCGTGTACAGGATCTTCGGTGTCTTCGACATGAGGTGCGATGGCTCTTGTGGTCGGGAGGAGCGCCGGCATTCACGGACGATGGCAGTGGTGCGCGCGACGGGGGTCGTTGATGCACACCGGTTAGCCAGGGTTGGATGCGGCGATGGATCAGCACGGCATTGTCGCGTCTGAGCCGCGCCCGGGTAAAGCGACCACAGGCGGATGCTTCGTCCCGTCACCAGGGCAATCGACATGGATGCAGCTGAAACAAATGCGATGCAACAAAAAGGCGCGACTTGATCGGTCGCGCCCTGTTTGCGTGGCTCAGTGAAATGTCGAGCCGTCGGTCGACGGGATCGGCGGCGACGCGCACCGATGCTGTACATCGCCAATGTCGCCCAACCTTACTTGACGGTGATGGTCTGCGGATTGCCTGCAGGCTTGCCGTCCACCATGACCTGCGCGGTGTAGGTGCCGGCCGGCCAGCCATCGGGCTTGCTGAAGCTCAGGTTGGTGGTTTCGGCACCGGTGGTGTTCAACGTCGCGTTCTGTTCGCCAGCCACCTGGCCATCCTGGTAGGTCAGCTTTGCCGATACGGCCACGTTGCTCGCGCTGCCGTCCGTCTTGACCGAGACGATGATGGTGTCTTTGCTGCCGACACTGGTCCCCGGGGTCACCGTCTTGTCGGCTGCGGCCTGGGTGCCGACGGCCACGCTGGACACCGTCACTGCGCTACCCGTCGCAGCACCGCCATCGGTGCTGGCCGCACCGGTTGCGCTGCCCTGGGCTGCCTGATCGCTCGCCGGCGGGGTGGCGGCCGGGCCGGCATCGCTTCGGTCGCGGCACCGGAAGTGGGGTCTTTGGAAACGCTGTCGTCGTCGGCCTTCTTGCTGCAGCCAGACACGGCGAGAACGCCCGCCAACGCCAGGGCCAAGCTGCTCGAAACAGAGGTAGTACGCATAAATCGATTCTCCGGTAGCCAGAACGCCTGCAGTGGCAGTGTTCGAGTTGGTTTCTGGGTTTGTTGAATGACGTTGCCGCCAGCGACTGGAAGCCGACCCGCCGTTACGACTTTGCGGGCAAGCGCAGCACCTGCCCGGGAAAGATCTTGTCCGGGTCCTGCAGCGTTTCGCGGTTGGCTTCGAAAATACGTGGCCACAGATTGCCGTCGCCTAGATGGCGCTTGGCAATACTGGAGAGGCTGTCGCCGGCCTGGACGGTCACCGATTCTTCAACGAGCTGTGCGGTGCTTTGTACACTGGTGCGCACGTTGGAAAAATCGGGCGCAGGCGTCACCTCGGCGGTGCTATCGACCGATGAGGTGACGTTGGAGAAATCTGCCTTCTTGTCGACACTCATTGCTGCAATCCCTGTGCATCGCGGTGTCAGCAGGGTGCGCGGGGCGCTGTTAAGCATGGATCGCGCCGCCGTGAAGCCCGCGCGATCCCGCATGAGCGCGATCTACTGACGCAGGTCGCGGAAAATCGACAGCGGCGTCGGGACACTGGCCGAGCTGCGCAGCGGATTGATGTCCAGGCCGCCACGACGTGTGTAGCGCGCTTCCACCAGCAGCCACTGCGGCGCGCACTGCGTCAGCACGTCGTTGAAGATGCGCTCGACGCATTGCTCATGAAACTCGGCGTGGTCGCGGAAACTCACCAGATAACGCAGCAATCCCTCGCGATCGATCGGTGCGCCGCGGTAACGCAAGGTGAGGCTGGCCCAGTCCGGCTGGCCAGTCACCGGGCAATTGGATTTGAGCAAGGCCGAGGTCAGCACTTCTTCCACCACTGGCTGCGCATGCGCGCAGAGATAGGTCGCGTTCGGCGGGCCGTAATCGTCGATGCTGACATCCAGCGCGTCGATCGATTCGCCCTCGCCCACCGCATCGATCGGCGGCAGGCCGAACTCTACCGCCACATCGGCACCGGCGCGCGTGGACAGGTCGGTCGCAATGCGCGTGCGCACCGCTTCGGCGCTGTTGAAGCGGGTGGCGTTGAGCGAGTTGAGATACAGCTTGAGCGACTTGGATTCGATCAACGAGGGCGAATCGCAGGGCACGTGCAAGGTGGCGGTGGCTACGCAGGGCTTGCCCTGTGCATCGAGCCAGCTGAGTTCGTAGGCGTGCCAGCGATCGCGGCCGATAAACGGCAGGTCACCAGTCAGCCCGATGGCCTGGCGCCCGGCCGCACGCGGAATCGGAAACAGCAACGACGGGTCGTAGCCGCTCGGATAGGCGACCTCACGACCGAGGGTGGAATCTTCTGGGGTATTCATGTCGCCATTTTAGGCCGCACGGGCTGGCCGTGAGGTGTATGGCAACGCGTGACAGAGAGCGAATGGAAAACCCGAAGATCGCCGCTCTAGAATCGAGCCACCGGCCCAACCAGCGAAAGCGGGAATCGCCCAGCCACGGACGATTCCCCATTCCCCATCACCCCTGCTGCAGATAATCCAGCGACACCTGCAACAGCGCGCGCAAGCCCACATCCAGCGACGACTCGTCCAGCAGGAACTGCGGCGAATGGTTGCTGGGTGCGGTGGCCGGGTCGATACCCTTGGCGGTGGAGCCGACGAAGAAGAACATCGACGGAACCTGCTGGGCGTAGAACGAGAAATCTTCAGCGCCCATCTGCAACGGCGGTTCGTACACATTGTCGGCACCCACCACGGCCTGCAGGCTTGGCAGCATCCTGGCCGTCAGTGCGGGGTCGTTGACAGTGGCCGGATTGCCCGGCTGATCCGGCACCTGCGCCTGGACCTTGGCCCCATGCGCGGCGGCGGTGTGTTCGGCCACGTTCTTGAGATCGGCAAAGATCTGCTGGCGCATGCCCTCGTCGAAGGTGCGGATGGTGCCGACCATTTCCACATCGTCGGGGATGATGTTGTAGCGGATGCCGCCCTTGATCGCGCCGAAGCTGAGCACCGCCGGCTGCTTGGACAGGTTGGCGCGGCGGCTGATCACCGTTTGCGCGGCGCCGATCATGTCGGCGCTGGCCACGATCGGGTCGATGCCGTTCCACGGCGCCGAGCCATGGGTCTGGCGGCCGATCATCTTGATCGCGAAGCGGTCCGAGGCCGCCATCAGCGGGCCGCTGCGCACCGCGATCTTGCCGGCCTGCACGCTGGAGAACACATGCAGGCCGAACACCGCCTGCGGCTTGAAGTCGGCAAACAGGCCTTCCTTGAGCATCAGCGAGGCGCCGCCCTCTTCGTTGCCTGGGGCGCCTTCTTCGGAGGGCTGGAAGATCAGCATCACCTCGCCGGGCAACTGCTCGCGCATGCCCACCAGCGCTTCGGCCACGCCGAGCAGGATGGCGGTGTGCGCATCGTGGCCGCAGGCATGCATCACCCCGACCTGCTCGCCGCGGTATTCGGCAGTGGCCTTGGAAGCGAACGGCAGCCCGGTCTGCTCTGTCACCGGCAGCGCGTCCATGTCCGCACGCAGCGCGATCTTCGGCCCCGGCTTGGCGCCCTTGATGATGGCAACCACGCCGTGATGGGCGATGCCGGTGCGCGGCTTGAGGCCCAGCTTGCGCAGCTGCGCGGCCACGGTGGCGGCCGTGCGCTCCTCGCGGTTGGACAACTCCGGGTGCTGGTGGAAGTCGCGGCGCCACTGCACCACCTTGGCCTGCAGCGGGGCGGCAGCGGCCTGAACGTCGGGCCGCTGCGCAGTCTGCGCGGTGGCGAGCATGGGCAGGGCGAGCAGCAGCGCGCTGGTCAGCAAGCGGGAGGGGCGCATCGGCAATCCTCAAAAGATGGTTGCCTAATGTAGTGCAGGCGCGTGCCGGATGGGCTGTAGTGGGGCCCGATTCAGCCCGGCGGTCAACCGCGGTCGCCGTGGCGCGTTGCCGCTGCAGTGCAAGTGTGACCGTTGCGGTCGTTTCGCCAGCCGAGCCGTTACTTCAGTAACGCTCAATTGGGAGAGCGCAACGATATGCTTTGCACAGCCGCCCCCACGGTCGCATCCACGCGCCCGGCCCGCCCTCAGGAGTTGTCGCATGTCGCGTTTTTGGAAGGTCACGCTGCTGGTTGTCGCGGTGCTCGTCGTGGTGTTCGTCGCAGTGCGGATGATGGGTGGGGGCAATCACGGCAAGCGCGCAGGCGCGCCGGACGGCAATGACCCGGAGAACAGCGGCCCGGTACCGGTGACGGTGGTGGCGGCCACCACGCAGGACGTTCCGGTCTATGCCAGCGCGCTGGGTACGGTCACCGCGCTCAATACGGTCACGGTCAGCCCGCAGGTGGGCGGCCAGCTGATGAGCCTGAATTTCAAGGAAGGCCAGGAAGTGAAGAAGGGCGATCTGCTGGCGCAGATCGATCCGCGCACGCTGCAGGCCAGCTACGATCAGGCACTGGCGGCCAAACGCCAGAACCAGGCGCTGTTGGCGACCTCGCGGGTGAATTACCAGCGTTCCAACGACCCGGCCTACAAGCAGTATGTCTCGCGCACGGATCTGGATACCCAACGCAACCAGGTGGCCCAGTACGAGGCCGCGGTTGCGGCCAACGATGCGCAGATGCGCTCGGCGCAGGTGCAATTGCAGTTCACCCGCGTCACTGCGCCGATCGACGGCATCGCCGGCATCCGTGGCGTGGACGTGGGCAACATCGTCACCAGCAGCTCCACGATCGTCACCCTGACCCAGATCCGCCCGATCTACGTGTCTTTCAACCTGCCCGAGCGTGAGTTGCAGGCAGTGCGTACCGGTCAGACGGCGGCGCCACTGGCCGTGGCGGCACTGGATCGCGGCGATGCGCATGTGATCAGCAGCGACGGCAAGCTGGATGTGATCGACAACCGCATCTCCGCCGACAGCGGCACCTTCGGCGCACGCGCGATCTTCAACAACACCGACAACGCGCTATGGCCGGGCCAGTTCGTCAATGTGCGCCTGCAGCTGCGCACCATCGCCGGCGGTACCGTGGTGCCGTCCCAGTCGGTGCAGCGCGGCCCTGACGGTGATTACGTGTACGTGGTGGGCAGCGACAACACCGCACAGATGCGCACCGTGGTGCAGGGCGTGGAAGTGGACGACAGCCATGTGCAGATCACCAAGGGCCTCAAGCCCGGCGAGCGGGTGGTGACCGAAGGCCAGTTCCGCCTGAAACCGGGCAGCAAGGTCAGCGCGCTCAAGCCGGGCGAGACGCCGCCGGAACCGACCGAGGCCGAACTCAAGGCCGCGAAGGACAAACAGAGCCGTGGTGGTGGCCCCGGCGGCCGTCGTGGCGGCGGTCCGCGCTAATTCTCGACCATCGGCGACGGAACCTCCGTCGCCGATGTGCGCCGGCGCTGCATGCGCCGGCTTCGCCTGACGTCTTCAGCAAGGACACCCCCCGTGGGCTTTTCGACCATCTTCATCCGCCGCCCGATCGCCACTTCGTTGTTGATGGCCGGCGTCCTGCTGCTGGGCATCCTGGGCTACCGTCAATTGCCGGTCTCGGCATTGCCGGAAATCGACGCGCCCAGCCTGGTCGTCACCACCCAGTACCCCGGCGCCAATGCGACCACCATGGCCTCGCTGGTGACCACGCCGCTGGAGCGCCAGTTCGGGCAGATTTCCGGCCTGCAGATGATGACCTCCGATTCGTCGGCGGGCCTGTCCACGATCATTCTGCAGTTCTCGATGGAGCGCGATATCGATATCGCCTCGCAGGACGTGCAGGCGGCGATCCGCCAGGCCACCCTGCCCTCTTCGCTGCCGTACCAACCGGTCTATAACCGGGTCAATCCGGCCGATGCGGCGATTCTCACGCTCAAGCTCACCTCCGATTCGCTGCCGCTGCGCGAGGTCAACCGCTATGCGGATGCGATCCTGGCCCAGCGCCTGTCGCAGGTGCCGGGTGTGGGCCTGGTGTCGATCGCCGGCAACGTGCGCCCTGCCGTGCGCATCCAGGTCAACCCGGCGCAGCTGTCGAACATGGGCCTGACCATGGAGTCGCTGCGCAGCGCGCTGACCCAGACCAACGTCAGTGCGCCCAAGGGCTCGCTCAACGGCAAGACCCAGTCCTACAGTATCGGCACCAACGACCAGCTCACCGACGCGGCGCAGTACCGCGAGACCATCATCAGCTACAAGGACGGCCGCCCGGTGCGGCTTGCCGACGTGGCCAACGTGGTCGATGGGGTGGAGAACGATCAGCTTGCCGCCTGGGCCGACGGCAAACAGGCGGTGCTGCTGGAGATCCGCCGCCAGCCCGGCGCCAACATCGTGCAGACGGTGGAGCAGATCCGCAACATCCTGCCGCAGCTGCGATCGGTGTTGCCGGCCGATGTGCATCTGGAGGTGTTCTCCGACCGCACCGAAACCATCCGCGCCTCGGTACATGAGGTGAAGTTCACCCTGGTGCTGACCATCGCGCTGGTGGTGGCGGTGATCTTCGTGTTCCTGCGCCGGCTGTGGGCCACCATCATTCCCTCGGTGGCGGTGCCGTTGTCGCTGGCCGGCACCTTCGGGGTGATGGCCTTCGCCGGCATGTCGCTGGACAACCTCTCCTTGATGGCGCTGGTGGTGGCGACCGGGTTCGTGGTCGACGATGCGATCGTGATGATCGAGAACATCGTGCGCTACATCGAACAGGGCAAGAGCGGGCCGGAAGCGGCCGAAATCGGCGCCAAGCAGATCGGCTTCACCGTGTTGTCGCTGACCGTGTCGCTGGTGGCGGTGTTCCTGCCGCTGCTGTTGATGCCGGGCGTCACCGGTCGGTTATTCCACGAGTTTGCGTGGGTGCTGTCGATTGCGGTGGTCATCTCGATGCTGGTGTCGCTGACGTTGACGCCGATGATGTGCGCCTACCTGCTCAAGCCCGATGCCTTGCCCGAAGGCGAAGACGCGCACGAGCGCGCGAGCGCGGCCGGCAAGACCAACCTGTGGACGCGCACCGTGGGCACCTATGAGCGCAGCCTGGACTGGGTGCTTGCCCACCAACCGCTGACCCTGGCCGTGGCGATCGGTGCGGTGGCGTTGACGGTGGTGCTGTATGTGGCCATTCCCAAGGGCTTGCTGCCCGAGCAGGACACCGGCCTGATCACCGGCGTGGTGCAGGCCGATCAGAACGTGGCGTTCCCGCAGATGGAGCAACGCACCCAGACGGTGGCCGCCGCGTTGCGCAAGGACCCGGCGGTGACCGGCGTGGCAGCCTTCATCGGCGCCGGCACCATGAACCCCACGCTCAACCAGGGCCAGCTGTCGATCGTGCTGAAGACGCGCGGCGACCGCGAGGGCCTGGACGAGGTGCTGCCGCGCCTGCAGAACGCAGTGGCCGGCATTCCGGGCGTGGCCTTGTTCCTCAAGCCGGTGCAGGACGTCACCCTGGACACGCGGGTGGCCGCGACCGAATACCAGTATTCGATCTCGGACGTGGACAGCAGCGAGCTGGCCACCTGGGCCGGGCGCATGACCGAGGCAATGCGCAAGTTGCCCGAGCTGGCGGACGTGGACAACAACCTGGCCGACCAGGGGCGTGCGCTGGAACTGAGCATCGACCGCGACAAGGCCAGCATGCTCGGCGTGCCGATGCAGACCATCGACGACACGCTGTACGACTCCTTCGGCCAGCGCCAGATCTCCACCATCTTCACCGAGCTCAATCAGTACCGCGTCGTGCTGGAAGTTGCGCCGGAATTCCGCACCAGCACCGCCTTGATGAACCAGCTGGCGGTGGCCAGCAACGGCAGCGGCGCGCTCACCGGCACCAACGCCACCAGCTTCGGCCAGGTCACCTCGTCCAACTCGTCCACTGCCACCGGCGTAGGCGCGCAGAACACCGGCATCGTGGTCGGTGCCGGCAGCATCATTCCGCTGGCCGCGCTGGCCGAGGCCAAGGTCACCAACACACCGTTGGTGGTGAGCCACCAGCAGCAGCTGCCGGCCATCACCATCTCGTTCAACCTGGCGCCGGGGCATTCGTTGTCGCAGGCAGTGGCGGCGATCGAGAAGGCGCGCGAAGAACTCAAGATCCCGACCCAGGTGCATGCGCAGTTCGTCGGCAAGGCCGCCGAATTCACCGGCAGCCAGACCGACATCGTGTGGCTGCTGCTGGCCTCGATCGTGGTGATCTACATCGTGCTGGGCGTGTTGTACGAAAGCTACATCCACCCGTTGACCATCATCTCCACGTTGCCGCCGGCCGGTGTCGGTGCGTTGCTGGCGCTGATGATGTGCGGGCTGAGCCTGTCGGTGGACGGCATCGTCGGCATCGTGCTGCTGATCGGCATCGTCAAGAAGAACGCCATCATGATGATCGACTTCGCCATCGACGCACGCCGCGAGGGGGCGACTGCGCACGATGCGATCCGGCGCGCCTGCCTGCTGCGCTTCCGCCCGATCATGATGACCACCGCTGCCGCCATGCTGGGCGCGTTGCCGCTGGCGCTGGGCACCGGCATCGGCTCGGAACTGCGCCGCCCGCTGGGCATTGCGATCGTCGGCGGCCTGCTGCTATCGCAGCTGGTCACGCTGTACACCACCCCGGTGATTTATCTGTACATGGAACGCGCCGGCGAGCGCCTGCGCGCATGGCGGGCGCGGCGGGCGGCACGCCGTGACGGCATCAACCCGGCGCCGACCTCGGAGCGCCCGGCATGAGGACCGGTAGCGGCATCGCTGATCGGTCTACTGGCCCGCGGCATCGCCCGCTCGCGCACACGCGGGGTAGCCGCCTTGGCTTCGGCTTTGGTTCTGGCCCTTACCGATTCCCGATTCCCGAATCCCAGTTCCCGAATCCCGATTCCCGATTCCCGGCAGTCACCCCATGAACATCTCCGCGCCCTTCATCAAGCGCCCGATCGGCACCTCGCTGCTGGCGATCGGTTTGTTCGTGATCGGATTGATGTGCTACCTGCGGCTGGGCGTGGCAGCGCTGCCGAACATCCAGATTCCGATCATCTTCGTGCACGCCACCCAATCCGGTGCCGACGCCAGCACCATGGCCTCCACCGTCACCGCGCCGCTGGAACGTCACCTGGGCCAGTTGCCCGGGATCGACCGCATGCGCTCGTCCAGCTCGGAGAGCAGCAGCCTGGTCGTACTGGTGTTCCAGAGCAGCCGCAACATCGATTCGGCCGCGCAGGACATCCAGACCGCGATCAACGCATCGCAATCGGACCTGCCCTCCGGGCTAGGAACGCCGATGTACTCCAAGGCCAACCCGAACGACGACCCGGTGATCGCCATCGCGTTGACCTCGGAGACGCAATCGGCCGATGAGCTCTACAACGTGGCCGATTCGCTGCTGGCGCAGCGGCTGCGCCAGATCACCGGCATCAGCTCGGTGGACATCGCCGGTGCGTCCACCCCGGCAGTACGCGTGGACGTGGACCTGCGCGCACTCAACGCGCTGGGCCTGACACCGGACGATCTGCGCAATGCGGTGCGCGCGGCCAATGTGACCTCGCCGACCGGATTCCTGTCCGACGGCAACACCACCATGGCCATCATCTCCAACGATTCGGTGTCCAAGGCCGCCGATTTTGCGCAGCTGGCGATCTCCACCCAGTCCAACGGGCGCATCGTGCGCCTGGGCGATGTGGCCACCGTTTACGACGGCCAGCAGGATGCCTATCAAGCCGCCTGGTTCGACGGCAAACCGGCGGTGGTGATGTACGCCTTCACCCGCGCCGGCGCCAACATCGTCGAGACCGTCGACCAGGTGAAGGCGCAGATTCCCGAACTGCGTAGCTATCTGCAGCCCGGCACCACGCTCACGCCCTACTTCGACCGCACGCCCACCATTCGCGCCTCGCTGCACGAGGTGCAGGCCACGCTGATGATCAGCCTGGCGATGGTGATCCTGACCATGGCGCTGTTCCTGCGCCGGCTCGCGCCCACCCTGATCGCCGCTGTCACCGTGCCGTTGTCGCTGGCCGGCTCGGCGCTGGTGATGTACGTGCTCGGCTTCACCTTGAACAACCTCAGCCTGCTGGCGTTGGTCATTGCGATTGGCTTCGTGGTCGACGATGCGATCGTGGTGATCGAAAACGTCATGCGCCATCTGGACGAAGGCATGTCGCGCCTGGACGCGGCGTTGGCCGGTGCGCGCGAGATCGGGTTCACCATCGTGTCGATCACCGCCTCGCTGGTGGCGGTGTTCATCCCGATGCTGTTCGCCAGCGGCATGATCGGTGCGTTCTTCCGCGAGTTCACCGTGACGTTGGTGGCGGCGATCGTGGTGTCGATGCTGGTCTCGCTGACCTTGACGCCGGCGCTGTGCAGTCGTTTCCTGTCGCCGCACGCCGAGCCTGAAACACCCGGCCGTTTCGGCGCCTGGCTGGACCGCATGCACGAACGCATGCTGCGCGCGTACACGGTGGCGCTGGATTTCTCGCTGCGCCATGCACTCCTGCTGTCGTTGACGCCGTTGTTGCTGATCGCCGCCACCATCTTTCTGGGCAGTGCGGTCAAGAAGGGCTCGTTCCCCGCGCAGGACACCGGCCTGATCTGGGGCCGCGCCAATTCCAGCGCCACGGTGTCGTTTGCCGACATGGTCAGCCGCCAGCGCCGCATCACCGACATGCTGATGGCCGACCCGGCGGTGAAAACCGTCGGCGCACGCCTGGGCTCCGGCCGTCAGGGCTCCAGCGCATCGTTCAATATCGAGCTCAAAAAGCGCGATGAGGGCCGTCGGGACACCACCGCCGAAGTGGTCGCGCACCTGAGCGCCAAGGCCGACCGTTACCCGGACCTGGACTTGCGCCTGCGGGCGATCCAGGACCTGCCCAGCGATGGCGGCGGCGGCACCAGCCAGGGCGCGCAATACCGCGTGTCGCTGCAGGGCAACGACCTGGCGCAGCTGCAGGAATGGCTTCCCAAACTGCAGGCTGCGCTGAAAAAGAACCCGCACCTGCGCGATGTCGGTACCGACGTGGATACCGCCGGCCTGCGCCAGAACATCGTGATCGACCGCGCCAAGGCGGCGCGCCTGGGCATCTCGGTGGGCGCCATCGATGGTGCGCTGTATGGCGCGTTCGGCCAGCGCTCGATTTCCACCATCTATTCCGATCTCAATCAGTACAGCGTGGTGGTCAATGCACTGCCCTCGCAGACAGCCACCCCCAAGGCGCTGGATCAGATCTTCGTGCCCAACCGTGCCGGCCAGATGGTGCCGATCACCGCGGTCGCCACCCAGGCACCGGGCCTGGCGCCGCCGCAGATCATCCACGAAAACCAGTACACCACGATGGAGCTGAGCTACAACCTGGCACCGGGCGTCAGCACGGGCGAGGCGGACTTGATCATCAAATCCACCGTGGAGGGCCTGCGCATGCCCGACGGCATCCGCCTCAGTGGCGACGACAGCTTCAACGTGCAGCTCAGTCCCAATTCGATGGGCATCCTGCTGCTGGCCGCGGTGCTCACCGTCTACATCGTGCTGGGCATGCTCTACGAGAGCCTGATCCATCCGGTGACCATCCTGTCCACCTTGCCGGCCGCCGGCGTGGGCGCGCTGCTGGCGTTGTTCATCACCAACACCGAACTGTTGGTGATCTCGATGATCGCGCTGGTGCTGCTGATCGGCATCGTCAAGAAAAACGCCATCATGATGATCGACTTCGCGTTGGTGGCGCAGCGCGTGCATGGCATGGATGCGCGCGCAGCCGCACGCGAGGCCTCGATCGTGCGCTTCCGCCCGATCATGATGACCACGATGGTGGCGATCCTTGCCGCCGTGCCGCTGGCGGTGGGCCTGGGCGAGGGCTCGGAGCTGCGTCGCCCTCTGGGTATCGCGATGATCGGCGGGCTGGTGTTCTCGCAGAGCCTGACCCTGCTCAGCACGCCGGCGCTATACGTGATCTTCTCGTGCCTGAGCGAGCGCTGGAAGGCGCGTCGCGCCCGCGCGCGGGCACGCCGTGCAGAACGCGCAGCGGCGCGTCGCCCGGCCGCCCAAGCGCACTGAGGTTTGCGTCGACTGACCGCCCAGCCCGGCAGCGCAGCCTCGGTGAAGCAACCGGAAACACGCAGGAGTTCGTCTGCGTGTCGACCCATGCCGTGGTGCGACGACACCTGCGTAAAGCAAGCACATACGCACGCGCTGAGCCCCACTTGATACCGCCGACGCCGCCGCATGCGGCGCGTGCTACGCCAGCAACCCCTGCAGGGACTCCCGCTCCAACTGCGCATACAGCGCGAATTCGTCGTGCACCGGCGCACCGAGCGCCTGCTCGAAACTGCGCCTGCTCGAATGGGCGGCATAGGCGCGTTGCTCGGCACCACCGAGGTTGGACTGGAAGATGCCGGCCGCGCTGACCGGCAAAAAATCTTCGTAGATGATCGGGTCGGCACTGACCAAGCCGAGCGCGATCGCGGTTTCTGCCGGCATGGCGGCCACCTGCGCGGGATCGGCGCGGCCGGCGTCGGTGAGCGCATAGCGGAAATAGCCCAGCCCTTCCTGCCGCAGCAACGCCTCGTCGTCGGGGAAGGCCACGAAGGCAGTCTGCAGCCGGGTGGCGTAATCGGTGCCGGTGCTGCCGGCGACATCGGCATCGCGCGCCTGCGCCAGCAGCGCGTCGTACAACGCGCGGCCCTTTGGCGTGAGGGCAAGGCCGCGCTGCTCGATCTCGCCAAAGCGTGCGGTATGCGTGCCGTGTTCCGGTTGCCCGTCATCGCCGACAAAACGCACCGGCTCTTCCAGCGCCTTGAAACTGGTCTGCCGCAACAGGATCGGCACGCGCCGACGCGGCGGCCCCTCGATCACCGCCTTGGCATCGATGCCGGCGCGCTGCATCTGTTCCTGCGCCGCATCGATGTCCAACGTGCGTGGCGTGAGGTGATTGATGTGCGGGCCGTGGAAGCTCACCACATCGGCAATCAACTTATGCGCCTGGCTCAGCGCGCGATAGGTCGGCAACGACACCGTGGCATCGCCATGCCAGCGGAAGGTTTCCAGCGTTTCGGCCACGAACTGCCGTGCCTGGTCGGCATCCAGCCCGCCCTGCTGTTCGTAGCGCTCGATCAACTGCAAGGCGCCGGCGGTAAAGATCTGTCGCTGCTGCAGGATCTGCTGTGCCTGTTCGCGCAGGGCGGCGTCTTCGATCAGTTCCAGCCGCAGCAGCGAGGTGAACACGCGAAACGGATTTGCCGACAGCGCCGCCTCATCGATCGGGCGGAACGCGGTGGAATGCACCGGCACGCCGGCCACCGACAGGTCGTAATAGCCCACCGGCTGCATGCCCATCACTGCGAACAACCGGCGCAAGGTGGCCAGTTCGGCCGCCGTGCCGACGCGGATGGCGCCGTGCCGTTCCAGATCCAGCCGCGCGCGCTCGTCGTTGCGCTGCAGCCGCTGCGCCAGCGCCGGATTGGCTTGCAGCGTCTGTGCGTTGACCTGCGCCACCAGCGACATCAGATCGCCATACAACGGCACCTCGGTGCGATACATGTCCGACATCGCCTGGGCGAACCAGCTGCGGATCTGATCGGGAGAGATAAAGGCGGTATCGCGCATGGGCTGGTCTTGGGCAGGTGCCGGCCGAACGCCAGCGGTACCGCATTCTCGCCGACCGCGCCCTGCGTCGACCAGCGGCACGGCAGCATCGCAGGCGACGCGTTAGTACGCAGACGGCCGCGCCATGCCGGGAAGTGCATAGCGCAACGCCACAGCGACCGCGTCAGAGCCCGGCCTGCGCCGCCGCTTCGGCCGCTTCGCTCGCCTGGCGCGCCGCTTCCAGGCGCTGCGCATGATCGCCGAGCTGACGCCGCAGCAATGCGTCCAGGGTGATCGGACGTTCCCAGCGGTCGTAGCTGGCGACGATGGCATGCCGCAGTGCGCGCATGTGCAGGTTGTCCGGTGCCACCGACAGCCGCGTGACCACACCCTCCCAGCCATCGCGATGGTCGCGGCTGTAGGCGCGTACGGTGTCGCGGCACGACAGCTGCACGGTCTGCGCCCAGAAGCACGCGAAATAGATATCCCCGGCATGCCAGCCGTGCACTTGCAGCAGCGCCTGCACGTATGCGCGCGGCGTGCCGGTATAGCGTGCCACCTCGTCGATGAAGCTGGCCGGATAGCGCTGCGCATAACTGCCCATATCGGCCAGGTGCTGATCCACCCAGGCGTCGCCGGTGCCTGGCGTCACCGCAGGCGCCGCCTCTTCCGTTGCAGCTGCGGTCGCCGATGCCGGCGGCGCCTGCGCGGCGCCCAGCGCCGGCCACAGCGATGCCACCAGCAATGACACGGAGCGCAACACGGATGAGCGGGATACGGGCATGCAGCGATGATGCCGCATGCGTGCGGTGCTGTCAGGCGGACGCCGGATCAAGCGCCGCTGCCGGGCGCCAGGCACTACGCTTTTCAACGACCCACGCCTGGCGAGGAAGCGCACCGGAGCCCTAGGTGCGTTATCGGGCACAGATGAGCGCGTAGGCCGCAGCGGCCCAGTGCGCTCTGATTCCGACCAGCCCTTGCGGTGCTGATCGGCAACGGCGCGCAATCGAAGGTTAGGGGAAAGATCGGACACTGCGAGCTGCACGGCGATGCCGCACGATACGTCCGGTGGATGGCGCGGGCCATCCCCTGACTCCTAACGCAGGTCGTAAAACCCGAACTGGTGGACCTCGTGGCAACCGCTCAGATCGCAGGAGCCGATGTAGCCAGGACCGATGTCACGCTGGCGCGCGTCGCGGTTGTGCGGACTGCTGTACGGATCCGGACCATAGAGACCATTTCCATAGTAAATCTGGCCGTAGGGGCGATTGCGCGAAGCGCCAAGGCGAAGTGGGCCACCAACAGCCCGATATCCGCCATCGCCCACATACCGCTCGTCGTACCCGGCGCCGACAAACCCGGCGCCGCGATCGCGATCGCTCGGTCGAGCCTGCAACCTGGCGACACTCTCGCCCTGCGCATCCACGTAGCCCTGCTCGCGATCGAAGCGCACGGTGCGAAAATACACCGGCTCGCCATCCACCTGACGGGTCTGCAGGCGGATGTAGTCGCCACCGTCGTCGTAGTAAGGCTGCCCGTTGCGAAAGATGACTTCGCTCGGATGGATGATTTCTTCTTCCAGCTCGGCGGCGGCCAGTGGCACGGCACCGATCAGCAGCAAGAGCAACAAGGCCAGGCTGGCGCGCTGGGTCATGGACAACATGGTCATCGGCACTCGCTCCAAGCTCGGCCATGCACACATGCACGGCCGTAAACATCCTGTCGTTGGGCGCCATGCAGCGCCCGCATGTGACGCATCGAGCCAGATCCGTGTCGCCAGCCCGCGGCGCCCCGGCACAGCTTAGAGCGTGTTATGCACGTTGAGATGAAATGCGTTGGCCGCCAGCGGTGCGGAGCGGGTGCTGCGCGGCGCCCGCTCCGTGCCGCTGGCCGCCCACCCTCCGGGAAGCGCGCTGTGGCGCGCCGAGACCGCGTTGCGCGCCCTGCCCAGGCGGGCCAGCCTGGGCCGCAGCGCACGCCTTGTCTCGACGCGCCACAGGACGCTTCGCACTCACCTCAACGTACATGACACGCTCTAGCCCTGCCGCCGCGCCAACGCTTCCAGCGCCTGCACCGCTGCCGGCCAGCCGGCGGCGTCGGGCACTTCGCGCATGCGCGGTTCGTCGGCAGCGACACCGTGCTCCTGTTCGTGCGCCCAGGTCACCGCGTACGGGGTGTAAATGCCCCAACCACCGATGGCCAGCACCGGTTCCACATCCGAACGCAGCGAATTGCCGATCATTGCAAACTGCTGCGCCGGCAAACCGAATTCGCCGAGCACGCGCGCATAGGTCCGGGGATCCTTTTCGGACACCACTTCCACGCGCGGGAACAGATCGGCCAGGCCAGATTGCTCGATCTTCTGCTCCTGGTGAAACAGGTCGCCCTTGGTGATCAGCACCACCTGATAATCGGCGGCAATCGCACCGACTGCCTCGCGTACGCCGGCAATCACTTCCACCGGATGCTGCAGCGTGGCACGGCCGATCTCGACGATGCGCTGGATATCGTGCGCGGCAATGCGCGCCTGGGTCAGTTCGATCGCGGTTTCGATCATCGACAGCGTCATGCCCTTGGCGCCATACCCGAAGACCTTGAGGTTGCGCCGCTCCACCGCCAGCAGATGCTGCTGCATGCGGCTGTCGCCCAGATCCAGGTACCCGGCCAGGATCGCTTCGAAATCCGCTTCGGCAGTGCGGTAATAGTCCTCGCTTTTCCAGAGGGTATCGTCGCCATCGAAGCCGACCAGTTGGATCGCCTGGCCGTCGCGCTGTGCAAGTGAGCTCATGGGGCAAGTTTAGCAGCGCACCGGTATGGCGCCGTGCTCAATCGCCTGCGGCATCGCCCGGGCCAGGTTGATAGCTGGCGAATTCCTCGCGCGACAGGCGCCCGTCGCCGTTGCTGTCGAAGCTGGAGAAGTTTTCGCGCAACACCGGGTCGGCGCTTGCTTCGGCAAGCGTCAGCGATCCGTCGGCGTCTGTATCCAGGCTACGGAAACTGCGCGGTGCCAGGCTGCCGGCGACGGCAGCGGATGCCTCGGCACCGCTCGTGGACCTGGCGGGCCCGGGTGCCGTCGGCAGCAAGGGCGTGGTGGCCGGAGCCGGCGGATCGATCGGCAACGGCGACATCGCCGGTGTGGTGTTGCCAGCGCTCGCCGGCACCGACGCCGTCGGGGTGGCGCGTGGCAGCTCCGGCGGCGCGGCGAGCGCAGACACGGGGTTCGCCAACCCGAGCAGAAGTGCAAGACGTAAGTGCAACATGATGGATGAGCGCCCGACGTGGAACGGCTCACCCTAACGCGGCAGACGTCAACAAAACGGGAGCGACCCTGGCAGATCGCTCCCGCGTGTCCATCCTGTTGCTAATGCTGGTTAGTGCTTGTCGCAGAGCGCTGACGGGGCTGTATGCCAGCGCTCTGCATGCGTCACTCTTAAAACCTCAAAGGTGCCTGACCCTTGCTTAGTTGCCCTGCGAACCGGTGGCACCGCCACCCTGCTGCTTGGCGACGAACGCCTTGTACTCATCAGGGGTCAGCTTGCCATCGGTGTTGCCGTCGGCCTGATCGAAGATCTGCGCAAGGCCGGCGTTGACCTGCGCTTCCTGCTTGCTGATGGCGCCATCGCTATCGGTATCCACGCTGGCCCAGGTCTGGCCGCCACCGGAGCTTGCACCGCTCGACTGTGCCGCGGTGGCCGAACTGCTCGACTGCGCCGCGGCGTCCTGAGAGGTGCTTTGCGCCATCGCCGGCAGCGCCAAGGCGGCAGCAAGAGCGGCGGTAGCGGCGAGCAGCGAGGTGCGGTTGCGATTCTTCATTAGGGTGGTCTCCTTATGCTTGGGAATGCGCGGTGTCGCCGCACATGGCACCACCCTACCCATCGCAAATGAACGCCCAACCCGGCGCAATTTCGCGCAAAACAGTCTTTTAACCACAGCCTGAATGTTTGCGGCTAACCGCCTGTTAGGCACGAGTGAGTCAAACCGAAGCACCTCATTCAATGCATGAAAATGTGCGACCCGCCCCGCACTTTATGCCGCACGCTCAGGCACTCGGCGGGTCGTTCTCCCAACCCCCGGAACTGAACAGTTGCCAACCCAGCACCACGCCCGCGAGCCCGCCGGCCACTTCCAGCACCACGCGCGAGCCCAGTTCGTTGGGGTCGTGGATCCTGGCCAGCGCCAGGCGCGCATACAGCGGCGATTCCAGTCGCACGATGCTGGTGTAAACGAGATGCCAGATGTCGTATCCGGCACCGATGGCCACGGCCAGCAGACACGCAATGCCCAGCGTGTGCCCATGGTTGAACTGCAACCGCCGCCCGCCCCGCTCCACCGCCGCAAAGACCACCACGCCCAGGATGAGCGCAATCAGCCCGGCCTCCAGTGAACCGAGCAGGCCGAAATGCAGGGGCAAATTCATTGTGACGATCCAGGCAGCAGGCGCACCAGTCTAGCGGCTGCAGCGCCTGGATCCGCGCGCCTCACGATGCAGGCGCCCTGAACGAATTGGAGACTGCCAGGCCGGTGGCAGCCGTGGCGACCTGCAGATGGCAGGCGATTGCCGGCATCCGGACGCTGTCGGGCGCGCTACTGTCGCGCATCGCAACCCAAGCGGGCCAGATGCGGCGGCCCGCACAATGGCTCAGGCGTCGTCCTGACCGCGCGCACTCACCTGCGCTTCGCCTTCTTCGTCCCAGCGCACGCTCACCGCAATCGGCTTGCAGCAGACCTGGCAATCTTCGATGTAATGCTGGTCGCCGCCCGTCAGATCCAGCGCCAGCGTGATCCACTCCCCGCAGTACGGGCAGGCGATATCGACAAAGCGTTCCGGGTCGGACATGGCGGTTCCTTGGATCTGTCGAGGCGAGTGACCGGACGTGGCGGGCGACGCCGGCCGGTGCTGCTGGCGGGCATCGGAGTGTACGACTGGCCCTGCGCTGATGCTTGCGCCGTTGCTGGTGAGGCGAGCGAGCGCCTGACGTCGACACGATGCACTGCAT
Source organism: Xanthomonas cissicola (assembly GCF_008801575.1). GTDB lineage: Bacteria > Pseudomonadota > Gammaproteobacteria > Xanthomonadales > Xanthomonadaceae > Xanthomonas > Xanthomonas cissicola. The sequence continues at coordinate 34,476 of NZ_VZPL01000008.1, read as the reverse complement.
CCACACTAGCTGCTTGCGTGTCGCATCCACGCGTCTTGCAAGCGGCCAACCGATCGCGAGCAGCACCGGATCGATCAGCGACGAAGAGCGTGTTGCCCGACCGCTGTTAGTCCACCGGAACATCGTAGGCCGTCTCGGGCGTGGGTTCGGGACGAAACGTGAAATGCCACCATTCCATCGGATAGTTGGCAAATCCTTCGGCCGCCATCGCCCGCAACAGGCGCTGGCGGTGCGCGCGTTGCGCTGCGCTGATGTCGGGCGCGTCGGTGTGCGCCCGCGCATCGAAGAAATCGAATCCTGTGCCCATGTCCACTGCACGGCACCCGGCAGGCCGGCACTCCAGCAAGCCCAGGTCCAGCGTCGCGCCACGGCTGTGCCCGGAGGTGGGCGCAATGTAATCGCCCAGCAGTGCGCGCTTGGCCACCCGCGGGTAGTACTGCGGCTTGGTCGCCTGATCCTGCAGATCCGCAGCCCAGGTGACGAACGCGTTCACCGACCGCACCGGCCGATAGCAATCGAACACCTGTAGCCGATAGCCGTCGGCCTTGAGCGTCTGCGCCACCCGTGCCAATGCGTCGGCAGCCGGCCGCAACAGGTAACACCGCGGCGCGTCATACCCCGGCACCACCCGTCCGGTGAAGTTGTTGCTGCTTGCATACCGCATGTCCAAGGCGATGTCCGGCGCGAGGGCGTGCACGTCCACAAGGCCGGCCTCTGCAGCGGTCCTTGCCGAGGACACATGCACCTCGCCGGCGACCAGTGCAAATGGCGCCACGGCGCTCATCAGCAAAACGCCTTGCACAACACATTGCCGCCAGCAGCGCCCATTCCGAAACAGCAGGTTGTCCGTCATGTCCGTTCCCTTGCAAGATGCCGCGTTTGCGCGGCAGATCAAGCCGCGCGTCTTTCGCCACCGCCTACAGCATGGCGCGATCCCTGTGGGCCTAGCGGTTGTCGCCTTCAGTTGGCTCAAGCGCCGGCCGCAGGCTGGAAGGTCTCGCGTGGTTGGTCAACGCAGACAGGATGCGCAGGTCTTCGGCATCCAGGGTGGTGGCGCTGTTGCCGCGATAGTGGTGGTGAAACGCCTGCAGGGTGGCGGCGGGATCGTCGATGCTGTAGCCGATCAGGGCAAGCGCCTGCCATGGGTCGAAATCTTCCGGGGCTGCGGGCGCGTCCGCAGCGGGCCAGCGGCCGAAACCGGCGTCGGCCAGGCGCTTCCAGGGGAAGAGCGGGCCAGGGTCGTTCTTGCGCGTCGGGGCCACGTCTTCGTGGCCAACGATCTGCGTGCGGGGGATACGCAGGCGTTGACACAGATCGTCCAGCAACACCAGCAGGCTGTCGATCTGCGCCGGCGCGAACGGCTCGCTGCCGTCGTTGTCCAGTTCGATGCCGATCGAGGCCGAATTGATGTCGGTGATGGTGCCCCAGCGACCGGCCCCGCCGTGCCAGGCGCGCTGCCCATCGCTGACCAATTGGTAGCGCTGCCCGTCTTCGCCGATCAGGTAGTGCGCACTGACGCGACCACCGCTGTTGCGGCCGCGCAGGGTACTCAGGCTTTGCCGGACTGAATGCTGGTCGGTGAAGTGCAACACGATCAGGATCGGTCGCCGCGTGTCGTAATTGGGCGATGGCACCCACTGCGCCAGCGGATTGCGCTGCGGTGCGTGCGCACAGGCACCCAGCGACAGCGCGACCAGGCAAACGGCAGTACGCAGCCAGGCCGGTGACGAGAGAGGACAGCTGGGCAGCATGGATTGCTCCTGGGAAGGCCGGACGACCTGCGCCGTCGCATTATCCGCCGAGTTGTGCTTGCGCGGCCGTCTGCAGGTGGGAGCGTCGGCAGCGCGGTGCCCTGCGCGCTGCCGTCGTCGGGCGTAGGCGGTGTCTCGCATCTTGGCAAGCATCGCCATTGCGGTGACGGCAGTAACGGCCACTCGCGCGTCCACGGCTGCGGCAAAGAGCCTCACTCACTTGCTGCACGCTCCGCTACCAACGCGCCCCCGAATGTCCATTGCCGGCAGTGGTCGCTACGCAGCCAGGACCTATGGATACGCTCTGCGCCGCATGCCACTATCGGCCTTGCCTCGCAGCTCGCCAGCGGCTGCCTTCCTCCTGAGCCCTGCATGCCACTGTCGCGCCACCTGCTGATGTTGCTGCTGATCGCGCTCGCCTTGCCCTACGGTGCCGCCCCCGCGCTTGCTGCCACGCCGGTTGCGCAAGCATCGCCCTTCGTCGTCAGCGATGCGCAGCTCACCCCGGAGTATTGGATCCGGCGCAGCCGCAACGCGCAGCTGCCGCGGATCAATCCCGCGCAGATCGCTGACGTCAATGCACGCCTGCTGCGCGACGATGCATCGATGCACGACATCGCGCAGCTTCCCCGGACACTGCCCGCAACCGATGTGAGAGCGCGCATCGACGCGTTATCGGCAATACCGACGCGTCCGCTCTACGACGCAAATGGGCGGCTTCTGGATACCGCACGCTTGGCGCCATTGCGCAAGGCCTTGGCATTGGATGCGATACCCGCACAGGTGCCACTGCACTTTGCGCTGGTCGTCACACGTGGAGCATTGCGTACCTTCCCCACCGCGCAGCGTGTGTTTACCAGTACCGACGACCGCGATATCGACCGCTTCCAGGAATCGGCGCTGTATCCCGGCACACCGGTGGCGATCCTGCACAGCAGCGCCGATGGGGCGTGGAAGTTCGTGGTCGCCGCCAATTACGCTGCCTGGATCGCAAGCACGCAGCTTGCCGAAGGCAGCCGCACCGAGGTGCTAAATTACGCACAACGCGGCCCGCGCCTGATCGTTACCGCAGCCCGCGCGCAGACCGCCTACACGCCCGAAAGTCCGGCGATTTCTGCACTGACGCTGGATATGGGCACCAGCCTGCCCTTGCTCGGCGACTGGTCGCCGCAGCAGCCAGTCAACGGACAGTTGCCGCTAGCGGCCTACGTGGTGCAACTGCCACTGCGCAGTGCAGATGGGCGTCTGCAGCTGGTGCCCGCATTGATGCCGCGCGGCGCCGATGTGCGCATCGGCGCCTTGCCCGCCACCGACGCCGCACTGCTCCGGCAGGCCTTCAAATTCCTTGGCGAACGCTATGGCTGGGGCAACGATTACGATGCGCGCGATTGCAGCGGCTTCGTGCTGGATGTCTATCGCAGCCTCGGCCTCGCACTGCCTCGCAATACCGGCGACCAGGCGCGCAGCACGGTGCTGCACAGTGTCGCGTTCGACGCTGGTGCACCGTTGGCGCAACGCCTGCAACAGCTCGCACAGCTGCAGGTTGGCGATCTGGTCTACATTCCAGGCCATGTGATGCTGGTGATCGGACATGCAGGCGGTGCGCCATGGGTGATCCATGACGTGGCCGGGGCCAGTTACCGCGCGGCCGATGGCAGCGTGCAGCGCGCGCGTTTGAATGGTGTGTCGGTCACCCCATTGCTGCCCTTGCTCACCAGCGATGGCACTGCATTCATCGACCACATCACCCGCATTCAAAGGGTTTTTCCAACGGGCACATTATGAAGATCACCGGCTTCCGGCTTGGCATGGTGCGCGTGCCCCTGAAAACACCGTTCAAGACGGCCGTGCGCACGGTGCAGGCAATCGAGGACGTGGTGGTGCTGTTGCAAACCGACAGCGGCCACATCGGGTACGGCGCCGCGCCCGCCACCGCGCCCATCACCGGCGATACCCATGGCAGCATCGTTGCCGCGATCGAACACTGCATCGGCCCCAAGCTGATTGGACAGGACGTGGCCGATCTCAACCGGCTATGCGGGCTCGTTCAACACGCGCTCGAACGCAACACCAGCGCCAAGGCCGCGGTGGAAATCGCACTGTACGATCTGTGGGCGCAGGGTTTTGGTGCGCCGCTGTACCAGTTGCTCGGTGGCGGCACGCCGCGCGTCACGACCGACATCACCATCAGCGCCGATACCATCGACACCATGGTGGCGCAGGCGCAAGCGGCGCTCGCGCACGGCTATCGCGCACTGAAGATCAAGGTCGGCAAGGACATCGAGTCGGATGTCGAACGCGTCACGGCAATTCATGCCGCAGTCGCTGGGTGCGCATCGCTGCGGCTGGATGCCAATCAAGGCTGGACGCCCAAACAAGCGGTGCGCACCATGCGTACGCTGGAAGATGGCGGCATCGCGCTGGAGCTGCTGGAGCAGCCGGTCAAGGCCGCCGACCTCGACGGGCTCGCCTTCGTTACCGCATGCATCGACACGCCGGTGATGGCCGACGAGAGCGTCTTCTCGCCCATGCAGGTGATCGCGCTGATTCAGCGTCGCGCCGCCGACATCATCAACATCAAACTGATGAAGACCGGCGGGCTGTCCAATGCCATCCGCATCGCCGACATCGCCGGGTTGTACGGGTTGCCATGCATGATCGGCTGCATGATCGAATCCAGCATCAGCGTGGCCGCCGCGGTGCATCTGGCGGTGGCCAAGGCCGACAGCATCACCCTGGCCGATCTGGATGCGCCCGCGCTTGGGCAGTTCGACCCCACCGAGGGCGGCGTGCGGTTCGACGAGGCACAGATCCACATCGACGATTCGCCGGGACTGGGCATCCGCCGCATTCGTGGGCTGGAGCTGTTGCCGGCGTGAGAGCGGCCGACGCGGGCGGCGAACAGCCCCCAAGTGGAAGCAGACCACGCTGTAACGTTGGTGTGACCAGCGTTACTCGCCGATTCCGAGCAAGGGCCGCGCCTGTCTGGTGCGCGGCACGCACATGCACCACGCAACAGCATTGCTGAGTACAGTAGCGACAACGCGGCGTCGGTCACGCACCACCGTAGCGCGCCGTTTCCAGACAACCGTGTCTCGCCTTTAGACTCATCCCGCTCGACCATTGCCCGGAGCCTGCATGCGCCTTGCCATCGTGTTTCGATCCTTTGTGCTGCTGGTGCTGACAAGCTGTAGCAGTCTTGCCATCGCGGCCAGCCCGATCGATGCGTTGAACCATGCACGCACGTTGATCGTGGTGACCACCGCGGACTGGGACAGCACCCAGGCGCGTCTGCGCACCTTCACCCGTGTGGATGGCAAATGGCAACCGGCTGCCCAGAGCTTCGCCGTCGCGCTCGGGCGGCATGGCAGTGCCTGGGGCGAGGGCCTGCATCCTGCGCAGATGCAAGGCCCGCAAAAGCGCGAAGGCGATGGCCGCAGCCCTGCCGGCGTCTTCGCCCTTGGCCCGGCGTTCGGCTATGCGTCGAAGATCGACAGCGCGATGCCGTACCAGGCGATGAGCGCTACCCATTACTGCATGGATGTGCCCAGCTCGCCGCTGTACAACCGCATCGTCGATGCCGCGCAAGTGGGCGAGGCGGCCGTTGCCGGCTCGACCGAGCCGATGCGTCTGGATCTGCGCCACGCAGGCGATGCGCGTTACAGCGAGGGCTTCGTCATCGCGCACAACCCCAGGGCCGTTCCCGGACGCGGCAGCTGCATCTTCGCGCACGTGTGGCGTACCCCGGGCCAGTTCACCGCCGGCTGCACCGCGATGGCGGCGGCCGACATGCAACGCTTGCTCGCCTGGCTGAAGCCGGACGATCACCCGCTTTTCGTGCTGTTGCCACGCGCCGAATACGCGCGCCTGCACACTGCATGGCAATTGCCCGCACTGACCGGGGACGCGCCATGAGCACACCGCAGCCCGCGCCGGACGCGACAGGCTTGGTCCGCGTCGTCAGCCGATGGCAGATCGTCGGCCTGTCGATCAACGATGTCATCGGCAGCGGCATCTATCTGCTGCCTGCCGCAACCGCCGCGCTGCTCGGGCCGATGAGCCTGTGGGCCGTGATGCTGGCCGGCCTTGCGGTCGCCTTGCTGGTGCTGTGCTACGCGCAGGCGGGCAGCTACTTCGATACGCCGGGCGGCAGCTACCTCTACACGCGCGAAGCATTCGGCCCGTTCGTCGGTTTTCAGATTGGCTGGATGATCTGGCTCACGCGCATCAGTTCGGCGGCTGCCTTGAGCAATGGCCTGGCCGACGCAGTGGCGCGGTTCTGGCCCACCGCCGCCACCGATACCTGGGCGCGCTTGCTGGTCGTCGTCGGCTCGCTGGGCCTGCTCACCGCGATCAACGTGATCGGCGTGAAATCGGCCGCGCGTACCGGCATCGCGCTGGTGATCGGCAAGCTGGTGCCGTTGTTGCTGTTCGTGGCGATCGGCCTGTTCTATGTCGATTGGTCATGGGCGTTTGCCGGCACCGCGCCCGATCTGCGCGACCTGGGCAATCTCGGTGAAGCGGCCTTGCTGCTGCTGTTCGCCTACGCAGGTTTCGAAAACATTCCCGCAGCCGCTGGCGAATACCGCAACCCGCGGCGCGATGTGCCATTTGCGTTGATCACCATGATCGTCACCGTCACCCTGATCTACGCCGCGGTGCAGGTGGTGGCGCAGGGCACCCTGCCCAACCTTGCGGCCTCGCCGACGCCGCTGGCAGATGCCGCAAGCCGATTCGGTGGCGAAGCGTTGGCACTGATCCTCACCGTGGGCGCCACCATTTCCATCCTCGGCACCACCAGCAACACCGTGATGCTCGGCCCCCGCTTTCTGTTTGCGCTTGCGCGCGATGGCTATGGCCCTGCGTTTCTGGCACGCGTGCATCCGCGCTTCCACACGCCCGCAGCGGCGGTGCTCACGCAGGGCGCGTTGTCGCTTGCATTGGCATTGTCGGGATCGTTTACGCAGCTGGCGTTACTGTCGATGGTCACCCGCCTGTTCGCCTACATCGGCACCGCCGCGGCAGTGATCGTGCTGGCGCGCAGGTACCGGCAGCGCACCGACACGTTGCGCCTGCCCGGCGGACCGGCCATCCCCATCGCCGCCTTGGTGCTGTCGCTGGGCCTGCTGGCCAGCGCCAGCTGGCAGAATCTGGCCGCAGCGGGCGTGGCGCTTTTGGTCAGTTGGGTGTTTTATCTGTTTCCGCGCAAGCGGGTCGAAGGCGGCTGAGGGCACAACGAACTGCTGTTGAGCAGCCTTTGAAGCGGCATGCCCGCACCACACCATGTTTTGTGTAGGTTCCCGTGCATCGTTTTGTGTAGGTTCCCGTGCATCGGACAGTGAGACGCTCCCCGCGCGGTGACCTGCGATTTCGCGGCATGCTCGCGCAGCGCTCACGCACGCCTAACCGCGTGCACTCAACGCTGCGCTTCTATCTGCATGGGAGCTTGCGATGAAACTTCGCCATGTCTACAGCACCGCCGATCTCGACAGCGCTCAGCGCGTGCTGCAGGCCGCGCGCAGTGCCGGCATCGACAACGATGAGCTGTCGTTGATCGCCCGCTCCGATATCGAGCTGCAGGACGTGCCAGACGAACGGAAGGACGTCAAAACCGACTTCCTCCCTGCTGCCGCGCGCGGCGCCGCCACCGGTGGTGCGGCTGGCCTGGTGGCTGGCCTGGTCGCCATTGCAGTACCCCCGATCGGGCTGACCTTGGCCGGCGCGGGCGTCATGGCACTGGCTGGCGCGCTGGTCGGTAGCTGGTCGTCGGCGTTGATCGGCGCCACGGTGCCCGATCCGGTACGCCGTCAGTTCGAAGAGCAAATCCAGGCCGGGCGCGTACTGGTGATTATCGATGCAGAGCAGCCGGCGCTGCAGGAGGCCGAGGCCGCCATGGTGGCTGCCGGTGCAACCCCGTTGCCGTATGAAGCGGCCTCGGCGACCACCTGAAGCGCCATCCAAGACCGCCCTCCATGCCGCGCAACGCTGTCGCGATCGCGCGTTGAAAAGCCTGGTCTACGCCGCCGTGTCGAACCTGCTGCGTTGATGTACTCCTCACCTGCCATGGCAATGAAATTAACGGCAAGCGACCTAGGGTAATGCGCACATCCACCACGGAGACGCGCATGAACGTGCCGTATCAGATTCCGGGCCGGGCGCCGGACGAAGACCGCAGCCAGAACGTATCGACGTATTGGCGCGAACGCTTCACCGAAGAGCCGTATTACACCGAAGGCGATCGCTACGAAGACTACGAAGGTGCTTATCTCGCAGGTCATGAAGCGCGTATCCGCGACAACGCGCGCGCTTACGATCAGGTCGAAGCCGAGTTGCATCGCGATTGGGAAGCCAAGCGCGGCACCTCGTCGCTGAGTTGGAGCAAGGCGCGGCATGCAGTCAAGCGCGCCTGGGAAAACGCGGCCGATTTCGTCACTGGCGACGACACGCATAAACGCTAGAAACGGCAACGCCACCGTCAAGGTGGCGTTGTTGCATCGCGCGATCTTTAGCGTATCAGTCCAGTGCCGGCGGCACGTTGCGCGCACTACGCGATGCGTCACTGATCTCCATCGCATCGCGGGTATTCTTTTGTACCGCAACTGCACCAAACAGGCTCAGCGCATAGGCCATTGCGTAAAATCCTTTCTCGCTCAGCAACAGCGTGGCATTGATCAAGCCGATGGTCAGCAGCACCAACGCAACAATCAGCGAAAACCAGCAGATGGCATAGTACAAGCTGGTCACCGGAATTCCATCTGCGCGGTCACGTACGCTTTTCTGCAACGAGACAGAGGCGAACAAACCGAACAACAATAGCGTGAAGTAGTAGCCCTTCTCGTTGAGCAACATCTGGGCATTCCACAAACCCACCAGATACGCCGCACCGCCCAGCAATAATGCGGCCCAGGATGCGGCGACAAAAGCAGGCGAGGTTTTTTGCGTGGCCATGGAAACTCCTTTTCATGGTGGAACGATGCACGACATACGACGATGTGAGACGCGGGCGTCTTGCAGACAGTGATCTGCAACAAGGGCGACCCTCGCGACGTCGTGTAAGGTACTTGAAAACCCGACGCGGGACACGTTGCGGGAGGGCTGCAGCGTACCGTGCCCATCCCCAGGAGGACCCCATGTCTGTCCGTCGTCTGCTTGCCCTGGCCTGCTCGGCCAGCCTGTTCACTGCGGGCACTGCAGTTGCCGCGCCCGCAGCCGCCCCCGCGGCCTCCATCCCCAAAGCACAGTGGCCATTTCAGGCCACCACGGTCGCCGATTTCGACGAACCCTGGGCAATGACCTTCCTGCCCGATGGCAGCTTGCTGGTCAGCGAAAAGCGCGGTGCCTTGATGCGCCTGGACACTAAGACCAAACGCAAGAGCGCCGTCACCGGAGTGCCGACGGTTGCCTACGGTGGTCAAGGCGGTTTCGGCGATGTTCTGGCGCATCCGCGCTTCGCCAAGAACGGGCTGGTCTACCTGAGTTATGCCGAGCCGGGCGAAGGCGACACGCGCGGCGCTGCGGTAGCGCGCGCCAAGCTCACGCTGGATGCAACCGGCGGCGGCACGCTCTCGGACCTGAAAGTGATCTGGCGCCAGGACCCCAAAGTCACCGGCAATGGTCATTTCGGGCATCGGCTCGCGTTCGGGCCCGATGGCAAGCTGTGGATCAGCTCCAGCGAACGGCAGAAGTTCACTCCTGCCCAGGACATGAAAGCCAACCTCGGCAAGCTGATCCGGCTCAACGACGACGGCAGCGTGCCGGCCGACAACCCGTTCGTTGCGCAAGGCGGCGTTGCTGCGCAGGTGTGGTCGTTGGGCCATCGCAATATTCTTGGCCTGGCCTTCGACAGCAAGGGCCGCCTGTGGGAACACGAAATGGGTCCGCTCGGCGGTGATGAGTTGAACCTGATCCAGCGTGGCGCCAACTACGGCTACCCGATCGTCTCCAACGGCGACAACTATGACGGCACGCCGATCCCTGATCACAACACGCGCCCGGAGTTCGCCGCGCCCAAGATCAGCTGGACGCCGGTGATTTCGCCGGCAGGGTTTGTGATCTATAGCGGCAAGCAGTTCCCGACATGGCGCGGGAATGGCTTTATCGGTGGGCTGTCGTCGATGGCGCTGGTGCAGGTGTCGCTGGGTGACCAGCCGCGCGAAGTGGCCCGTTACGACATGGGCGCACGCATCCGCGAAGTGGAGCAAGGCCCGGACGGCGCGCTCTGGCTACTGGAAGACGAAGCCAGTGGCAGTACCGGGCGTCTGCTGAAACTCACGCCCAAGAGCAAGGCCGCGGTCGAAAACGACGCCTGATCGATTCCGCAGCATAAGCCGGTGCATCCGATGCGCTGCACCGGCAAGGGCGATGGCGACATTGGACAGTCGTCATCGCGTTTGACCACGACGTCAGCGGGCGCTTCGTGCTGTAGCCAAGTGTGCCAAGCGCGCTTCTATCAGCGTTCCAGCAGCTCGAAGGTGATTGCCTCGCCGCTCTTGGCCGACGCGCACACCCATACATCGAACAGACCCGGCTCCGCACCGAAGACGCCCTTGTGGTTGGTGAATGCCAGCGCATCGCGCTCCAGCGTGAACACCACGTCCTGGCTCTCGCCGGGCTGCAGCAATACCTTGCGAAACCCCTTGAGTTCGCGCACCGGACGCACGCGACTGGCCACGCGATCGTGCACATACAACTGTACCACTTCCTCGCCGGCGACCTTGCCGGTGTTGCTGACGCGCGTGGTGATGGTCAGCGCCTCATCCCAGCCGAGTTGCGCCGCGCTCAACTGCGGCTGCGCATACGCAAACGTGGTGTAGCTCAAGCCATGCCCGAACGGATACAACGGCTCGTTTGGCATCTCGCGCCAACGCGCCTTGTACTCGGACAGGGTCGGCAATTCCGGGCGCCCGGTGCGCAGATGGTTATAGAAATAAGGTTGCTGCCCGGTCGCCTGCGGGAAGCTGATCGGCAGACGCGCCGACGGGTTGTAGTCGCCGAACAACACATCGGCCACACCGGTACCGGTCTGCGTGCCCAGGTACCAGGTCACGGCAATCGCGTCGGCATCGCGCACCGCGCCACTCAAGGCCAGCGCGCGGCCATTGCGCAACAACACCACCATCGGGGTGCCGGTCGCTGCAATCGCTTCAGCCAGTGCCTGTTGCGCCGGCGGCAAGGTGATCTCGGTGCGCGATTGCGCCTCGCCACTGAAACGCTGCGGCTCGCCCAACGCCAGCACCACCACATCGGCCGCCTGCGCCGCATCGATCGCAGCGGAAATCCCGCCCGGCAGCGCCTCTTCCAGTCCGCAGCCCGCCACCACGCTCAGATCTTCGGTGCCGACCACCGCACGCACGCCCTGCTCCAGGGTCACGTAGCGTTCCTTGTCGCCGAACAGGGTCCAGCAGCCCTCGATGTTTTCGCGGTCCTGCACGAACGGGCCGATCAACGCGATGCGCTGGCCGCTCTTCTTCAGCGGCAACACGCCGCCTTCGTTTTTCAGCAGCACGATCGAACGCCGCGCCGCGTCGCGCGACAGCGCATCGTGCGACGGCAGATGCGTGGTGTCGGCTTCGCGCGCCGGGTCCAGCGAGCGATACGGATTGTCGAACAGCCCGATCGCTTCTTTCAGCTGCAGGATGCGCCGCACGCTGGCATCCAACGTGGCCATCGGCACCTCGCCGCTTTCCACCAGCGACGGCAGATGCGCGGCATAAAAGCCGCTTTGCATGCTCAGGTCCAACCCGGCCAGGAAGGCCTTCTTGGTCGCGTCGCGCTCGTCGGCGGCATAGCCATGGGCGATCAATTCCATGTCGGCGGTGTAATCGGAAATCACCACGCCGGGGAACTGCCATTCCCCGCGCAGGATCTCGGTCAGCAACTCATGGTTGGCGCTGGCCGGTACGCCGTTGATGTCGTTGAAGGACGACATCACGGTCAATGCGCCGGCATCGAAGGCGGCCTTGAACGGCGGCAAATGCACATCGCGCAGCGTCTGCGGCGCAATGTCGACGGTGTTGTATTCCATGCCTGCCGCCACTGCGCCATAGGCGGCGAAATGCTTGGGCGTGGCCAGCAGGCAATCGTGGGCGGTCAGGTCGCTGCCCTGGAACCCGCGCACACGGGCAGCGGCAAAGGCCGCGCCCAGCATCACGTCTTCGCCGGCACCCTCGGCGCCACGGCCCCAGCGCTGGTCGCGCGCGATGTCCACGGCCGGCGCGTAGGTCCAGTGCAGGCCGGCAGCGGTGGCCTCGATCGCGGTGGCGCGCGCGGTGCGCTCGGCCAACGCCGGCTCGAAACTGGCCGCCTCGCCCAGCGGGATCGGGAACACCGTGCGCATGCCGTGGATCACGTCGGCGGCCAGGATCACGGGGATCCCCAGGCGACTCTCTTCCACGGCGACTTTCTGGATCTGCACGCCCAGGGCGGCGCCCACGCCATTGAACAGCGAGCCGACCCGACCCAAGCGCACCTGCTGCAACACCTCGTCGGCATTGAGCACGTTGGCCTCGGGATTCACGTCCGGCGCGAACGGCCGCATCATGTCGGCGAACACACCCAACTGTCCGACCTTCTCTTCGACGGTCATTCGGGCAATCAGGGTTTCGATGCGATCAGCAGCCATGAGATCCTTGAGAAAACGTTTACATGGCCGTCAATTCTAGCCTGACGCGCCTGCGGGGAGGCAAGTTTTGAAGGCCGGGATTCGAGATTGGGGATTTGTAGAGGCCGGTTGCACGGCATGTTGCCCGCCGGAGCGGCAGCGGCGCAGCGCCTGGGCCGCCGCAACCGTCGATATTCCGGGATCCAAGCATGCAGCGATAAGCCAGCCAGGCGAGCGGCTTGCGACAATCAGGCGGCGCGTTCCCGCTCGATGATCACGCCCACCGCCTGCGCGCCGCGCACTGCCCCCGGCTTGCTCAGCTTCAACCGCAGCCAGTGCACGCCGAATTCGTCCAGCACGAGCGCCGCGCAGCGCTCGGCCAGCGTCTCCACCAGCCCGAAGTCCGAGGCTTGCACGAACTCGATCAGGCGCTTGCTCACCGCCTTGTAGTTCAGCGTATCGGCGATGTCGTCGCTGGCCGCCGGAATGCGGTTGTCAAAGCCCATTTCCAGATCGAACCGCAAGGTCTGCCGGATGCGCCGTTCCCAATCGTAGATGCCGATCAGCGCATCGATGTCGAGACCTTCAATAAACACTTTATCCATGGGGAATCGGGAGTCGGGAATAGGGAATTGGTAGGAGCAAAGACAACAGCGCACGTACGGATAGGATCGGAGTAGAGCTTTTCACTATTCCCGATTCCCCACTCCCGATTCCTGCGCCGCCAGTGGCGGCAGCGCCGCCATATCCCACCGCGGCGTCACATGCACCGCCGCATCCGCATGCTCACCGGCCTGCAGCCGCAGCGCGCCGGCGAAGGCGATCATCGCGCCGTTGTCGGTGCACAAGGCCGGGCGCGGGAAGCAGACCCGGCCGCCGCGGCGCTGGGCAGCCTCTTGCAGGCGCGCGCGCAGGCGCTTGTTTGCGCCCACGCCGCCGGCCACCACCAGGGTGTCGCAGCCGGCCGCGTCCAGCGCGCGCAGGCACTTGATGGCCAGGGTGTCCACCACCGCGTCTTCGAAGCCGCGCGCGATGTCCGCCCGGGTGGTGTCGGACTGGTCGCTGGACCGCCAGGCCAGCAGCACCTGGGTCTTGAGCCCACTGAAACTGAAATCCAGACCGGGCCGGTCGGTCATCGGCCGCGCGAACTTATAGCGCCCCGGCGTGCCGGTTTCGGCCAAGGCGGCCAGCTGCGGGCCGCCCGGGTACGGCAGGCCCATCATCTTGGCGGTCTTGTCGAAGGCTTCGCCGGCCGCATCGTCCAGCGTCTCGCCCAGCACTTGGTAGCTGCCCAGCGCCTTCACCGACACCAGTTGGGTATGCCCGCCGGATACCAGCAAGGCCACGAACGGCGCCTGCGGCGGGTCGTCTTCCATCAACGGCGCCAGCAAGTGGCCTTCCATATGGTGCACGCCGATCGCCGGCACATCCAATGCCCAGGCCAGCGAGCGCGCCACGCCGGCACCGACCAGCAATGCGCCGACCAGCCCCGGCCCCGCGGTGTAGGCCACACCATCCAGTTCGTCGATGCGCAGTCCGGCCTCGCCCAGGGTCTGGCGGATCAGCGGCAGCAGCTTGCGCACATGGTCGCGGCTGGCAAGCTCCGGTACCACGCCGCCGTATTCGGCATGCAGCGCGATCTGGCTGTAGACCGCATGCGCGCGCAGCGCCGGCACGCCGGATAATTCGGTGTCGTAGACCGCTACGCCGGTCTCATCGCACGATGATTCGATCCCAAGAACTTTCACGGCAGCTCGGCATGGGGAGATGCAGCTATTTTCGCAGCTTTTGTGCTGCGCAGATCGGCCGATGGCAAGATGCTGCATCGCCCTACCGTGCCGGCCGCATATGGCCCGGGCGCATGCTTTATTCGCGTCGCGGCGGCAAATTCTGCCGGGGGCTTGCAGGTCGTCGGCAAGTCGTTATAATACGCAGCTCGCCGGGGCAACCCGGAAATTCCGTCACGCGAGTCTGCTCGCACCCGCCCGGGGCTCCCGGACGGAAATCCCATTTCTGGAGAACACATGCCCAGCGTTAAAGTCCGCGAGAACGAGCCCTTCGAATTTGCGCTCCGTCGTTTCAAGCGCACCTGCGAAAAGGCCGGCGTGCTGGCCGAAACCCGCAAGCGCGAGTTCTATGAAAAGCCGACCCAGGAGCGTAAGCGTAAGGCTGCCGCTGCCGTGAAGCGTCAGCTGCGTCGTTCCTCGCGCGACGTCACCAAGCGTCAGCGCTTGTACTGATCGAATGCGGTTCCTTGCCGATGGGTCTGCGCTGAAGGCGCGACCTATCGGGAGCGAACCCAAGAGCCGGCACGCGCAAGCGTCGCCGGCTTTTTTTATTGGTCCGCTACACGGCATTGCACTGGAGACATTAAGCAATCCGCGCGACGCGCGAGGCGCTGCAAGGCATCTCTCCACGCACGCCCTGCCCCCCGTTCGGCCGAGGTACCCAGCCCGCTTAGGCGCCTTGTCCACCACTCGATACCTACACTCAGGAGTTACCGCATGTCCATGAAGCAGCAGCTCACCGATGACATGAAGGCCGCCATGAAGTCCGGCGACAAGCACAGCCTGGGCGTGATCCGGCTGATCAACGCCGCCATCAAGCAGAAGGAAGTGGACGAGCGCATCGAGATGGACGATGCCGCCGTGATCGCCGTGCTGGACAAGATGGTCAAGCAGCGCAAGGACTCGGTCACCCAGTTCGAAGCCGCCGCGCGCGATGACCTGGCGCAGATCGAGCGCGAGGAGATCGTGGTGATCGAGCGCTATCTGCCGGCCAAGATGGGCGAAGCCGAGATCGTGGCTGCCATCCGGGCCGCGATCTCCGAGACCGGGGCAAGCAGCCCGGCCGATATCGGCAAGCTGATGGGCGCACTCAAGCCCAAGCTGGCCGGTCAGGCCGACATGGGCCTGGTCTCGACTTTGGTCAAGCAGCAGCTGGCAGGCTGATCGATCGCCGCAGTGCCCTGTGCCACGGCCAGGGCCAGGGCCAGGGCACTGCGGCGAGTGCGGCACTGCCTGCCGCACCACCGAGCGGCTTTTCCAATGGAAGGCGGACCTCTTAACGCGCAGTGATGTTGCAAGACGCGCTGGAGCGCCAAGGCCGTTGCACATCTGCGACACGCAACGCATCGGGCAGGGCGCGCGCCCTCGTTCAAACGCGCATGGCCCAGCATGCGGCCGAAGCGCTCTGCACAGTCTGCGTCCCGGTCGTCGCGTGGACTCCGGCAGTGCCAAGCACGCGGCCCTACAGGTGCACCGGCGACTGGCGCACATTGAACGCGCTGACAGGCACGCCGCGCGCGTTGCTCACGACGCGCAACAGACTGCGCATATCAGGTGCGCCGCCTGCTGCTTAGCCCGCAACACGTGCGCGCTTTCACCCGTCCTTCGATCCGGCCCTGCTAGAACGGATACGCCAGCGCAGGCATGGGCAAGGTCTTTCCGCATACCGTCTTTGCCCTGACGTCGCCTCCGCGCCAACGGTATGCGCCAAGGATCCTCCCACCGGTGACGACGCTTTCCTCCGCCTATCTGCACAAGCATCTGAGCCGTCTGCAGCGCAGCGTGCCGATGGCGCTGCTGAACCGCTTCATCGAGATCGACGTGATGACGCAGGCGGCGTCGTTGTCGTTCTACGCGCTACTGTCGCTGGCCCCGTTGCTGGTGCTGCTGTTGTGGCTGACTGCCTCGCTCTATCCGCCAGCGCAGGAAGCATTGGTGCAGCAAATCGGGCAATTGGCCGGCGGCAGCGCGGCCGAAGTCGCGCAGACCGTCATTCGCAATGCCACCGATCAACCTGGCGTTGGCTCGCTGGCCGGGGTATGGAGCACGCTACTGCTGTTCATCGGCGCCACGGCGGTGTTTGCGCAGTTGCAGAACGCCTTGAACCTGATCTTCCGCACCGATAAGCAACGCCTGGACGGCTTGATGGCCTGGCTGCAGAAGCGGGTGTTCTCGTTCGGGGTGATCCTGGCGTTGGGCTTCTTGCTGATCGTGTCGATGATTGCCACCACCGCACTGCAGGTGGTCTTTGCGCGCCTGCCCTCGGTCCTGCCGGCAGTCGGCTACGTGACCACGCTGGCCCTGTACTCGCTGGCGTTCGCGTTCCTGTATCGCTACCTGCCCGATCGCACCGTCGACTGGCGCCAGGCGTTCCTGGGCGGCGTCATCACCGCGGTGCTGTTCGCGCTGGGCCGCTACGCCATCGGCGTGTACATCGCCACCGCAGCGCCGGGCAGCGCCTACGGTTCGATGGGGACATTGGTCATCCTGCTGGTGTGGATGTACTACGCCTCGGTGGTGTTCTTCGTCGGCGCCTTAATCACCGCGGTGATCGACGAGCGGGTGCGCTCGCATCGCAAGCTGCGCGAGGCGGGCGTGGATCCGGAACATCCGCCGGTGATCGTGCCGCCTGCCGATGCAGCGCCTGCATCTTCAGCATCGGAGTCGCACGCGCTGCCACGCGGCTGAGGACTCTGCTGCAGTGCCGGCCTCCCCGGCCTCGTCGGCGGGGGCGACGAAGTACTGGCAGGCCGCTGAGATATCCTAGCGGGATGGCCCGCATCCCCGACGCGTTTATCGACGAACTGCTTGCACGCACCGACATTGTCGAGGTGGTGGGCGGTCGCGTGCCGCTCAAGCGTCAGGGCAAGGAATATTCGGCGCGCTGCCCGTTCCACGACGAGCGTTCGGCCTCGTTCACGGTGTCGCCGACCAAGCAGTTCTATCACTGCTTCGGCTGTGGCGCGCACGGCACCGCAATCAGTTTCCTGATGAATTACGACCGCCTCGAATTTCTCGATGCGGTCGATGAGCTGGCCAAGCGCGCCGGCATGGACATCCCGCGCGAGACGCAGCAGCGCACGCCGCAGCAGCAGGACGACAGCCGCGAGCTGTACTCGGCATTGGAAGCGGCCACCAAGTTCTTCCAGCGCCAGCTCGAGGGCAGCGAACGCGCCCGCGACTATCTGGACGGGCGCGGCGTGGATGCCGACAACCGCGCGCGTTTCCAGATCGGCTATGCGCCCGACGGCTACAGCGCATTGAAGGACACCCTGGGCACCGATGCGCGGCGCATGAGCGTGCTCGAGCGCGCCGGGCTGTTTTCCAAGAACGATCGCGGCCATGTGTACGACAAGTTCCGCGACCGGGTGATGTTCCCGATCTTCGACCGCCGCGGCCGCGTGATCGCCTTCGGCGGACGCATCATGGGCGCGCCGGCCGATGGCCGCGACCCGGGGCCGAAGTACCTCAACTCGCCGGAAACCGCGCTGTTCCACAAGGGCCGCGAGTTGTACGGGCTGTGGCAGGTGCGGCAGGCCAATCAGAAGATCGAGCGGCTGATCGTGGTGGAAGGCTACATGGACGTGGTCTCGCTGTTCCAGTTCGGCGTCACCCAGGCGGTGGCCACGCTGGGCACCGCCACCACGCCCGAACATGCCGAGCTGCTGTTCCGCAACGCGCCGGATGTGTATTTCTGTTTCGATGGCGACAACGCCGGGCGCAAGGCCGGCTGGCGCGCGCTCGAATCGGTGCTGCCGCGCATGAAGGATGGCCGCCAGGCGTTTTTCCTGTTCCTGCCCGATGGCGAGGACCCGGACACCATCGTACGCAAGGAAGGCGCACAGGCCTTCGATCAGCGCCTGAAACAGGCCACGCCGCTGTCGCAGTTCTTCTTCGACGAGATGTCGCGTGAGATCAACCTGCACACGCTGGACGGCAAGGCGCGCCTGGCCGAACGTGCGCGCCCGCTGTTGGCGCAAATCCCCGAGGGCGCATTCGGCGATCTGATGAAACAGGAACTGGCGCGCCTGACCGGGGTTGGCGCCAATGCGTCTGCGCAGCAGCCCGCACCCAGGCCGCGGCCGCCTGCCCGCATGGGCGCGCCCACACAGAAACGCAGCCTGGTGCGTGCGTCCATCGCCATCCTGCTGCAACGGCCGTCATTGGCGATGAGCCTGGAGGGCGTGCATGATTTTTCCGGGCTGCGCCTGCCCGGGATCGACTTGTTGATGGAATTGCTGGACCTGGTCCGGCAACGCCCGGAAATCAGCACGGGCGCGCTGCTGGAGCACTTCGCCGAGCGCGAGGAACTCGCTGCCTTGCAGAAGCTGGCGGCGCAGGAGCTTCCCGGCGACGAACACAGTTGGACGCTTGAGCTGCATGACGTCGTCGCGCAACTCGACAAGCAGTTGCTGCGTCAGCGCGTGGAGGAGCTGCAGGCCAAACAGCGCGCGCAAGGGCTGGACGACACCGACAAATACGAAATGCGCGAACTGCTCAAGGCGCTCGCAGCGTTGTGATGCAGCGCTGTGCGGCTGGATGCAGCGCAAGGCAATCGCGCACCGCCGGGCCGTTTCAGGCGTGAACGGTGGCGTCGATGCCACAGCACGCATCGTAGAATGGTCCATACCAGGCGCAAGATCGCGCGCTACCGTTGGACCTCGATGAAGAAGCTGCTGGCGCGGTTGCGCATTGACCCCTTCACCCTCGCGCTGCTGTGCACGGTCGCACTGGCCTCGTTTCTCCCGGTCTCGGGTACGGCTGCTGCGGTCATGGACGATGTCACCGACGTGGCGATCGCGGCGCTGTTCTTCCTACACGGCGCGCGGCTGTCGCGCGAAGCGGTCAAGGCCGGCGCGTTGCACTGGCGCCTGCATCTGGTGATTCTGGGCTGCACCTTCCTGCTGTTCCCGCTACTGGGGCTGTTGTTCAAACCACTGGCGCATCTGGCACTGACGCCGGAGCTGTATGTCGGCGTGCTGTTCCTGTGCGCGTTGCCGTCCACGGTGCAGTCCTCGATCGCGTTCACCTCGATGGCGCGCGGCAATGTGCCGGCCGCGGTCTGCGCCGCTTCGCTTTCCAGCCTGCTGGGCGTGTTTTTCACCCCATTGCTGATGGGCGCACTGGTCGGCAGTCAGGGCGCCATGGCGCATCCGGCCGAAGCGATCGGCAAGATCCTGCTGCAGTTGCTGGTGCCGTTTCTGGCCGGCCATTTCATGCGTCCGTGGATCGGCGGCTGGGTCGAACGTCACCGCGCCGTGCTGCGTTACACCGATCAAGGCACCATTCTGCTGGTGGTCTATACCGCCTTCAGCGCATCGGTGAACGAAGGGCTGTGGCAGAAGACGCCGCTGCCTGCACTGCTGGCGGTACTCGGCGCTGCAGCGTTGTTGCTGGCCATGGCGATGCTTTCGATCACCTGCATCGCGCGGCGCCTGCATTTCAGCCGCGCCGATGAAATCGCCATCGTCTTCTGCGGCTCGAAAAAGAGTTTGGCCACCGGCGTGCCGATGGCCAAGGTGATGTTTGCCGGCGGCGGGCTGGGCGCGATCGTGCTGCCGATCATGCTGTATCACCAGTTGCAGCTGATCGTCTGCGCCGTTGTGGCCGCACGGTATGCGCGCAGTGCATCGGGCCAGCCGCAAGGCGCAGCCGAGCGTCATTGACGATGCACCACGCCAGCACCTGCCCGCTGCGTATCGCGTAACAGCAGTTCGCGTCGCCGCACATCCGGGTTGTAAGCAGATGTATAACGGTAATGACGCCCGCCCGCCTGGGCCCGCCAGCGGCTACTAGAGTGCGCGATCGACCTTCTGCCGCCCCACGGTGATTTGCCATGACGCTGTCGCTGCCACGCCCTTCTCCTTCCTTGATCGCGCTGCTGGCAGTGCTGGCTACGCTGACTGCCTGCAACAAGCCAGCACCGCCTGTGGCACCCGCACCACCCAAGACGGCGTCCACGCCGACACCCGTTGCCGGCATCGCCTGGCGCGAGGGCAACGTGGACGATGCCTTCGCCGAAGCCAAGGAAAGCGGCAAGCCGATCCTGTTGTACTGGGGCGCGGCCTGGTGCCCGCCCTGCAACCGACTGAAGGCCACGCTGTTCAAGGACCCGGCATTCATCGCCCGTACTCGCGCCTTCGTGGCGGTGCATCTGGACGGCGACTCGGAAAGTGCGCAAGCCTGGGGCGACCGCTTCGGGATCAAGGGCTATCCGACCATCATCGTGCTGCGTCCGGACCGTAGCGAAATCACCCGTCTGGCCGGCGACAGCGACACCGCCCATCTGGCCGAGGCGCTGCGGGTAGCGTCAACCCATACCTCCAGCTCCGCACAATTACTGCAGCAGGCCTTGAGAGAACCGGCCACGCTCAGCAACGACGACTGGACCATACTCAGCCAATACGACTGGAGCGTAGATGCCGCGCACTTGATCAAGTCAGAAGACGCCGCTGACGTGCTGGCACGCCTGGCCGCCGCCGCGCCACAGCCTGTACTGCAACACCGCTTCGCGTTGTTGGCGCTGAGCATGAAAGAAACCGGCACGCCGACGCCTAAACAGCGCGCCGCCAATCGCGCCCTGCTACAGGCCGTGCTGTCCGATCCCGCCGAAGTGCGTGCCAACCTCACCACACTAATCTACTCGGCACGCGAACTGGTAAAAGCAGCAGCGGCGAATGCAACCGAGCGCGCCACGTTGTCGAGCGCGCTGACGCAGGCACTGGACAAGGTTTACAGCGACAGTCGCTTGCCGATCAGCGACCGCCTGGACACGGTCTATGCCGATATCGCGCTGGCGCAGCTGGCACAGGGTCAGCCGACGGCGGAAACGCGTACGCCGCCGCCACTGCCGGCGGCCTTGGTCGAAAAAATACGGCAACGCGCGCACTGGGCCGAACAGGCCGCACACAGCGATGCCGAACGCCAGTCCACGATCAGCAGCGCCGCCGACCTGCTCTATTTCGTCGGCGACAAAGCCGACGCCGAACAGTTGTTGCTCGCCGAACTCGGACGCAGCAAGACGCCTTACTACTACATGCCCGAGTTGTCCGGCATGGCCGAAGAGCGCGGCGACAAGCAAACCGCGCTGTACTGGCTGAAGAAGGCCTATGCGAGCGCACAAGGCCCGGCCACACGGGTGCAATGGGGCGTGGTCTATGTCAAGGGCCTGATCCGCCTGCAACCGGACAACGCAACCGCCATCGAAAACGTCGCAGGGCAGGTCATCGCCGAACTGGCTAGCCAGCCCGATGGCTACCATCAGCGTACCCAGCAGCGCTTCGACATCATGGGCAAGGCGCTGAAAGCCTGGAGCAAGACTCACAACGGCAACGCCGTGCTGGCACGCCTGCAGCAGAAAATGCAGCGGAACTGCGGCAGCCAGGACACGGGCAACTGCAAACACTGGCTGAGTTGAACCGAATCGCAGTTGCGAAGGACGCGGTACCGACGGTGCCGCGCCCTAACCCGGCAGCAACCAGTGATCGACCATCAGGAAGGCGAACAACGCCATCAGGTATACGATGGAGTACCCGAACATCTTCATCGAAAACAGTTCGTCCGGCGGGTTCAGCATGCGCCACGCGTACCAGAGGAACACCGCATTGAGCACGGCTGCGCCGCCCAGGTAGAACATCCCGCTCATGCCCACCGCCACCGGCGCCAAGGTCACGATCGCCAGCAATACGGTGTAGACCAGGATCTGCTTGCGCGTATGCGGCACACCATGGGTCACCGGCAACATCGGGATGGCCGCCTTGGCGTAATCGGCGCGACGAAAGATTGCCAGCGCCCAGAAATGCGGCGGCGTCCAGATGAAGATGATCAGCACCAGCAACGAGGCATTGATCCAGTCGGCGCTGGTCGGCAGCCCGGTCACCGCGGCCCAGCCCAGCATCGGCGGCGTGGCGCCGGCCAGGCCGCCGATCACGATGTTCTGGGAGGTCGCGCGCTTCAGGTAGACGGTGTAGATCACCGCATACCCGATCAGCGAGGCGAAGGTCAGCACGGCGGTGATGACATTCACCCACACCACCAGAATGGTCATGGAGATCACGATCAGCACGCCGGCGAACACCAGCACCTGCCAGGGCCGCACCTTGCCCACCACCAATGGGCGCCATGAGGTGCGCGCCATCTGTGCGTCGATCTTGGCATCAAGCAATTGGTTGATCGCCGCCGCCGCCGAGGCGGCCAGCCAGATGCCCAGGAAGCCCAGCGCGCCGGTGCGCACCTGCAGCCAGGTCGGCATGTCGGGAATAGCCAGGAACATCCCCACCAAGGCGGTGAACACGATCAGTGCCACCACCTTGGGTTTGGTCAGATCCCAATAATCGCGTGCGCTGACAGCCATGCTCACTCCGGCGCGCGCAGCCGCGCCAGCAGCGAGACCAGCACGAACAACAACGCCACCGCCCCGCCGTTATGCATGACCGAGACCTCCAGCGGCAGCGCCAGCTTCACGTTGAGCATGCCCAGGGTCACCTGCACGGCCACCAGCAGCGCCAATGCGCCGGCCCACACCCGCATGCCCGGCGAGCGCGACAAGCGCCAGGCCAGCCACCATAAGTACAGCGCGGTCGCAATTGCCCATAGCCGGTGCGCCATCTGGATCGCGATACGTGCCGCACCGTCCAGCACGCCGCCTTCGTAATCCACCCCGATGCCGCGCCATAGCGTGAAACCTTCACGGAAATCGTGCGGCGGCCACCACTGGCTGACGCAGCGCGGGAAGTTGTCGGCCGACCAGCTGCCGCCGCCGCACGCCAGCGCGGCGTAGTTGGCGCTGACCCAGCCACCGAGCGCGATCTGCAGACCCAGCACCGCCACGCCCAGGCGCAGCAGCCACTTCAAGCGCGATGCATCGGCCAGGGTGATCGGCAGATGCGTCGCACGCCAGGCCATCCACACCAGCAGCGAGAACATCAGCATACCGCCCAGCAAGTGCCCCATCACCACGATCGGCTTGAGCAGCAACGTCACCGTCCACATGCCCAGCAAGGCCTGGAAGATCACCACCGCCAGCGTCAGCACCGCTGCGCGCGCCAGATCGATGTTGCTCCAGCGCAATGCCGCCAGCAGCAGGATGGCCTCGCCGGTGATCGCCATGCCGAACGCCGTGGCGTGCCAGCCGGACATGTAGAGCGGGATCGACAACGCCACCAGCACCGCAGCCGACACCACCTGGGCAATGCCCATGCGACGGCGACGCACCGCCAGCAACGACAACACCAACACTTCCACGCCCAACGCACCGGCCAGGAAACGGTGAACCTGTTCGCGCCAGGCCTTGTGCGATTCCAGCGGGCGGATCCTGCTGGCCACGTGCGTATTGGCTTCGTCGCTGGTCTGCGGCCAGGTCACACGGCCGTAGCAGGTGGGCCAGTCCGGGCAGCTCATGCCGGCATCGGACAACCGCACGAACGACCCGAACAGGATCGTGCTCGCAGTGAACAGCGCGGCCAGCCAGGCCATGCGATGGAAGTGACGGAACAACGCCGGTGGCGCAAACAGGTTCATCGAAACGGGCTCACATCAGTTTCAGCAGCTTGACCAGATCCGACCGCAGGCCGGCCGGGTCGAAGCCGGGGGCATACCGCAGGATCACAAAGCCATTGGGGTCGATCACATACACCGGCACGCCGGCCGCATCGGTGCCGCGCGGCAATGCCTGGCGCAAGGGGGCATCGTCGCGTAGCACGCGCAATGCGGGCATCGGCGGCAGCCCCGCCGGCGGCGCACCGATCCACAGTACCTCCACCTTGTCGGCACGATGCCCGAGCAGTTGCCATACCTTGTCCAGCTCTGCGGCCAAGGCCACGCACTGCTGCGTGCAATCGGCCGGCGGCGCCACTGCAATGCGCCAGATGCGCTCGCTCGGCGCCCAGGCATGGGGCTGCCCGTTCGCACGTACCGGCACCAGCGCCCGCAGATCCGCGGGCGGCTTCAGCAGTTCGCCGTTGTTGCGCATGGAAGCCGGCTGCCATCCGGAGAAGCGCAGCACGCCGGCCAGCAACATCGAGCCGAAGAACAGCACCGCCAGGGCAATCAGCATCCTGCGGCCGCGTTTGACCGAATGCGGCGTGGCCGATGTGGAGGAGGTCATGACAGCGATTTTCTCATGCCGCAGGCGTCAGTGCCTGCGGCTGCGGCGGCGCGCACGCCATGTCAGCAGCGTTGCGGTCGCCAGGACCGCAGCGGCCAGCCCGAACCATTGCACCGCATAACCCAAGTGCCGCGCGGGCGGCAGGGTGTTTGGCAGCATGTCCAGATCGCGTGTGTAGCCAACCGGCAGTGCAGGGTCCAGGCGCAAGACCTGCGACGAAATGTCGCGCCTGCCAAGCGTGCTGCGTAGGACCTGCAGATCCAGTCGGGTGGCCAGCCAGGTCTGCGCCGCAGCCCCCGGCGCCAGCGCCGGCCCGATCGCCAATCCCGCAGACGGCGGTGCGCTCAAGAGTCCCTGCACCGTCTGCACGCCTTTCAGCGCAACGATGCCGGGCAACTGCCGATCGGCCGGTAATGGCAGCCAGCCCAGATCCACCAGCACGCCTGTCGATACGCCTTCTGGCGCTGCCAGCTGATACACGCGCACGCCGGCACGTCCGTCATGCAGCTGATTGTCCAGCAAGACCAGTTGCGGCAAGAAACGAACGCTTCCACGCACCCATGCCAACTCATTGGGCGTCGCCAGCGCCTGCCCCAAGGGCAGCGTGGTGTCTCGCACATGTGCGGCACGGTCCAGCAAGGCTTGCTTGCTATGCATCCGCTGCAGTTGCCAATGCCCAAGCGCCGCAAAACCCGCGCTCACTAGCAGCGCCAGACACCAGCCAAACACCGCCGTGTGCTTGCGCGTCATGACAAGCGACGCAAAAAGGCGTGCAATGCCATCACCACGCCGACTGCACCCGGGGCTGTTGTGAACGATTCGCTCAAGACGCTGCTGATTGTCGCCTTCCTGATCGTGATCTTATGGAACCTGGGCGCCGGCCTCTACTACCTGCTGACCGACCGCGGCCAGACCAAGCGCACCGTCAACGCCCTGACCTGGCGCATCGGCCTATCGGTGGCGTTGATCGCCATCGTGATCCTCGGCATCTATACCGGCTGGATCAAGCCGCATGGGCTCGGCCGCTGAGGAGTCGGGAAAGGGGAATTGGGAGTAGGGAATCGTAAAAGTCAAAAGCAGGCTCGCTCTGGCGATTCCCGATTCCCGACTCCCGATTCTCAAAGGACATACACGAACAAAAACAGCGCCAGCCACACCACGTCGACGAAGTGCCAGTACCACGCAGCCGCTTCGAAAGCGAAGTGATTGTCGCGGCTGAAGTGCCCTTTCGCCGCGCGCAGCCACATCACTGCCAACATGATCGTGCCCAGCAGCACGTGCATGCCGTGGAAGCCGGTCAGCATGAAGAACGTCGAACCGTAGATGCCCGAGCCCAGCGTGAGATTGAGCTCGGTATAGGCGTGGATGTATTCCTCGGCCTGCAAGAACAGGAACACGCAACCCAGCAGCACGGTCAACCCCAGCCATAACAAGAGCGCGCCACGGCGCCCGCCCTTGAGTGCGTGGTGGGCGATGGTCAAGGTCACGCCGGAGCTAAGCAGGATCAGCGTATTGATCAGCGGCAGGCCCCAGGCCGGGATGGTCTGGAACTGCCCACCGATCGTGCCCGGGCCATTGGTCGGCCAGGCAGCGGAATAGCCATTCCACAGCAGTTCGTTGGTCATCACGCCGTCGCCTTCCCCGCCCAGCCAGGGCAGCGTCAGCACACGCGTGTAGAACAGCGCACCGAAGAACGCGCAGAAGAACATCACCTCGGAGAAGATGAACCACACCATCCCCATGCGGAACGAGCCATCCACCTGGCGGTTGTAGTGCCCGGCATTGGATTCGCGGATGACATCGCCAAACCACATGAACAACGTCGCCAGCAGCATCGCCACGCCGGCGAAGAAGGTCCAGCGCCCCCATGCGGCGTCGTTGAGCCAGCTGGCCACGCCAATCATCATCACGAACATCGCAATCGACCCGACAAAGGGCCATTTGCTCTGGCTCGGGACGAAATACGCGTCGGCGTTGGGACTGTGATCGGCCATGGCGTTGCTTCCGTGTCGTGGTGCGTGTGGATGAAGAATCAGGGTGCGGCGCGCGGCGCGGCAGACGTGCCGCCGCCCTGCAGTTCCGAGGTCAGCGCGTCGTTGCGATAGAACGTATAGGACAAGGTAATCGTGGTGACTTCCGGCGGCAGTGCGGGGTCGACGATGAAACGCAGCGGCATGTCGCGCGTTTCGCCGGCTTGCAAGGTCTGCGCGGTAAAGCAGAAGCACTCGGTTTTGTTGAAGTAGCCCGACGCACGCGCAGGGGCAACCGAGGGCACCGCACTGCCCACCACCGCACGCGCGCCATCGTTGCGCGCGAAATACAGCGCCTCGTTGAGCTCGCCCGGCACCACATCCATCGTCATCTGTTCGGGATGGAAGGTCCACGGCAGTTTGGAATTGACCCCGCCATCGAACTCCACGCGCACCGTGCGCTTGCCGGCGGCAGGTGGCGCGCCCGCGTTTGCGCGCGTGCTGCCAGGCGCACGCTCCATGCGGATGCCAAACACTTTCTCGCAGGCGATGCGGTAGAGCGGCACCAGGGAAAACGTCAGCACAAACACGCCCAGCACCACGCCCAGCAGCTTGAACAAGCCGGCGGTTGGTGCATGTGCGGGCGCGCGTGCACTCACCGCCCGATGACTCCCGAGGCGATGAAGCCTGCATAGATCAGCAACGCGATGATGCCGACCGTGATTGCGGTACGGCGTACCGCACGGCGCTGCTGCGCCTGCCGTTCCGCAGCAGATAGCAAACGCGTCACCGCCGGCTCCGAGGCGGACTCAGTGGCCGATGTCTTCATGCGCAAGATCTCCAGGCTTGATCACCGGCGGCACGGTGAAGGTATGCGCCGGGGCAGGTGACGGCACCGTCCATTCCAGGCCCTTGGCACCTTCCCAGGAACGCGCCTGTGCCCGCGCGCCACTCCGCAACGAGGACAGCAGGATCGCGGCCATCAGGAACGGCGTGACGAACATGCCGAACGCGCCGATCGAACTGACCAGATTCCAGTCGGCGAACACCACGTTGTAGTCGGGAATGCGCCGCGGCATGCCGGCCAAGCCGAGGAAGTGCTGCGGGAAGAACAGCAGGTTGACGAATACCATCGTCCACCAGAAGTGCACCTTGGCCCAGGTCTCGTTGTACATCCGCCCGGTCCACTTGGGCCACCAGTAGTACACCGCCGCAATCAGCGCGAACACCGCACCGGTCACCAGCACGTAGTGGAAATGGGCCACCACGAAGTAGGTGTCGTGATACTGGAAATCCGCTGGCACGATCGCCAGCATCAAGCCGGAAAAACCACCGATGCTGAAGAGGATCACGAACGCCACGGCCCACAACATCGGCGATTCGAAGGTCAGCGAGCCTTTCCACATCGTGCTGACCCAGTTGAACACCTTCACCCCGGTCGGGATGGAGATCAGCATGGTGGCGAACATGAAATAGATTTCGCCACCGAGCGGCATGCCCACGGTGAACATGTGGTGCGCCCAGACGATAAAGCTCAGGAACGCGATCGCTGCGATGGCGTACACCATCGCCTGATAACCGAACAGCGGCTTGCGGCTGAAGGTCGGGATGATTTCGCTGACCACGCCGAACGCCGGCAAGATCATGATGTACACCTCCGGGTGCCCGAAGAACCAGAAGATGTGCTGGTACATCACCGGGTCACCGCCGCCGGCCGCGTTGAAGAAACTGGTGCCGAAGAACTTGTCGGTCAGCAACATCGTCACTGCGCCGGCCAGCACCGGCATCACCGCGATCAGCAGGAACGCGGTGATCAGCCAGGCCCAACAGAAGATCGGCATCTTCAGCAGATCGATGCCCGGCGCGCGCATGTTGAGAACGGTGGCGATGATGTTGATCGCGCCCATGATCGAACTGACGCCGGCCACATGGATCGCAAACACACTGAAGGCGACGTTGTACCCGCCCTGCAGCGACAGCGGGGGGTACAGCGTCCAGCCACCGGCTGGCGCGCCACCCGGCAGGAACAGCGTCAGCAGCAGCAGGGTAAAGGCGACCGGCAACAGCCAGAACGACCAGTTGTTCATGCGCGGCAATGCCATGTCCGGTGCACCGATCTGCAACGGGATCATCCAGTTGGCCAAGCCGACGAAAGCCGGCATCACGCCGCCGAAGATCATCACCAGTGCATGCACGGTGGTCATCTGGTTGAAGAATTCCGGTTTGACGAACTGCAGGCCGGGCTGCATCAATTCCGCGCGAATCACGACGCTCATCGCCGCGCCGATGATAAACATCACGAAGGAGAACAGCAGGTACAGCGTGCCGATGTCCTTGTGATTGGTCGAAAAGAACCAGCGCTCGACGAAACCGGGCTGGTGGTGTCCGTGGTGATCGACTGCGGTATGCGCCATGACGGAACGACCTCTGCGAAGCGAGCGGTTGCGGGCGATTAGAGAGCGGCGGTCGGTGCTGCGGCCTGGGCCGGTACCGCGGCAGGCGCGGCGTCACCTGCCGGAGCGGCCGGTGCACTGGCCGGCGTCGGTGCGGCGGCTGGCGCCGCTCCCGGCGCCGTGCCTGACGCACGACGACGCGACGCCAGCCAGCGCTGGAAGTCAGCCTTGGGCAGCGCCTCCACCACGATCGGCATGAAGCCATGATCCTTGCCGCACAACTCGGCGCACTGCCCGCGATACACGCCCGGTTGCTCGATGTTGGTCCAGGCTTCGTTGACGATGCCGGGAATCGCATCTTGCTTCCATCCCAGCGCCGGCACCCACCAGGCATGGATCACATCGTCGGCAGTAATCACGAAGCGGATCTTGGTATTGACCGGCAGCACCAGGCGGTTGTCGACATCCAGCAGATAATGCGGCTGCGAGGCTGCGGTGGGGCGCTCGCCGCTTTGGCGGATGCGATCGGATTCGCGTGCCAGGCGACTGGTGAATTCCACGCCCTGGCCTAGATATTCGTATTTCCACATCCACTGATAGCCGGTCACCTTGACCGTCATTTCCGATTCGCGGGTGTCGTACATCGCGATCAGTTTCGCCGTCGCCGGCCACGCCATCGCGATCAGCACCAGGACCGGAATCACCGTCCACAGCACTTCCGCGGTAGTGTTGTGACTGAATTGCGCGGCCACCGCGCCCTTGGACTTGCGGAACTTGAACATCGCATAGCCCATCGCCGAAAACACCAGCGCGCCAATCGCCACGCACACCCACAGCGCCACCATGTGCGCCTCGTAGGCCATGCGCGCGGTCTGGGTCACCCCGCGCCCCATGTTGAGCTGCCATTCCTTTGGATCGGCCGATTGCGCCCAGGCCACCGGCGCGCTCAGCAGCGCCGCCATCGCCAGGCCTACTTGTGTGCAGGTGTTGATCGACTTCCAGCTGCTGCGTTGCGTCATTGCCTAGACCCTTACGTCATCGGTGACGGCCATTGGCGGCCGCGAGCAAGCGTTTGAGCGTCGTTGCCAGTTCCACACGTTCGGCCGGCCCGAGAAAACTTCCGATCTCGATCTGCTTGCCGCTGCTGACCAGCAACACCCTGTCATCGCGTTCTATGCAAAGCCGCACCCAGTGCGGATGTGCCTGAAACGCTGGTGGCGCATGCCCGGACGGAAACACCTCGACAACGGCCTCCCCCACCCGGATCGCTTCTTCGCGCTCGCCACTTCGCCACAACTGCCGTAGCGCCAGCGCCACCACACCACTGTGTACCAGGGCAAAAACCGGCGCGAACGCATTGCCGGTCCACCACCCCAGGCCTGCAAATAACCACATCGTTCCCGCCAACACTGCGAACAGCTGCACGAATTGCTTGGCCGACAGTGCCCGCGGAGGTCGCAACCGCAGCTGCGTCCCAACCCCTCCGGACATCAACGGCAGCACTTCGATCATAAACAGCACGCAGCGCACTGCGGGAATAGCCCGATGGTAGACCCGCGCCAACGCATGCGGCAAGCATTTCCGGCGATCAAAAATTTGCTGCAGTGCAGCTAAAAGTGCGTCTAAATTCAATCACTTCCAAGTCTCACGACGATCGTCGTGCCGACACCCCGCACCGCGCACCTGCGCCGGCGGCATGCACAAAACGGCGGGAAAGCCGCCGCTTCCACACAAGTGCGCGAGCCGTTTGGCTCACTAGAATGAGCACGGAATCCAAGGCACTTTTCGCATGAACGCTCAGCTCGACCCGCTTGCCTCCACCTCAGTTGCGCGCCCGCTGCTGGCGCCCGAACTGCCCGCCGCACCTGGCGCTTTGCGTGCCGCCATCACCGCGGCCTGGCTCAAGGACGAAACCGAGCACGTGCGTGAATTGCTCGACCAGGCACGCCTGCCTGTCGCTGAGCAAGCCAACGTGCAGGCGATCGCTGCCGATCTGGTTACCCGTGTGCGGGCGCGTGCGCAGGACCAGGGCGCCATCGAAGCCTTCATGCGCCAATACGACCTGGGCAGCGAAGAAGGCGTGCTGCTGATGTGCGTGGCCGAGGCGCTGTTGCGCATTCCCGACCAGGACACTGCCGACAAGCTGATCCGCGACAAGCTTGGCGATGCGGATTGGAAGAAGCATATGGGCGGCAGCGATTCGGTGCTGGTCAACGCTTCCACCTGGGGCCTGATGCTGACCGGTCAGTTGGTACAGCTCAACGACCTCACCCGCGCCGATGTGCCGGGCGCCTTCAAGCGCCTGATCGGCCGCGTCGGCGAGCCGGTCATTCGCCTGGCCGTGCGCCAGGCCATGAAGATCATGGGCCACCAGTTCGTCATGGGCCGTACCATCGGTGAGGCGCTGTCGCGTTCGCGCAAGGGCGACAACGCCAACTACCGTTATTCGTTCGACATGCTTGGCGAAGGCGCGCTCACCATGAAGGATGCGCAGCGCTATCTGCAGGCGTATCGGGATGCGATTCATGCGATCGGCCGCAGCGGTAGCTTCGTCGGTACCGATGTATTTGCCGCGCCCAGCATCTCGATCAAGTTGTCGGCGCTGTACCCGCGTTACGAGCACGCCAAACGCGCCCGCGTGATGGCAGAGCTGGTGCCGGGCGTGCTGGAACTTGCGCAGTTGGCCAAGTCGTACGGCATCGGCTACACCGTCGACGCCGAAGAAGCCGACCGGCTGGAACTGTCGCTGGACATCATCGAGGCCACCTTCTCCGACCCGTCATTGGATGGCTGGGAAGGCTATGGCCTGGCCGTGCAGGCCTATCAAAAACGCACGCCGTACACGATCGATTTTCTTGCCGATCTGGCGCGCCGTGTCGGACGACGTATTCCGGTGCGCCTGGTCAAAGGCGCGTACTGGGACGCAGAGATCAAGCGCGCGCAGATCGAAGGGCATCCCGGCTACCCGGTGTTTACGCGCAAGCAGAACACCGACGTGTCGTACCTGGCATGCGCACGTCGCATGTTCGCGCACAGCGACGCGCTCTACCCGATGTTCGCCACGCACAACGCGCAGACCATTGCGGCAGTCCGTGCGATTGCGGCAGGCAAGACCTACGAGCACCAGAAACTGCACGGCATGGGCGATGACCTGTATGCCGAAGTGATTCCTGCCGATCGTCTCGATCTGCCATGCCGCGTCTATGCACCGGTCGGCTCGCACGAAGATCTGCTGCCGTATCTGGTGCGACGTTTGCTCGAAAACGGCGCCAATTCCAGCTTCGTCAATCGCATCACCGACGAGGATGTCGCCATCGAAGACCTCATCCGCGACCCGGTCGAGGCTGTGACGTCATTTACTTCCATCCCGCATCCCAAGATTCCACTGCCAGCCGATTTGCTGCGTAGCCAGAACCAGAACAGGAAAAACTCCATGGGCGCCAATCTCGCCAACGACAACGATCTGCGCCAGCTGGCCGAGCAACTCAACGCCGCGATCAAACCCTGGAAGGCCACGCCCCTGGTGCCTGGTGCGCTGATCAGCACGCCCAGCCAAGCGGTGTTGAATCCGGCAGATCGCCGCGAGACGGTTGGACAGTGGCACCCGGCCGATCCGGACACCGTCCAGAAGTCGCTGGCCAGCGCTGTGGCCGCGCAGCCGGCCTGGAACCGCACACCTGCAGCGAGCCGCGCCACCATCCTGGAACATGCAGCTGATCTGCTCGAAACGCGCATGTCCGAGTTCATGGCGATCTGCGTCAAGGAAGCCGGCAAGACGCTGCCCGACGCAGTGGCCGAAGTCCGCGAGGCCGTCGATTTCCTGCGCTATTACGCCGGCCAGGCGCGTGCGCAATTCGGTGCCCCGGAGCGCCTGCCTGGACCGACCGGCGAATCCAACGAGCTGCAGCTGCACGGGCGTGGCGTCTTTGTCTGCATCAGTCCGTGGAACTTCCCGTTGGCGATCTTCCTCGGTCAGGTCGCCGCAGCGCTGGCGGCCGGCAACACGGTCATCGCCAAACCGGCCGAGCAGACCAACCTGATCGGCTTTGCAGCGGTCAAGCTGCTGCACGAAGCCGGCGTACCGGAAGCGGCTGTGCAGTTCCTGCCAGGTGATGGCGCTACCGTTGGTGCTGCGCTGACCAACGACCCGCGCGTTGCCGGCGTTGCATTCACCGGTTCTACCGAAACCGCACGCATCATCAACCGCACCCTGGCCGCACGTGATGCTGCCATCGGCGTCTTGATCGCCGAAACCGGCGGCCAGAACGCCTTCATCGCTGACTCGTCCTCGCTGCCCGAAGCGGTGGTCAAAGACGCCATTTCCAGTGCCTTCATCTCGGCCGGGCAGCGCTGCTCCGCGGCGCGCGTCCTGTTCGTCCAGGACGACATCGCCGACAAGGTCATGACGATGCTGGCCGGTGCGATGGGTGAGTTGAAGATCGGCGATCCGGGCCTGCCCTCGACCGACGTTGGCCCTGTCATCGATGCCGATGCCCTCAAGATTCTCGACGATCACGCTGCACGCATGGATCGGCAAGCGCGTCTGATCGGCAGCACCGCCCTGGCCGGTAACACCGCACACGGTAGCTTTTTCGCTCCACGCGCCTATGAGCTGACATCGCTTTCTCAGCTCCAGCGGGAAATTTTCGGGCCGGTGCTGCACGTGATTCGCTGGAAAGCCGACCAGCTCGATGCCGTCATCGAGCAGATCAACGCAACCGGTTACGGCCTCACGTTGGGTGTCCATTCGCGTATCGATGAGACGATCGACCGCATCACCTCGCGCGTGGCGGTAGGCAACGTCTACGTCAATCGCAACCAGATCGGCGCCGTGGTCGGCGTACAACCGTTCGGCGGCCAGGGCCTGTCCGGCACCGGCCCCAAGGCCGGCGGCCCGCATTACCTGCTGCGTTTCGCAACCGAGAAGGTCGTCACCGTCAACACCACCGCGGCAGGTGGCAATGCCTCGCTATTGACCTTGGGTGACTGATTGCCGGCCAGCAGATGCTGGCGTCTGCACGATGAACGGTTCCCCATTACCGATTGCAGCCAGATGTACTGTCAGCACAACAACAAAAAACCCCGCTCATGCGGGGTTTTTTGTTGGCTGGCGCAGCTTTTCAGATTGTCAGTCGTGGTGGATATCCCAACGATCCAGAGCATCGGTCACAGCTCGGCGAACAATGGGCGGGCCTTCGTGGCGCACTTCGCCAGCTATTCGAATCGACGGCTCCCAGGCGGGCGCCCTGATGGCGTACATCCCTGGATTCGATCCAAGAGTTATCGGACACCTCCACCGCGCGTCGTGTTACCACTGGTGCCTTGCATCTGGTCTCATCAAAGATGTGGGAAACATCGCAGATGCCGTGATCGATCTGCTTTAGGCCGTCCTTTGTGTCAAGGATATGCCGGCAAGGACGTCGGCCAAGCAGGCTGTCATGGGCAATGTCTGTTATCGCTACAACGACTGCCGCACCGTGCGTCTGGCATTGGCCAGGCAGGTTGACGCCCAGAGAGGCGGAGCACACCCCTTTTCCAAGGGATTTGCGAGTGCTGCGTTGCAAGGCTTCGTGCCAACACCCGTGCGGGACACTTGGCCTGGCTCTGTTGCCGCGAGCAGGGCGATCTCGGTGCCGAGGCGCCGATCAGCAAGCGGCGCAATGCGCCAACTCCCCCCGGACGCAGCCACGGCGTGGCGGGATGTGAGTCGCGTTGCGCGCAGTGCTGTCCAGCGCTGGCGCAAAAAAAGAAACCCTCAGTCCATTGGACTGAGGGATTCGGGGTAAAGCCCCTGGCGATGACCTACTCTCGCATGGCTTGAGCCACACTACCATCGGCGCAGCTGCGTTTCACTTCCGAGTTCGGGATGG